>NZ_NXLQ01000009.1 GCF_003364195.1 Helicobacter didelphidarum | reverse complement strand
AAATTGGTATGGATGATGCGATTATTAGTGAAGTCGCATGTGCTAGGATGGTTGAATGGGTTGTCTGTGCGGGGTGAGGGGTTGTGTAGGTTGGTGTAGGGGGGAGGGGGGAGGGGGGGGTGGGGGGGGGGGGGGGGGGGGGGGTGGGGGGGAGGTGTGGGGGGGGTTGGGGGGGGGGGGTCGGCTACAGTCTAGTTTCACAAAGCTTTACTAATTTTGCTCTAGATTTTTGTCTCTGGCATTTATCTGTGAATCAAGATGACAAATCACAGAAGATTATATATAAAGCCATAAATAAATATATAGCGAAAGACTTGGGACTGAACGATGTAGATTCTGATTACATATATAATCTAATGAATTACAAATGCTTGCAAATCATTTTAAAATATTCTTATAAAGATTATAAACAACTAATGCAAAATAGTGCTTGTAATATTATTCAAAATAAACTTGAATATAGGCTTGGCAATGCACTCATGAAGGCTAAAAATCCTTTTAAACTGCTAAAACTACCTTTTACTTTGATTCGCCTTATAAGAAAATATAGATTTGAACGAAAAGTATATAAGGCCATGATTACATTTAGACCTGAACTACAACTTAAACCATTAGAACAATATCCCGATTATGAAGAAGCTTTAAAAATTAAAGGGAAATTATTTTATAAATTAGGTGAAGCTTTTGTGCAAAATCCTTTTAGTTTTTTATTTAAGTGTTATAGAATTTGTAAGAGTTTTAAGAATAAAACTATAAATTAAAAAATTTCTTAAAATATTTTAAGAAATTTGGGATTGCAGGTAAGTATTATGGAATATTTTTTGTTTAATTTAATATCAAAATTATTTAAAAGATGAGTTTATGATACAAAACGAAATAATAGAGAAGTATTCAGAGATGACTATGGAGGAGAGGGAGTTTCTTGTCCAAACTTTAGAATCTAGTAAGCCAAAGAAAATCCTTGAAGTAGGAATTGCAGCAGGGGCAAATAGTGTAATAATTTTAGATTACTTAGACAAAACAAACCAAATAGATAATATAGAGCTTCATTCCTGTGATTATAATACAAAATACTACCGTGATATAATTACCCCCCCCCCCCCCGCAATATAGAAACAGTGGCTTCTTGGTTGAAAATTTAGCTCCCCACCTAAAAGATAAATGGCATCTTTATACAGGTGGATTTATTGTTAATCATATCCAAAAGATTGGTAAAGATATAGATTTTTGCATCATTGATACAGTTCATTCCGCACCCGGCGAGGCTATGGATTTCTTAATGGTGTTACCATATCTAAGCAAGAATGCTACCATCATATTACATGATTTAGGTTATCATTGTTCTTTACAAACCAAACAAGCAAATATCTGTTTGTTATTATTTCTTGCACTTAATGGACTCAAAATAATTCCAGATCCATATGCTAATTATAAATCGATGTTTCAAAATATTGGCTCTTGCATTCTTCATGATTACGATGAGAGGAAATTAGAAGAATATTTTAGGTTGCTTAGTTTTCCATGGGTTTATATACCATCAAATCCTGATTTATCTGTGTTTAGAGAATTTGTGAGACAACATTATGGTATAAAATTTGCACTATACTTTGATGAGATTCTCATTTTGCAAAAACAATGGCAAAACAAAAAAAATGAATATGCACATTTATTTAAATACCCAAAAATAGCACAATCCATCAACACACTTATATCATGCCGTATGTTTCCTCGCGATATGATAAGATTCATAAAAAAGAAATTACACAAAAGATAAAATACTCTTATCACAGAAATAATTAAGATATTTGAATAATGTTTGAGTCAGTTTTAAGATTTTGAAAAACCTTAAATAGTATCGCAAAAAAATACTATAAGTTTTTTATGGCTCTAAAACAAATTTATTACACTATTTTTACACAAGGCGGTCTCTCACAACCTTGGTTTTTTCCCAAATGCTTCTCGCACACCTTCGCCGATAAACACAAGAGATGATAATACAAGAGACATGGTTACAAAGCCAATGATTCCTAAATGTGGCGATTGGATATTATTTTTACCTTGTTGCAATAACTCACCAAGACTAGCACTTCCAAGTGGCATACCAAATCCTAAAAAATCTAATGTTGCTAATGTCGTAATGCTTCCAATCACGATAAATGGGATATAGGTTATAGTCGCCACAAGTGCATTTGGTAAAATATGCACAAACATAATCCTTAAATCACTAAATCCCAATGCTTTTGAAGCTTTTACATAATCTTGTGTCCTCGCCCTCAAGAACTCTGCACGCACGATACCGACAATACCAGTCCAACTAAATAAAAGCACAATGCCTAAAATAATCCAAAATGATGGCAATATAAAGCTTGAAACAATAATAATCAAAAAAAGTGTTGGAATCCCATTCCAAATTTCTAAGATTCTCTGCCCGAATAAATCTACCAAACCACCATAATATCCTTGTATGCCACCGATACATACGCCAATAATCACACTAAACACACTTAATATTAAACCAAATAAAAGAGAAGTTCGCAATCCATAAATAAGTCGTGCCGCAACATCGCGTCCTTGATCATCTGTACCTAAGATATGTTTTTTATCAGGCGGAGTTGGTGGAATACCATTAAGCTCCCAATCTACACTATCTGGGGCATATTCTATAAAAGGATAAATGATAAAATCATTTGTGAAAAGCTGTTTTACAAAAGGATCTCTATAATCAGGTAAGGTATCAAAGTCACCACCAAACTCACTCTCTGCATAATCTTTAAATATCGGAAAATAAAATCTAGAATCTTTATATATCAGAATAGGTTTTTCATTTGCTAAAAATGGAGCAAAAATACTTAATATGAAACAAAAAAGAAAGAAAAATAAACAATATCGAGCAATTTTATGTGCATAAAATACACGCCAACGCATGACATTTAAGGATACTCTTTTTGTTGTTTTATTATATCGAGAATCTTTTATATGAATCATTTTTTTTTCTTTTTATGCTATATACAAATTCAAAAATTTTATAAGAATTATGATTTGTAATTATTCTAATTGACGCATAGAATCTTTATTATAAGAATTTTAAATTACACAAACATTACAGAATTATAATGAATAACTTTAGATTCTTCATTTATTCGAAAAGTTTTATGGTAGCTTTTACTTCCATATCATACAAATCGCTAATTATCATTTATGAAAATTTTGAATAAAACTCAAAATATTTCAAATTTCTTATGTGATATATTATCAAAAATTTTCTCAAATGGAAAAATCTAAACAAAAAGAGATTCCAAAATAATAAAAGACTAGAATTTTGTAGAATCTCTATGTTTTGAGGTAATAAAATATGATAATGTAGCAATAGATAAAGCTAAAATACTAATTTAGAAATCAAAATATGTCAAAAAGCCTTATTATTACACATTGATACACTTTTCTAATTTATAATTGAAATTAAAATTTGAAAATCAAGGAATAATCATGATACTTTTTAGTGGTCCATGTGTAATAGAAAATAAAGAGAATCTCTATAAAATTGCAAAAGAACTTGAGTTTGCTAGTCAAGATTCAGAAATTGATTTTTATTTTAAGGCGAGTTTTGATAAAGCAAATCGCACAAGTTTAGAAAGCTATCGAGGACCTGGATTAGATGAAGGGTTGCGTTTGCTTGAGAGTGTAAAAAAAGATTTTGGTTACAAAATAATTACTGATATTCATGAGAGTTCTCAAGCGACAGCTTTGGCAGAAGTCGTTGATGTAATTCAAATTCCAGCATTCTTATGTAGGCAAACAGACCTTATTGTTGCAAGTGCAAAAACAAATGCAAAGATAAATATCAAAAAAGGGCAATTTATGAATCCTAATGATATGAAGTATAGTATTCTAAAAGTTATAAAAACACGAAATCCAGATATAACAGATTCTGAATTTAATAAAAATCCAAACTTACTTAGTCAAAAATATGGGATTTGGCTCACAGAAAGAGGTAGCACATTTGGCTATGGAAATCTCATAGTTGATATGCGTTCGCTTGTTATTATGAGGAAATTTGCTCCGGTTATTTTTGATGCGACACATAGTGTGCAAATGCCCGGTGGATTAGCAGGTAAAAGTGGTGGGGATTCTAGCTTTGTCCCTTATCTTGCACGTGCTGCCGCAAGCGTTGGGGTTGATGGATATTTTATGGAAACACATTTTAATCCAGCAGAATCTCTAAGCGATGGTCCAAATATGATTGAATTAAAGAAGTTAAAATCATTGATTGAGATTTTAAAAGAACTTGATACAATCGCCATGAAAGAAATTTAGAAGTTTAATACTCAATTACTTTGCTTTAAAGTTTGTAAAAGTGCTTAGATTCTATGTTATGTTATGCGAAATCTCGTTGTGAGCCAGCTCACAAGCTTCTATATACAAGAAGTTTTATCTTGTGGCAACTCATCACAATATCGTTTCGCATCTATCATTCTAGATTCCTGTGCTACCAAACCCACCAATCCCTCGTTTGGTTGTGTTTACCGCCTCAACCTCAACAATCTTTACTTGTGGAAGTTTTTGCACAATTCCTTGTGCAATTCTATCGCCTTGTTTAATTTCAAAATCATCTCCAAAATTCGCTAAAATAACCATAAGTTCTCCTCTATAATCACTATCAACTGTTCCAGGTGAATTAAGCACCATAATTCTGTGCTTCAATGCTAAACCGCTCCGCGAACGCACTTGTATTTCATATCCAGCTTCAATCTCCATGCAAAGTCCCGTGCGAATGAATGCACTTTGACCAGCAGGTATCTTATAAGATTCTAGAGCATAAAAATCAAATCCCGCAGCCTCTTCACTCCCAAATGTTGGAATAATTGCATCTTTGTGTAATTTACAAAATTTTAACATAACTTGCTCTCTTATCTTATTCATAACAACCCTTTAATAATCAAAATTCTTTACACACATTATAGCCATTAAATTTTTAGAAATTCTTATTTTTATCAAAAAATTAAAGGAATAAAGATTCTAAAATTATTTCTCCAATCATATGGAATTAAGTTTTTTTGCAAACATGAACAATCTTTAAGTATTCATATTATTTTGCTAGAATCTTATTTCAATTCTTGTAAAAATCAAATATATCATCACAAAATAAGATTGTTGAGAGGTTAAAATGTGTGGAATAATAGGTTATATTGGGAATCAAAATAAAAAAGAAACTATCATTAATGGCTTAAGAGAACTTGAATATCGTGGATATGATAGTGCAGGAATGGCAATATTACAAAATGATGATTTAAAGGTTTTTCGTGCGGTTGGCAAACTTACAAACTTAGAATCTACGATCATAAATGCTAAACTTCATGATGAGGTTTTCTGCGGATATGGTTTAGCCATAGGGCATACAAGATGGGCTACACATGGTAGTCCAACAGAGATTAATGCTCATCCACACATAGGAACACAAAGTGCACTTGTGCATAATGGGATCATCGAAAACTACAAAGAATTAAAACAAGAATTAGAATCTCAAGGAGTTGTTTTCTCAAGCCAAACAGACACGGAAGTTATTGTGCATTTGTTTGAATCTTATGCAAAAAATTACACAGCACAAGAAGCCTTTTCAAAGACTATACAACGACTTATTGGAAGCTATGCCATTTTACTCATCACAAAGCTTGAGCCAAATAAAATTTTTTATGCCAAACAACATTCACCATTGATGATAGGGGTTTGTTCCAAACAACATGATGAACACAAAGGTGGTGCAATATTTTTTGCAAGTAGTGATGCAGCACTTATTGGTCTTGTAGATAAAGTTGTGTATTTGCAAGATGGTAATTGTGGTGAAATTGACATGTATGGATTCCAGAATCTCCACAATATACAACCTTTTTATGCAAATAAAATATCAGCACAAAAAGAAGGTTATCGGTTTTTTATGGAAAAAGAAATTTATGAACAAGAAAGCATCTTACTTGAAACGATGATGGGAAGAGTAAGTGAAGATGGTATTATACTTGATGAATTAGATTCTGACTTTTTTGAAAGATTTAGGAGCATAGCAATTTGTGCATGCGGGACAAGCCATCATAGTGCACTTGTTGGTAAATATCTTATTGAAAGAAAAGCAAGGGTGCGTGTTACGACTCATATTGCAAGTGAATTTCGTTATGCAAAACCCGTGCTAGAAAAAGATGAACTTTTCATTGCGATTTCACAAAGCGGAGAAACAGCAGATACACTTCAAGCACTTAAACTTGCAAAAGATGAAGGATTGATAACACTTGCAATTTGTAATGTAGATAATAGTGCTATGGTGCGTTTAGCTGATTATTCCCTCCTCACGCGTGCAGGAATAGAAAAAGGCGTTGCTAGCACAAAAGCATTTGCAACTCAAGTAATGGTATTGTGGATTTTTTCTGTTTTACTCGGCATTAAACGCAAAAGAATTAATGAAATTGGAATAAAAAGTGAAATTAAAGCAATGCTTAATGCACAAAAAGCTACAAAAGTTCAAGCACAAATACATGATAAAATCAAGCGACTTTCACGCAGGTATTTGCATGGACATGGTTTTTTCTTTATCGGACGAGATATTTTTTATCCTTTGGCTTTAGAAGGTGCATTAAAACTCAAAGAGATTAGCTATTTACATGCAGAGGGTTATCCAAGTGGAGAAATGAAACACGGACCAATCGCACTTGCTGATAGCGAACTTTTTACTCTTGCTCTTATGCCAAAAAATCTTCTATATAACAAAAATAAAAGTAATGTGGAAGAAATTATTGCAAGAGATTCTACTATTTGTGCCATTACACCACTTGACTTTGATTTGGCTGATGATGTAGTAAAGATTCCAAATTATCAAAGCTATATGGAAGAATTTTTTGCAATGATGGTAATTTTACAACTTCTTGCTTTAGAGATTGCTGTGAGACTTAACCGTGATGTAGATATGCCACGCAACCTTGCTAAAAGTGTAACCGTTGAATAATTGTTATTATCTATTACGAAATAGACAATCGTTTATGATAAAAATGGAATAGTAATTTTTCTTTCATAAATACTATCTTTGGTAAAAAACCATTTTTCATTACTAAAAAACCTTAATTGTAAGCTCAAATGTAAAAAAATCTCTCATGAAATTTAGGTAATCTCTTGTAAAATTTTGACTGAATATTATGTAAAAAGATTAAGACAAAAATCTATGTGCATGGATTTTAATATAAAAGATGTGAAAAATGTATTTTT
The DNA here is from genome assembly GCF_003364195.1 of Helicobacter didelphidarum. Taxonomy (GTDB): domain Bacteria; phylum Campylobacterota; class Campylobacteria; order Campylobacterales; family Helicobacteraceae; genus Helicobacter_A; species Helicobacter_A didelphidarum. Next base: position 66,987 of record NZ_NXLQ01000009.1, on the reverse strand, counting down.
ATTACAATTTTATATTTTATAGTATATAATACTCTTTTTTGGAGAATAGGTTATGGGTAAGGGTAAGTTTTTATATACTTATTTAATATTGTATGAAAGTTATGTAAAAATAAAAAATACTAAAACATTATGGGCTAAAGATGTTACAAAAAGATTTTTAAACAAAATATTATTTATTCTGATTATATTCTTCTTCCATGCAATATGTTTCGCACATATAAAAGAGAATAAAAATGATACAATAATACAAAATTATAATAATGTTGAGTTAGATTTGCACTTATTTAATACTAAAACTTCGCCTAATCAAATTTTCAAGAATATCTATGCCATCCATAACCCAAAAATGTTGCATCCTCTAGTGTTTGCTACTCATAGAGATTCTGATGTAGATCTAACAAACTCCACATCAGTTATTTCACAGAAAAAAGAAAGTTTTTGGACAAAAACAAAAAAGCATTTTTTTGATACAGAACTTTATAAACAAAGAGCACAAATTGCAGAAAAATCTTATCAATATTATATGCAATTACTAGAACATGAGGGGACATATTTTATCTACCAATATAGTTTGCCACCTCATGGAATCTATGGAAATAATATCCCAAGTGAATTGAAGTTTCAAATGAGTTTTCGTGTCCCTCTATGGAGGGGAGCTTTATGGAGTAAGGGAACAATTTTCTTTGCTTACACACAACAAATGTGGTTTCAGCAATTTAACAATCGATATTCAAATCCTGTTCGCGATACAAACTACAAACCATCAATATTTTATTCTTATCCGGGTGATTGGAAACTTTTTGGTGGAAAAATTAAAGAATTAAGAATTGGTTTTATTCATTTTAGCAATGGTATTGGTGGAGATGAATGTGTAAGAACTAGCCCAACCTACATTCCAAGCGAATGTCGCTCTAGGAGTGCTGGCAATAGAATACTCTTTGATATAATTTGGGAAGCTGATTATAAATCTCATATTTTTGGAATCCATCTTAGTGTTTGGCCATATATTCCAAAACGAAGGGATAACTTGGATTTACCCGAATACATGGGCTATGCAAATACAAAACTCTATTATCGTTATAAACGGCATTTGGTAGAATTACACATATCACCAATTATTTCTGATTATACAAAATATCATGGCTCTATGCGTTTAGGTTATGCTTTTGCTCTCAATCGCTATGTGTCTTTATATGGACAGTATTTCTATGGTTATGGAGATAGTTTATATGAATATAATATACTTTCTCAAAGGATTGGTGTGGGATTACGAGTAACAAGTTTTTAGTAATTTTGGAATAAATAAGAAATTTAATTTGAGATTTCTAATTAGATTTTTATGTAATATTCACCTCATACAAAGCAATTTGGGTATATATTTTCTTAATGAAAATGTTTGCATATTGCAATTAAAGCATTTTGCATTACAACTTACACAATATATTGCGATACTTCTAACTGATTTACCTTATATTTTTAGTATAATACGGTATAAATCCTCATTAAAATCTGTATAAGGAATAATCATGACACAACACGAACTTCAACAAAATATAAGTCTAAAATATATTATGGGGGGGGGGGGGGAACTTCACATCACAATTGATCTATAAAATTTTTGGTATAACTTTTTATAAAAAAGATCTAATAAATGAAAATGTTTTATGTCCTATATGCAATTGGAGCGGTAATAAATTTGCAATGTTTGGTCTTATAGCAAGAGATGCCCTATGTCCAAAATGCGGAAGCCTTGAGCGACACCGTTTATCTTACTTTTATCTTTTGAGTAAAATTAATCTTTTTGCAAGTAAATCTATAAAAGTCCTACACTTTGCCCCAGAGAAATCTATAACCAGCATTTTTAAAATGTTTAAGAATATAGAATATATTAGCTGTGATATTGAGCCAGAAAAAGCTATGTGTGTTCAAGATATAACAAATATTACTTTTGATGATAATACCTTTGATATTATTTTTTGCTCACATGTCCTCGAACATATTGAAGATGATAGCAAAGCTATGACTGAGTTATTCCGCGTATTGCATCCACAAGGTATAGCTATTTTACAAGTTCCATTTGGCAAAATTCATCCATTTGACAAAACAGAACTCACAACTACATTTGAGGATTTTACAATTACAGCACCAGAAGAAAGAGAAAAGGCTTTTGGACAAGAAGATCATGTAAGATTATATGAAAAAAATGATTTTGTTAAAAGATTAAAGGATTCTGGATTTAATGTTATTGAAGAAAAAATAATGGAAGCCTTTAAAGACGAGTTTCAAATTAAATATGGACTTTCTGCAGATGATATTATTTTTGCGGTAACAAAACAATAAGTGCTAAGTTTGAAAAATTAAGTTGCAAAGATTTATCCTATATTCGTTTTAATTTAAAAATAAATTTTACAAGCTTGGTAGTATTAGAATAGAATCACGGGTATCATTTTAGATTTACTTTATAGAAAAACATTGCACACAAAAATAAATATAAAATTATTTATGATATAATTCCAGCTGATTGAATGGGTGGAAAGCTTTATTCGTCCAAATTATTAATAAGGAATAATATGAAAAAAATATCAATTATGGCAAGTATTGTATTGTTAAGTTCTACCATTGCATCAGCAAGGGTATTTGTTGGGATACAAGCCGGTTATGATATGGGTAAATTTGAATCTGTATTGCGTGGGAATAATGGGGTTTTGGGTAGTAGTGCATTTAGTGCGATACAAGATCACAATTTCTATGCTGGATTAGATGTGGGGACAGAACACATTTATAATTATGTGGGATTTAGGTGGTTTGTTGGTGTGGGATATACAAGTGCATTTGAAACCGCAGAAATTAATTTGGGGGTGGATTTCCTACTAAATTTCCTTAAAAGTGATAGATTTTCAATGGGATTCTATGTTGGTGTTGGTAGCAGTTTTCAAGCTTTAATTAATCCTGCATTAAAAGGAGAGATACCAATTCTTGGTCGCACAGGGTTAAGCTTTGGATTAGGTGAACACAATCGTATTGATATTGGTGTGCAAATCCCAATTATCACTTGGAGTATTGAGGCATTTGATAAACCATTTGGTATAATGTATTCACCTATACGCACACAGATTGGATATAAGTATATTTTTTAATAATGCAAAAAATATACTTGAAAACTTAAAAAGTGTCATGCTATTTATGATTTTAGAATCTTAGTTCATAATTAAGTATTACTCTTGGTTGAAATTCATAAATTTGAGAATGACGCACAGATAAATCAATTGCATTATGTTTAGTAAAGACAACATTTAGCCCCCACACAACACCAGGTCCATACGAGGTATATCTACCATCAAGATTAAATGATGGTAGAATGGTTTTACCTCCCTCCATGATTTCATATACAAATCCAACATAAGGTAAAAATCGATAAAAACCAATATAACCAGTAAATTGTAAGCCAGAATTTTTATAGAATCGCGTGTTTTCTCCAAGCGAATGCAGAGCAACTTCATAATTGATTTGTAATTTTATTCCTGCATAAACATTTGGTAGATTAAATTGTTGATTAAAACCTAGAGCAATGCCAAAGGTAGGCAATATATCGCTTGTGATTGTTGGATCAATACGTGCTAACTTAGAGGTAAAAGTCATACCGATTCCTGCCTGAACATAGAAAAAAGGCACAGGAACTTCAAAACCATTATGTGCATAAAGAATTCTTCTTTTTGAGAAATCTTGTGTTGTTTGGTCTTGCGTGGTAGATTGTTCTTCTTGTTTATTTTTTCCTTTTTTTTGTGATTCTGTAATATTGCTTTTATCTTTTATGGTTGGCAAAGATTGAGATTGCTTGGTGGATGATAGAGAATCTTCAATATTTTCTGATTTTTGTTGGTGCTGTTGTGTTATACTATGGAGAGGTATAGCAAATACAATACAGAAAAATATTACACTCTTATATTGTTCTTGTGCGTTATTGATTTTTTTATAAGTCCATTTTTTAGCCATACAACCCCTTTACACATAAATCTTTTAACATGCTCTTACTCCATGATTATTTATATTCATTTAAACGATATGTTTTATTCCTTACTTTTGTCAATAAACCAAAATCAACCAATTCCTGGAAAGCTTTAGCGATTGTTTGGCGACTCATGTTAAGTTTCTTAGCTATATCATCATGGCTTCCGTAAAATATACATTCACTATTGCAATGCTCAATTAAATATTGAATAAGCTCAATCTTTTTCCCTCCATAAAACGCACTTAAGGTTCGCAATAAACGATTTTTTAGCTGTAATTCTTGAGTTTGCATTCTAGGTAACAAAGCTTTTTGTATTGTTTCCAAAAGATCATCAAAATCAATGGGTTTTAACACATATCCATCGACTTTTAATTGTATAGAATCAAGCAAATATTGTGTATCTGTGAATGCAGTTGTAAGAATAATTGGCACAGATGGATCATTTTCTCCACTACGAATTGCTCTTGCAAAAGCTATACCATCCATTTTTGGCATTAAAATATCAGAAACAATTAAGTCAATTTTTACTTGAGAAAAAGCTCTAAGTGCGTCAACACCATTGTTCTTTACAATGACCTCCCCTGCATAATCCATAAGAATCCCCGATAATATTTCACGAGATTCTCGTTCATCTTCAACAAAAAGAATTGTCATATTCTTAAGATATTCCAAATTCCCCACTTTTTTCCCTCAATAAGATTTCTTGTGTAATTTGTAATTTTAGCACAAATAATGCTCCCTTGCAATAATCTTTATCAATAAAAAATTCATAGTTATCTACTAGAATCTCTCCTCTAAAATGATTCATAAGGAGTTCTCGTGCCATATACAACCCCACGCCTGTTCCCAGACTCTTATGCTTAGTTGTAAAATATGGTTCAAAAATTTTATCAAGAACATTATCATGGATTCCTCCACCATTGTCATAATAATGAATAACAATATACTCTTCTTCTTTTTCGACTTTAATGAAGCATTGAGGGCGTGTAATACGCTGCTCGCTTAATGCATCTTTAGAATTACTCAATAATACAAGCAGGACTTGTATTAACATATTTTTACTCCCAAAGAATTCCATCGTCTTATCACATTCCAAATTTACTCGAATATCTAATGAATCAAAAATTGGTTTATTGAGAACTATAGCATGGTTGATTGTATTAAATATATTAAATACTTCAAATTTCGTTTCTAAATGGAAGAAGCTTCGAAAATTATCAATCGTATTGCTCATATTTTGTGCAATTTTCATTGCGAGTTTTGTTTGCTCTTTCATAATTTCTGGTGTAAGCGTTTCTCGTTCAAATTTACTTTTAATAGACTGGATAACAAGAATAAGAGAATTAAGAGGTTGCCGCCATTGATGTGCTATATTTTGTATCATTTCTCCCATTGAAGCAAGTTTGGATTGTGTATAAAGAAGTTTATCTTTTTCTTGCATAATTTTTACTTGCTTATTTATTTCTTCTTGTAAATGTGAATTGAGCATAGAAAGTTCTCTTGTAGCATTATCAAAAAGCTTTTTTAGATAAATATTAAATCGTTGTATAAAAGTAAGTATAGTAGCACTAAGACTTACTACGATTCCAAATACTGCAAAAGTTACTGTTGATAGCATACCAACTGTAACTATATGGAAAGTATCGGTTGTCTTTTTTTCTGCCACATGAATGGCTACTTGTGTATTGATAATTTTAGAACTCATTTCATTGATAATTCGTGAATGTTGCAAAAGTGAATTTTGAGTATTTTGGGCTTCTGGAGAACCTCGCATAATGATGTAATCAAGATATTCTATAAGCTGTTGCTTTTGTGCATTTAATTGTTTAATTTTTGCAACCTCATAAGTGAGAAAAAGATTTTGATATAATTCACGTAAAAACATAAAGATATTTTGTCTCTGTGCTAAATGTATATGATTACTATAAAGTTCCCATAAATAGAGACTTTTGGTACGCGGATTTATGGATACTGGATTTTGTAAAATGTTGATTGTTTCAAGCATATATTGAGTTTGAAACTCATTTAAGAGATTAATTTCATTCAGTGATTCGGGGAAACTATTATCAAAATCACTTTTTAGACCCTTTAATGAAAGATAAGCTACAAAAAACACAATACTTAATCCAACTGAAAAAATAAAAGCTAAAAATTTTGTATGAAATTTTAGTTTTAAATTAGAATCTGATAAATCTTTATCATCATAAGCAACAAACATAATTACCCTTTTAAGCTAAATTACAACTTTATCATATTATAATATATGTTATAGTTCTTTTTGTAAGGAAGTGCCAATGAGTGAAGTATCTCAAAAAATCACAAACAATGTGAGTAATAATAGCGGAAAATCAGTCAAAAAATCACAAACTGCTGGAAAGAAAAAGGAAACACAAATACCTCAGTCTGCAAGTGCCAAAGAGGTTAGAAAGGAATATGAGGCTATGCAAAGTCAGGAAAATAGTAAAGATAAGATAAGCAAAGTAGCAAATGATGTCTCTCATGTTAAAGATACAACAAAGAAGCAAAAGAATATTCAATCTCTTGCAAAAATTCTTAAAAAAGATAAAAAAATGGATTTTTCAGAACTTCATTTTAATTTAGATTCGCTCTTTAAAAATAATGAGGATTTGGAAAAGTTTTATAGTGGATTAGATTCTAAGTTTGATACTTTTGAAAAAACATACAAAGAGAAATTATCAAGCTTAGAATCTAAAGATTTTGAAAAAGCACTAGAAGAATATGAGAATCTTTGCGAAGATTTAGGTGCAGTAATGACTTATGTTTTTTTACAATTTGCGGTTGATAGTAAAAATTATGGGGGACTCTATGCTGATTATGAAATAAAATGTAACAATCTATATGCAAAAATTATGTTTTTTGAACTAGAATTTGCGAATTTAGATTCTAAAAAAATGCAAGATTTTATTAAAAATAGTAAAAAATATACATTCTTTTTAGAAAATCTCAAAGAGAATAAGAAATATAAACTAAGCTTACAAGAAGAACAAGTGGTTCTTAATCTTTCTCCTGTTGGTGTTGATGCGTTCTCAAGGCTTTTTGATGAAAGTTTAGCAAATATGCGTTTTAAGGGTGTATGGCGTAATACAAAAGGTAATAAACAAAAAATTAGTGAAGAAGAGATCTTGGCACTTTTACATGCACAACACAGAAAAACACGCAAAAAAGCACAGAAAAATTTTACACAAGGCTTAAAAAAACATTCGCATTTACTTACCTATGTCTTAAACATGGTAAGAAAAAATGTTGCTATTATGCAAAAGCTTCGTGGATATGAAAAGCCAGAGTCTTTCCGCCATATTGCAAATCAAACCACACAAGAAAGTGTTGATAGCATGATAACATGTGTTAATGAGAATATGGATTTGGTGCATGGATATTATAATGTAAAAGGACAAATTCTAAAATATAAATTAAAAGATTATGATAGATATGCCCCACTTGGTTTTTCTAAAAAAGGTATTTCATTAAGTTTTCATGAAGCATTGTCAAATACTTTAGAATCTTTTGCAAAATTTAGTCCAAGATTCTATGAGATTGCATATAAAGCAATTACCGAAGGTTGGGTAGATTCTCACCCAAAACCAGCGAAACGAGGTGGTGCATTCAGTCATGGAAGTGTGCCTCGTTCGCATCCTTATGTGTTGCTTAATTATACCGGGAATAGACGAGATGCTTTTACGATTGCACATGAATTTGGACATGCTATTCATCAAGAATTAAGTAAAATACAAGGGACACTTAATCACGATACCCCACTCACTACGGCAGAAACAGCCTCTGTTTTCGCTGAAATGCTTTTATTTGATTCTTTAAAAAAGACATTAAGAAAAAAAGAGCTGCTTGATATTTATGCAGGAAAGATAGAAGATATTTTTTCAACACTTTTTCGCCAGATTGTAATGACAAATTTTGAACGCGAAATTCATAGTATTGAGGGTGAATTAAAGACAGAAGATTTTGATAAAATTTGGTTAAAAGAGAATAAAAGAATGTTTGGCAATAGCATTAAGCTAACAAAGAATTATGCTCGTTGGTGGAGTTACATACCTCATTTTATTCATTCACCATTTTATTGCTATGCGTATTCGTATGGTCAACTTTTAGTATTGGCTCTTTTTGGTTTATATAAAAAGAGCGAAGAGAAGGAAAAATTTATTAAAACTTATATTGATTTCTTAAGTGCTGGTGGGAGCAAAAGCCCAAGAGATTTAATTTTGCAATTTGGCTTTGATGTAAATCAAGCAGAGTTTTGGGAAATTGGTATCAATGAAGTGCGTGAATTGTTAAAAGAATTTGAAGTTTTGCTCAATTCAAATGCAATTTAAAAACATTATTGGATTATTTATGATGAATATTCTAAAAACGCTAGATATAATTTACAATAATTCATAAAATACAAAATAATTTATTATAAAAATAAGATTTTATAGAAAGGAATACGATGCTGGTAGTTTTTGATTTTGATTCTACACTTATGGATGGTGAAAGTATTGATATTTTGGCAAAAAGATATCGCGTGGAGTCTGCTGTATCTTATATTACAAAAGAAGCTATGGAGGGAAAACTTGATTTTTTTGAGAGTCTTACTAAACGCGTTGCATTTTTAGAAGATATGCCCTTATCATTAGTGCAAGAGAGCATTCAAAATGATTTTCATCTTATGAACGGAGCTATTGAATGTGTGAAAACCTTGCGGAATCGAGGACATGTTGTTGTATGTTTTAGCGGTGGATTTCGCATTGTTACAGAATCTTTTAAAGACACGCTTGGTTTAAATGCAACCTTTAGCAATATCTTGCACCATAAAGATTCCAAACTTACGGGTAAAGTCGGCGGAGAAATGATGTTTGGTGATTCGAAAGGTAATATGTTGCAAAATTTACAAGGTGTATTGGGTTTAAACAAATCACAATGTGTTGCTATTGGCGATGGAGCGAATGATTTATCAATGTTTCATTATGCGGATATAAAGATTGCATTTTGTGCAAAAGAAATACTTAAACAACATGCAACACATTGTATTGATAAAAAAGATCTTAGGGAAGTATTGAATATTGTTCCTTAAGCTTTCTTTAATATTACAAGAGATTTTAAATAATTGAAGCAAAGAAAATAAAAATTGTTGTAAAAATTATTCGGAATAAATATTTTTTATAATATTATTAAGAACGATTTTTGGTAATTTTGCAATAATTGGCAAATTTTATGTATCTACAAAATGGGAAATTTCACAGATTGATATGAAAGGATAGTTCATGTTGCTTACATTTTCAGATTCCACTCCACTTGCAAATTATAAGATTCTTAGTAATTCTATCACACCCCGCCCTATTGCATGGGTAAACACAATCAGCCGTGCTGGAGTTATAAATATTGCTCCTTTTAGTTTCTTTTCACCGCTTTGTGCTACACCTGTGATTTTTGGTATTAATATTATGAATAAAAGTAATGGTGAACCAAAAGATACACTTGTAAATGCTAAACTTACAAAAGTTGCCACTATTTCAACCGTGCAACCACAATTTTTAGAATGTATGCAACAAACAAGCACCGAACTACCTTATAATATTGGTGAGGCAGATAAATATAATATTCCCTTAGAAACTCTATCTCCCGATTTTCCTCCTATGGTGCATGGAACATTAGTAGCATTTTTTTGTGAATTTCGCGATATTTTACATTTTAGCGAGACGCAAGCTACTCTTATTCTTGAGGCAAAAGAAGTGTTTATTGATGATAGTATTTATACTGAAAGTTTGAATTTTACAATACAAAATATTGGTAGAGTTGGAAAAGGGTTTGTATAAAGTTATGTTTTGTTTAAAAAAAACTACAAGTGATAATCCATTGGGGGTACATGAGGTTAAAGGATCAAAATTTTTCGCCTATCTCTATAACATGGACTCATGTTTGTCACATGTATGCGAAAATACGGAAAATTCCGATATAACAAATTTTTTCAAACAACGAAAAGATTCTATCTTGCGGGTTTTGCGCGATGAGCATAAAAAGGCATGTCATTTTGTTGAGGCTTTTCGAATCTTAAATCAGCATGGGCATATTATTGAGGGTAGTAGCGACGATGGTGAACCAAAAGGGAGTTCTGGTGTGCCTATGCTTGAGGTTTTACGTGGGAAAGAGATGGTTAATATTTTATGTATTTGTGTGCGTTATTTTGGTGGGACAAAGCTTGGTGTAGGGGGGCTTGTACGTGCTTATAGTCAAGCAATCCTCAATGCTTGTTGTAAAGCAAATGAAAAAAATATAATTATTGAATATAAACAACTTACCACAATTATCATACAAGAAAAGGCTTCGCGATATAATTTGATTGTATATCTAGCACAACAATACCACATAGAAATTACACATAGAGAATTTATACAAGAAAATATGAGCCTTATCCTACTTGGTGAGAAAGAACAATTAGAAAGATTATATTCTGAACTGACAAAATAACAAACATTTTTATATGAAATATTTGACTGATGATTTATTTTTAAAATTATAAAATCTGATTCAATGATGCAATACAAAGAAATATGAATATTCTAATTAAGAATCTAGAATAAATTTAACAAACAAAATATAATCTACTCCTTGAAAAGACATACCAAAATAAAGCAACATAAAACTATTGAGCCTAAGTAAAAGTTCAGCATATCTGCCAAAAAATACAAAAAAGAACATTTACCTACACAAAATAATTATTTTATAACCCAATTTTACATACGAGGGAGATTTGGTAAATTTATAGAATCAAGATTACCACGCAATGTTTCTAAAAATAGTATAAGTTGTTTGATTTCTTTGTTGCTCAAATCTATTCCTAACTGCATTTGCCCCATTTCTTTAATCGCATCTTCTAATTTTTCAAAACCACCATTATGAAAATATGGTGCACTTAATGTAATATTGCGTAAGCTTGATACCTTAAGCATTTTGTCGGCATCGCTTTGCAAACCCCCAATATTACTAAATTGATATTTTCTCATTACCTCAAAAGGCTGCATCGTTCCACCAAGATTGATTCCATTATGACACGCCACGCAACCTTTATCAATAAATAATTCTAGTCCCTGTGCCTCTTCAAGACTTAATGCACGCAAATTTCCCATTAAAAAATCATCATATCGACTAAAAGTATTTAAAGACATGATAAATCCAGCTAAACTCTGAGAAATAAGATCTGCATTCACTTTTACCTTTGAGCCAAAAGCACGTTTAAAATATGCCATATACTCATCAGAATTAGCAATCATAGCAATCATTTTATCGACATTAGCATTCATCTCATTGCTTGCACTAAGAGCATGCAAACTTGCACGTGCAAGAACATTTTTGCTTAAAAAATTTGTAGTATTTTTATCTGCTTTATCAAGACGACTAATCGCACCCCTATAATATGCAACATCATTAAAAATAGCATTATAAAGCGTTGGTGCATTAAGCTTTTGTGGATTAGCACTGCTATTGTCAATATAGCTTGTGCCAGCAAGTGCGAGATTATGGCAAGTATTGCATGAGTGTCGTTTATCCCCGCTAAGACGAGGATCAAAATAGAGAATCTTCCCCAACTCAAGTTGTTCTTTACTCATTGTAAAGCCCGATTTTACAAACATACTTTTTTGTAACGACGATAATTTGCTAGATTCTAAAATTGGCTCTAATGCACTCTTTTTTGCTTTATTGAGAATCTCTTGCAAACGTACCCCTATATCCTCAAAGCCATAACTTAAATGAAAAGCGATAATACAAACACTTACCAATATACATGAGATAAGAATTAATTTATCTATATAGATTCGAATATTTTGCATTGTTTGAAGTAAAAAAGTTCTCAATATTGCAAACATGCTTTTCCTTTTTATTTTTATGTATTAAGCTTTGTATTATAACGAAATTGGGAGGTAAATCTCAAGCCTATATTCTTATAAGGATACAAATCTTTTATGTATTTGTTTCTATGGAAACGATTCGTAATATTTTAAACATCTTTGAGAAAAAGTTTTTAGATTCTCTATCATTGGTCTTTATAATAATGAGAGGTCAATTTATTGAATAAACAATAATTGAAGTCTACCCATGCGAAGTATTTTCATAGATTTCATATTTAAATTTTTCAAAAATCTCACGCGGATTAATACTTGCTATTTCAAACTTATTACTTTTAGAAACAACATAGGGATTGCCAAGTAAAACGCGTTCAAGTTTAGTATTGCGCATATTTTTCCCATTTGTAGAATCTAAATTACCATATAAAGTGATACAACTTACCCCCATAGCCCATGCCAAGTGTGTAACACCCGTATCACCTCCAAACACACAATCCATTTGTGTGATACAAAATTTTAGTGAGTTAAAATTGAGTTTTGGTAATTTATGTACTTTGAGAGAATCTTTTCTTAAAAGATTATAGAGTTTGTTGGCATTTTCTTCGTCATCATGCCATATTAAATAGAATTCGCATTGTTGTAAGAAAGTTTGTAAAGAATGGGCTAAAATTGCATATTTCTCAATTGGATAGACTTTCTCTTGTATAGATGCTTCAAGCACAAAAAGAAATTTGTATGATTTCGTTGTATTATCAGAATCTTGTAAATTTATATTCACAGAATCTTTTTTGAATTGTTTGATAATATCATCATGAAGCAAATGAAAATTGATTCCTAAGCTCTGATTTTTCATATTTAATATCTTGTTTCTATTTATATTTGAGTTTGTATCTTTTGTAAAATAATCAAACAAAACTTTAAAATTACGTTGTAAAATATTTTCATCATAAGGAATCTCTACTTTGTGGGTATAAAAATAACTTGCCCATTTCTCCCTTGCACTTTTTTTTGAAAATCCAACAAACACATTTGAATTGAGACATTTTCCAACCAATGCGGATTTCATTAGTCCCTGCATATCAATCACAATATCATAATCGCCGCAGTTTTTGCAATATTGTCGGATTTCTAAAATCCCACCCACACCTTTTAAAAGTTTTTTAAAAGGCAAACTATGGATCTTATTGATGCAAGGAGAAGATTCTAAAATTCCCTCAAATCTCTCATCAACAAACCATTCAATGTGATAATCACCAAGCGACTTTAACCCAGCAAGCATACTTGAGGCAATAATAATATCTCCTAGTGCAGATAAACGGATAATCGCAATCCTCATATAATCTCCTTAAAATCATATCCCATATAAACTTACTTTTTGGACCAAATTATAAGCACTCCACAAAATATCTGCGAATCTCTTATTGTAATTTAAATACTTCTTTTAAAAGAAAAATTCTGCTTTTCATATTAAAAAATATTTTTCATTGACTTCTTTGAATTTTAGAGTATTATTCTCGACCACATAAAATTGTATATGGGCAAGAATCACACTTTCTTATATCATCTGTCATGATATTTGCTTGTCCAAATGTAGTAAAAATTTCATGAATTTTCTCTTGCCCATTTTGTATCTCATCTTCTTTTTTCATTGCAAAAACTTTGTGCATATTTTGAGAAATATTATCATGGTTTATTATGTCATTTGATAATGCAATGTCTTTTAGTTCTTTTAAGAGGATATATATATATTGTTTATTATAAGTTTTGTAATCTTGCAAAATATCTAAATGTTGCGAACATAGAGCATAAAAAGGCATTTGCAAATCTTCTTTATTAGGTTTACTGCCCGTTTTATAATCATAAATAATAATCTCGTCATTCACTATATCAATTCTATCAATAAAACCCTTACATTTTTTACGCTTGAGATTGTCATGTGTATCAAAACCAAGATTCTCAACAGCTATATTAATATTATATTCAAGTCCAAGAATCTTGATTCTATTATCTGTTACACGCATTTTTTCACATGCAAAATAAATTGGCATATTGACATTTACCATATTATCTAAATCAATATAGGTCTGCATATTCAAAATAAGATTTTTTTCTCTTGAGAAAAGATCTGCATGAATAGGAATCTCTTGTTCGCTTGTCCATTTTATTTTTTTCAAAAAAGATGTGGAAATTGTTTGAAATAAAGTGTTGAATCTTTGCTCAACACAATCTATGTCTTCTTTTTTTAAAAATTCATTTGTTTGGACAAAATCTTTATAAGATTCATATAACATAGCATGTATGATATTACCAATATTGAGTGGTATAGTATTTTTTATTTCTTCTTGAAGATTCTCTATGTATTGATAATAAAATCTTCGCGTACAATATTGATAAACATTGAATGAAGTTGCACTAAAACTTATTTTATTGTTACCACTACAATCAAATTTTGGGAATTCTTCTGGTGTTATTTGATTTGTATGTTGTTCAAAAATTTTAGAATAATCATAATAAACATATATATCATCGATATTCAAGGCATCTTCAATATCACAATGTAATTCTAAAAGCATATTTGATGGAATCTTTTCATCATTTACTACAAAACAAATATGTGTAGTTTCTGTATTTCGTAAAATATTATAGTAGTGATGTTTATAAAGATTTTCTTTATCTTGACGCGTTGGCATAAGAAATATGGAACGAATATTTGAATTTAAAAAAATATCATTATAGGAAATATTGGGAATAAAATCATCCGTAAAATCTAAGATTAACACTTCTTTAAAAAGAAGATTGCGAGCTTCAAGTGTACCCATAACGCGGATTTTTCCACCACCCACATCATCAACGCTTAATTGGGAAAAATCTCGCATAAATAACATAAAAAGATTCTGAAAATTCAGAGATTGTGTGTATAAAAATTGTTTTTGGGTAAGAAACTTAAGATTGGATAATATATCGATTCCATAAACAAGAATATTTTTATCAAAACAAAATAAAAGATGTAAAAGCTTTTCTAAAATATCCAAACCATAAGTTTCAAGATTTAAAGGTGTAATCTCACAAGAATCTTGCTCAAAAAGATGGGCTAAAGTTCCAAAATAATTATTGATATGCTGCACAAGATTTGTTTGTGTTATTCCTATATTATTTAATAGATTAAAATTTTGATTAGAATCTCTTGTTGTATTTTTTTTTGCCTGAGATATAGAATCAAGATGTATATGTTTTTGCATATATTGAATTATTTCTTCTACATTAAAAACTTGTTGTTGTATGAATTTTTTATAGAGATTCTCTAAAAGACTATATTCTTTTAAGCTATCAATACTTATCCCCATCGCAAAATTAAAAAATTTCTTTGAATCTAAGGTAAGATTACCATCTTTATTATTTTTAAAAATTGTATCAAGTGTAAGAAGATGACTATAAAAATTTTCATTTGGCAAAATAATAGCAAAGTCATTTTCATTTGCTCCTTGCAAAATCTCTTTTTGCCATTGATATGCTTTTGCTAATGCGAGATTGGCTTGATTGAAAACCTTGCTTGTTTTATAAAGTTGTATGGAGCTTAAGTGAATCTTTGGAATTTCTTGTGATAAAAGTTTCTTACTATGCACACAATAAATATATTGTTTATGTGGCTCTAACTTTTTTTGTAGAAATTTAAAATTTGTAAGATTATATGAATCTGTTGTAAAATGCAAAAAGAGTGGTGTAATTTGTGCGACAGCCTCTATTTTCTCATAATCTAAAAATGAGATAAATCCCTCAAGATCAATATGAATGGCACAAAAAGATTCTATCAAATGTGTAGAAATTTCATAATTTTTTGCAATGGTATTGCTATAAATGGCATCACAGAGATTATTTGCTTGTAAAATTTCTTGATATTGTCCATAAATTTCTGCAAGAATTTCAAGCTGCAAAGAATAATCATCATAAGTGTCATATTTGCAAAAATCCCAAAGCTTTTCTTTTGTAATTGGAATCTTATGTTCGCGTAATTCATCATAAAAATCAAGCAAAATATTAGAAGTCTCAAGAAATGAGAGAAAACTCTTATGAGAATACATCTTCTGAGAATCTTCAGATTCCAAATTCTTATGTAAGAAATTTTGTTTATCATAAAACTTATTTTTGTCATTTTCTTTCACAATTTTCAAAGCTTGGCTCATAAAAAAACTACGAAATTTTTGTGGCACAAGAATATATAATGAATATGTCATTTGAGAGAAAAATTCAGAGATTGTAAAAGCTTGAGGTAAAAATGAATTAATATTTTCATGAGAATTTTGTGTAGCAGTGTTAAAATCAGGATTTTTAAATATTTTAAAATAGCGTTCTTGTAAATCCATATTCAGTGAGCGTGTGTCTTGGCATTCACAAAGATGAAGAAAGTCAGGATATGACTGCAAAATATTCCTATAAAATGAAATATTTTTTGAAAAATTATTGTAAAAAATATTTTTAGAACGTTGACTACTCAAAACAAATAGAGGCTGTTTGTTATGAAAAGATTGATAAAAAAAATCTCTTTGTTGTATAGCTTTGTTGTTTTGTTTATTTGCTTCCATAATATCTTTCTTGTATTTTATAAAATGCAATATTATTATAAATATTTAGGCGTATTTACTTGATATTTCACGCACAAGTTTTACTAATTGAATAGCATTTACACGCGGTAAATCTTTAATCATTCCATGTCCAAGATTGAAAATATGTCCCCTATTTTGCATAACTTCCACAATCTCTTTTACACCCTGCTCCATTTCATTGTAATCATATAGTCGTGCTGGTTCAAGATTTCCTTGTAAAACAAATTTTGAACCAACTTTGCGTTTTGCTTCTTTCATGCTGATCTGCCAATCAATCCCTAAGACATCAAATTTACCTTCTAAAGATTCTAAAAATGCACCAACACCACGCGGAAAAATAATAATTGGAATCTCTCCATATTCTGTTTTTAAATAACTCGTAATATCTTGTAAATATTTCCAGCCAAATTCCAAATATTTTGTTGCTTCAAGTGCATTTGCCCAAGAATCAAAAAGCATAACGGCATCTGCTCCCGCCTTTATCTGCATAGCTAAATATTGCTTAATTTCACTACTTATTTTTTCTAAAAGAGTGTGCATTGTGTGCTTGTCACTATAAAGCATTTTTTTGCTTTTTTCATAGCTTTTTGAGCCACAACCCTCAATCATGTAGGTTGCAAGCGTCCAAGGTGCACCGCTAAAACCAATCAGTGCTTTATCTTTTGAGAGTTTCTTACGCACTGAAGATACACAATCATAAACATACTCTAGTCGTTTATAGGCATTTTCTCTTAATGTAAGAAGAGAATCTTTTCCCTGAATAGTTTGTAAGAATTTTGGTCCAAAATTTTCTTTAAATTCAAGCTCCAACCCCATTTCATAAGGGACTACTAAAATATCACTAAAGAGTATTGCCGCATCAACATCAAGAATCTCAATTGGTTGTAGAGTAACTTCTGTGGCTAAAGGAACTTGTTGGCATAAATCAAGAAAATTTTTTGCTTTTAAACGAGTATTTCTATATTCAGTTAAATATCTACCTGCTTGTCTCATCATCCATATTGGTGTATAGGGCGTTTTTTTTCGTAAACATGCATCAACAAATATCATATATATTCCTTCTATAAAATAAAATCAAAAAATCTTTATATTAAGTGTTGTTTTTTAAACTCTTTTCATAAACCAAATATTTTTTATTTTATAATGAACCATTTTTTTGCAATGTAATAAAAAATAATTGATGATTCATATTAATATCTTGTAGGGTTTTGTTAAGGAGTTCCCCACTTGCTACCATAGGGTTTTTTCCTTGTGAATGTGCATCGTTTTCTGCTTGCAAGAGTTTAGCATAAACTCCCTTAACAACTGGGATAGCTTTTGGATTTGGTTTTCTTCGCACAGAGTAATAACCTATAATGCTTCCATCTTTATTAAACGATGGTGTAACATTCGCATACACCCAATAATCATAATTTTCTTTGTTGCGATTGATAACAAAAGCATTGATTTCTTTGCCACCTTGTATAGTATCCCACAAAACTTTAAAAATAATTTTTGGCATAATTGGGTGGCGGATTATATTATGATTTTTGCCTATTAATTCTTCTTCGTCATAACCACTAAATTGTATAAAATCAAAGTTTGCATAAGTGATATAACCACGCAAGTCAGTTTTAGAAGTAATTAAACTACCTTCTTGCAAAATGAGTTCGTTTCCTTGAATTTCCAACACAAACTCCTTAGAATCTAAAATATCAAATATGAATTATAACTAATCTATAGTAAAATATCGTTATATTCAATTCAAAAATCAAGGTTATTTTCTTGCAAAATAAATTTCAACCAAACTTCTTAGCTCTTGCCTATAAGATTCCAAATATGTCAAGTCTTAATTTTACCAATGCGATTAAATCAGCACTAAAAAAACAGGGATTTCAGATTACAAAAATTGGTTTTTCAGGCACACTTGATCCATTTGCAAGAGGGCAACTTATACTTGGGGTAAATTCTTACACAAAACTTTTAAGGCATATTCAAAAAGATTATAAAACATATAGGGCAACACTCCATTTGGGCTTAGAAAGTGCTAGCCTTGATACAGAAAATATTATTGATATAAAAGAAGTGAGAAAGGTAAAATTAGAAGAAATAGAGCAAATTCTGGAATCCTTACATGGGACTATTTCTTACACTCCACCAAAATTTAGTGCAAAACATATTAATGGCAAACGAGCCTATGAATTAGCACGAACACAAATTAACTTTGAGCTTCCAATTATTACAATGGAGGTTTATTCTCTCAATCTTCTTGCATACAATCACCCATTCCTAAGTTTTGAAGTGTGTGTAAGTGAAGGTGGGTATGTGCGTAGCATCGGAGAGTTGATTGCAAAGGGGCTTGGTGTAAAAGGGGGCTTATGCGATTTAGAACGAATAAGCGAGGGTTCTTTAAACTATCATGATATGCTTATAAATATTGAACATAATAGAATACAGCACAATTTTCAAAATAAACCCTTTAACAGAAAGGATTCTCATAAGATAAACATACTTTCTTTACAAGAAAAGTATCAAACACAATCTATGCAACACAATATTACTCTATTGCGTCCAAATACAATTCTTGAACTTGATTTTCTTTATAAGAATAAGGCACAAAAAACAAAACTTATTGTAATAGACATGCAAAATACACTAAAATATGATACAATTAGCCTTTTAAAATATGCAAAAGAATCTTTTAACGGTGCAAAAATTACTTTAGATTCTCAAATCTGTTCTTATCTCTTTGAAAAACCTTTAAGAAGAAAGGATAAGGAACAAATAAAAGGGGAATCTCATACCAAAGAGAATGAAAAAGATTCGCAAGATATTCTAAGGAAATATAGTAATTTGCACGATACTCGAACTTTTTTGGCTGATTTTGGAGGGCATTTTAGTATCCTTGAAATAGCACGAAATGGTAAAGTAAAATATATTTTAAATAGGATTGATAAATGTTAATTTTGTCCAGAAAGCAAGAAGAAAGTGTTGTGATTGGAAATGATATTATTGTAAAAGTTGTGAGTGTTGATAAAGGAAGCGTAAAGCTTGGCTTTGAAGCACCGCCAAAAACTTTAATTTTACGTGCAGAGCTTACAGAGGCAGTAAAAAGTGAAAACGCAAAAGCAACAGGTGATGCTATTGGCAAAGATATTCTAGATGCATTAGGAGTGCATTTAAAAAGTAAGTATTCAAAAGAAATTAATGCTAAAGATGCCTTTAAAAAAGAACAAGGTAAGCAAAAATAGGTTATTGATTCTATGCAAGATTATACAATATCGCTTCTTCGTGCTTATCCAAAGCTTAATATTTTTCTTAAAATTCACCAAAAATCTGGAAATCTTCATCCATTAACTTCAAGGTTTTTTCTTGCACTGGGTGATTTATACGATGAAATGGCTTTTGTTTGTTTTGATGATACACAATCTTACATACATAATATTTTGTCGAGTAACAGCAATATAGATGAAATAAATAAAATATCGCAAAATAAGCATAAAAAATTTTATTTAGTGGGACAATTTAATTGTGCTTTGGAATCCAATTTGATTTATAAAGCCTATGTAGCATTACAATCTTATGCAAAAAAAGAGGGAAAAAATACACAAAGTAAGCAACAATCTTTGGTTATTATTGTCAATAAAAAGATTCCGGTTGGGAGTGGGCTTGGTGGTGGGAGTGCAAATGCTGCAATTACTCTGCTTGTATTAAATCAAATATGTGGATTTTTTTATAATTCTTCAATATTATTACAACTTGCAAAAGAACTTGGAAGTGATGTCCCATTTTTTCTTATTGTATATTCTCAAGGATATGACAATATCTCACCATTTTTTCAGCAACAAATCTCAATCAATGAATATGAATACAGAAAAAAGATTCAGAACTTAGTGGAAGAATACAATATCAACTCATTTTTTCGTCAATTTCATTCTGCGGATTGTCTCCAACTCAAAAATGAAACCAAAGATAATAAAAATAAACTTGCTTTTTTAAGTGCAAATGTTTCTGGCACAGGAGAAATTATAGAACCATTTTATGAAGATATTGTGCATTTTCGCATTCATTGCAATAATATTGCATGTGATACAAGAGAAGTTTATAGGGAATTTGACAAGTTACAAACAAATACACAAAAAAGTATAGGATATAGAACATGTATTGATTCTCGTGAGGAAGAAAAAATGCAAAGTTCTCGCAATGAACAATATATTACAAAAGAAATCAACCGCTTAGAATCTAAAAATGTTGATTCCCATACACCTATATCATCACAAAACATAATGACTTCAAATTATGATACCATAAAGGAGATTTGTCTTAGTCTTGATTCACAAGATATTTTAGAGAAGTATTCTATTGAGGAATTAAATGATTTATATCTACCAGCATGCAATCTTTATCATGGATTACAACATATTCAAACAACACTTGCAAAACAATATAACAAGGTTTTTTTTAGTGGAAGTGGTTCAAGTTTTTTTAGTATTCTTAGTTGTGCTAGAACAAATAATGAGAGCAAATAAGATTATTTACTAACTCTCAATATAAGCTAAATGTATTACAACAAAATTTTTTGTTGATTATTGCTAATACAATTTAAGAAATAATTTATATTAATTTTGATTGAAAAATCATATTTATTAATCTTACTAAAAGACTACTAGAAGAGTTTTAATCTTTCATTTTTTGTGTTTTCTGTGATATATTTTACGACAAAGTTCGTTGCTGGGATTACATGCAATGGTATAAGAACCATTTGAATTTTCGCGTAGATTCAGTTTTAATTGTTTGCTTTTGATACGCAATGTAAAGTCATCCCCACGCAAAGTAAAAGTGAAAAGATTATTATTTGTTTGTGCATTTTGTAAAAGTGCATTAATTGTCCCAATATTAATTTTTTGTTTTTGCAAAAATGCTTGATAAGAAATTTCATTTAGCTGTTTTTGAAGCATTTGGACATGTGTGCTTGCCGCTTCGATTGCAATGATTTCTTGTGAATAAGGTTTTATCATAAAAATAGCAAAAATTGATAAAATGATGAGACAGATAAGAACTTCCAAAAATGAAAGTCCTCTAACATACTGGCAAGGAATAGCTAAAGTATTGTGATAAAAAAGCACAGAAAATCTTTGTAATAAAATCTCGCAAACTTATTAAGATTCTAACATAATAATTGCAAAGAAACTACCAAATAACCATGATATTAAAATTATTATAAAGCTTTAGAGAAACATTTATTATTGTAGTATTTATAAAAATAAACAGAATTGTTTCTAATAACCAAGTCTTTGGCACTTCTATAAAACTCAAATACTTTAGTATGGACAGAAAAGCAAACATGAGTTGTTTCAATATATTAAAATATTTATTAGCTAAAAATAGCCTTAAAAAACCATAATATATTCTAAATATTTAAGAAAATATAAAAAAATATTTTATTTTATTAAAAATTAATAGAAAATTAATAGAAAAAACAATATGATTAAGTATTTTATTTTTAATGAGTCTAAAAATATGAAAGGATTGAACATATGTTAAAAAAGATGTTGATGTTTGGTGTCATTTGTGCAATTTCTTCTGGAGTGAGTTTTGGTAAAACAAGAGCTTTAGATATCGCAGAAAGTAGTTTAAAGAGTATGCAGGATTTAGGCATTGAATACAGGTGTTTTGGAGATGATACGCAAGCAAAATGTCAATTTAGAGATATTGTATTGCCATTTGTGCATGCAACAATTAAAAATGCACAGTTTGAGCTAGAAGTTTCAGATTTTAAATATACTCAAAAGATTTCTGCCAATGTGCAAACAGATTTTAAAAGACAAGTACAGTACGCAGAATTTATCCCTAAAAATATTACTTGTCAGAATGATTCTGACCTTATAAATCGTGAAATTGTAACAAATGAAAAATGTTTTGTTGCATCAGATGTCGCCACCTTAGAATTCGATAGTGATACTTTGTTGCAATCGCGAAATTTTCGATATAAAACCATGTTTAGCATTCTTCAAGAGTTACTTGCCAAAGCCTATCATTATAATGAGAAAATAAACAATATGGATTCTGTGTATAGAGTAAAGTTACAACAGTTGCGTGATAAACGCGATAATGAAATGAAAGAACTTTACACGGAACACGAGAATCTTGAAAATGACTTACAACATATCACACAAACAAATAAGTATTCAGATACAAGGCACTCTTGTGGTTGCGATAATCACAAAATATGTAACGATTCTAGAGGAATTACACAAGATAAAACTTCTCTGCATAATTCATTGATGAAAAATAGGGCGGAAATGAAAAAAGTGCGAGAATTTTATGAGAAAGACTATGACGAATTACGCGAAGAGTATCAAGAAGCAACACAAGGAGTAGTCGATGAATTTATTGTATGGTTAAAAAACTATAATATTGACTTACGCGAAGCAAGATTATACCTCCGAACTAAAAAACTTGCTGAATCTACTTTCGGACTTTATGCACATGATTTCTTAGACTTTAATGAGAATATACCACTTTCTAAAAAAGAAAGAAAAGCACGCGAAGAGGAAAAGAAAGAAATTACCGCCGGTTACTATTCAAGTATCGAGGCTAGTAGAGCAGCAAGTATTACTTTCATCAATCAAAGCCCATATCTTAACGATAACCTTAAGAAAAATTTTGTAAAAATCGTAAATGAATATGCAAAGTTGTTTGATCCAAATTCGCATAAGAGAAGTGTAAAAATCACTGCACAAAAAATAAATGGAGAACCAATTAATCTTGGTGATGAGGTTGAAAGAATGGTAAAATACTCTAAAAATGAAGTTAGAGGATATGATCTTATACAACAACATTTTTTTGATATTGTAAATCAATATGACATTAGAGCTGTTCGGTATTGGCCAAATCAAAATAGATAATATGAAATTATAAAAAATAGATCAGAAAAGTAAAAGTTGCTGGGACCATTATAAGAACCCAGCAACACTAATTTGCAATACAATCAATGAATAAAAGCATACGAAATTTGTAAATTGGAGAAGAATGAACACAATATATAAAGCCTCAACATAAAATACTGAAATAAAATATAATTAATATTATAATTTTATAAAACTTTCTTAAGAGCAATTGAATAGAGGCAAAAAATCAAACATTTTTTATATTTATTGTGGTTTATATTTGCATTTTTTGGTTTTTAGTGGCTTTATATTATATATTATTGATATTATTAATTTATTATCTTCATTTTTATGTAAAGTTATCGTGCAAGAAAATTGTCAATGTGTATATATAAAAATACCTAGATAAATATCATAATACCAATCCTCATCATTATGCTTCTTAATTATGCATTTTATTTTTGAAGTTACAAATCTAAAGATAACTAAAGATTTTCTAAAATTATAAAAAATAACAAAAGAGAAATTAAAGATTTATTGATCGGTAATTTTAGTATAAAAACCAGTAAAGCAAGTAATTATAAATTTACTCTTTTTCCTCAAATATACCATCTTCTTTTTCTTCTTTACTACAAATACCTGCAAATGCAACCCTATCTTTATCACCAAGACTTACAATCTTTACACCACTTGTGTTGCGTCCCGCTTCACGAATAGAATCTAAAGGTACTCGTATCATTTTTCCTGAAGTTGTTAACACCATAAGATCCATATTAGAATCATTCACGCTTAATACACTTACTAGCTTACCTGTTTTATTGGTAAGTTTCATTGCGATAACACCTTTTCCACCTCGTTTGATGATACTATAACTTCCAGCGATTGTTTGCTTTCCAATTCCTAACTCACTGATGCTCAAAAGCTTATCTTCATCTTTGCTAATTGTGGTTCCAGCAATAACACTATCATTTGACATTTTAAATTTAATCCCAATTACACCGCGTGCAGCTCTCCCAATATCACGGATAGAATCTGCCCCAAAACGAATACATTGCCCTTCTCGCGTTGCAATAAAAAGCTCACGCACTTGAGAATCTATAATACTTGCACTAATCAATTCATCATCGTCATCGAGGTTAATAGCACGAACCCCAACATTCCGAATATTTTTATATTCGCTTAAATTGGTGCGTTTTACAATACCCTTTTTCGTAAAAAATACAAGAGATTTATTATTATCAAAATCACTTGTAGTAATTGTCGTCATAATTTTCTCGTTCTCTTGAAGATTAATGAGGTTTACAACAGCTTTACCTATAGCTGTTCTACCTGTTTCTGGGATTCTATATACTTTAAGCCAATAGAGTTGCCCTTTGTTTGTAATAAACATAATCGTATCATGTGTATTTGCCACAAAAAATGACTGGATAAAATCATCATCATGTGTATTACCACTAATTTTTCCTTTACCACCGCGATTTTGCTTCTCATAAGTTTTCAGTAAAACGCGTTTGACATATCCTCGATGACTCATTGTTACAACAACTTGTTCATTGGGGATTAAATCCTCCATGTCAATTGCATCGTAATTTTCTTCTATGGTTGTTCTGCGCGGAGTTGTAAAGATTTTCTTTACTTCCTCAAGCTCCTCTTTGATTACGCTATTTAATTTCTCTTCATGTTGCAAAATAGACTCGAGATTCTCAATGATTGGCAACAACCCTTGATATTCATTCTCCACCTTATCAATCTCCAATCCCGTCAAACGTTGCAAACGCATATTGAGAATAGCCTGACTTTGTAGCTCCGAAAGATTATAATTCGACATCAGTGAGGCTTTTGCAACTTCGCCATCACTACTTTGTCGAATAAGTGCTATAATCTCATCAATATGCTCAAGGGCAATACGATACCCCTCTAGAATATGCAGTCTTGCCCTTGCTTCAGAGAGTTCAAAAATAGTGCGACGAATAACGATTGTTTTTCGGTGTGAGATAAAAACATCAAGTAGTTCTAAAAGTGTAAAAATCTTTGGTTCATTATTATCAATCGCAAGAAGTATAATACCGAAAGTTTGCTCCATTGCACTTGATTTATAAAGATGATTTAATACTACCTCATGCATTGTCTCTCGTTTAAGTTCAATAACAATGCGCATTCCTTCCTTATCAGATTCATCACGAATATCAGAGATTCCATCAATAATTTTATTTTTTCCAAGTGTATCAATTTGTTCAATTAAACGTGCTTTATTAACTTGGTAAGGAATTTCATCAACAACAATATTTTCTTTTGTTTTAGTTTGTTCTATATGCACTTTCGCACGGACTTTTATTCTTCCACGTCCTGTGGTATATGCTTCGACAATACCTTGCTTACCAAAGATAATACCACCTGTTGGAAAATCTGGACCTTCAACTAATTCTAAAATCTCACCAATATCACATCTTGGATTATCGATGCGATATAAAAGTGCATCAATAATTTCATCAATTCTATGCGGTGGGATAGAAGTAGCCATACCAACAGCTATCCCACTTGATCCATTCACAAGGAGATTAGGAATGCGTGTGGGTAAGACACTTGGTTCTTTTTCACTTTCATCATAATTTGGCACAAAATCAATAGTTTCTTTCTTAATATCACGCAACATTTCTTCGCTAGCATGAGTCATTCTTGCTTCAGTATAACGCATAGCGGCAGCTCTATCCCCATCAACAGAACCAAAATTCCCTTGTCCATCAACAAGCATCAGTCGCATAGAAAAATCTTGTGCCATACGCACAAGTGCATCATATACAGCAGTATCACCATGCGGGTGATATTTACCTATAACATCCCCAACAATTCTCGCACTTTTTTTATATTTTGCAGTATGTGAGAGATTAAGATTATCCATAGCATAGAGAATCCTGCGATGTACAGGTTTCAAACCATCTCTAGCATTTGGTAATGCACGACCAACAATGACACTCATAGAATAATCAAGATAACTTTCTTTTATAGAATCATCAATGCGAACTTCTTTAATAGTTGTATTATCTAATAGATTCCCCATAATATTTTGTAATCTCCTTAAAAATTTTTATTATATCTAATAATTCCTTAAGGCTTTATGAAATTCCCTAAACCAGACAAACTATTTAGAAAAATCATTTCCACAATTTGCTTAAAAAATTTCAATTATATGGCTTTTCAATCACTTATGACAACTAAGGTTTTTACGAATAAAAATAATAAAAGACTTTAGGGATATAGAAATAAAAATAAAAATTTTTATTATGGATTTAAATCAAAAGTTTATAGTCTAGAACACATAAAGCAATTAGCGTAAAATCAAAGATATTTGTTTATTGTATATTTATAATAACAATAATATAAGATTATTAATCATTACTCTATACTAAAATCTTGATAAATTACTATTTTGTATAAATATCATTAAAATAATTGTATATTTTAAAATTTAAATAAATAACGAGCAGATAAAAAATGATATCCACCTCCGAGCAAAATTTCAAAACGATGTGTTCTATTGATTTCAAATGAACCACCAATATTCGCACCCCATCCAAGTAAAAAAATGCTTGGATTGGAGAATACGCCATATGACCCAAGAGATAGCCCTGCGAATGCACCCCATACATTTTTACTTTGTGGGTTAAAATCAATTGTCCAATCAGCACCAACACGTATAAGCAAACTATTAGCACTACCCCAACTTAAACCCCATCCTAATGCACCATATCCACGCACACCATGTCGCATATTTGCAAATTGCCATGAACTTTTAAAATAATGCTGATAACCAGCTATTACACCAACACTGATACTATTCCATGTGCCAACACCAACTTCTGCACCCACAAAAGCATTGCCACTACCATATCCCAAACCACTATTTTTTTTGTTTGCTCCAAATACAAATGAACCACAAACAATATTTGCACTAATTAAAAAAACACACAAATGAAGCAAAGACTTTCTCATTTAGATACTTCCTTAAAATAAAAAATAAGATATGGATTATATCATAGTAATGTTAATTAATTTTTGTAAATTATAAAATTTTGTTTTAAATATTTATTAATTTACTATTTTTTCAATTATAAATATATGATACATAAAATTTACTACTTCACAAGAAAAAAGTATGTTAAATAAACATATTAATAAAGGACACAAAGAAATATTACACAAAAACAATGTGAAATTACAGAGAAAAAAGTATCGTTATGAAGCAAGACTGAAGAATCCATAATTTTGCTTATAGAATCTCTATTTAATTAGTAGATTTTAGATTCTATGAAATTCAAATTTTATTCTAGGGTAATGGTGTGTGTATTATTTTTACCACTTTTAAGTTTATATTTATAGATTCCATCAAGTGTAATTGTTACACGATAAAAATCTTTTCTTGCATTCACACTTACTTCAGAGAAATACTGCTCTCCTGTACCTACTTTCCCATCATATACATTTCCACCATCGCGACTAAAATCAACAATAATAGTTGTCGGCGAAGCAAGGAGGAAGTGCCTTATGATTCTATGTTTTGGTGAGCTAATAACGATTGTTGTACCCTCCATAAGAAACTCAAAATCATTTAAACTAAAATAACGTTTAGAAATATTGCGTATCGCCTCTTGCTGTGTGATTTTGATTGGATAATGCCAATCGATTGTTTTATCAACCTTCAATTCACGGGTTTCAGTTGTGCCATCAAGATTCTGAAAAGTGAGCGAAACACTCTTCAACTCACGGGCATTGCTTGGTAACTGAATATTTTCAGTTGTGAGATGTTTTTTACCTTTATTTTTTTGTTGTGCTTGAAAATCCCGTTGATTTGTATTAATCATAAAAGGATTATTTGCAAATAGTGCTGTTGCAAACATGAGATTGGCAACAATAATACATGTCTTAAGTAATTTCCAATTATCCTCTAATTTCATAGAAATCCTTTTGTATGAAATATTTATTATTGAGATTCTAGCAAAAAAGAGTCCAATTCGAACTTGTAGCAATTTCCTTGTATTATTAATATTTTTGTATAAAATATTATTTTCTGATTATTTTTGGAAATTGAATTTAATATTCAACCCCTTCTTTTCTTAATCGTTCGCGTAAATATCGCATTTGAATATTTTTATCAAAACACCATTTTGGTGCTAAAAGACTAGAATCATGCGCACCTGCACTTACCCTTTGCACAATAATATTTGAGGGAATAATTTTAAGAGATTGTGCGATTGCCTCACCATAATCTTCAAGTGAGATTGGTTTATATTTACCTTTTTTATATAAACGTGCGAGGGCTGTTCCCTCAACAACATAAAGCGGATGAATTTTTAAAGAATCAACACCATATTCAAGAATAGTTTGTAATGAATGTATCATCATTTCTATACTCTCATTTGGCAACCCATAAATTAAATGGGCACATACTTTGATGCCCCTTTTACGCGTTTCTTGAAAAAGCTCCTTAACACCTTCCATAGTATGCCCACGATTTGTGAGCTTAAGCGTTTCTTCATAAATTGATTGGATTCCGTATTCAAGCCATATTTCTTTGCCATTTTTTACAAATTCTCCTAAAAAATCAAGAAGTTTAGAATCTACGCAATCAACACGTGTCCCGATACTCATACCAACGACATCTGGCAAACTTAGAGCACGAGTATAAAGGGCTTTAAGTGTATCAAATGGTGCATAAGTATTTGTAAAACTTTGAAAATATACCATGTATTTTGTGATACCAAATTTTTTTTTATGAAATGCAGAATGGTAAGCAAATTGGGATTCTAATTCACCCAATTGGTGAGAAAGTAGAGGATTATTGGTAAGTGTAAAATTCATTTTGATTTTTGGTAGCTTTTGTGCTGTTCCACTTTTCATTTGATTGTGTGTGGTTTCTTCATTGTTGTCTTGTGTATTCTGTGGAAGAACGGAATCTATAATTTCTAATTCCTGAATATGTGAATCCGCTTGTTTGGCGTATGATGATTCGGTAAAAATATTTTTTGCTTCTTGATTTTCTTTTTTCTTCATAACAAGAGAAGGCGAAAAACTTTCATTTTTACAATAAATACAGCCACCTTTTGCCACACTTCCATCAATATTTGGACAAGTAAAACCTGTCAATGAAATGGGAATCTTACGCACTTTCTGTCCAAATCTTTGTCTAAAATATCGTCCAACAGTTAATACCACTCGCATTATAATCCTTAATTTCTTTTAATTTATTACAATGGTTATTCTAACATAATCTTATTTATAAAATATAAATAATTTTTCTTATTATCTGACTAAATACCTAATCTATGTTGTATAAATTATTATTCATATCAAAAGATTAAAATAATAGAGATAATATTTTTAGCTTTAATTAGCTTAGGAATTTGCTAAGACTTTAACATAGAAATTATGTAATTGAACTTGAGTTATTGAACACACAAACTAAATGCGAAGCACTACATCAATAGAAATTTAATGATTGAAAGTCTATTTTTCTTTAAGTAACAGAATCTTATTTTACTCCCAGAATACTTCAAAAAATTAGCAAAATATTAAAACTATAAAATTACAATAAACATTGCTGAAAATTAAAAAATTATTCAATTTCAAAGGTAAATACTATGCAACATTCACATTCTAACCAAAATCAACAAAATACAAACAATGGGGACAATTTAAACAAAGAGGGAAATCAAGAATATCCTGATACCAATATCCAATCGCAAACATTACGATTAAAAATTGAAGGAATGAGTTGTGCATCATGTTCTGCTGCTATCGAACGCACCTTAAAGAAACAAGATTCTATTATAAAAGCAAATGTATTTTTGCTTAGTAATAGTGCGACAGTAGAGTTTAACCCAAGCAAAATTGATATAAATACAATTATTAAAATAATTCATGACATCGGTTATGAGGCAAAATCACAAGAAGATGCACCCATATTTCAATCCCCTGTAAAACCTCAAGAGTTTTCTTTATTTAAGATGCAAAATCAAATGCCAGTTATACCAAATAAAATATCTCTGAAACCAACTTTACAGATGAAAACAAATATATCTACAATCCCCCAAACTCAAAAACCATCGTTGCAAACAGCACAAGTTGAGACTAAAATAACACAAATAAACAACCTTTTATCACAACAAAACATGCAAGATTCTAGTAGAGATAAAACAATACAACAATCCCCACAAAATTTATTCCAACGATTGAGTAATTTTTTAAGATTTTTTGAGACAAAGATTCTGAATTCAAAAAGAAGACTTCTTTTAAGCCTTATTTGCTCTTTTATTGTTGTCTATATGAGTATGTTGCATGATATGTTTCAGGCACCGCTACCTTATTTTTTACAAGATTTTCGCATCAATGCCTCAATCCAACTTTTTATCACTCTTTGTGTTATGCACTTTGGCAGAACATTTTATATTCGCGGGTTAAAAGCACTCTATCATGGCATACCAAATATGGATTCCCTTGTAGCCGTTGGAAGCTTGGCAGGATTTTTGTATAGCGTATATATTTTTACTTTAGGATTTCATACAAATCAAATCGAGTTTTTACATCAATTATATTTCGAAGGTGTCTGTGTAATTTTAAGTTTCATTATGCTTGGAAAGTATATTGAAGAAAGTGCTAAAAATAAAGCAACTAAGAATGCACAAAACTTACTTTCACATAAAGCAGAAAAAGTATATAGAATCTTAAACCCACACACAATACAAGAAAAAGATTCAGTTTTACAAGTTGAAGAAATCTCGCCTGACTTCCTTGTAAAAGGGGATTATATTCGGGTGCTAGAGCATTCATTTATTCCTGTTGATGGTATTATACTTTCAGAGCAAGCTCAAATTGATGAAAGTATGCTAAGCGGGGAAAGTTTGCCAATCACAAAAAACCAAAATGATATTCTTCATGCGGGTACACTCAATCTTGAAACAACACTCATTATGCGTGCGACTAGCACAACAAAAGATTCAACCCTAGCAAAAATTCATTCTCTTATTGCACAATCATATGAAAGCAAGGCAAAAATAGCACAACTTGCTGATAAAATCTCTGGTATATTTGTGCCAATTGTCATTGCCTTAGCAACTTTGTCAGGTCTCTTTTGGTTTTTCTATGCTGATTTAGCAACAGCAATTAATTTCTTTGCAAGCACCTTACTTATCTCATGTCCTTGTGCCTTAGGACTTGCCACTCCAATGGCAATTTTATTTGCAAATGCAAGAGCAAATAAAATGGGGGTATTTTTTAAGAATGCACAAAGTTTAGAAAATATTTCAAAATGCGATATGATTATATTTGACAAAACAGGCACACTTACTAATAGAGAATTTAAGATTCAAAAAATTGAGACTTTCTTGGATTCTAATGATAAAAATTATTGCACACAAGCAGAAATCCTTAGAATCACTGCTTCTATTGAAAATACAAGCACACACATTATTGCTCAATCTGTTTGTAAAAGCACAAAAGATCTTCCACTTTATCCAATTATTCAATCTCAAAGTATTTTAAATCAAGGTATGAAAGCAAGCATTACTAAAGATTCTAAAAATCTTGATTTTATACTCGGCAACGATTCCTTTATGCGCTCATACCCATTAAAAAATGTATCACAATTAGATTCTCAAGAATCATCAAAGGAGGGAATCTATATTTATCTTGCACAATTTAATCGAGAAGAGGGCTTATATATCTTGCTTGGGTATATTCTTTTAGAAGAAAATCTTAAAGAAGATTCACAAAATCTTATACAATCCTTACAAAAAATGGGATTTACATGCGAAATTCTAAGCGGGGATAATGAAAATAATGTCGCAAAAATTGCTAAGGTTCTGAATATTAACTATCACGCACAATGCACTCCGCAAGATAAACTCAATTATATTAAACAACTTCAAGCACAAAATCATAAAGTAATTATGATTGGTGATGGCACAAATGACGCAATAGCAATTGCACAAGCAAATGTATCAATTGTCATGGCAAGTGGTAGTGAAATGAGTCTTGAATATGGTGATATAATCTATTTTAATCAAAATCTTTCACATATAGCAGATTCTATTACGCTTGGAAATTCTACATTGCGTAATATCAAACAAAACCTTGGTTTTGCATTTCTTTATAATATTATTTGTATCCCTCTTGCGATGGGAACTTTAAGTGGACTTGGCATCGTGCTTAATCCAATGATGGCAAGTCTTGCGATGAGTTTAAGTTCTATAAGTGTCGTTAGTAACGCAACAAGACTATATTATACAACACTAAAATAAAGATATATTCACTATCCTAAAATATTTCTGTGTATATACTTGTGTAAATCTCATCTTCATAGATTTTTTAATATTTTAGTTAAAAAATTTTTGCCAATTTATTTCAACTTGCAATAAAAACACTGCAAGAATTACAAGACAGATTCCAATATATCCAATCGGTTTTAATTTTTGGTGAAAAAAATAATATGCTCCAGCAACACTGCCCAAAATTCCTATTGCACCCCATAAAGTATAAGCAATAGGTAGGTCCATACCGCGTTCCTCTGCAATAGCTAAAATCAAAAATGCACCACCAACAAACACGAGGGCTAATAGTCCCCAAGCCATTTTACGAAAACCATTAGACTTCTGTAAGGCAAGATTAGCAAAAATATCAAGAATCCCAGATAGAACAATCAAAATAAAATTCATAGAATCTTCCTTAATAACTAAAAATTATAATTTGTGAAATTTACCGAAAAAATTTAAAGATTTTTCAAATAATGCAATTTGTTCATGTTTTAGTAATTAGCTTTCCATGCAAATATAGTTTGTCATTATTGTGATAACCCCATTATTAAGTTTTATAATATGGCGTTGAGTATTTTTAATAAGTCTTTCTCTGAAAATTACAATAATATTCGCAATATTCTGTTTAAAAAATAAATAATTTATCAAATTTTTAGGCATGAACTTGACAATATTAACTAAATTTTCGATAGAATACAACCTAGTTTTTATTTTCACGAATGCTAAGGAGAAAACTATGAAAGTTTTAAACAAGTTATTATGTGTTTCTATTGTAACCACAGGATTATTATTTGCATGTCCTGATATGAAAGGTCATGGAGAGGGTGTAAGTGTAAAAGCTCCAAAAGGCGTCCTTAAAGAACTATACGACACAGCGAATATTCAACAGAAACGACAAATTCTACAAATTGATTTTGATACTAAAAAAGCAATTAAAGCTCAAACTGCAAAATACAAAGAGTACCGCAGTGTTGTTGAGTTTGATATAAAAAATTTGAGATTAGATCTTGAAGAAGCACAATCAGAGAGAAATACAACAAAAGCAATGGATATTCTCTCAAGAATTGCAAAAAAACAAGAAGATCTTAGAAAAAATCTTCAAGATGAACACAATTTGCGTTATCTTTTAGAAGATAAAAAGATTAAAGACATAAACGCTGTCTTAAGGGTGAAATAAGATAAAACCTTACTACATTTTGAAGTTCCTATAGCTTCATTTTTGCAATATAGTTTAAATTCTATAGGGCAGAATCTTCTTAATCTTATTTTCATTTAATTTTCTCTCGTGTAGAATTAGGAATTTCATGTTTCAAAGATTTTTTTCCATCCTTTGTATTTACACAGCATTTCTATACTCATCTCCAACATGTACTACCATCATTGATGAAACTACTTTACAAGGAACATGTAAAGGTATCCTAAAGCATGGAAAATTCATTGGTTATCATAAAAATGGTATGTTAGCATGGGAAGTGCATTTTAAAAACAACATATTACATGGAAAATTCACACATTTTTACCCAAATGGAAATATATATTTCACAGGATTTTATAAAAATGGTATGCTTGATGGTTCTTTTAAGCAATACAATCAATATGATGAAGCGTTACATGCAAACTTTAAAAAGGGTGTATTACATAACTGGCTTTATACGCTCTATGATGATAAGAAACTTGAAGCTTTAAGATATTATTATGGAAAACTTATATTACAAAAATATTTAGATCAATAAAATCCGATGCTATTTTATTGTTGGATATTTTGGCTTTAAAGGCTCTCTATGAATGTGGGAAATCATACAAAAATCACAACCAACAAACTACAAAATAAAAAAGAAATTACAAATTCCCACTTTATTCAAGAGCTTAATCCCAAAATAGATAATACACAAAAAAATACAAAAATGTCTATGCTTAAAAGGCAATATCATATATTGCAAAAAACTTATTATATATGTTATGATAAAATTGAGAAATGCTACCATAATCTTACAGATAAAGATAAAATCTTTCATTATGCTTCATCATTAAGCTTTTATAATATTTTTTCTATTATCCCGCTATTTCTTATGCTTTTTTCGATTGTTTCAAGTTTCCCTAGCTTTCAGGGACACATTCAATCTTTCAAAGAAACAATTCTTATAAATATTTTACCTGATAATTCCGAAAATATCTCTATCATGCTTGATAGATTTCTATCTAATGGGAAAGAAATGGGGTTTTTAGGTTTTTTAGTTTCATTGATTAGTTCATTTATATTTTTCCGTAATTTTGATGATATTTCTGCTAGGATATTTTCTGCAAAAAAACGAAGTTTCTTTGATTCGTTCATTATTTATTGGCTCTTAATCACTTTAATTCCACTTTTCTTTGCAACTTCTATCTATTTTAATACAATGATTTCTGATAAATATTCTGACATTCTAAGACAGCTTTATTCCACCACACCTATGCTTACTACTTGGCTTGCATTTGCAATACTTTTTCGTATCGCAGCAAATAAATCACTCAATACAATCGTATTGCTTATCAGCAGTTTTCTTGGTGCAGGGACATGGTATTTGCTTAAAATATTATTCTTTTATTATATGACATATAATAAATTTTATAGCAATATTTATGGTTCTGTATCAATCATTATGTTTGTCTTTCTGTGGATTTATGTGTCGTGGCTTGTTGTGCTAGTTTCTATGAGAATCTGTAAAATGCTTGATGACAAATTCCCAGATTCTAAAGAATCGTGAGAAAAATGTATCTTTTATCACAGCAATAGTTTCCTTAACAAAAAGTATTTTATATATAAAAAATGAATTGGAGAACGCATTATAAACTCCCAAATATAATCAATTATACACAATGAGTTTTTTAATTTTTACTTATTTTTTAAGAGATTATGGTAGAATTTGCTTTTTATATTGCATGATTAAGGAAAAATATGCAGTTATCAAAATTCAGTGATTATTCATTCCGAGCATTAATTTATCTTGCTAAAAACAATGACAAATTAACAACTATTGAGCAAATGGCAAATGAACTAAAAATATCGCAAAATCATCTTAAAAAAATTATCCATAAGCTCTCAAAAGGAAACTTTATAGAATCTTTTAAGGGCAGAGATGGTGGTATTAAAATTGTCAAAAATCCACAAGATATTCGACTCTCCGATGTGCTACTTTATACAGAAGTAAATACAGATTTTGTAGAATGCCTTAAACACAATATAGAACATACTGATTGCCCATATCACGATGTATGTAATCTAAAGTCTATTATACATCGAGCAAAAGATGCATTCATACATGAATTTCAAAAATATAGCCTCAAAGATTTACTTTAATATCAAAAGATTCTCTTGTTTATATTTGTCAAAAATTTTATATTACTCTTTAAAATAGAAACGCTTAAGTCTCACATCTCCAAATTTTATAATATTAACAAAAATCGTAGATGATGCACGATTTATTGTCGCTATACTCTTATCTTGCTTTTACTCGTCGATTAGAAATCCCCTTGAAAGATAGTTGGAGGATTCTGTTTAAAAGCGTTCATATATATTCTATGAGAGAGTTTCCTTACCATTTCGTGAGGGAAATATTGTTCTAAATATTCTTTTTGAGATTCTATATTGTAAATATCTTGATTTGATTTTACATAATACTCATACGCCTCTAAAAATTTATCGATTTCTGAGTAACTATATCCTAAATCTTGTTCATCACTTTGACCATTATAGAGATCTGCACTTGGTGCTTTTTTCAGAATAGTTTCAGGAATATTTAGGAGTTTAGCTAACTCATAAATTTGTGTTTTATAAAGATTCCCAATAGGATTTATCGCATAAGCCATATCGCCAAAAAGTGTGCTATATCCTAACATAATTTCAGATTTATTGCTTGTGCCAATAACTAATCGTCGTTCAATTTGTGAAATATGATAAAGTGTCGCCATACGCATTCTTGCACAAAAATTTCCACGAGCAAGCATGTATTCTTCCTCTGATATAGTTGTTGTAGTAGAACAATTCATTCTTATTTCTTGAGGACAAGATTTTATCTTATTTTTTGTTTGCATCTGAATGGAATCTAACCATGAAATAGCCATTTCTTCCCTATTTCTTTGTGCTAAATTTTCACAAAAGACTTTATCAAGTAGCGTAATTGGTAGAATCTCATAGCAAATATGCAACGTATGACAAAGTTCTAACGAATCAATTATGCTTTCTTCTGATGAACTAAGAGAAGGCATGAGGATAGCTTTGAGAGTATCATTGTATTGCACAGATTCTTGATGAATATTTTTATTGTTTATAGCTTTTTGATTATGTATATTATCCTTTTGAGAAAATGCCTCTTGACATAATGCTACAACCACAGCACTATCAATGCCACCACTTAATCCCACCACAACTTTTTGAAATCCTCGTTTTGCCACTTCATTCCTTAAAAAAGCAATTAGAGAATCTTTATGGGCTAATGTAATTTTTACCATATTCTTTCCTTTTTGATTATTTTATGCTAGACTCATTATTCTCTCATAAGATTCTAACATAATCCAAATAGGATTCTAAAGAAATGTAAAGATTTTATAATTATAATGAATAGAATATGCTAAGATTTCATAAACCCTCAAACTAGAGATTCTAAAATAACAACCTAAAGGAGAACTATGCAAACACTTTTGATTTTTTCACACACATATTTTCAAGATTCTAAAGTCAATAAAGCACTTTTAGAATCTGCTAAGAGCTTAAAAAATGTAGAGATACGCAATCTTAACGCCCTTTATCCAAATGGTAAGATTGATAAAGAAGCTGAAATCACGCTGCTTAAAAATGCAGATAAAATCATCTTTCAATTCCCACTCTTTTGGTTTAGCACACCTAGTTTGATGAAAGAATGGCAAGATGAAGTGCTAACGACTATCGCATATAGTGCGGATTCTACGATACTAAAGGGTAAGAAATTTCAAGTCATTACGACTATTGGAGGAGCAAAATCAAGCTATGATGGGCATCACGGATACGATATAAAGACATTGCTTTCACCGCTAGAGAGTTCTTTTAAATATCTTGGCGGTGAGGTGCTAGAGCCATATTGCATTTTTAGTGCGAGTGTAGAAAATCTTAATATGAGTGAGTATATAGGGATTTTAAAGCACTTATGACAAAGAGTAGATTATGGGTTGTGGGATTTGTTAAAGAAGAGTAAATGAATTCTTAATAAAAATTTGGCATAATATGCAATCTCAAATTTAAGGTTTATTATTGAAGGATTTAGATTATGGAACTAAAAGAGCTGAAACTTGCCAAGACTTCGATTAAAAGCGAAACCGCAACCAAAAGTATAACATTTGATAAAATGGCAGAAATTATAGAAAAAAATGGGAAGAAAGGTGCAGTTTTTTATCTTGATAGAGATAATCAAGAAAAAGATATTAAGAAACTCGAAGCTTTCTTTAAAAAGAAAAAACGTGCTGTCCTTGTGCGTGAATTGCATTTCACTATGGATAGTAAAGATTATATTTATGAAGTGCATATTTTATAATATCATGCAATATAATCCATTAAATTATTGAAGATTAAAGTGCTTCTATTTTCAGGTATAATGTAGCAGGTTAGTATAAATTAAATTATAGATATTAGTTTATTGAACTTTATTTATTATAGAATCTTTCAATTCCTTAAAGATTTAAAATCTACCAATAATATGCAGTAATTTTTTAGAAACTTATGTAGATACAATGTAATGAAATATTGCAACCGTAATAAAGGATTTCAATATGCATAATCAGATTCAGCACATGGGCAACATAAACATTGATAATGCCTATACAATAGCACACAGCCCTGATGCTGATGATATATTTATGTATTATGCTATTAAGTTTGGTTGGATTACTACGCCCTACAAGCTTTATAATCTTGCTCTTGATATTGAAACACTTAATCTCGCGTGCTTTGAAGCACGATATGACATTAGTGCAATTTCATTTGCACTTTATCCTTTTATCTGCAATCATTATGTGTTACTTCAAACAGGAATGAGTTTTGGTGAACAATATGGTCCAAAATTAATCAAAAAAAAAGGTGCTAAACTCAAACGTAATTTTAAAGTTGCACTAAGCGGAAAATACACAACAAATGCAATGATTTTTCGTTTGACATATCCTGATGCTTACCCTGTTTATATGAATTTTTTAGAAATTGAAGAGGGTGTATTAAATGGAGTTGTTGATGCCGGTGTCTTAATACATGAGTCTATTCTCAATTTTTCACATGAACTTGAAGTTGAAGCTTTTATATGGGATATGTGGCAAGATTTGGCAAAAGAGCAATTACCCCTGCCGCTAGGTGGTATGGCATTGCGTCGTTCTATCCCATTAAATCGTGCTATTGTATTAGAAAAGATTCTAACAAAAGCTATTCAAATTGGTTTGCGTTATAAGCCCCTGCTTTCAAAAATGCTTCTTGATAATCATCTTGTACGTGTCAATGCACAAGAATTAGACACTTATTTACAACTTTATGCAAATGAACATTCGCACACAATGAGTGATATACAAATACAAGCTTTAGAAAAACTTTACGCAATTGGTTATAATGCTGGTTTTTATCCATCATTATTGAAACTTCAGGACCACTTTATTCCAAAGGAATATACAAATATACGTTATAGTTAATTACTAGGGAGCATTTGTTGTATTCAATGTTCAAAAAACTTTAAAACTACTCCATATAAAACCGTTTATATGTTATGCAACTCTTTTCTTTCATAATAAGAATCATCTATACCTCATCATAATCAATATAAACACCATTTCTATAATTTGTCACAAATCATGATTTACATTTTAGAAGTTTATTTATAGAATCTTTATGAAGATTCTCGATTTTTACGACAGAAAACATCAGCAATCAATAATTGATAGAACATTGATTGCAAAATTTCATAAGTCTATATCAAACTAAAATCTTAACTTAGATTCTCTTCATTGTGTGTATTAAATCTTAGTAATGGCTAAAATCTCCATACATTTCAAAACGTAGATATGATTTTTTAGGGTAATAAAAAATCTTAATATTTTTAATCTCTCGTATCTGCGGATTTGTTAAAAGAATTGTCTGATAGAGAGAACGCAGACCAACACTTTGACAAATAAAAAGCCATGCACCACCACTTTTAGTACATTCGCGATAAAGTAAAAATGGTATAAGATGAGATTGTGATTTTATTTGATGAACATTCGATATTAAATTATTTGGGGCATCCTCACTGTATGATAGAGAATCTTCCTCATTTTGTATGCTAATAGTTTCAAAGTTTGTAATTGGTATGGAGCAAGAGTTTAATAAAAAGCCAACAAGAGGAAAAAAGATAATTACAAAGTGTTTCATTTCATTTTCCCAGTATGAGACATCTTCTTTGCCAGAGATAAATCACATTAATGCTACTTTGCCATATACCAACATTATAAAAAATATTTTTCCCTGTTTGTCTAAAAGCCTCTTTCAAGAGATTTTCTAGTGTAAGAATTTCATAAACTTTATCTCGTTTAAAGATACTATAATTATAACAAATTTTAGCAATTTGTGTTTTTGGTTTTTTGCTTTGAGGGCTATGTGAGGGAATAAAAGATTGTAGTGTGCCTAAATTCAAACGATCATTTGATGTGCAACCACATAAAATGAAAAATAAATATATGGATATTCCAATAAAAAATTTTTTTACATATCGCATATATTATACCTTTAAAATCTAATATTATATATTTTTTACATTAATATATCTACTTTTTCTATTAATAAAATATAATCTTGAATATATTATCATATATAAATCTTTTTTATAATTAAAGGCACATATTTTGCTTTAACATGTGGAATTTTCAAATTTTAGTAGTTTAGGTTACAAATGAAAAATAGGTATATTCTTAAATCGAGCATTAATAATGACCACAGAATCATTTGTCAAGACAATAGTGAGATTATTTTAGAACACATTGATTCTGTATTTGCTAAGATTCTTTACAACAATGGAAACAAAACTCATGAAGCACAAGGAATCTTATCACATGTAAAGGGTTTAAATCTATTAAGCAAAAAAAGTCTTTTTATGAATTATAGTGATGATGAGGCAATTAAAAAATATAATCAAAAAGCAAATACAAATCCACAAAATCAGGAACAATTTTTCAATCAAATTGCACTTCAAGAACAAAAAGAACAAACACAAATTCTTTCAAAACATTTGCATTCTACCAATAATAAACTTCCAAGCTGGACACCAAATCAAATCAATAAAGATTTTTTTCAAGAAGATTCGGCAAATCATAGTCATTTCACGCAAGATAATTTAGAGTTAAAAACACATTTTACAGAGCTACAAAATCTCATTGCACCAGACACAACAATCAAACAAGTAGCAAACAACAAAGATTCTATACAAATACATACCAACCATGAAATACAAAAAAAAGAAAATGTGAAAGAACAAAATGCTTTGGTTGTTGTCAATCCATACAAATTGCGTAATTATTCTTTTGGAATACCAGAATACATTACAATTATTTTAAATATCACTCCAAAAAGTAAAAT
Organism: Helicobacter didelphidarum; assembly: GCF_003364195.1. GTDB lineage: Bacteria > Campylobacterota > Campylobacteria > Campylobacterales > Helicobacteraceae > Helicobacter_A > Helicobacter_A didelphidarum. Next base: position 25,754 of record NZ_NXLQ01000009.1, on the reverse strand, counting down.
TCTTGTATATTGTCCTCTCGATCTTAATAGCCCCCTAGAACATTCTGAAATTAACTATCTATTCCCTATCGTTTTCAACACTGAAACAAAATTTGCAGCACAGATCCCACTTTCTATCATGGATTATCCGGATTTTAATAAGCAAAAATTAAAACTTTACCTCTAAATTGCCTCTGATAAAACCTATGCAATAGATTTATATTCATGAAGAATGCGAGTATTGGGTTGTGTTATATCTTGATTCTTAAAGAAAATATCAAATAGATTACTAAAGTTTTTAGAATTTATTTGGTAATAAAAACTTTATGGATATATGGAGCAATATTATGAAACAAAATAGACAACTTAAACAATCAAACTTAAATAAAAAGCTTTTACAAAGGCTTTTTATTAGTGCGTCTATTCAGCGTTGGAACGACAAGGCAACACCTCTTGAGTTTGTTGAACTGGATAAACAAGCACATAAAATTATTCTTGCCTATATCTTTGCAAAATATGAAGAAAATGAGGGAATAAAAATTAATTATACAACACTCATTGAGCAATTTTTGTTTGAATTTTTTGAACGTGTTGTTCTTACCGATATTAAACCGCCAATTTTCCATAAACTAAAAAAAGTGCATGGTGGGAAACTTGCAGAATTTGTTGAATCTCAATTAAAAGATGATCTTGGGAATTTTGCATTTTTTGATTCTATGCGAGATTATCTTGCAAATAAAAATGAAAAAATAGAAACAAAAATTTTACATGCAGCACATTTTTATGCTTCAAAATGGGAATTTGATATTATCTATCATTTCAATCCAAAACTCTATGATGTTGAAAATATTAGACATATTATAGATTCTCAAAATGAAAACTTTTATGATTTAATTGGTATGAAAAACCTTATTTTGCATCAAGATATACGCGAAGTTGTAGGTATGTTTGCGGAATTGCGTTTTCAAAAACGATGGAGTCAAACCCCAAGAATCCCTCAAACATCTGTTCTAGGGCATACACTTATGGTGGCAATATGTGGATATTTGTTAAGTCTTGATTTACAACTATGTGAAAGAACACAAATTAACCATTTTTTTGCAGGGCTTTTTCATGATTTACCAGAAATATTAACGCGTGATATTATTTCTCCAATCAAGAAATCTGTTGAGGGGCTTGATGAACTTCTAAAAATAATCGAACAAGAAGAAATGCAAAGCAAAATCCTCAATAAGCTACCACAATTTATTCAAAAAGATATTATTTATTGGACAGAAAATGAATTTCATAATAAGTATAAAATTGATAATAAAGTTATATATAATATAGATTCCACAACACTACTTACAAATTTTAATCACAACAGATTTGATACTATTTGTGGTGAATTGCTAAAATTTTGTGATAAACTTACCGCGTTTTTGGAGGCAAGAATATCAATCTTGCATGGTGTAAGTAGTTCAGATTTAGTGAATGGGTCAGAGGCAATTTATGAGGAACTTCTTCATAAAGAAATTCTGGGGGTAAAACTTGGTGTCGTTGTGCGTGAGTTTATGGAAAAATAATATTCATTTTTGAAATAAATCCCTTTTATTCTTTTGTAATATCAAATTTTTTCTTACAAAATTTTTTTACCGCTTTTTCATCTTTAAAAAGCAAATTATTGTGCCATGTGAGAGAAAAGAGTATATCTCTGTCATAGTTTTTCAAAGTTTTAAAATGCTCACAGAATCTTAACATAGATTCATGAAGTTGCCCATATTCTTCAGATGTAACAACTACAATTTCCTTGCTTTGCAGCCTATGATAATCCAATATTTCTTCGCCAGTATCACCAACAGAATGTAAATTAAGACGCTTTTTCTCTTGTAGTGCTTGACGTGCTCGGACATTATCTTGAAGTTTTTTGAGGCTTTTGGTGCTAAGATTGGATTCTTTTTTTTGTAATGCCAAAAGAAGATTGTTATATTGAATCTTTTCTAATATATTCAAACTCGTAAGCAAATCGATAGCTATTATGCAAATTTGGGTTTGTTTAGTTTTGCATGAATGCGTATGGATATATTGCTGAATCTCCTCGTTATTTGCCATTGCTTCTGGACTTATTTTTTGTTCTTGAGTGATATTTTTATGTGGTATATCTGTCTTATTTCTTTTTGAAATTTCTCTATTATTTCTTTGTATGTTTGGAGTGTTTTTTGGCTGTGCAGAAATTTGCTGGTTGTCTCGAGCGAAATATTTCACATCATTAAACTTGGATTGAGATTCCTTATTGATAGAATCTGTCTTTTTTTCTTGAACATTTGATTGTAATTCACTAACGATATTGTGAGAATCATTAGAATTTGCAAATTGCATAACATTCGTTGTTGCCCAAATCAAAATAGCATTAAAAGGAATAAATAAAAATACAAAATATGATAACAATATTTTTTGCATGATTTGTTTTCATCTCCACTTAAGATACCTTGATTAATATAAACGAGAGGCTTTTTTAACGCTTACACAGAATGTAAATTCTATTAAAATTTTATTTTAATAGAATTTATTTTATTTTTGTATAATTATAGCTTAAATTATTTTATTATTTTTTTGTTATTACAAGGAGATTAAATGATAGAGACTTGTTTATTCCCGGCTGCAGGATATGGGACAAGATTCCTTCCAGCAACAAAAGCAATGCCTAAAGAAATGTTACCAATCCTCACAAAGCCACTCATTCAATATGGTGTTGAAGAAGCACTGAATGCTGGTTGTAGAACGATGGCTATAGTTACAGGAAGAGGAAAGCGAAGTATTGAAGATCACTTTGATATTAGTTATGAACTAGAACACCAAATCAAGGATACCTCAAAAGAAAATCTCTTAACAGAAATTCGCAATATTATGGAAACAGCAACTTTCAGTTATACAAGACAGAAAGAAATGCGTGGCTTAGGACATGCAATTTTGACCGGAGAAACACTTGTTAGACATAATCCCTTTGCAGTTATCTTAGCTGATGATTTGTGTTATAATGACAATGTTGGGGTTTTGACACAAATGATGAAAATTTACGAAAAATTCCGTTGTTGTGTTGTTGCTATCGAAGAAGTAAATAATGATGAGGTGCATAAATATGGTGTGATAGCCGCAAATGAAGTAGAAGATGGTGTTTATAAGGTTTATGATATGATTGAAAAACCAAAAAAAGAAGAAGCCCCATCAAATCTAGCTATTATTGGTAGATACATCTTAACACCGGATATTTTTAACATTCTACGTACCACAAAACCTGGAATCAATGGGGAATTACAAATTACAGATGCACTTTTAGAATTAGCGAAATTAGGACGTGTTATTGGTTACAAATTTAAGGGGATTCGATATGATTGTGGTAGTATCGATGGCTTTGTAAGAGCAACAAATGATTTTTACCAAAGAATGAATCAATAATTTCATAGGGCTTTTGCCAAAATATTTCGTTTAAAGAGATTTCATGAACACATTAATTGATACACATATACATTTAGATTCTGTGGAGTTTTACAATGATTTAGAAGGGGTAATTGCAAGTTCAAAACTCTATGGTGTTAGCCGATTTATTATTCCAGGTGCTTCATTAGAAACATTGGAATATGCAGTACGTATTGCAGATTTACATGATGAAATCTTTTATGCAGTTGGAATCCATCCTTATCATATTGATGAAATTTTATTAGATTATCAAAAAGATTCTATAACAGATAATACATATGATAAAACATCACAACAATTCAATACAAACCGACTTTATAATCTTAAATATATAATGCAGACAAAAAAATGTTGTGCAATTGGTGAATGTGGGCTTGATTTTTTCCGTTTAGGAGAATATCCTGAACGAGAAAAAGAAGCTCAAATTGCGTGTTTTGAAATCCAGATACAGCAGGCTTTAAAATATGATTTACCGTTGATTCTACATGTGCGAGATTCTAAAGACAATCAAGAAGCAAGTGAAATGGTTGCGAGTATTTTAAAGAAATATCAAAAAAATCAAGGAAAGTCAAAGCTCAGGGGAGTTTTTCATTGCTTTAATGCAAACGAGATTTTATTGGAATTTTATGAAGATTTTTATTATGGTATCGGGGGTATCATTACATTCAAAAATGCTAAAAAACTAGTAGAAATATTACCAAAGATTCCATTAAATAGAATCTTATTAGAAACTGATGCACCATATCTTGCCCCAATCCCACATCGTGGAAAAAGAAATGAGTCGAAGTTTCTGCCATATGTTGTAACCAAAATAAGCGAAATCCTCAATATACCAGAACAAAAACTATGTAGTCAAACAACACAAAATGCACAAGAACTTTTTAGATTATAAACTTCTCTTGGTTTAATATAGCAAATTACTTTGCTTATATTAAGATTCTATGTGAGCCAATATGTTGTGATTGTCGAATGGTGTTGAAGTGTGACATATCGCATAACATTATGTATTCCAAATGTAATGCCAAAAAATATAAACTTTTCTATATTTAACAAAATAAATGAATATAATTTTCTCTCAATGTTTTATTACCTAAAATTTATAATCAAAAGTGATAAACGCATGGCTTCTATCATCTGTACGAGCTACTGTCAAGTTTTCAGTCTTCGGCAAAGTAGCCCCCGGATTATATCCGGCTTTTGTTGTATCTCGAAACCATTCGAGTTTTAAACCAAGAGCAATATTGTTTTTAAAGGCATGGGAAATATAGAGAGCTACACTTTCTTCATCACTTCTTGGGCTTCTTGTGAGCCTTGCAAGAATATCCCAAGTAAGCGTTCCATATTTAAGATTATATGATCCACCACCAGAAAAATAACCAGTAATTGCATTTCTATTAATCACATCACTGATACTAGCACCTATATCATATACACTTGCAGTCCAAAAATCAAATCCCATTGGATTACCATAAGTTCCAAAATGTGCGTTCCCACTTCCAAAGTTTTTGTAAATGCCAACACGTGCATTATGATTATGGAAAAACGCTTGAAGAATAAAATTTAAATTCCCAGAATATTCATCGATATATTCATTGTAACGGCTTTTTCCTGCACCCTTATCAGCATTAAGTTGATTAGCGGGGTGTATATGCAAAAAGAAACCCTGCAAAGTAGTTTTCAATCCAAAACCATTGCCAAATTGATTTTCATATACTAATTTCAAACCCGGAGCTTCATAAAGTCCCGCATAAAAATACAAAAATGGACGCACAAGGAGGCTAGAGCCTTTTTTATAATTATTTGAATCAACAAGCCCACCATATTTAATATCTACCCCTGCCGCATGAATTCCAAGATTCACTAGCTTACCATCTATATTAGCAAATTTTACTGCATAAAAATCTAGAAACCATTCTGAATATGCGAATGCACGACCAAAAGAACTAAACCACCATATTTTTATTTCATTATCAGGATTCCGTGCTTTATCACCATAACCAAAATGAACATCAAGATTCACACCTTGTGTATATCCACTATGATAATCCATACTTGACTCATATCGACCACCCTTAAAATTAAAATACTTTGTTTGCAAATCAACATAAGCATTTTGAACAACGAAATTGCGATTGTGTTTATATGGGTAACCGTCATCATTTAAATTACCAAGATAACCATTCCACCCACCAAAATAATTATTGTTTAATCCACTTCCACCGCTCAATCCACTTCCATTAAATGATGCACCATCTCGAAGTGTAGAATCTATAAACAATCCACCAGCAGAAACTCCTAAACCAATCTTAAGGACATTAACACTTTCATTAGAAATAATCTCTGTAAAATCATAATGGGTATTAAATTGACCAAAAATCGTTCCAAAACTTTCTGTTGGATACTGTCCTATTGCTGTATCAACTTTGGCATTATTAAATCCTGCCTTGATAAAGCTTGCAAGCATCCCATCATAAGAAAATATTTTTGGCTTATGCTTTTGTATATGTGTAGAACCAGGTGATTGAATAATTTCAACTTCATCGGCAAAAACTTGTGTGAGACTTTTAGATGCAATAATAGCAACAATACACATTTTAAAAGATATATTTTTCAAATGTTTATCCTAATGAATAAATTTATTTGCAAATTAAAATACTAGAATATAGAATATTAATAACAAAACATTAGGTTTAATAATATAAAAAATACTATCAATTGTCAAGTTACTTGAATAAAAATTTAGAAAAAGTATCTTTTTTCTTTGCGAAAATACTATTTATTTTAGCGAAGTGGTTTATTGTTTAGCGGAAATTTATCCAATTTTTTGATGTAGTAAAAAATATTATATCATTATTTACACAATATTTTTTACTATAATCTATAATTACATATTTTATAGTTTTATCTGAATCACTACTATTTTCAAAAAATATAATAATGCTATATAAATAATCTAGAATAAAATTTCTAATAGAAAATATTTAAGGTTACAAAATGAAACTAATTTCATGGAATGTAAATGGTTTAAGAGCCTGTATGGAAAAAGGCTTTATGGAATTTTTTGATTCTATCAATGCCGATGTGTTTTGTATTCAAGAAACAAAAATGCAAAAAGAGCAAGCAACTTTTGAGTTTCAAGGTTATCATAACTTTTGGAATAGTGCAGAAAAAAAGGGTTACTCTGGCACATTGATTTTGACAAAAGAACAACCAATAAATGTTGTGAATGATATGGGAATCTCCCACCATGATAAAGAAGGAAGAATTATCACGGCAGAATATAAAGATTTTTATCTTGTAAATGTTTATACTCCAAATTCAAAACGAGAGCTTGAAAGATTATCTTATCGACAAGAATGGGAAGATGATTTTCGTGCATTTTTAAAACAATTAGAATACAAAAAAGGCGTTGTTGTGTGTGGTGATCTTAATGTGGCACATAAAGAGATTGATTTGAAAAACCCTAAAACAAATCGCAGAAATGCTGGTTTTACCGATGAAGAGCGAGAAAAAATGAGTCAGCTCTTAGAATCTGGCTTTATTGATTCTTATCGCTATTTTTATCCCGATAAAGAAAGTGCATATACATGGTGGAGCTACATGGGAAAAGCTCGTGCAAATAATACAGGTTGGAGAATCGATTATTTTTTGCTTTCAAAATGTCTAGAATCTCGTCTGCAAGAAGCGATGATTTATCCCGACATTTTTGGGAGCGATCACTGCCCTGTCGGGATTATTTTAGATAATTAACTAAAAATTTATAGTCTATTGAATTCATAAGAAATTATCACGCAAAAAGTATTAAGATTTAGGAATTTTATTGTAATATTCTTTTTTAAGTTTAATGATACAAGGGATTTTTATGGATACACAAAATTATCAAAATGACGAATATTACGCACGATTTTTACAGGCAAAGACCACATTGCAACAATGTCAAATAAATAAAAAAATAACTTCATGTCTTGGTTGCACAGAGTTGCTTAATTGCAACATACGTACATCTTATGTTAAAAATGTGTATGAGAATATGAATAAAGGTAAAAGTGGTGGATTTGATTTTAATTAACAATAAAATAAATTCCAATTTTTTAGATTTTTAGGGATATTATAATAATTAATTTATTATATTTTCCTCTCAAATTCGGTAAGTTCCCCTATCAATTCATAAAATATTCGTTTAGTTTTCTTTACAAATTTGGACATATCTCTTGATTAATAAATATTTAAAATATTTGAGGATTTCTCATCTTTCATTTTATTAAAGTAATGAAAAATATCATGCGATTTTATTTTAAAATGCCAAATCTTTTAAAAAATGTTTCATCAATACCATCAAGCAAACCACGATTTTTTAATGATACAATTATAGATTCTGTGCAGTTGGTATCTTTTGGCCACTCTCGGTTGTAACCCTCGAGATTACTTTTTGCAGTAGCATCTAAAAAGGCTACTTGTGGTTCATGTGAACTTTGTGATATAGAATCTTTAGAATCCAATATGTGAGAATTTTTCTGATTAGATTGGGATAAATTGGCATAAGTATTGTGTGAAATAATTTTTAAATCGCGTTGCACATCAATAGAATTTACAATCCTCCATACTAACATATAATAATTTTCTAAATCATTTGTGTCATCTACAAAAATAAAAAATTGTCCATATTCATATAATTCTCCATAGAATCTCTCAAGATATGCAAAAATTGGTTTTGTGTTTTTTTGAATACCACAAATGATAATAGGATTTTTATGTGGATAAATATGCACAGATTTGATTTCTGGTGCGATGATTTGCATTTTTTGTAATAATGATCCAGAATCTATGGATTTAAAACCAAATGAAATTTCCTCACCACTCGCATCAATACCAAGTTTCCCGCTTATTGCAAAATTTTCACATGCATGATCGAGTGCATCACAAATCCCTTGTGTAACATAAAGCTGTTTTGTCCCAATGCGATTAAGAATATAATCTGTGAGAATCTTATAGTCATTATGCAAACTTGGTGCATGATGACTCAGAAAGAGGGCGTGTTTTACAAAACTCATTTGTCCTATTCCAAAAAAAGCATGCATAATTTGTAGGCTTTGTGCGGGATAATCTACTTGCACTTTTGCAAAAATCAAATTATGAAATACGCCATTTTCAGGCATAGCATAATCGATTAAGCCGTGTGTCGTCATCTGTAATAACGGCAAAAAAAGCCTTTCAGTCATGTAACCCATATATTTATCTTCAAGTGGTGGTTTGCCAACGACTGTTGCGAGATAAATAGGTTCATGCTTTGTTGTAATAGCTTTAATTTTCATTACGGGATAAGATTCAATGGGTGTATAGAATCCGGTGTGGTCACCAAATTTTCCCTCTGGTGCAAAATAATTAGTATCAACAAATCCTTCAATCACAATGTCGCAATCATAAGGCACACTTAATTCATTGCTGACACATTGTGCGAGTTTGGCATTTTTATTACGAATTAACCCATAAAGCATAAGTTCAAAAACTTTTGGTGGCATTGGAGCTTGTCCGCACCAAATATAAAGAGGGTCTCCGCCAATAGCAATGCTAACAGGCATTGGCTTGTTTGCTCTTTTATACTCATGAAAAAAATGCATACCATCTTTATGAATTTGCCAATGCATAATAAGTTCATCTTTTGACTTTACCTGCAAACGATACATGCCAACATTGCGAGATTCACCATTGAAACCTTGTGTATAAACTTGTCCCATTGTGATAAATCTACCACCATCTTCTTCCCAAGTTTTCAAGATTGGCAATGAGAATAAATCGATGGTATCTCCTTGAAAGATTTTTGTCTGACATGGAGGAGAACCTTTGTATCGTTTTGGAAACACATGTCTTACTTTCCATAAATCTTTTAGCTTTGCAATTTTTGCACTCAAACTTTTTGGTAATGCAAAATTCATAAGATTTTTTATTTCTTGTGCGATAGATTCCAAAGAGCGAGCCTTTATATCGCATTGATAATGCGTTGCAATAAGTTCCAATCGTCTCTGCGACCCAAAAACATTCATCAATACGGGAATGTGAAATTTTTGAATCTTATCACTATCATTGTATGCAACAAAAAGAGATTCCATAGAGTGTTTGTCGTGAGTTGATTTTGATAAATTTTGGAAAGAATTGTTTGTAGTCAAACTCGGCATTTTAGAAATTGGATTTGTAAAAAGGAGGGCTTTTGAGTCTTTTTTCTTTACCTCAAGATATGCCAAATGTGGTATTTCTAGTTCAATATCTAAAGGCTCATCAATAACTTTTAACTCATTATGTGATTGTAAAAATTTGATAAAATTTTGCATATATTCTTCTCTAAATTATAAGCATTTTATAGTGTTTTAATTATACTATATTTTTTGCATTATTGCTAAACCTTGCTAGAAAGCTAAATATAATTATAAAAACTTTATTAATGTTATAGAATCTAAAATATATCAAACATTGCTTTGACAACAGAGATTGGAATCTTAATTACAATATTATTTATTACTATTGGTTACATATTAAAAACTTATTTTAATAATAAAGTTTATAACTTTTCTATAATTTATTATTTAATCTATAATTTATTATTTAAGTTATAATGACAGTATTTATAATTATTAAAAGAAATTTAATGCAAATGAATTTTATACCACAAAATATCTATTAACTTACAATTTATGCTTAGATGACTAAGGATTCATATGACAACTATCAAGAAAATAAAAAAATATAATAAATATTTAGTATCTCTTGTCATTATGTTAATGATTACCACAATACATGCGCAAGAATTAATACATGCAAAAGATTCCAATCAATCAAACACATCAAAAGAAGAAAAAACTTACATGCTCGATAAAATTGTTACCACTGCAAAAGGCACAGAACAACTACTAATCGACGCACCAGCTTCAATCAGTGTGATTGGGAGGGAGGATTTGGAGAAAAAACCACATAAAGACTTAGCAGAGGCACTCGCCGATATTCCCAGTGTCGATATTGGCACAGAGCAAGGGCGAATGGGGGGCTTAGGAATTTCTATACGCGGTATGCCTAGCACCTACACGCTTATCTTGATAGATGGCAAGAGACAGGGCGTGGCGGGCAATATGGCTACGACAAATTCAGGCTATTCACAAAGCGATTTAAGTTTTATGCCTCCATTATCAGCTATTGAGCGAATCGAAGTCATACGAGGACCGATGAGCACACTTTACGGAAGTGATGCGATTGGTGGGGTAGTGAATATTATCCTCAAGAAAAAGCTTGATAAATACGGCGTAAGCATGGGGTTAGAGACAATGCAAACTGAAAATCGCTCTTATGGCTCAAATTATACAGCAAATCTCTTTGCGACATTGCCTTTCATCAAGGACACGCTAGGTATGTAGCTTCGCGGACGCTATCAATTCCGTGAGCCGACCGATCTCAATTACTCATACCCTATCAGTTTGCCTCCTCCTACAAACGACACAGGATTCCCAAGCATAGGGACAATGATAGAGGGTAATGATAAACGCCCTAGCAAAGCACATATCTATGATGTAGGTGGTAGAATCCTCTATAATCCAAACGCTTCAAACAATCTCTATCTCGATATTTCTTATGCCCAGCAATTTTATGATAATGCTTCTCAACAAATTGCAAATCACGATATTGTAGCAAGCCAATATGTCGTCCGTCGAAACAATTATATCCTCGCACATAAGGGGGAATATGAGAGTTTTAGTATGGACAATTCAATTCAATTCAATCAATCATGGAATGATGGCATGATGAAAGATTCTCAAACTTCTCGTGATTTGCAAGGAAAAGACATTGTGCTAGAATCTAAGAGCTTCGTCCTACTTCCTGCAGACAACCTCCTGACTATCGGTGGGAGTTATTGGTTTGCACATATGCAGGATAAAGTCGCTAGTCCTAGTAAATTTTCTTATCATACACTTTCACTTTTTGCTGAAGATGAATGGGCGGCACTTGATAACATCATTTTCACGCTTGGCGTGAGAGAGGATTGGAATTCTCGTTTTGGATTCCATACTTCACCAAAGGCTTATGTCGTCTATGAGGCGATTCCCGAGTGGCTCACTTTGAAGGGTGGCGTGAGTATGGGATATAAAGCTCCAGCGATGAATATGTTAATTGAGGGGCTTTATGGCAGCACAAGGCGGGGGCAGGCAGGGCTTGTAGGGAATCCAAACCTCAAGCCAGAGAGTAGCCTAAGTGCGGAGCTTAGTATCATAAGCGATAATGATTATTTTGATTTGGGGGCGACTTATTTCTATAATCTTTTTATAGATAAAATTAGTGAAGTAGCCATAAATCCTGCTAATAATGCAAATTGCACAAGTTTTAACTCATGTTATCAAGCTATCAATATCGATAAAAGTTATACACAGGGCTTAGAGCTTTTTATAGGAATGAAGCCTCTTTATGGTTTTGGAATCGATGCGACTTATACCTTTATTGATAGTCAGCAATTAAGTGGCAGTATGAAGGGTTATCCAATAGCAAATATTGCCAATCACATTGCTTCATTCCGCTTAAGTTATGCTTATAAGGATTTAGGAATCTATTTGCGTGGTGAGTATCAAGGCAAACGATTCAGGAATGATAGTGCGGATAGGAGAGCTATTTTGGGGGATTATTATAAACCTTATTTTTTGCTTCACTTGGGAACAAACTATAAAATAAACAAGCAGTTGAGATTAAATTTTGCTATTCGCAATCTCCTCAATCAAAGCTTTATCGATTATCGTCAATACGCATGGCAAAGCAATAATAACGATGCAAGTGCATCAGTTGATAATACCTACAACTACATTCAAGAAGGTAGGAATTATTGGGTTAGTGTCAATATGGATTTTTAAAGGAGATTGAAATGAAAAAGATTGTTGCAGTATTATTTGCGTGGATTATGCTTTTAGATTTTGCGGAATCTAAGGCTTTATCGCATACAAAAGATTCTAAAACGCACAAATATTTCCCACAAAATAAAACCGAACTTCTCACTTTGCTCAAAGATGAAAAAATCAAGCTAGATTCTATTGATACAAATGCGATTGATGATATGAGCTATCTTTTTTGTGCGAGTATTTGGACACGATGCAATGACTCAGCAAAGGAACGCAAAGATTTTAGAGGCATAGAATCTTGGGATACCTCAAATGTCAAAAATATGTCTGCAATGTTTTATGCGAAACGCGATTTTAATGCACCCATTGGCAAATGGAATGTCGCGAAAGTGGAGAGTATGAGTGCGATGTTTCGCGAGGCAGAATCTTTCAATCAAGATATAAGTGCGTGGGATACAGGTAATGTCATCTCTATGCGTGGAATGTTCACCCTTGCAAAATCTTTTAATCAGCCGCTTAATGGTTGGAATGTCGCGAAAGTCAAAAATATGAATGCGATGTTTGCCCTCACAAACTTCAATCAACCGCTAGATAAATGGGATATGAGGAGTGTGGAGGACATCGACGCAATGTTTGCATTCGCTAAATCGTTCAATCAAGATATAAATGCGTGGAAGCTGGGGAGTGTGAAGCGTATTTCGTGGCTTTTCAAGGGGGCAAAGAGTTTGAATCAAAATTTGGATTCTATGCAAGTGCCTACAAATATCGAGGATAAAGGGGCGTTTGAAAATAGCGGGTTGCGTAAGCCTCCGATTTGGTATCAGGGCGTATTTCGAGATAGCAAATATTATGAAAAAATACTATCAAATATCGCGCGACAAAATAATCAGTATATTCCTAAAAATAAGGAAGAATTGCTCGTGCTTCTTAAGAATGAAATAATAAGGCTAGATTCTATCAATACTTCGCAAATTATGGATATGAGCTATCTCTTTTGTGTGTATGATGGGCTAGAAAAATGTGTGGATTCGGCGTTTGAGCGAAAGGACTTCAAAGGCATAGAATCTTGGGACACGAGTAATGTTGTTGATATGAACACGATGTTTTATCGCAATGCACGATTTAATGAACCTCTCAATGGTTGGAATGTCGCGAAAGTCAAAAATATGAATGCGATGTTTGCCCTCACAAACTTCAATCAACCGCTAGATAAATGGGATACGCGAAATGTAGTAAATATGCGTGGGATTTTTTATGGTGCGTGGGCGTTTAATGGCAATATAAGCACTTGGCGTGTAGAAAAAGTCAAAAATCTCAATTCGGCGTTTGCATGGAGTAACTTTAATGGGAATCTCAATGCGTGGAATCCCCCAAAAAACTGCGATACAAGGGGGATATTTTATCATTCACCAATGAAGCTCATCCCAAAATGGCTACAAGATTCTAGGGATATAAGGCATTCATTTTAATAAAAGACACTTTTGAAATCTTATAATAAAACCAATGAAACTAAAGTTGTTTAACAATCTCTTGAAAAATTTTATAGAAAATATAATTCCCCAAGTTGCTATAAATTAATAAACTCTATTGTATCAATTTTATGGAAATTTCAATAATTTTTACAGAATCTTTATTGTTTATGTATAGACACAAATAACATTACAAATTCTTAAAAACTTGTTGTTATAATTTCAGATTCCAATATATTTATTATGAATTTTAAGGAGAGAGAATCTTCAATGAAACTCTATATTGAAACGCTGGGATGTGCAATGAATGTGCGTGATAGCGAACATATTATTTCAGAATTACAAAAAAAAGAGGGGTATACCCTTACACCAAATTTGCATGAGGCAGATTTAATTCTGATTAATACCTGCTCTGTACGCGAAAAGCCTGAGCAAAAGCTTTTTAGTGAAATAGGACATTTTGCAAAATATAAAAAAAATGGTGCAAAAATTGGAGTATGTGGTTGCACGGCAAGTGCAATGGGCAAGGAAATTATTAAAAAATCTCCACATGTAGATTTTGTCCTTGGTGCACGCAATATCTCAAAAATTACAAGCATTATCCATAAGTCAAAAGCTGTTGAAGTAGGCATTGATTATGATGATAGCACTTATATGTTTGCAGATTCTAAAAAGAGTAATTTCAAGGCATTGTTAAATATTTCTATTGGTTGTGACAAAAAATGTGCATATTGTATTGTGCCTTTTACACGCGGGAAAGAAATATCAATTCCATTAGACCTAATCCTAAAAGAAGCACATAAATTAGTGCAAGGTGGAACAAAAGAGATTCTCTTGCTTGGACAAAATGTTAATAACTACGGAATCCGCTTTAGCAACCCGCACCCAAAAATTGATTTTACTATGCTTTTACAAGAATTAAGCAAAATTGATGGCTTAGAAAGAATCCGTTTTACAAGTCCTCATCCATTACACATGGATAATACATTTTTAGATGAGTTCGCACAAAATCCAAAGATTTGCAAGAGTATTCATATCCCGCTACAAAGTGGCTCTGATAAGATTCTTAAAGCCATGAAGCGAGGTTATACACAAGATTGGTATCTTAATCGCATTGAGTATTTAAAACAAAGAGTTCCAAATGTCGGTATCAGCACAGATATTATTGTTGCCTTTCCGGGTGAGACAAATGAAGATTTTGAGGAAACAATGAAAGTATTAGATAAAGTGCGTTTTGATACTCTTTATAGTTTTATTTATTCACCACGTCCAAATACGCTTTCACATTCATGGGGTAATAAAGGAAGCATAAAAAAAGAAATTGCAAAAGAGAGATTGGCAAGACTGCAAGAGAGGCACAAAGTAATTTTACAAGAAAATAGTCAAAATGAAATTGGAAAGATTCATAAAGTGCTTATTGAAAATAATAGAATGTTGCTCAATGAAACTTATAGCGAAGGGCGAAGTGATACGAACCGCCTGGTAAAGATACGCGAATTTATAGACATAGGCGAGGTTATCAATGTGCGTATTAATGAGGTTATTGGAAGCACATTACATGGTATTATGGTGCAATGATAACATTTATATTTGGGATTCAAACAAAAATTTTGTCTGCTTCACTGCTTTTATTAAATTTTGAGTCTGATTTTATTTTTTCACTCTCTTAATTTTTTATGACAGAGTGCCACAATGCAACCTTATAGATTCCATATACTTTTCTTAAATTTATGTATTTTAACCTTGAATATTTCCTAAGAAATTTTTATTAGTTTGTTAACAAGTCTATTTTTTAGTAGCTATAATACACCAAGATTCTATGAGATTCTCAAGTCCAAACCTTGCATTTGCAGGACTTGTTGATGGGAGGAGAAAAATCTTAAGATTTGGCTTAAGCGTATAAGCATGATTTTTGGGTGTAAGGATTCTATAAAAATGTGTGTCTTTTGCATGATCGATTGTGTGATGATATATTTTTGCAAAAATCTTACCCGCCTTATTGCCATTAAGTGCTATTATATCAATGTTTGTTTGGGCTAAAAGTGTGCGTATATCATTTGGTATAATATTTTTAATGCTTGTATCACTCGAACCTATGATTTCACAACTTTTTATAATATCCCATAGCACGATATTATGAATTTGCAAAAATGCCTTTTGTTGTGCTATTGTGGATTGAGAATCTATACATTGAGATGTTGCAAAAAGATATTTCTTTGGATTTCCAAATTGTGTGCAAGGAAGTATTATATCTAGTTTTGTTGTATTTGTATCATAAGGCATTTGTTGAGAAAAGATTCTGTAAAGCACTTTCCAAAAGCGATTTTGCGGATGCTGATAATAGAATCCTAACTTCCTTGAACTGACAGAAGGGAATGAACCAAGTATCAGTATTCTAGAATCTTTGTGAAATTGAGTATGCAAAAATGGGTAATGAATCATAACACTCCTTTATTGGAGCTATTATTATAATGTATATTTTATTGATTCTGTGAATTGAAAAAATGAGAAATTTACTCTTCAAAGAATCTTGCTTTTCTAAATGACAAATAAATCTTATAATATGAATCTTAATTCCCCATTACCTCTATCGTGCAATATTTGCCTTTAGCATAATAATTGTAAAAACGCTACCAACTTCACATTGAAATGTTGTAGAGCTATTATGAGAAGTATTTGGGAAATTACTTACGATATTTATAAGTTTTGTTCCATTTGTATTGATTGCTTGTTCTTGCATATCTTTAAGTGCAATCAGTAAAAGTTCGTTACAAGTTTTTGTAGAATCCTTAAAAAGATTATGGGTCATCTTGCTTGCAATAATGCCCTTTTTGAGAATCTTATATTTCTTTTTTGTGTTACCAAATTGAAGAGAAATACTTTGATAAAGAGTTTCCTTTGCCTCTTTTGATTTATTAAAATTTGGAAGCTTTAATTGTTGGATTTGAGCTTTTTGTGTAGAATCTTGTGTTTGTTTTTCTTGCTTAGATTGAGAAGATTTTTTGGCATAGGAATCTTTTGCAATAAGGAGCAAACAATTCAAGCACAATAAAAGCATTATTATTTTTTTCATTATCATCCTCATTGCTCTATTGCAAGACTTATATTCCATTTTTTACAAATACTATTTACCATAATTTTTGTATAAGAACTTTTAAATTTTTTAGCATTATTAAAGAATAAATTGAGCTGCTACTTTACTTAAAATAATCCTAATAAAATAAGCAAATTATAGCATACTTTGAAAGAGGTTGTATTGTAAATAAGAGTTACCTACAATGCAAAAACTCTTTATTTCCTGCAAATAATGTCATATTATGATGTAAAATCTCATATCAAATAATTATAGAATACATTAAAAATTATGTAAGCATATTTGCTGAAATCTTGTCTTAATTTATCCTAAAAACTTAATGTAATAGTTACAGAAAATCTTAAAAATTCTCTTGTAGCTATCTAGTATTCTGCTTTAATGGAATAAATAAACTATGCAATTTTATTGCCCTGCCTTTATCTCCTTAAAAGATTCCTCAATTTTTACTAAAACAGAATCTATAATATCATTATTAAATGGTGCACAAAGGAAGCTTGTTTCAAATTGAGACGGAGCGAAATTCACACCTTTCTCAAGCATTTTTGCATGAAAAATTGAATAAAATTGAGTATCCGCTTTTGCTGCACTATCCCAATCATACACAGAATCTTGTGCAAAAAAGAATCCTATCATACTCCCACGAACAGATGTTTGCAATGCAATATGATATTGCATTGCAATTTCTTGGAATCCATTAACAAAACGATTTGCAAGATTCTCTAAATGTGTATAAAGGTTTAAATCTTGCTTAATCACCCCAAGAGTAGCAAGTCCTGCAGTTACTGCAATTGGATTTCCACTTAATGTCCCTGCTTGATATACACCACCAACAGGTGAAAGCATATCCATAATGTCTGATCTTCCACCAAATGCGGCAAGTGGCATACCTCCGCCGATGACTTTACCAAGTGTGCATAAATCTCCTTGCACACCATAAAATGGGTAAGAACCTTTGAAGCTCGCACGAAATCCACTCATAACCTCATCAAGAATTAAAACGATATTTTCCTTATCGCATAATTCACGAAGTCCCTGTAAAAAATCTTTTGTTGCCGGAACTAATCCCATATTTCCAGCAATTGGTTCAACAATGATTGCCCCTACATTTTTGCTTAACCTTAAGCACTCCCGCACAGAATCTAAGCTATTATATTTTGCTACAAGTGTATGTTTTGTAATATCAGCTATAACACCCTTAGAGCTTGTTTCACCAAATGTAGCAAGTCCGCTACCACCTTTTACCAACAAACTATCGCTATGTCCATGATAGCAACCCTCAAATTTAATAATATCATCTTTCCCACTAAAAGCACGAGCAAGGCGAATAGCACTCATGGTTGCCTCTGTGCCACTATTGACAAGGCGAATTTTCTCAACACCTTCGCATACACTAATAATTTCTTTTGCAAGACTTGTCTCAAGTTCTGTTGGTGCACCATAGCTTAATCCTTTATGAACAGCTTTAACAATCTCTCTAACAACAATTTCATGACTATGCCCAAGAATCAAAGGACCATAACTTTGGACAAAATCGACATAAGAGTTTCCATCTTCATCAATCAGATATGCACCTTTACCTTCTTTAATAAATCTTGGTGTACCACCAACACTACCAAATGCACGAACAGGGGAATTTACCCCACCTGGAATTACTTGCTTTGCTTCATTAAAATCATTGATGCTATGTAGTATTTGTTGCATTGTTTCCCTTTTGTATAATTTCGATTCTACTAACTTATAGAATCTTACAAGACTCAATGTGGTGATTCTAACAAACTTTTCTTTGTTTTACAATATTTATTTTTCAAAAATACTATGCTTTTGCATTTTTAATAAACCACAGAATACATTTGGGTAAAAAGATTCTCTACCCAAAGCTCAAAAATATTCCTAATTTTTAGAAAATTTTTATTTTTTTCGAGTAAAATTCAATTCGTATTTCAAAAAACCTAACTATAAAAAGAAAAAAGGGGGGAGATATGACAAAAGTTGCAGTCATTGGAGCAAGTGGTTATGGTGGTAGCGAAGTTTTGAGAATCTTGCAGACTCATGATGAAGTAGAAGTAGTCTATCTTGGTGGCAACACAAATGCAGGTCAATCTATTGGCACAACACTTGGAAATTTTTATGACATTAATGATATGACAATGCAAAATCTTAGCCTTCATGAAGTCGCCACGCAGTGCGATTGTATTATTACTGCAACACCACATGAATTTCTTGTAAAAATTCTTCATAAAGAAATTCTCAAGCAGTGCGTTGTAATTGACCTTTCCGCAGACTTTCGCTTGAAAAATCCATTGAAATATCAAGAGTATTATCATTTTGTTCATGAAAATCTTGAGTTGTTGGCAGATTCTGTATATGGTTTATGCGAATTAAACAAAACTGCGATACAACATGCACAACTCATAGCAAATCCGGGTTGTTACCCAACTTGTAGCACACTTAGCATTGCCCCCCTCTTACAACAAAAGATTATTGATACAAAAAGCATTATCATTGATGCAAAAAGTGGTGTTTCTGGAGCTGGCAGAAGTGCAAAACTTGATAATTTATTTTGTGAAGTAAATGAGAATATAAAAGCTTATGGTTTAATTAATCATCGTCATACAGCAGAAATAGAACAAAATCTTTCAAATATTGCAAAACACGACATTACAATAAGTTTTACACCACATTTAATACCCATGAATCGAGGGATTTTAATTACTGCATATGCTAATTTAGAATCTCATTATGCTTCAATCACACAGAGAGATTTAGATAATATATACAAACAATTTTATTATGATAAATATTTTGTAAGAGTTCTTGAAAATGGCACACCACCGCAAACAAGATGGGTAAGAGGAAGTAATTTTACTGATGTAAGTGTGCGATTAGATTCTCGAAATAAACGCGTAATTATGATGGGGGCAATCGATAATCTCATTAAAGGTGCTGCGGGACAGGCTATACAAAATCTTAATTTACGTTTTGGCTATGATGAAAATAAAGCACTTAAGAATATTGCTATGTTCCCTTGATAATATCGGACATTCTGAGGGATTCCACAGAATCTAAAAATGTATAAAAAGCCAATCTGTAATAAAGAATTGATCTAATTTCTTACCCCAAAGTGTTGTACTTTTTCTAACACATGATTAATGTTCGTATTTACCCACTCTGGATTCATCCATTCTTGTGGATTAACAAAATATCCTTGCACAAGAGTTGCAAAATATACACTATTAGTTGTTGCAAATCCACTTTGCCCAGTATAACCAATAGTATCAAGCGATTCTATATTTTCCGGAATATTTGGTAACTCTTTTAAATAACCATAAATCGTGCTAAGCCCAAAAGCATGGTTGAGTGCAATAAGGTTACCATATTCTCCGAGATTTCCTATAAAAGCTACTTCGCCACTATTACTACTTATCACAGCAGAATCTTCATTGTTAAACAGAACAATACCAAAACGTGTGCTGGTACCCACTATATCTTTTTGATATTTGTAGGTATATTCATCACCAAATCTTCCACTTATTGTTGAGTTTGAAATTGGAACAAAAGCATTCAAACGAGTAATATTTTCTTTAACTTTTGTGTGTTTGAGAATTTGAAAAAAGCTTACTACTCTTTGATTATCTTGAGAACGAATAGATTCATTAAAAAATTGGAATTTTTCAATATCCGTAGCCAAATCATTTGGAATCATTGTATTTTCTTCAAGCTTCTTGATAATTTTACTAAGGTATTTTTCATTAATTACAAAATTCAATTTTCTACGCATCTGATTAATATTTGTGCTAATTGGTATCATAACATTTTGTTCGTTCATTGCTTTATCAAATACTTGTATTTTTCCCTCAAAGAAAGTATTTGTAATTGGCCATGCAATAAGTGAAATATAAATGAGTTTTCCTTGTGCATTAATAAATGGAAAGGCTTCAAAGTTATTTTGTCCGTTGCTTACAATAACTTTATCGATTCCCTCATTTTGCTTATCATCTTGTTGTTTATGTTGGGCTAAATCTCTTACTGTAAAAGCAATTAAAGCACTTCCACCATGGGTAATTTGCTCCGAAGTTGCAACAATTTGGATTTGTGGTGCAAGTGTATTAATAATAAGTCTTCTTGTAATATTAGTTTTATTGCCTTTAAAAAAATTTGCATTGCTCCAATCATATACGCTTACGCTGTAAAGTATTTCATCTCCATTTTTGAGGTTTGAAAGCTTGGGAAGTGTTACTTCAAGCTTTTTGGACTTCCTTAATAAAATCTCCTTATTTTCAAGTAGGACTTCACCGCGACTATTAGTAACTTTCACGCTATATGAAGAAAGACCACTTGAATCAAAAGCATTCAACTTAATGTCATTTTCAGGATTATAAAATGAAGTATCAACCAAATAAGTGATATACTTATCCTTAACAACAGAAAGTTGGACTGTGGGATTAATACGTTCAAAGTTTGTGGAGTTTAAAAGAAAATAAATAAGAAAAAAAAAGATAATCGCAAAAGAACTAAAGATTAATCGTTGCATATTATACCATAGTAAAAAAGGGTTATATATTTGCAAAAATTGTATGAAATTTTTTTATTCATAAGGATGTTTGCACCTTTACATTTTCAATATATTGCAATATTTATAATATTTATTTTATCTAAAGACAAAAAACTATTATTTGAGATTCTATAAATACTAATTGTATCGTATTTTGATAGAAATAATAGAAAAAAGAAAAAGAAATGGGATTTTTTATCCTATAAAAATTGAGAATACTTTTATTTTTGATACCTATTAAATATTTTATTAAACTTTTCAGACTTGATATGAAAAACTTGATTTTCTTTGGTTAATGTGGCACAATATAGAGTTATAAATAATTAAATAATTAAAAATTATAAAATCTAAAGGCAAAAAATGGTTATACTTGGTAGCACAGGGAGCATTGGTGTGAATGCTTTAAAAGTTGCTAAACAATTTGCAATAAATATTGAAGCACTATCTTGTGGAAATAATATCAAACTTTTAAATGAACAAATTAAGACATTCCATCCAAAGTTTGTTGGCATAAATGATGAATCTGCCCTACACTTATTGCAACCATTTGATTCTAAAGTCTTTGTTGGGCAGGAAGGCATTATAAAAATGCTACAACAATGTCAATCACATAAGGTTCTCAACGCTGTTGTCGGATATGCTGGTTTACAATTTAGTTTAAACGCATTAGACTTGGGAAAAAATCTTATCTTAGCTAATAAAGAATCTTTAGTTATTGCTGGAGGATTACTAAGAGAAAAAATCTTGCAAGATTTTGTGCCACAATCTATAAATCATAATTCTAAAAAACATAATACTACTTTTCAAGATTCTTTATCGCATGATTGCTGGGATACATTACTTTTACAAAGGATTTTTCCCATTGATAGCGAACATTTTAGCCTGTATGCATTGCTACACAATAATATGGTGCATGATTCTTTAGATTCTCTCTATCACAATAAGAATATAACCCGCAACAATGGTATTACAAATAAAAACAAAAATAAAATAAGTCGCGATTTGAGGCACTCTTTTAAGAAATTTTATCAACTTTATATTACAGCTTCTGGTGGTGCTTTGCGAGATGTTCCACTTGAAAGAATTCCACATGCAATGTTAAATGATGTTTTGAAACATCCAACATGGAATATGGGAAAAAAAATTACAATAGATTCTGCGAGTCTGGTCAATAAACTCTATGAAACATTAGAAGCTTTTTGGCTCTTTAACACAACTAAAATTCACGCTCTTATCGAACGAAGCTCCATCGTGCATGCATTGGTTGAAAGTAATGATGGATCTTTAGATGCTTATATAAGCTATGCTGATATGTGCTTGCCCATTGCGTATGGACTCGACACAAAAAAAGCAAAAGAACATTTTAATATTCAAAAAATTGGCATAAAAGAATTATGTGGTATTCAATTTCAAGAAATTGATACAAATCGTTACCCATTATGGCGATACAAGAATTTATTACTTGAGAAACCACATTTAGGCATTGTATTAAACACAAGCAATGAAATATTACAAGATTTATTCTTAAATGCAAAAATCCCATTTGGTGCATTTATTGAAGTAATACCACAAGCTTTATTATATTTTGAACAAGAGATATATCCCCAAACTTTAAATGACATTTTATGTTTTAGACAAGAAATTATAAAATATACTAATGCCTTATTGAAAAAATATCAATAAGAATAAAAGAGATTATAGCAAAGTTACAGAAAGTATGTTAAACTTCTAGATATTTTAATTTTATGCGAGGTGTTTTTATGGAACAAATGAAAATTTTAAAGCAGTTGCAAGCCGATTCTCTGGTCTTTTTTATGAAAGTACATAATTTTCATTGGAATGTAAAGGGCAAGGATTTTCCTCAAGTGCATAGTGCAACAGAAAAAATCTATGAGGAATTTGCAGAAATTTTTGATGATTTAGCAGAAAGGATTATTCAACTTGGCGAGATTCCGTGCGTAACGCTTAAAGAGGCACTTGGTGTTGCAAAGATTAAAGAAGAGAGTAAATCAGATTTTAAATCAAAAGAAGTTCTAGAGGCAATTTTAGAAGATTATAAATATTTTCTCTCTAAATTTCAAAAACTTTCAAAAACCGCAAGTAGCAAAGATGATGTAACAACGCAGGGATATGCAGATTCACAAATCGCACATCTAGAAAAAGCAATTTGGATGTTGAAAGCCCAGCTTGCTTAGTAACATTTCTTCCTTAAGAAGAACATAATATGTGCTTTTACATGCCTTTTAGGATATGAAAAGCATTTATCATACAATCAAAGTGTCTTGCAAAGTCATTGATTGTATCTCTATCTCTTAAAAATCTTTTTGCTAAAAACTTTATTCTTAAAAAGATTCTAGAAAAAATAATAATATTCTACTATAATACAAAAAAATAATTAAATAGTGGCGTTATGTAAAATCACTAAAATAAAATGCTAAGAACTATTATGCGACAAAATGATAAACATGCAAACATGCAAGATTCTAAAAAACAAAATAAAAAAGAATATGTGACACAAGAAAAACAAAAGCATTCTTTCAATGATATTTCTCAAAATGATTCCATGAGAATCTCAAATGATGAAAAAGAAGGGCTGATGAATTTTACACATAATGAGGAAGGATTAGCAAAATTTCATCTTATTATGGCATTTTGTGTTTTATTCTTAATTTTAAGTGTGTTTATACCAAAAATTTATCTCTCAAACAATATTTACTATACAAGTCGTGCCATATCTAAACTTACCATAGAAAAAGATCTTTTGTATGAAGAAAATATGCGTTTGCAACAAGAAATCGAAAAAATTAATGATAAACATTTATTGTTGGAGATAGGAGAACAATAATGCAATGTATTTTTATATTTGGAGGCGGTGCATGGGGAATGGCTCTTGCATTTGCACTTAGCAAAAGAAATAGGGTTTTTATTTTATCTCGTAGGAATCTTAGTCATTTTGGGATAGAATCTGCTAAAAAATATCACAACCTACTCAATAATTTCAACTCTCAAAATTTAAATAACACGAAAAAACCATCAGAATCTTTCAATATTATAAAAAACACTCAATGCAAACTATCTAATCAACCTGAATCAATATCCGCAGTGAAACAAAATATGTCCAATACAATTATGGATAAATTAGATTTAGATTCCAAAGAAAATGAAAATATGCCAATCCAACTAGATTATAATGAGTTTGGACAATATTACAATCAAACTAAGAATCCGCTTTGCTTGATTGCTATTGCAAGTGCTTTTTTGCGTTCCTTTTTGGAAAATGCTGTGTTTTTGCAACCTTTTTATGAAGATATGAAAATTCTTGTTGCATGTAAAGGTATAGAACAAGGTAGCGGTGCATTTGTTAATGACATTTTAGAAGCTTATTTTACAAAAGAAAATCTTTGCTATCTTGCTGGTCCTAGCTTTGCAAAAGAGGTAATGGCTGGGCTTCCTTGTGCTGTTGTTATTCACTCTTATAACGATGTCTTAAGCAAAAAATATGCAAGTTGCTTTCCAAATTTTATGAAAACTTATGTACAACATGATGTTATTGGTGCTGAGATTTGTGGTGCATATAAGAATGTAATTGCTATTGCTGGTGGGATTTGCGATGGTTTGGGACTTGGTAATAATGCTAAGGCTTCGCTTTTATCTCGTGGGCTTGTAGAAATGGCAAGATTTGGTAAGTTTTTTGGAGCAAAAACAAAAACATTTTTAGGATTATCTGGCAGTGGAGACTTATTTCTTACTTCAAATTCTACTATGTCGCGTAATTATCGCGTAGGTTTTGCTTTAGCAAAAGACAAAAAATTATCTGATATTTTAGAGGAGTTAGGGGAAATTGCAGAAGGAGTGTATAGTGCAAAATCCATTACAGAGATTGCAACAAAACATAATCTTTATACTCCTATTGCTTCTGAAGTTCAAGCTATACTTGATGGTGGTAAAGTAAGTATTGGGCTACGGAATCTATTATCAAAGCGATAGAGTTTAACACAATAATGTTGTAAATAGCTTCTTATAAAAGTCTATCACAAGAAGCTTATCTGTAAGACTCTCTTGTTAAGAAATCTATTCGCAAGAATCTTCATTAAAAAAAGATTATTATAAGAAGCTTATTATTCAGAAATCTATCATCATTCAACCCTTTTTATGTTATAATCCTCTTACTATAATATCAGCACAAAGGACTTATCATGGCACAACCAGCATATATTAAGATAGAAGGCTCAACTCAAGGCTTAATCTCTAGTGGTGCAAGCACAGAGGCAAGTATAGGCAATCGTTATCAAGCAGGACATGAAGATGAGATAATGGCTCAAGAAATCTCTCATATTGTT
>NZ_NXLQ01000099.1 GCF_003364195.1 Helicobacter didelphidarum | reverse complement strand
TATTGTGTGATATGTGGTTTTAAAAGTGCGTTTAATTTATCAATTAACTCGTGTATGTTTTGTATATCATTAACATAATATAGGTTTGATTCATCAATTCGAAATTCGTTATTTTGTAAAAAAAATGTAAAACATAGATCTTTTGTTAATTTTGGGCTTGAAGGATTAGTGGGAAGTCTCGAGGAATGAGCGTAAAAACTTCCTAGTTGAAGTATTGCTTTTTTACCAATATATTTTTCAATAATAAGATAATTGTTAGTAATATATAGTCTTTTAAAATTGAATAATTTTAAGATTCCTGATAAAAAAAGATAATATGTAACTAACACAAACAAAATTAAAAATAGCCCACGAAATCCATTAAGCGGAGATGCTGTCCAAAATATTGTATGGGTGATAATAGAACACACTATAATACTTATTGCAATAAAATATATGCGATATATTTTATTTCCAATAGAAAAACTTCTCTTCATCTCCCACACAATTTCTTCCCCATTAGAATCTAGTTTCTTAGATTCTATGTTAGTAATTTCATTGTTGTTTATTTCACTCATTTCAATTTTTCCTTACCCACTTTATTCTAAATATTTATCAAGTTTATAACTTCTATAACTTTCTTCTATTGCCACTCCATAGGTCGCTGTAACTCCAGCCATTCCTAACTCTCTCCTATAAATTGGAATCTTTTCAAACTCATTGCAATAACATTCTAAGCCTTTATAAATGTTTTTATTTTCCATTGCCTTGTTCCTTTCGCATTTTGTCTATTTCATCAAGATATGTGAGCTTTTCTATATTTTTTAAGGGTTTTCTAGCCTTGATA
The DNA here is from genome assembly GCF_003364195.1 of Helicobacter didelphidarum. Taxonomy (GTDB): domain Bacteria; phylum Campylobacterota; class Campylobacteria; order Campylobacterales; family Helicobacteraceae; genus Helicobacter_A; species Helicobacter_A didelphidarum. The sequence goes on along the minus strand of NZ_NXLQ01000099.1, from coordinate 1,321 downwards.
TATTCTTCATCATCTAAACTAAGCATATATTCTATCAAATGTGGTTTCATAAGTTCATAGATTTTATGAAAAAAAGGACCTACATCTATATTACCTATAAGTATATCTGGCACATAAAGGGTATTATTACGATTCCAAGTCGTAAAACCATAATCACAACTAATCACTACAAATGGTGAATTGGCTGGTATATAATAATAAACATAAAAACTTCCAAATTTCCAAATAGTATCTTTGGTAAAGTGATATGTAACAACTATCTTATCTTTTGTTAGATATAACCCCTTATAATTAAAACCAAAGAAAACATCTTTAATTACAAGAAGATAATAAAGAATGAACACTGCTATACCAAGAAATTTACCAAAAGAATTATCTATGGTGAGGATTTTTGGGATAACGAAATATGAGATAAATAGTGTAGCTATAATTCTAATCCCACAATATAAGATTAAACCAATTTTTGACTTTTTTGATTCCCAAATAATCTCATCATCATCAGAATCTAGCTTTGTTGAATCTGCATTTGCTTTGTCCCTTTGAGATTCCTTATCATTATCTTTTATTATCTCACTCACTTTTCACCTCTCCACCTTTGACTACAAGTCCATTAGCATCTAATATTGCTTCTACTCCTCCAGCCTTTAAGACTATTTTATCACCTGAAATTGTGATAGTAGCTTCGCCTACTTTATGGGTGATTTCATTTCCTGCTTGTGTGATACAATCACTTTGCAATTCTAGCGTAGCATTGTCAGCTTGAAGTGAATATTGTTCCTCTACATTGTGTTGCATAGACTTTGAGCTAAAGGCTGTATTGTCTTTGACATTAGTTGAAAGATTTTGTTGCACATCTATAAATATTTCCTTTTCCACATTCTGTGTGAAACTTCCTTGTATGTGAATCTGTGATTCTCCTCTCACATTCTCTATTCTTTCTCCATGAATAGATTCTATTGTATTGCCTTGTATAGTAGTCTCTTTATCCCCACCTACATACTCACTACTATTCTTTAATACTCTTAGTTTATTATCTATCCCTATATTAAGAGTATGACTTCCTCCTACTATGGTATCTTTAGAGAGTGCTACATTGGTTAAGTATTCTGCTCCTACTCTCACATCTTTTACTCCTAGTATTTCTTGTTTATGATATTTGTTGATAGATTCTGTGTAGTTGCCTTTGACTTGAGAGTCTTTATTATGTTTAATCCTTTGAGTGAAGTTATGCTCTATTATCTCATCATAATCCCTTTGTGCATGAAGATAGATTTGTTCTTTGTCTTTGATATTTGATAGAGTGAGTTCATTGATACCAGAT
>NZ_NXLQ01000098.1 GCF_003364195.1 Helicobacter didelphidarum | reverse complement strand
CTTTCTTACTATCATTTTTCTTTGTTCTTTATAGCTTAGCTTTATAAAAGCTTCTTTTTCTTCTTTACTCCATTTGATACCATTGCCATTGGGAGAAGGGCGATAGGATTTGAGGGTGGAGAGGATAAAGTTAAGCTTTTTCATTTTTACTTCTTCTGGTTTCATAGCAGACTGACTTTTGTATTCATCTCTCATGTTTTTCCAAATATTTACTTCCAGATATTTGAATATTACACCTTTCATATAATTTTCCTTTCCTTAATCTTTCACATCTATGGTTGTGGGGATATATTCTTTATCATAGATGAGATTGCCTGCTATAATATTTTTAAATTGTTTGTGTTTTAGGGATACTTTACTATATAAGGACATTTGTTTTTGTAGATTTGTTGTATAGTTCATTGCTCTATAATTCCATTCTGCAAATTGTTTTATAGTATTCAAGAAATCCTTACTAAAGACTTGAGTGTTATTCGATGCTGTAATATTTTTTGGTGTGTAGTATTTGGGATTAACTTGCACTTCATTGCGTAAATAAGATTCTAATTGCTTATTTTCTCCCATATCAAGATAGAACCATAATTTAGCGTAAGCTTCTTTGACGATTTGACCTGCTTTTTCTCCAATTTTATCTATATCCACTTTATCATTCATGAGATTTCTTAAGGTTTGAGTAAGTGTTTGCAAAGATGTATCCTCATTCTTTGTGTATGCTCCTACACTTGGGTTGTGGATATAAAATAATCCATTATGGTGTTGCAATGATTGCATAAGAGAATCTAGATTAGATTCTACATCTTTATGTGCGTATTTTTCATTGATACTATGTATGTTATCTTTTACACCTTGTAGTGCCTCTAGTAATGGAGTGTGCATAGAATCTAGTAATATCATAAAAGGCGTATTTGAGTGTAGGAGTGCAAATAGACGTGGTAAGCTATATGTCAAATATGAGCTAAGTAGTAGCATAGTGTGGGGATATAGCATAGAATGGGGCTTAGATTCTGTATTTGTGGATTGCTTTGTTATTCCATCACTCACGATGATAGAATCTGCTCTAGTAGAATCTTGAGATAATCCTAAGGTATTAGAATCTATACTAGAATCTTTATGATGATTCCAGAGATATGACAAGCTTAAACTTCCATACAAACCTCCTGTTAGACTTACAAGGCTGAAACTTTTAAGCTTCTTTAGGGCTTCTCTACGACTAAGGGCTTCTTGCCTTTGGAAATTAAGAGATTTTGTTTTATTCATTATGTGTCCTTTGTGTTGGTTTATGAAGATGGAATAAATATAATATTATAGTAAAATAACTTTCAAAGCTCATCACCCTTCATCTCTATCTTTACCATAGCCTTCTAAGCCTTTGTTAAAATCTATCTCTATATCTAGCACTTCTTTGGGGAATATATAAGGACGAGCAGAGGGAAGTCCATAGGTGAGATTGGAGTAGATTTTGTAGGCGAGAATCTGTCTAACACTAATATTTTTAAATATTATTAAGTCATTGCCTACTGCCACCAACATTTCCCATACCTTCAAATAATACTCTTTTATACTTTGTGGGGTAGAATCTTTATCTCTTGGGTCTTTTATAGTAATGTTATAGTAATTCTCTCCTTTGATGAGACGAGAGATACCCGGATACACTATTGTCCCGCCATAAGCCATAGATACAGTGTAGCCTCCCAAATCAATAATAAGTTCAGGGCTAAATTTCTCATCAAAGTAAGGGTCAAGTCCATTGATTAAGTCTTTAGCTCTTTTTTTCTTATAAGATTCTAAGAGATTAACTTGCAATGGAGATTGTCTCATCATTCTAGTGCCATTTTCGTAGTTGCTTATCAATGTATCAAGAGCTTCTGTATTGCCTAAAGCAATAGCACAACGAAGAGAGGCATTATAAGGGATAAGGGCATATCTTAATGATTCGTTTGTTCTCCCACTTGGTGCATAATTCTGTGCAGCAAGATAAAATGCTAAGGGACTTTGATATTTAATTGCAGCGGCGAGATAGAGTTCGGCAGCAAAGCAACTTTTTTGCAAACTCTGCGCTTCCTCATCTATGGCTTCCCATACGACACATTCTAAGGCGTGATTATAGCACTCTAGTGCTTCTTCTCTTAATAATCCTAATGAATGTGGGGTTATA
>NZ_NXLQ01000097.1 GCF_003364195.1 Helicobacter didelphidarum | reverse complement strand
TTAATAAAATCGAAAGATTGCGAAAGGAACAAGAAAATGCAATGTAATACACAAACTCAATCTCCCTATATCTCATTAGAGTTTTGTTCTTGTCAGCAAGATTTTACACAGAACCTAATTAATCGTAGGGATTTAGGAAGCACAGGAACTTTTATTAATTACTCTATGGTTGCAGTAGGGACAGGTTCGAGTGAGTTATTGAGCAAATACATGGATTCACAAGGAATTTCAAATAAATTAAATAAGATTTATGGATACAAACTTACAGGAAATTTTGGAATATTTTCTTATCTCTTTAAAAAAGTAGAAGGTAAGGATAATGAGAGAGCTATTAAAGAGGTAATATTTGAAACAGGTGTAACTTGGGGTATGGGCAAGATTGGTAAAAAAATAGTTACAGCCGAAGCTACCAAACAAATCGCTACACGCACAGCTACAAGACTTGGCATCACTATGGCAGGGAGAATCTTGGGAGGTTATGTAGGTTCAGTCATACCTATTGCAGGGACAATAGGAGGAGCAGTAGCAGGAGCTTGGATAGCAGGTAAAATTGCGGAATGGTGGTATGCAGACGAAGACGCCCAACTTGCTAAAGATAAAGCAGAAAATGAAAGAATAGAGAGGTTAGAAAAAGCCTATAATCTCAAGATTAATAGAATCAATGATTATCTTGTGCGTAACAAATACATAGAACTTAGAATCTTAGATGATATAGAATCTGAAACACTCTGCAAAGAAGCAAGTAATCTTAAGAGTAGCTATTTTAAAACAATCCTTTTAATGCAAAGTTTTCCTAACTATCTTGATAGAGATAAAGAGTTTTATGATACTTTGCAACAAAAAGAGTTAGATACAAGTAAAGATTCTAAAGAGAGAACATCTAAAGAAACAGATAAGGCACAATCTAAAGAACCTAAAATCACTCCCATAGCCAATGCTATCCCTATCACCATAGAGATAGAGAAATGCTATGATGGTGCAAGTGGGAATCTCTTAAAAAATACAACAATCTATCTTTATAATCATAGATTTAAGCGAGTAGTAGCTAAAGGACAAAGTGATGAGAGAGGAAAGCTCATAGTGCATAATGTCTATGTGGGACAAGAAAATACTATCGATAAGGTAAGCTTTGTAGTAGATAGAGAAAATTTTGATGAGAGGGTAGCGTAAATGAATAAAAATAGTTTCTTGTTATATAGCTTCTTATTTATCTTTTTTCTTGTTATAGGATATTTTCTTATGCAAGAAATACCAAATGCCAATCACAAAACTATACCTATTGTATCGCTTTGTTTGGGTTTGTTAAGTTATATCATACTTGCAAAATACCTTATTGATATATGGAATTATTATGTTTTTAAGCGTTCTCAAACATTTATATTTAAAGATGGCGATATTGCATACAAACAAGACAATAAATCCATAAAACAAGCAAAAATTGCAAAAATATTACGAGATGTATTGTATAGGATTTTTCCTGCTATATGCATTGCCATACTTTCAATGAGGATGGATATACATGGAGGGTTTGTAACAGCATCGTGTCTCTTTATATATTGTATTGCACCACAGAATCTACTTTTTAATATTTATCTTATCAAACCACATAATACCCGTAAAGATTTAGGAGGAGTATATATTTATCACCCATTTTTACAATGTGGATTTTTTGAGTATGGGAATTGTCTTATTTTTAGAGAAGCAACTTGGCAGACTGTTTTTGGCTTAGATGAAGATGAATATTCTATCGCTACACTAGATAATTTTGCTTATGATAAAAAGGGGAATATAGTGTGTCTTGTTACCTTATCTTTTAGCTTACATGCTTTTTTAGATGAACGAGAATTTTTAAAGATATATACAAAAAACACAACTGCAGCCTTATTGCAAACGGATATTGAATCTTTTCAAACTTTTAAGACAATGTTTTTAAGCTTGGAGAGAAAAATTTTTGGAAGATTGATAGGAAAATACAATCCGCTTGGTTATGATGGCACTATTGACCCATATATTAACCTAAAATGGATAGAACAACAAAGAAAGGAAAATAATGGAGAATCACAATAATGACAAGATAGATTCTAACTCTAGTATAACCAACCAAACAATCCTCTTTACCTCACTATCTGGATATTTAGCATTTTCTGGGAATCTCGTTGTGGAAATAACAGAGCATGTATTAAAGCAACCAACAAAATATTTATCTTGGG
>NZ_NXLQ01000096.1 GCF_003364195.1 Helicobacter didelphidarum | reverse complement strand
CAATGACAGAATCTATATCCTCTCCACCTTGTAAGTAATACATGGGTTTAGATTCTACAAACACTCCTTCTTTATCTATCTCCCCAAAGTATAAAGGATGAGATTCTATTTCTTTTGAGCCATTTAGTAATATAGAATCTAAAAATACATATATTTCATAGTTATATAAATCTTGCAAGCTTATATCTTGATAGCTTTCATTATCTCTTAGAGATTCTAAGATTGTATTATGTATTGTTTTACAATCTAGGGTTGTGCTGTCTATGCAGTTGATATGAACTATTTGTTTTTCTTTGTGTATAGAGATATAAAAACCATTCTCTAACATTCTTGTTTCCTTATGCTTTAACTGCTATCATTGTTGCTTTACCCTCAAAGTATAAGCCTTGTATGCTTTTGCAATGACTTCCTAATGAGATTTCACACCACTTATTATGTATTGCTCTATATACACTTGAATTATATCCATAGATTGAACCTAGATTGTCTTTGTTTTCTATTGTTTGATTATTTTTATCTATGATGATAAAGTTTCTATATTCTGCAAGACAAGCTTTGTATCCTACATTATTTATATCATTGATATACTCACATTCTTTTCTTAATGTAGCAAAGTCTTTTTTATCTAAGATTTTGATATAGTATCCATCATTTGAAAGTGTGATGATAAAGTCTATTATGGATTCTTTAGGGATAGTGGGGTGATTGTATTTATTCTCATCTTGCCTTAGAGTTATCGTATTGTATATCTTTGAATTGATGAGAGATAAGATAAATGGTAAATGTCCTATTTCCTCTGGTTCTTTACTTAATAATTGATTTATAGCTGCTATAAAAAATAGAGGACTAGAGTGCATAGTATTGATATTGTATTGCGTTTTATTACCCTTGTTGATTTTAGTAAGGATAAAAGTATTGGTATAAGTCTCAAGATTCTTATTAAAAGCATTACAATACGCTATACACTCATATAAACTTTTATCTTTGACTTTGTTATGATTAGAATCTAATTCTAAAAGATAGGAGTAGAGGTAGAGAGTTTGAGTGAGGGGGATAATGGAGTGATCACCTGTGATACCTTTAGCTGTTGTGATAGTATGAAGTATTGTTGTATCACTATATTGATTGTCTTGGTGTAATCCTAGTTTAATCCCTAGTTTTGATATAGGAGAGCCCATATACCATTCATTTTTGTATTCATTATTACTTGATTCACAATGATAGATAGAATCTTGAATGGAGAGTTTGTATGCTTTTTTCTCTTCTTTCTTTTCTTTTTTCTTATTTTCCATTTCACATTGTATATATTTTGTAAAATTTTCTAGCAACATTTGGTAATAAGGCATTCTTGATTTATTATAATAAATTTCATTAAGCCTAGTGATTTGTGGAATGAATCCTGAAAGAGTGTGTCCACCTGTATTTAATAATTCTATGCCATATACTTTATCAAGGTATCTCTCTTGCTCATTGTAACATTTATCAAATGTTAGTTCTAACATTTTTGCAAATTGGCTTGATTTGCTTAAATGTTCGTAATGGGTCCCTTGTGTATTATGAAATAGCATATCTCTTATTTCTACATAAAAATGTCGCTTTGATCCATGTGGATATTTGGCAATATCGAAAATAGCAAAATATGGTGGGTATAATGCACTTGCTCCAGGTGCATTATAAGTATATAAAGCTTTAATATTATTTCTATCTTTATCATCACATAGGCTTAACGCAAGTAATTGTGCTAGACAACCACCAAGAGAATGCCCTGTGAGAGTGAGAGAGCTTTTTATTTGGGGATAGGAGAGAGCACAAGTTTCATAGAATTGTATCATATCATCATATTGTTCTAGTGGAACTTTACCAAGTGCTAGATATTTCAAATCAGCTTTCACTACATCTTTATAGATTTGACTTATTTTACTTAATTCAGTGCCTCGTATAGCAAAGATAAGCTCTTGAGTTTCTTTTTCTTGGAATAAAGTAGCAGAGAATCCCGAAGTAGTATTTGGTTGATGCTCTACAAGATCGTAGCGTTCAAAGAAGCGTTTAGCTTGGAGTGGGGAGAATTCGCCTTTGAGTTTGCCTACTTGTATCTCATCATCTTGTTTGTGTGGATTTAGCTCTACTGCGATATATTTGTTATAAGTGATGTCGAGTATGTCGGTTTGGGTGATGATAGGGGTTGATTCTCTGTCTATATCTTTTAAAATCTTTTTCTCAAA
>NZ_NXLQ01000095.1 GCF_003364195.1 Helicobacter didelphidarum | reverse complement strand
TATCAGGATTGTTTGCATAAGGATTATTGTTGAAGAGAGATTCTCTTTGTGAATCTCCTCTACTTTGTTCTATCATACTTACATGCCTATGAAGTGTGCCTCTATGGATAGTATGAGGATAAGAAGCATGAGAGCTTGAGTAAGTAAAGCTCTGTGTATGTAATCTTTGAGGTTTAGAGAGAGCATAGATACAAGGAGTATTCAGGACATTATTAGCGATATTGGGATTAAAGAGGATAGATTTGATTGTTTGAGAGTGAGGAGGATTATTTATATCATTAGATTCTCTTAAAGCTATGTTATGGGAATCTCTATTACTAGAATCTGATAAATGAGAATCTCTTAAATAAGATGAATGATTTGAATCTTGATTTGTATGAGTATCTCCAAAGGATTTGGAGGGATTATTAGATTGATTGATTGAAGAGTGGGTAGAGTGAGGAGGATTATTGTGTGATGTAAGAACACTTGAATCTTGATTATAATGAGAATCTCCCTTACTACTAAAATCCCCCTTCGCTCCCTTACTAGTATCTCTATAATACTCTCCATCACAGAAATATATATGATTGCTATCTTCATAGAAGTATATGCCATTATTATGAGCTAATCTCATAAGAAAGTCTAAATCACTCTCATTGTATTGAGTGATTAACTCTTCCTTTGGATAAGTATTATACAAAGAAGAGAATATTATCTCTTTATTGATATAGCCTCTATAAAAATCTAATGTCCTTTTTATGATTTCTACAATACTCTTATTGGTATAGATTCTATTTGCCTTATTTAGGCTTAGACGATAGAGAGGAGAAGTGAGTGTAAGCTTAAAGAAATGTTTAGAGAGAGTAGAGGGATTGTTTGTATTATTATCTAAAGGAGTAGATGAAAGATTGAAGCTTGATTGATGAGAGGATATATCTTGTGAAGATGTAAGAGGGTTTATAGGAATATTGGGATTATTTATTGTGCTCGTATGATTATTATTTATCTCATTATTCCCTGTAATATTTTGCTTATCACTTATATCCCCACTGCTATTATCATTTCCTTTGCTATTCTTATCACTTATACTCCTCTCTCTACTCCCATTTACTCCACCTTGACTTAGATTGTCTTTATCATTGAAATGAGCATCTAAAATATTCTTTGCACTATGATTATGAATCCCTAAATAATTGACTGCCACAATAATGCCATGATAGATTTTAGGAGTAAAAGTATTATTGCTCGCTAATATCATTGTTTTAGAATCTTTGTTGTTTGGATTATTTGTGCTATTGCTTACTTGTGTGTCTAACATTGTTTGATGTGGATTATTAATAATCAATGAAGCATATGTATCTATTAGGGTATTAGGAGAGAGAGGAGTAGGAGTATTAAGAGAGTTAGAGTTATTAGGGTGATGAAGAGTATTGAGAGTGTTCTTGGGATGTAGGGAATTATTGGCATGCTTCATCTCAAGCATTGGAGATTCTATAAATCCTTCACATTCTATACGAAAAAGAGATTCTAAGCTTTCTTTGATAGTGGCTTTGGTAATAGTAAAAGAGAGGGGAGAGGGATGAGAATCTAGAGTGAGTGTGAGAGAAGAGGAGGGATTATGAGAGATGAGAGGAGTCTTTGGAATATTATTGGGATTATGAGAGTGAAGAGTATGAGTGGGATTGTTCTTGTTTGGAAGAGTTGAAGTGTTATTCATGGTTTATTCCTTTATGAGAGAAGCATTTAAAAAGTATTGATATGCAATATAAGGATTATTAGTAAGAGTGGGATTGTTGTTTGGAAGAGTTGAAGTGTTGTGATTGTTTAGATTATTTAAAGTCTTATTAGTCATCGTTTATTCCTTAGAGATTCCTTTTATTTGTTATGATAGATAATCTTTGGCTTTCCCTTTGAGTGTGTTTAAGAGGAATATGACCTTTAATCTCCATTCCTGTTCTCTTTGCATATTCCTTGACACTTTAAGTTTATAAACACCTCCCTATACTTAAATATCATTAATGCTTTATTATTCATTCTTAATGATGATATATAAGGAAACTTTATAATGCTTGCTTATATTTCACTTGCAAACAAGCTAGATTCTGCCTCATACGATAAATACAAAAACAAACTTAATTGCTTATTATATATAATATATATAATATTATTTTATATCTCTTTCTTAAGCATTTCTCCAATCATCACTTCCACTTGTGCCAGAAGCTATATGCTCCCATATCACTTTACGATAATTCAGAGAGACTTTAAAAAGTTCTGTTT
>NZ_NXLQ01000094.1 GCF_003364195.1 Helicobacter didelphidarum | reverse complement strand
ATTGTGAGCTAATAGAGTCGGTATGGCAATCCATTTAATTACACTTAAAAACAAAGAGAATCTTGGCTTGATTATAAGATTCTTGAATATATTGAAGATTCCATATTCTATAATGATATATAATATATGCTATAATCCATAGCACTAAAACCATAATCGTTATGATAAAGTATTTCATTTCATTAAGGAATCCCCTTGCACCTCTCTTAGAATCTGATAGCTTAGAGTGTCCTCATATTAATGAGGGTGTAAAGATTCTCCTGATAGATTAAGAAAGGCAAAGTGATATTGCAATCAAAGCAAGTAAAGAGAATATCAATCTCCAACTAGGAGATTCTCAAATCACACTAGATAAGAGTGGTATTCATCTCAAAGGGAAAGTAAAGATAGAGAGATAGCAAGTAAGGTGTAAAGCAAATGAAATACAGAATATACATAGAGTGTTAAACATATCTGTATAGAAGAGACAAAGATTCTCTACTTCAATGCACTAAAAGAAAAAGGAGTTAGAAATACAGAAAGCAATAACATAGCAAAATATCAAGATATTTTATGCTACAATGTATGAGGATAGTTCAAGAGGTATTGAGAGTATGAGTAAAGAAATCCTAATCCAAGCCATAAATCTTAAAGGCAATCCTATCAATGGATTTAAAGATGTTATCAAGCTTTATCTTAATTCTAGTAATGATGTAAATCCTATCCCATGTGATGAAGAAAGAGAAAATGGAATCTATGTCTTTAACATCAAAGATGATAGAGATACCATGAGCAAAGTATTTGTCCAATTAAGCCAAGATAAAGCCATAAAAGAGAAAGTGGGTTCTACATATGAAACCATCACATACCAAAGAAAACCTCATTTCCTTCACCCTACTTGTATGCAAATCAATATACTAGAATGTATGTTACACAATGATAAGATTGTGCCTTATACCTTTGCTCCTTATGGCAACACCCCTATGATAGCAATGATTAAAGCCTACAAGTTTCCTACAAAGGAATCTTGCACAAATATTAGTAATGATACATTTGATAATACGCTCCAAAGCTATAGAGATGATTGGTATAATGAAATTTATACAATAGATATGGAGCAAACCATAAGATTACAAGCATTCATTGGGAATAGCACAACTACAAAAACAATCAAAGAGGATGTGAGTAATATTGATGTATCACAAATTAAATGGGGATATAGCATAGTAAAGAGTGGATTAAAAACGAACATAAATAATTATCCTAAGATGAATCATAAAGAAAAAAATATTACACCATTAGAGAATAAGGTAGGCACAAATATAGTATTGAATCTTCGTGAGATTACACAAGATTATAAGGCTAATACAGACATTCTTGATGATAGTGGCAACAATATCATTCTCTTTGCTTACACAAAAGATTATAATGAAAAGATTACACACTTAGATTACAGAAAGACAAACAATAAGAGAGCAACGACTATACAATGTATAGAGCTTAAAATCTTAACAACTCGCTTCTATTTGCACTATGATGGAGAGATATTAGAATTTTTAGAAAATGAGAGGGTATTATATACATTACAAGAAACACCAAACAAAGAAATAGCATTATTTTTAAAGAATTCTATAAATACCACACAATCTCAATCAACTTCTACAAATAATCAACAATCATTACCACAAAGTTCATCTCAAATCTTAGAAGATAATGCCTATATAATAAGCTATAATAATTCTATCTGTGAAGTATTTCACCAAGCTATCAAATCATCAAATCTCTCCCAACCTTTAAAAGAGGGATTTCAAATATTCATCAATGAATATGGAGAGCATTTATCTTCCCTCAATTCACTGAAACTTATTGTAGCTTATAATAAAGAGATAATCATAGAGGCACAACGATATTATGAAGACACAAATCTCACAGCCTCAAGATTTAGAATAAGAGTGCAAGATGAGGATTTACTCAAATGTCCTCAACATAAAGCTAAGGGACAAACAAAGAATACTCACAATAGAGATTCTACTCATGCTACTTCATCTATACAATATGAAAAAAATACAGCATCTCACACCAAAGATTCCAAACAAATCCTACAAGATAGGCAATCCCAAAATACAGATTCTAAGCAAACAACACCACTTAATACTAATAAGATAGTGTTTGATACAAAAGAACAAGATTGCAAAGATTGTAAGGCTTTAAGAGACTTAACACAATGGGAAAATCATTACTTCTTAGAGCGAAGTGGATATGATTGTATTACACCAAACTTAGAGCTTAGAATCCCAGAGGGGAGGTAT
>NZ_NXLQ01000093.1 GCF_003364195.1 Helicobacter didelphidarum | reverse complement strand
AAGTTGTGCCTAATAAAATCGTAATAATCCATAGCATAAAAAATGGTTTTGAATAAAATATAGCATTGAAAAACTCTGTTTTATTCAACATACTGATAAAATATATAAAAATACAAGAAGTATATTTTTTTGGAATATACTTAAATATAATACACAAATTAGAGAGATAAATATAAAATTTATAATATATATTTTTTTAACATTTTTATTGTTATATGAAATATGAAATCTTTTCTTTAGTATAAAAAATATCATATAACATATTGCTGAATATATCACAGAAAATAATAGAGAAAATATTATACATAGAAATAGCCACATAATTATATATTCTAATTGATTATCTAAGATTAAAATAACACAATAAACTATAATAGGGCTAATAAAACTTGCTAATAAAAAACTTTTCCAATAGCTATCTGTCAAAGTAAAGGCTAAAAATCCTCTTTGTTTTACCGCATAAATAAACATTATGATTGATACAATTATAGGAAAAATTACAAATTCAATTCTATAAGTGCCAAACTCATTCATACTTCCACCCTAAAATAATTCTGCGAATCTCTATCTTCTGGGACTTGAAGGATATAGAATCCTTAGTCTTGATTGTAGAGGGAGTATTGAATATACATTTTAGCCTATCAAGCCTGATAAAATAAGAATAATGCCAAACTCACCGATATTGCCCAAACCAACCAAAAAAGCACCTATCATTAATGTGATGACAAGATAATTTATAATTGATAGTTTTAGTGTTTGTCCTTTTAATGTATCTGGGATTTGTTTTTTAAGATATATTTTTAGCGGAAGTATAAAAATTGATAATAATATTATTAAAGCAATAGATAAAACAATAGAGATAACAATATAAGCTCGAATATCAAATAGCAAGTGAGATAAATCTAGCCTATACATTTCTAAGCGAAAATGAGTGATTGAGTATGAAGTAAATGTGGCAAAAAATAAACTAAACCAAAATCCTCTATACTGAAAACTAAATGCCAAAAAATATTTATTAATACATGAATACACTATGTATAAAAGAAAGACGATAAGAGCTAAATAGCGTCCTTGTGGTATGCTATAATCCATAAGAAACATAATCTATACTTCCACTCTAAAATAATTCTGCGAATCTCTATCTTCTGGGACTTTAAGGATATAGAATCCTTTAGAGATTCTAGCACTTTTAGTATTATTATTGCTTGTAGAGAATACTCTAAAATTTAAGCCTTTATTATATCGACATTTATAAAATCTATAGTCTTGATTGTGGAGGGGATAAATCATATATTTCCTCGATTTACTTATATAAGGATAGAAATGAAATTATTATAGTAATATTCCACATTATTGGTAACAAGAAAATATATAAAAGAAATGTTAATATATAAGTTATAAAAAAATAATAGAAATTAATTCTTTTAAAGGATAGCTTATTGTATGTAATGTTTATAAAAAATATTACATACAATGATATTAATAATATAATAGAAAAAAATATATGTATATTTAACATAAAGATATATATATTATCATTGCTTACAAATACATAATGTATAGCTTGTATAATAGGTAAAGTAAAACTAGCAAGAAAAATACTCAATAAAAAATATATACTTGATATAAAATATAAAAAATCTTTGTTTTTTGTCATATTAATAAAATATTTTTTAATTTTGAAAATTATAAATATAGATATAGAAGTAGATATAATACAAAATAATAAACCTGCTATTATAAACATAATCTATACTTCCACCCTAAAATAATTCTGCGAATCTCTATCTTCTGGGACTTGAAGGATATAGAATCCTTTAGAGATTCTAGCACTTTTAGTATTATCATTGCTTGTTGAGAATACTCTAAAATTTAAGCCTTTATTATATCGACATTTATAAAATCTATAGTCTTGATTGTAGATTGGGTAAATATCTTGAGCGTTAAGGTTAGGAATTTCATCAATATCTAGTCCAATATGCCTTATAACTTTATATGTTATCATCTGTCTCACAGAAGTATTAAAATCAAATCTCATTTCTTTATAATTCCAAGTCCCTACAGGTTGTCCTAGCTGTATTATTGTATTAGTTTGTTTATCATATTGATGCCCACCATCATCAAAGTCAAATGTATCAAAAACATAAGCATACAATTCCTTAATATAAGCATATATTTTGTCCCCCTCTCTTTTAAGGACAAATTTGGCAGGGATATAATATATGCTAAATTTCCCTGTGCAAGCATATAGGGATAATGCTTGGGAGCTTATATTATCATCTGTAGAAATTAATTTTAA
>NZ_NXLQ01000092.1 GCF_003364195.1 Helicobacter didelphidarum | reverse complement strand
CCTACAACCTCTATGATATACTTAGCCTCCTTTATTCTTCAAACTCCTACTATACTTATATAGTATCTAGTGATATAGAAAATCTAAGTGTAGCTGATAAAGAGGTGGCATAGATGACTAAAGAAAACTTACTCTTAAAGCTCAAAGAAATATTTACAATAAAAAGAATCTTAATATCCCTAGTATCTTTATTTTTTATCTTATTCTTTGTGGGTGGGTGTTCATTTAGACTTATGGATTGGCAATATTATAAGTTTGTAAAACTATGCAAGAAGCCAAATAAAGCAATTATTTACAATAAAAACATATATGACCTATATATAAAAGCTGATAAACAAATAAATTTTTATCAAGGTGAAAAGTTCTATGATAAAAATACGAATCAAACTTTTTATGTAGATAGTTTTTTACTTAAAGGAAGGTATGTAAATGAAATTTCTAGTAGCTTAAGTGAAAGTAGAAATATTGTTTATTATAATAAACAACCATTCTACGAATACTCATCATATTGGTATAAAGAAACAGGTTTGTTTTTGTCAGGCGATGAAGGAGCTGGATTTATTTGGAAAAATAATCGAACATTATATTGTAAAGAAAATATAATAGAAGTAAGGAGATAACATGACAAATAAAACAAATGAAGCTAAACTAGACTTAGTCAAAAAGTTTTTAGACTATGCACATATTGCAAATGCGAGTTATGCGATGCTTCATTACACTGAAAAAAAGTATGAACTTGGTAAAGACGACAAAAGTGATGGCTTAAAATTAGGCGACAAACTCAACAACACTACCACTAATACCACTTACGCTCGTTGTATCGAAGCACGCTTTAATCAAGATAAAATCATAGGCAAAGAGGGTGATTATTGTTTTCCTTTCACAAAAGCTTGTTTATCAAGCAAAGATAAAACACTATCCAACAATCCTGCCAATGTTGCCTTAGACGCTCCTTTATCTCAAGAAACCATAGAATTTACTAATCGCTACAAACTCCTAGCCCATCAGCAAAATACTGCAAGTGGCTTTAGTGCTACTTTGTTTGAGGATAGAGGGGAGCTTATCGATAAAGAAACAAATACAAGAAAGGTAGATGAAGATTCTAAATATGTTCTCGCTATTCGTGGCACAGAATTCCCAAATGATATAATAAATGATATTCTTGATGCTGATAAGGATTTAGCCTTTGGAATCTTACCTAAAAATCAATATCTTGATATGCTGAAGTTTTATTTAGAGAATCTCTAATGTGGTTTTTATTCTTTTTTATTGTTATTCCATTGGTGCTTTTTGTAGGATTGTATCTTTTTAGTGTAATTGTAATATTTTTAATCAATAAAATACTTCATAAAAAATACTCTCAATATCTTTCTTTGATACTCCCTTGTCTTTCATCTATCTTTTATTTTATGCTCATTATGGGTGGAATCTCATTGAAATCCATAGACCCGCAATATTATGAGTTCAAGAGGTTGTGTGAGAATGCTAAAAACAAAAAGATGGTATATGATGAGGAATTATACAGAATTTACAAAACTCTGGATGGTCAAACTTCTTACCCAAAAACCTACTATGATGAAAAAATGCAACAAAAATATTTGATGACAGATTTTAGAAAAAAAGATGATAGCCAACAACAAGAAATTTCTAGTAGAATAATTGAATTACAAAATATCTTATATTACATTCACAATGACAATCCATTTTTATACTATAAACAATATTATTATAGATATTATGGTATATTCCTAAAAGGTGATGAAGGTGCTGGATGGTACATAGATTTTGATAGGAAAAGATTGGAATGCAAAGGTTATTAAGGATATTAGATGGATAAAAACATTCAAACACATAATGCAAATTTAGATTTAGTTAAAAAGTTTTTAGATTATGCACATGTAGCAAATGCGAGTTATGCAATGTTGCATTATATATACGAAAATGCAGAAAACGAAAAAGAAGCAAAAGCTGATAACTTAACTTTTAAAGATAAGTTAGAACAAGATATTGAAGTAATGGGTTTAGACAATAAACCAAAAATTAAACCAAAAGGCACTAACACAGCTTATGCGTGTGCTATCGAAGCACGCTTTGCTAAAGATAAAATCTATAAAACAACACTAGGGTTTATTAATTCTACACTAGATAACAATCCTGCTAATGTTTCTTTAGACGCTCCTTTATCTCAAGAAACTATAGAATTTACTAATCGATATAGATTACTTCATCATCAGCCAAATACTACAAATGGCTTTAGTGGCACGCTATTTGAGGACACACAAGATTCTAATCAAAAAATAATGGTGTTTCGTGGCACAGAATTCCCAAATGATATAATAAATGATATTTTTGATGCAGATAAGGATTTAGCCTTTGGAATCTTACCTAAAAATCAATATCTTGATA
>NZ_NXLQ01000091.1 GCF_003364195.1 Helicobacter didelphidarum | reverse complement strand
AAAATCTCGAGTTGCTCTATTTTTAAAATATTATGAACATATAGAAATCATATTTAACGAGGAAAGAAACCATAATATTTTTACAATCGATTTTAGTCCCTACAAAGCAGAAATAGACACTTATTTAAAGGATAAACAATGAGTAAAAATAAAAATATCTATATCTCTTTAAATGTTTGTAATTGTGGATTTCATAATGGCTTACCGCAACCCAAAAAACAACTAAATAATTTAGGAGACTTTACAAGTAATTTTTTAAATATTTATCTCCCTGCTAATTCTGCATTTGTAAGTGCTATGAGTGATAAATATTATCCTACAAATAAGCTCTTTAATGTTCCAACCATTACTTTAGGGGTTAATTATGGAGTAATAGCGTATTTCTTTAAAAAAGCAGAGGGGAAAAGCGATAAGAGGGCAGCTGGGGAAGCTACATTTGAATTTGTAGCTTCTTATCTTGGTGGCAAGGCAGGAGAAAAAATCGCCACTAAAACTGCTACACGATTAGGGGTTTCTGTAGGAAGTCGTATTTTAGCTGGTGCTGGCATAGGAGCGGCTTTAGGTTCTACCGCTCCTGTTGTAGGAACTATCATTGGTGCAGTAGTAGGTAGTCTTATAGCATTTGGCGTAGAAGATACACTAGATTCTAATGGACTTGTAGTCAAAGGTGGAGAGGTGAAAAGTGAATAAGGAAAATAAAAAAGAGAGTGAAAGCAAAGAACATACAGAATCTTATTTGCGAGATTCTAAGAGTAGCATAAAATCTCGTGCAAATAAAGCAGACTCTCATAACAATACAGAATCCACAACACTGGATTCTCATACAAACAAAGCTAAAAGCTTTGACCCATTATTATTTAATGGCTTGGGAAGTGATAGGGAGCGGTGGTGGAATAATCATTTATATGCCTTTATGACGACTGGTGGTTTTTTCTTATGGTTTTTTAGTATGTTTATTGCTTCATATCGCATCAATTTTGGATTTGGGACATTGGTTTTTATTGGTTGGCTTTTATTAATATTTTTATTTGCTATTTATCTTGTTTTTTGGCTATATCTACATATAAGTTTGTTTATAAATGGTAGAAAAAATAAACATATTGACAAAAGCAATCCTTTGCTAGTATGCGAATATCAAGGTAGCTTTAAAAATTATTGTGTATGGATTTTGGAATTTATAGTTTTTTCAGTAATGTATATTTTTTGTATTTTATTGTGTATTGTATTTTTTGTGCCAACTATTTCTATTGTATTTATGCACTTATATTGGAGCAAACCATTTTTACTTAAAAGGATTCTGTTATTTGAAGATTGTGTTGTGATAGAGTATAGAATCTTTGGCAATATCAAGCTTAGCAGGGAAAATTTGGCATTAATGAGATTGCCCCAAACATTTGAAAAAATTACAGATTTTATATATGCAAATACCGCTTTTGTTCGCCCTGTGATTGTTGATAATACAAAAGACCCCTACTTGATAGCAAACTTTTGCACTAGATTTAATTCCTTTGGTTTGAGCAATCTCGATAAACTTTGGAAAGAATTAGATTCTCAATTAGGATATAGTGCAGAAAAAATAACTGGGAAAAGAGAAATGATAGGCAAGAAAAGAGAAAGAGTATTCAATTTTCTTGCTGTGTATATAAAAGATGAATACTTAGGAAATAATCATGAGTAAAATATATGGAGTTTCTATCACCTATGCTTCAAACGATAAGCGTGAAGCTAATAAATATGGTGAAGAATTCTACCCTTGTATGAGTGAAGATGAATTAGAAAGGATAGAAAAAGAAAAGGATAGAAATGCTTTAACAACTTATCTTTTAAATACTCTAAGTATGATGGATTCTACTATTAGTGCAATAGCAACAAGTATAGAAAAAGGACTGCCTATTCAAGTAAAGATTCTATTCACTATCAAAGACGCCATAAAAGGCTCTGTGTTGAATATGGGTAATGAGGAATTAAGTGTAACAGAAATAATAGTGTTAGGTGGAATAACTATTGTAGTGGGTATAGCAACAATATTTTTATTGCCAGAGGCAGTTTTTGGCACAGCTATCAGCATTATAGGTAGCCTCATCATTTCTTATCTAACAACTTGGCTTTTAAATAATGTATATATTTATCTGCGTGATAATAGTGTAGAACAAATATGGCAAGATATAAAAGACTTAGCAAATGATACTTGGAAACGCATAATATCTCTTATAGAATCTGATACAAGAAGCTTAGAGGAAAGAAAAGAAGAAATCACACAAAGAGCGATAGATCAGATTCTAAGTGCTACTTCCAAAGATACAATGACTAAAAAAGAATATGAAGAATGTATTACTTATTTGTGTGATTATTCCCACCCCAAGCAATCCTATGTAAGCACTCAAGATTCCACAAACTCCAAAGATTCTCCAATACACTTAGAATCTAAAGAATCCACCCTTTGTCCTAATAATGTCAATGCTCATAGAAA
>NZ_NXLQ01000090.1 GCF_003364195.1 Helicobacter didelphidarum | reverse complement strand
CCTACAACCTCTATGATATACTTAGCCTCCTTTATTCTTCAAACTCCTACTATACTTATATAGTATCTAGTGATATAGAAAATCTAAGTGTAGCTGATATAAATGATAGTTCAAAGCTAGGATATTTCTATTGTCTCTATACTTGTAATCCTCTGCTTGTGCTAGATTCACATAATAAGCCTACATTGAATAACAACATAGCCACTAAGAATCTAGGATATAAAGATGACTTCGTAAATATCTTTATCCTTGACAAAGAATCCCTAACCACTGAATACCTAGATGCTAGAAAATCTCTCTATAAATCTATAATGCAACTAAAACAAGAGAGACAAAGTGAAATAGAGCAAGAACAAAAAAGAATAAATAATCTAAGTTATGAAGAGTATCAAGCAGAATTAAAGGAGGTAGAGAGAGAACAAAGACAAGCAAGGTTTAATAAAAAAGATAAATCCAAAGATTCAAATCATCTTATCCTAGAATCAAATGATAAATCTATAAAGATAATATTCTTAGATAAGCTAGATTCTAATCAATCAAGCAATGCTTCGTCATTGCGAGAAGTCGGCACGACTTCGTGGCAATCCACAACTAATATCTCTCTATCCAATCTAATCCACCTCCACGATAACAAGATAGATATATTTACTAAGAATGGTAGTGAGATAGATATAGAATCTCTAATTAATAAATATCACTTAGATACTAATATATTGCACTCTCCAAATACCCAAATATTTCTTTATTCTCATCTACTTAATGGCTCTAAAGAAATAGAATCTCATCCTTTATACTTTGGGGAATTAGACAAAGAAGGAGTATTGATAGAATCTAAACCCATATATTACTTACAAGGTAATGAAGACTTAAGCAATACAGATTCTAATGCTATGGATTGCCACGAAGCTAACACTTCTCGCAATGACAAGAATATAGGCACTTCCACACTCCAAGTATTCCTCAATAACTTCACTCTTACCATACTAAACTACTCTATATTAGACTCTAGCCTTCATATCAAACTAGAATGTAAAAGCAAAGAATCTCAAGAGATAGAGAAGAAAGAAAAAGCACTCTTAGAATCTAAATCTAAAGATTCTAATGACAATAAAGAAATAATATCTAGTGCATTCCTCTGTCCTGTCCTAGAAGATAATGAGCTTAAATGTCCTCATAATGGCAGAGTAAAGCTAAAGAGTAATAAAGGTAAAAGCTTTACATCTAAAGACATTCCCAATAAGAATATTACCAATCATATTGTAGAATCTTATCTTTCAGAATCTAAAGAGGTGGTGTAGATGGCTAATCGTATAAAACCTAAACCCCCAAAGGAGCTACAATGCTATTTGTAATAATCTTTTTTCTCCCCATTGTCTTTACTCTCTCATATTTTATATGGTGGCTTATCTATAGAAAAGCATTTAAATCACAAAAGAAAGTCTCTAAGATTCTAGTATTTATTGGAGGTATAGGATTAATTACTTTTTATTACACACCTTATTCATATTATTTAGAGCCTAGCTATCACGAATTTAAAAAGATGTGTAAGCTTAATGAATTACCAAATAATGAAGAGAAGTATAATAAAATCTTAAGTTACTTTGGATTGAGTTTAGATACGCTTGATTGGGAGGAGTTGAATGGAAGAGTTGAGAAGCTTGAAGATACAAATGGTTGGTATGAAAAAGGTAAAAATGAGTATAAAATAGATGGTTTTGGATGGAATAAATATAATAATAGGATTGAAATATTATTTATTATATTTTCAAATGAAAGCAGAATAAATCGCTATAATATTAGTTTTATGTATCTTTCTGGTATTTGGCAAACAAGACGCTATCATTTAGAGCAAGAATCTATGGCTAGTTATAATCTTGAGTGGATGGAAGAAGAATTGGGTTGCGCAGATATTGTTAAAGAAAATGAGGAGTAACAATGACAAACAAAGAACAAATACAAAAGCTTCGTGATAATGCAGAGTTAGCGTTGGTAGCATATGGGTATTTTGATTTAATTGGTAAGGAGTTTCACAAAAATAGTAAGACGCGACAAAAGAACACTATCACCCCCACCGACATACTCGACATCACTTATCAAGACTATATCGCAGTAAAGCCAAATCCACACAAACAAGATGATGAGATACAAGTAGGCACACTCGATGGCGACTTCTCCCCACTTCAAGCTAAAAGATTCTTTGAAAGATATGATTTATTACTTCATCAACCCAATACAGATTCAGGCTTCTCTGCTACTCTCTTTGGAGAAAAACGCAAACAAAAGAATACAGAATCTAAAGAGATAAGCTATACTGCTGAATATGGATATATCAATTATATCTTAGCCTTTCGTGGCACAGAGATGGGTAGTGATAAAATAAAAGCAATGCTAAAAGATTTCTATGAAGATTTCTTACTTGGGACAAACCAAATCCCAGAGCAATATTTTGATTTGATACACTTTGTAGAGACAAAGATTAAACCTAGAATCTATGATACATCATCAC
>NZ_NXLQ01000008.1 GCF_003364195.1 Helicobacter didelphidarum | reverse complement strand
GTAATAGTAGAGATTATAGAGAATGAACAAGAATAAGAACAGAGAAATATTGTAATTTTACTTGTTTCTTGAATAAAAATGTATTTTAGTAACATTTTTTGCTGAATCTCATCATTTCTTAATGACTGAAAGTAATTTGTATGAATTTTTTTTTGAAAAGTAAAGTGTAGAATCAATATAAGAAAAAGTCTTAGAAGCTCTTGATAAGTTTTAACAATAAGATAAAACCTACTTATTGCTATCTGAATTTTATAATATTGTTTTGGTAAAAAATTAAAATTACCAAATACGATAAAGTCTTGTGTGTTTTGTGCGTATATTTAATTCCATAGATTCTCGATATGCATCACATGCTGCCATCATACCAAAATCACAAGCACGTTTTTGATATTGTTGATATGATTCTTTATCTAATTTTTTATCATCAAGATACCCACAAGCAAGAGCAAATTTTTTCTCGCAAGCATTTTTACGATATTGAACAATCTTGTCTGCTTGACTGCTAAATTGTGTATCATTTTCATAAACAATCGAAAGCAAAAAACATTCAAGTGCCTTTCCTTCTGCACAAGAGTTTTGCACAGAATCTAAAATTGCTTGTGCTTTTTCTGGTTGATTATATTGTATATAATATTTTCGCATATACATACAACTCAAGGAGTCATCAAAATAGCAACCTTGCTGAAAAGATTCTAAGGCTTGTTGTAAGTTTTTTGCAACACCTCTTCCATCAACAAAAGCTAATCCTCGTAAGCCACAACTTAAACCAATACCACTTTTACATTCAAGCTCAAAATTATCCAAAATATGCTTACAGATATTAACATTTTCATAATAATAGCATTTACTAAAGAGATTCATTTTTTGCGATTGTGCAATATCATCTAGTATTTGTTTGGGAATCTCTTTCCACTGTGTTTCGGACTTGAGATTTATATTAGGGACCACATTGCTTTGCTTATTGGGTGTAGCACCACAACCAATAAGCAACAAGATAAGAATCTGACAACAAAAATACCACATAATAATACTATTATATCTGCTTGTATAATGAATGCTATATTGCATAAAAACCTCTCTTAATTAATATGTCGATAATTTTTAATAGCACTAAAATTATAATAAAAGTGATATAAAAAACTACTACTTAGTTTTTACATTAACAGATTTCAACATGGATTCAATATATTTATTTTCCTAATAGAATCTTTGAATTATCCTCAATAAAGAAATACTAAGATATTATTTTAAATATATTGATATTTTCAAATGTATATTTTACATAAATTGTTGCTGTAATAAAAATTGTCATATTCTATTCATCACATTAAATTTCAAAATATCATTTAATATTGACTTCAAGATTTCCTTGTGGTTTTAGAAAAATTATTCTATATTAGATTTGTTTTCAAGATTATTCGCTATAAGCTCTAAAGGATGCATAAATTTTGTATGCACATCATTACGCGAGAGCGAATCATCGATTTGCATACGGCATGCACTACACTCTGCACTTACAATATTTGCTCCACTTTTTGCAATATTTTGTGCTTTTTTATCACCAATAGCTTTTGCTAAGTGGTATTTTTCACTTTGTATAGTTACTCCACCAAATCCACAACATGCACTACTTTCATTCATTTCTTTTAATGTAAAATTTTTAAGGAGTTTTCTGGGTTCTTGATATATTTTTAATACTTTTCGTGCATGGCAAGGGTCGTGATAAGTAACCGTCACCTCTTCTTTTTTGCAAATTTTGAGAACCTCATCAAGATTTGTATAATCATGTAGCCATTTACTCGCCATAAAAGTTTTTTTTGTGAGGACTTCAAGCTTATCAAAATACTGCTTGTTATCAATGCCAAATACTTCAGATTCTATCTCCAAAGCATGATGCCAATCGCTTAGTAACATTGCGGAACAAGTTGCTTCAGGAATCAGCAACGCATCTAAATCCTCCAAAAATGGTAAAAGATAATTCAGATTCTTTTTAATCAATTTTGTAGTATTTTTAATATCTCCACTAAAGAATGCCGGAGCACCACAACATTCTTGCTTCTGTGGAACAAACGCATCGATACCTAATTTATCCAGAATTTTTAAAAGACTTATCCCTACATTCAAATAATTATAATTACTAAGGCAACCAATGTAGATTCCAACTTTCTTATTATTCGATGTTTGAGTATTGTTTATACTATGATTTTTTTTATATTGAGATTCTATTAATCCATGATAGGTTTGCAAGAAACTTTTTTTATTGAGTGGCGAAATAACTCTATCACCTATCTTCGGAATCTTAAATCGTATTTTTTTATATCCATCTTGAGTCTTAAAAATACATGGATTAAAATAATATCCCATTGAAAAAACAAAATTTAAAACACTTCTTTTTCCGAGCATATAAAATAGAATCTTTTTGTAAAAAGGAATTCCATATTTTTGGGCTATATCTACTCTTGCACGTTCAATTACAATATCGACAGGCAAACTCATTGGGCATTGTGTTACACAGGTTGTGCATAAAAAACAAGATTCTATAGAATCTTTAAGATTTAAATCCATAGAGAGTTTTCCTTCGGCATAAGCACTTACCAAATCAAGATAACCTCGAGGCGAAGTAATCTCATCGCGATTTACAGAATAAATTGTGCAGGTTGGAACACATTTCGCACATTTTACACAACTCATTGCACTTTTTTGTAATATGCTTATTTTATTGGATGTTGGAGAGCTGATTTCACTCATTGCCTATTATTTCTCCTCTTTAATATAATAAAGTCGTTTTATTCAGCCACAATATTAATGAATATATTTCGAGAATTTCTGATAACCATATCAAATACTACAAAAATAATATTTCAATCTTTTTAAAAAGTTTATTGATCAATATTATATTGTTTTGCTGAATCTTTTTGTTTGATTTTTATGCAAATACGAATCAAACACCATTGCGATATTTCGTATTAACATGCTTCCTGTAGGTGTGATTTTAAGGCTTCCTTGATATAATTCTAACAATCCCAAATCCTGCATTGGCTTAAGATTCTCTAATTCATTTTTAAAATATGTGTTAAAATCAATATTAAAAGTTTTTGAAATCGCATTAAAATCAAGCATTGAAGTATTCATAAGATTCATAATTATCTCTTTACGTAAAATATCTTCTTTGCTTAAAACAATACCCAATGCAACGGGTAATATCCCATTTTCAAGTGCATGTTCATAACTTTGAATATCTTTAAAATTCTGCGTATAATAATCCACTCCTTCGCCAATAGAAGTTAAACCCATACCGATAGTCTGTGAAAACCCTTTTGTTGTATAGCCTTGAAAATTACGTCGCAATTCTCCATTCCTTTGTGCGACACATAATTCATCATTTGGCTTGGCAAAATGGTCCATACCAATCATTTCATAGCCATTATCTGTAAGAAACTCGATTGTATTTTTTAGGATCTGGAGTTTTTGCAAGGGATTTGGTAATTGTTTCTCATCAATTTTTTGCATAGTTGCTTTTACCCATGGAACATGTGCATAACTGAATATCGCCAACCTATCTGGGGAAAGATTAAGGACATTTTCAAGTGTTTTGTGAAAGCTTTCTAGACTTTGATTTGGTAAGCCATAGATTAAATCAAAATTAATAGATTCAATGCCATGCTTACGAGCCATTGAGACACATTCTTGCACAAGTTCTTGGGATTGGATTCTATTAATACTTTTTTGCACTTTAGAATCAAAATCCTGCACTCCAAAACTTACACGATTAAAACCATTTTGCTTCAACACAATCATTTGTTCTTCATTAAAATGTCTAGGGTCAATTTCACAACTTATTTCACAATCGTTTGCAAAGTTCGGAAAAGTTTGCCTTATCATTTTAATGATTTCATCAAGTTGTTGTGCATTAAAAAATGTCGGCGTTCCACCACCAAAATGAAACTGCACGACTTTTTTTTCTGTATTCATTGCATTTTGAAGAATATGAAGCTCTTTTTGGAGATAATGTATATATCTTTCTTTTTTGCTTTGATTATTTGTATAAATGACATTACAACCGCAAAAATAACATGCACTTTTGCAAAATGGGAGATGTGTATAAAGCGAAAGTGGCTTATCATAGTATATTGTATCAGCACGATAAAAAGATTCTCTAAGTGTTGTTTCATTAAAAGTATTATGAAACTCATTCGCAGTAGGGTAACTTGTATATCTTGGTCCAGGTTGAGAATATTTTGCTAATTTTTCAAAATTAATTGTATTTGACATCAATATCCTTAAAATTATATTTTTATAAAAAATTACCCTCAATTTCTTTAACAGAATCTTATTACCTAAAACATTGTGAGATTATAGCAGAAAATGTTAAGAAGTTTGAGTAACTCTACTTTTTAAATAAAAATAAATATTTTTCAAAATCTGTTAAGATATAAATATAATTTTTGAAATATAAATCAAAAGTTCTATGATTTCATGTAAAATCATAGAAATGTTTGCAAATATACAAATAAATACTATATAATATAGCCTTATAACTATTTTATTTTGGTTGATAGTAAGCAAAAAGGAGGATTTAATTTATATGAAAAGAATATCAAATAATGTGCATAATGTCTTTTTATATGGATTATGCGGATTTTTCCTATTGTTTTTTTTAGCTTGCACAAGCAATTCTAATCCAAAACATTCACAAGAAACCGATAATGACATAAGTGGTATTATTCAACTACATAAAAATATGAATGAAAAACATGGTAAAACAGATGGATATTATGCGAATCTTGCTGTGGCTGACGGAGATTATGACAAATCATACCAACTTCATTATCAAGAATGTAAGCTGGGTTCTGTTATTGGCTGTCTTAATGCATATTACATTGGTGAAGAACGATCACTTAGGGCTTATGATAGCGATTCTTTTGCTATTGAATTTGATAATAGTATACATAAAAGCATCCATGCCTGTAAAAAAAATGAAAGCTTGGGTTGTGTAAATTTATTTTTTGCATTTGATGTATTAAATGATGATGATGAATTCGTCAAAAATATCGCCACAGAGGCTTTAGATGGACACAACAACGATATGATTGTAGATAAAGCACTTAATATGACAAAAAAAGAGTGTGAACAAGATGATGCTACTTCATGTTTCTTTCATGCAAGAATGTTACGCATTATGGATAGTTATGCTGATGTTGAATATTATATTGATAAGGGATTGGACTTGAGCTATGTTTTAGCACCATTTGTGCGACTACCTATGCAATCCCCTCAAACAATTGATTACTTCAAACGTTCTTGTGCGTTAAATGAGGCATTATCATGTCGTTATGTTGCATATTGGTTTGATAAATATGAAGATGATACATTGAAAGGAAAGCAATTTTATAAGAAAGCTTGTAATTTAGGACTAAACTCTGCTTGCGAAGAAGCGACAAAACCAGTTCGTGTACAAACAGACGAACTAGGATCGCCCGTTATTAACAGAAGATAGTATTTTAATCATTTCCTTAAACATAAAATACTTTTGATGAATTATCTAATGTCATAAAGTTGCAATAGATTTATTCATAGTTTTTGTTGGTTACTTTTCAATTTCGCTCTATTTTTCTAAATATTAGATAGAATCCATAAGGAGTAACCATGATATTCTTACCTTATAAATCCAATAGTTTGATACAAATCACGCAAAATAACCAAAGAAAAGTGGATATAACAGACAACTATAAGCATAGACAACACAAAAAAGGTTTACTTTCCTCTTTTAAAAGTCTCAAAATACAATGTAGTCATAGAAATCATACACTACAAACAAATCATTTGGCTTTGCAATCTAGCAAGGCATTTAGCATGATGGAATTGCTTTTTGTATTAGTTATACTTGGCATACTTGCAAGTTTAGCATTGCCTCGCATCAGTTTCTCTCGCACAAATGCTCTAGCTGTTGCTGTTGCAAATGACATTCAAACAATTATTTCAAGCACACAAGAATATGCTATTACAAATGAATTTCTTTTGCAAAATGCAAATCCACAATGGTTAATTTCTTATTTGAATCTCTCGCCACAACGATGGGTGGCAAATGGGGATTCTCTAAAAATTGCGAAAAATGGTGTCCCAGATACTCAAAATGACTGCTTAAGTATTCGTTTTGATGGTGTGAATTTTTTGCAAATAAATTTTAATCGCACACAAACTTCAAACCTTTGCCAAAATATTATCAAAAATTATGCAAATGATATACAAATACCACTTAACATTACATGGTAAATGAAACAATAAAAACACTTTTTATTAAAATGTAAGCATTGGTATCAACCAGAAATAATTACATGAATAGATTATGCCATAATAGCAAAACCCTATAACTAATAGAAACTACAATTGCACTTAAATAAAAACAATAAAAGATTCTATAAAATACTCTAAATTTTATATTCAAAAATCTCTTTACAAAAGCACATTGGAATCCTAAGAATCATCTTGATACAAAACTATCAAAAAAGGTTAACCCCCTTCATGGTAATATTTAGATTCTGAAATATTCAATATTTTTAAAGAAATATAAACTTTTAAATCTTATCTTTATATGAAATTGCTATAATTCTCTTATGTAGCATATTACTGAATATCCATAAGGATTTTTTATGAAGATACTTTTTACAGGTGCATGTGGTTATATTGGATCACATTGTGCATTGCAATTTCTAACACATACTGATATAGAAATTATTATCGTTGATAATCTTATAACAGGTTTTTTAAAAAATTATGAATATTTAAAACAAAGCTTTGGTGATCGTGTGCGTTTAGTTCGTGAAGATTTGGCAAATTGTGAAGAAGTATTTAAACAACATAAAATTGATACCGTTTTACATTTTGGTGCATTTATTAGTGTTGCAGAATCTGTAGAAAATCCAATACTCTATTACACCAACAATACAACAAAAACCCTTAAACTACTTTCTTACTGTGTAAAATACAAAGTAAAAAATTTTATCTTTTCTAGCACTGCAGCAGTATATGGTGAACCAAATCCAGATAAAATGCCCATTCCTGAAAGCTATCTGCCAAACCCAATTAATCCTTATGGATCAAGTAAGTTAATGATTGAGACTATGTTGCAAGACATTGCAGAATCTGATAAGATAAATTATGTTATTTTGCGTTATTTTAATGTTGCTGGAGCAAGTATGCAAAATGATTATACACACGAACATGCACTAGGACAAAGAGTAAAAAATGCTACACATTTAATTAAAATTGCATGTGAGTGTGCCTGTGGAAAACGCGAGGGTATGAGTATATTTGGAACAAATTACCACACAAAAGATGGGACTTGTATTCGTGATTATATTCATGTTGATGATTTGGCAATGGCACACATTGAAGCATTTCATCTTCTACAAGAAGCAATTGGTCCTTTTGGAGAGATTTTCAATGTAGGATATGGCATGGGATTTAGTGTGCGAGAAGTTATTGAATGTGTAAAAGATGTAAGCAAAAATTGTAACTTTAAAATATATAACTCGGGGCGAAGAGTCGGTGATTCAGCAGTGCTTATTGCAGATAATTCAAAGCTTTTAAAATATACAAAGTGGGAGCCACTTTTTAATGATTTACGAACAATCGTCGAAAGTGCTTATAGGTGGGAATTATTCTTAATGGCACAAGAAAGATAACTCTCTATAATACCATCAAAGATAAACCATCGATAAAAAACAATATTATTGATTGTAATCTTTGTAGAAGAAAATTTGGTGTCAAGAGGCTTTAAACTACTTTACCAAAATATACATCGAATTCTATGAGGTTACAAAAATTTTAAGAATAAAATGACAAATTTTAAAGATATTTGGATCTTAATCTACAATGTATGAAAAGCATAAAGACATTAAAAACATAGATAAAAACACTTAAGCAACACTTAATCGTTTTCTTCCTTTTGCTCGTCGTGCATTAATAACTCTACGACCATTCTTTGTTTTCATACGCTCACGAAAACCATGTGTTCTTTTTCGCGGTGTATTATGCGGTTGATAAGTGCGTTTCATATTAAACCTTTTGAATAAAATAAACTTCGCATTATATAATATTTTTGTTATTATTTCAAGGAAATTAATTTTTTTAATAAAATACATCACTAATGACAAAGTATTTTTTACAAATCAGAAATTACATGTTCGCCGGTCAAAATCATCAAACTATCATATGAAAGTCTTACAAAAATAGATTGTTATTGAAAATATGTTTGCAACTTCTCTAAAAACACTATATAATTGTATATTTAACATTTTCAAGGATATGGCATGACACAACACATTCTGATACAATCTATTATTTGTGGTTTTCTTACAACATATTTTCTCTTTGCAAACAATAAAACAGAATGGAATTACGATGGCAACACTTCACAAGATTGGGCAAATCTTAATCCAATGTATCTGGGTTGTGAAAATGGCAATCAACAATCACCAATTAATATTGTTACAAAAGCAGTGCAGCAAGGTGCAATTGAATTTAACCTCAAATATATGCCAGCAAAAGGTGTAAATGTAAGGCTAGAACATTCTACATTTAAAGTTACTTATCCTCAAGGCAGCTTCCTTGAAATGGTAGGCATACGTTACCATTTAAAAGAAATACATTTTAAGACTCCCGCAGAAAATGCCATTAACTCCTTATATGCTCCCATTGAAGTGCAATTTCATCACCAACATTCTAAGGGCAATAAAATAATCCTGTCTGTATTTTTTATGGAAGGACGATCAAACCCAACACTCGATCTTATTGTAAAAAATCTTCCTACACAAGAGAATAAATCTCACTTTATTACCAATATTGATGCAAATAGCTTTATACCAAATAGTCTTGATTCTTATCAATTTGACGGATCTCTTACCACACCGCCATGCACACAAGGAGTGCGATGGATTGTAATCAAACAACCAATGAGTGCAACACAAGATCAAGCAGATGCTATGCGTAATATCACAAAACCAAATGCAAGAGGAACACAAGATGTCGCTAATCGTCTTATTGCAGAATGATAAGCAACTAACTCACTCTAAAGATTGATTTGTATATAAACGCAACAAAGCGTTATATAATAATTTACATAGAAATTCAACAAATGCTCTCAATAATACTTATATCATATTAATATCAAAATGTTAAAATTTTATAACAAGATTCTAAAAGGAAATTATATGCCACAGACAATTACTGAAAAAATATTTACTGCTCATGTCGGACATAAAGTGTATGCTGATGAAATTATTGAATGTGATATTGATATGGTTATTGGTAATGATATTACTACACCAATTTCAATCAAAGAGTTTGAAAAAGTTGGAGCAAAAAAACTTGCAAAACCCCAAAATTTTTCTATTGTAATGGACCATTTTATCCCCGCAAAAGACATTGCTTCAGCCAACCAAGCAAGGATTAGTCGTGATTTTGCATTTAAACATGAATTAAAGAATTTCTTTGACGAACGCGATATGGGAATTGAACACGCACTTATGCCAGAAAAAGGACTTGTAGTAAGTGGTGATGTGATCATTGGTGCAGATTCTCATACTTGCACCCATGGTGCACTTGGTGCATTTAGCACAGGTATGGGTAGCACAGACTTAGCTTATGCAATGATTACAGGAAAAAATTGGTTTAAAATTCCACAAAGTAATAAAGTTGAATTTCAAGGAAAGCTACAAAAAATGGTAAGCGGGAAAGACTTGATACTTGAAGTTATCAGAATCTTAGGTGTTGATGGAGCACTTTATAAAGCATTGGAATTCTGTGGTGAAGGGATAGAATCTTTAAACATGGATGATAGATTCTCGCTTTGCAATATGGCTATTGAGGCTGGTGCTAAAAATGGAATTGTTGCCGCAGATTCTACAACAAAAGCATTTTTGGAAGAAGTTAAAATGCTTAATAAAGGATTGCGGAGCGAACCAATATTCCATTATAGTGATAATAACGCAAATTATATACAACATATAACAATCAATCTTGATACGCTTGAGCCAATGGTAGCATATCCATTTTTACCAAGTAATGGAAAAACAATTTCAGAATCTAGTAAAGATAAAATTGCGATTCAGCAAGCTTTTATAGGTTCTTGCACCAATGGCAGGTTAAGTGATTTAAAAATTGCAAGTGAGATTCTAAAGGGCAAGAAAATTGATAAAAAAGTGCGACTTATTGTAACACCTGGAACACAAAGAATCTATAAATTAGCATATGAAGCTGGATATATCCAAACCCTTTTAGATGCTGGAGCGTTGGTTAGCAATCCCACATGCGGTGCATGTCTTGGTGGTTATATGGGAATTTTAGGTGATACTGAAAAATGTATTTCTACCACAAACAGAAACTTTGTTGGACGCATGGGGGCTAGAACCTCTGAAGTATATCTTGCAAATGCGGCAGTAGTTGCACAAAGTGCGATTGAAGGAATCATAGCTGACCCAAGAACCTAATAAAAAATAATAACAAAGAAAAAGACTTTGGTGTATAAAAATTCTTAATAATTTCAAAATCACAGGATAACGCAATATACAAGTGATACCAGATGGAATGTTGTTTTATATCAAGTTGCTTTTAATTAATCTCCCATAAAGAAAAAGTAATGAGAAAATAGTAAATAACACAATAAAAAACCCGCAAAATAGCTGTTTTTGTTAAGAGAATATAAAATGCAAAAAATTTTATGATAGAATTTCCACTATATTTTATTATATTAAGGACATCTAATGATTCAAAAAATATTAAGTATATTTTTTTTCTGCTCCGTTTTCATGTTTGGTGGTGCTGGATTTGAAAGTGAGAGTTATCTTATTTGGATTAACTCAAAGTGTCCTGTAGCAAGCACGACCTGTAAGGCAGTAACTTACAATCAAACAAACAAAAGTAATAAAAAAACTATTATTGTGCAAGGTGGGGAACCAATTGTTGGGAATCTTTCGGGGAATCTCATTGGATATAAATTCTTTGATACAAAAACAAATCAATCTTTTGAATTATCGATGGATTTAAATGGTGAATATACATTATATGTGCGTGTTTTAGATGGAGTATCTCGTAGCGGTAAGGGCTTTAAACAAGAAAAAATAAAAGCACTAGATAAAGAGGTTTATTTGCAAAAGATTCAGAATCTAAAAAAATAATAATAAAGAGGTATAGCATCTAAATAAAAACTTCAATTTGTTTCCTTGTTTAATGTTATAGCTTCAAAAGCATATACAAACTTTACTTAAAAAATAGAAATAAAGAAATATTAAAGAGCCATTTAGTATTATAAGGTAGCTTGAAAAAATATGGCAAAATCTTTTACAATTATTTTTTATTGTTAGTATTTTTTGATTTTAGTTCTCCAAAAAATATTATGAGATTCTTCAACATCAGATTTTTCAACAATCAAATATTCTTAATCTTATGCTATAATAGTACATTTTTCAACCAATAATTTTCTAAAAGGTAAAATTATGGCACTTTCAATCGGAATTGTGGGATTACCTAATGTGGGCAAATCAACGACTTTCAACGCGCTGACAAAAGCACAAAATGCAGAGGCGGCAAACTACCCCTTTTGCACCATAGAGCCAAACAAAGCCCTCGTGCCTGTCCCAGATTCTCGCCTCAATGAGTTAGCAAAAATTGTCAATCCTCAACGCATTCAGCACTCTGTCGTCGAATTTGTCGATATTGCGGGGCTTGTGCGAGGGGCTAGCAAGGGTGAGGGGCTAGGCAATCAGTTTTTGGGAAATATCAAAGATTCTGAAATGATATTGCATATCGTGCGTTGCTTTGAGGATAGCAATATCACGCATGTAGAGGGACGCATCGACCCTATTTCTGATATTGAGATTATTGAGTTAGAGCTATTGTTTGCCGATATTGCAAGCTTGCAAAAACGCATAGAAAAGCTCCAAAAAGAGGGCAAAGCACAAAAGGGCGTGAGTAGCCAACTGATAATCGCACAAGAATTGTTGCAACATTTAGAATCTAATTCGCCCGTGAGGACTTTTGCTAAACGCGATGATGAGAGCTTTATCGCGCTCAATAAAGAGTTGCGATTTTTGAGCAATAAAGAAGTCATTTATGGTGCAAATGTCGATGAGGCGGGGTTAGAATCTGATAATGAATTTGTGCAAAAAGTGCGAGGATATGCAGATTCTAAAGGAGCAATAGCGATTAAGCTTTGTGCAAAAATCGAGGAAGAATTAGTAGGATTAGAGGATAATGAGAGGGCGGAATTTTTAGCGAGTTTGGGGTGTGAGGAGAGCGGACTAGAGCAAATTATTCGTGAGAGTTTCTCTAAGCTTGGACTTATTAGTTATTTCACCGCAGGAGTGAAAGAAGTGCGTGCTTGGACGATTAGACGCGGGGATAGTGCGCCAAAGGCTGCGAGTGTGATACATAAGGACTTTGAGAAAGGCTTTATTCGTGCGGAATGTATCGCGTATAGTGATTTTATCAAATATGGCGGCGAAGCTAAGGCGAAAGAGGCGGGGGCTATGCGGATTGAGGGCAAAGAATATATCGTGCAAGATGGCGATGTCTTGCATTTTCGCTTTAATGTGTAGGAGTTGTATATGCAAAATGACGATATTATAATGAAAAACGATATTATCCCCCCCCCCCCCATAAGTCATTAGATTCTCAAGAATATTCTTCTAACAACGATGAAATCACAATAGTTACAATGTATTATAAAGTGAATTTCAATCTAGACAGCCCGAGATATGAACGCACAACACAAAATTATCTCAATTGGTTTGGCTTTTTAACGGGTATTAAAAATCGCTTTATAATTTATGTTGATAGCATAGAAATTGCTGATGCAATATATGCTCTCCGTGCTAAACATGGTTTAGAATCTCAAACACTTGTGATACAAAAGAAATTAGATTCTTTTGCTCCTGATGATTATGAAAAAATGAAAAAACTTGATAGAACATTGTTTGCGTATGTTATGTATTGCAAAAGCTTTTGTGTGGTTGATGCCTTACAAAATCCACTAACAAAAGATTTTGTAACCGATAGGATTATGTGGCTTGATTTTGGATTTAATAAAAGCGATGATACCTTTAGAAAATCCAAGGATTTTGATTTTACCCTTGCCCCACAAACCGATTTGATTATAGATTCTAAAATCAATTTTTTTGCCTATTGGATAGATTCTCCCATTATTCTAATAGGTGGTCTCACTTATGGAGATAGAAAATCTTGGTTGCATCTTAATATGCGTATGCGAGAAGCTAATAAAGTAATGCTTGATTCTAATGTTGTACTTGAGGATCAAGGATTATATGGTTGCTTAGTTACAAAATATCCAGAAGAGTTTAATGTATTACAAACCGATGGTTGGTTTAAAACATTATTTTATTTTATACCAGAATCTAAACGCAAAAATATTAGTATTAAAGATACTTCTATTTTGCAAAAGACTTTCAATCAAGATAATATAGTTAAGTATATCCAAGATGTAGATATTTTTTCCAAAAAAGGTATACAGAAATTTTGGCGTAAAATGAAGCGAAGTGTTAAAAGACGCTACATGACGATACGCAACTTTTTTGAAGATTTAAACGATAGATGATTCAAAATACATAAATTGTTAAAAAAATAAGAAGTAAAAAGATTTTTTAAAAAATTTATCGTTACAACACAAGTCTCAAAAACAAAAAACTTAAAAAGAGAAGCAAAAAAAGAATAAATTTTTAGATAAATCATAATATTAAGAATATTATCGCAGAATCTCATCTATTAGAGGGCTTTTAACTTTCAGTTATTTCCCAACCTTTACACCCATATATCACAATGAATCAGGAAAAGTGTAGAAACCCTTTCATATACTTGCATAATGTGAAAATATATAACCCCCCCTACAAACACCATAAATGGATTACCATGAAACTTTATTATTTGGTGCAACCTTAATAATATGTGTACTTTCGTCCCATTTTACAACACCTGTTTTTAAGTCAGTAAGTATAAGGAGAAATGAATAGTCAATTCTTTGCTTCTTACCAACTCTGGTATTTTTTTGCACTATTTTTCCAGAAAGAGAAAGACTTGGAGCAATAAGATTCCCTTTTTCTTGTGTTGTGTATTGATTGAATTCTTCATTTTCACGAAGACCGCGAGATTTTTGTATCATATTATCAGTAATACCACCACTACCACTAATTGAAGTAGTGAGTTCAAACTTTCCACTTTTTCGCATTGCACGAGCAATTTTCGTTGTGAGACCTTGCACATCAACTTGTTGCATCGTATCATTAATTACATCAGAAATGGCAAGCACCTTTTTTCCTTCTAAATCAAGTACATATTCGCTATTGAGTAAGCTTTGCACACTTTTATGCACAGCAGATTCAATATCATGATAATCAATTCCTGTGCTTGTATATTCAACAGAATCTTGCGTATCAACATACGCCACCTTACCTCCACAACCAATAATACTGATACCAACAAGCCCGACAAAGGCAAATTTTATTAAATTTTTCATCTAATTTCCTTTCAAAACAAAGTGAGTGATAGTTCCATTATGTGTACGAATATATACTATATTATCCGTAGATGAACAAACTTTACTATCATAATTATATCGCTTAAAAACATTTATTCTACCATGTAAATCCTTAGGTTTTGCTTTAACTAATTCATTGAATTCCAAAGATCCTTGTAATCTATTCGCAAGTGAATTGCATTCAGCATTAACCTCAATGTTTAAAATTGGATAATTATCACCAAAAATCTCAATTTTTGAATCTGTATTTGGAATCCTTGCAACCCAAACACTATTTGGTAAAATAATACTTGAACGAGTATCTGTCCTTGTTATAGCACTAAAAGCAAGAGTTGCTACCAAACCAATCAACTGTCCATAGTCACCGCCAAATTGATTAACAGATTCTGTAATGGCAAATTTCACAATAGCCCCAATAATAGCACGTGTAATAATTGGAGTGAGTTGTTTTTCAAATTCACTTGCAAAAAGTTTAGACATTTGAGTAATCAAATCTGCATTTTGCGAATTGACTTTATAAGTAGAAAATTTTGCATATCCATTATCAAGATTGGGTAAAGCAAGGTTTACTGCATTAATACCACTTCCTATAAAAATCGGAAGAGAAAATTCATTTCCATATTTTCTTGCAATATTACCATCTTCAATAATAATCCATGTATAAGTAGGATAAGAACCTCGAGTATATCTACGAGATTCTAAAAGTTTCATATCATTTGCAATGATGCTTGCTTGAGTAATTCCATATGACTCCTTTAGCAAATCTTCAGATTTACTAAAATCTTTTTCAATCATAAAAAATAAACCAGAAACATAAGGGATTGTTGGGTTGATAAGATCCTGATAGATAGAAAAATTTTTGAGATTACTATATCGTTGATTCAAAATTGTATCAATATTTTCATCTGAAACATTTCTTTCATAATCCACACTTTCTTTTTTCTTATTTGCCTCCTCTAATGTTTTCTCCCGTGTTTTTTTAATTTCTTTTGCATAATAGTCTTTTGCCCTCCTTTGCCTATCATTTGCTCTATTGAATTCAATCCTTGCGTTGACATCATCTCCTATGCTTGAATAGGCTAAAGCCTTATAATAATTTAAAAGCACACCTTCATAAATATATCCTCTATATGGTATTGCCATGTCATTACTTAAAGCTACACCAATATTTGCCCCAACCCCAGCTAATAGTCCCTCACTTTCATAGGCTTTAAATGTTGTCTCTGCTCTTTCAAAATCCATAAAACTAAAATATGGACCAAAATAGCTAAAAGTTAAAAATGCTGATTGCATTTGCCATAAAAGCAAATCATTTGATTTTTTCTGTGTTGCTTTTTGCAACGTTTTATAAGTTTGGACATAATATTGCCCATCATATTCCCGTTTTACTTGTTCTTGATATTGTGAACAAGCACATAAAAACAAAAGAAAGAATGGTAGAAAATATAAATTTTTCAAGCTTCCCTCAATAATTGACACATTTTTTGCTTAATTACTTGGAATCTTAATATAATTTTGTGCAAAAATCAATAGTTTGATAAGGAGCTATAATGAGTCTAGTAAAACGTTTTGTGGTTTGCAGTCTTTTTACATTCTGCGTAATGTGGTCAGAGAGTTATTGGGGAAATCAATCGACATACACAACAAACTACGGTAAAGGAGAATATGACAATCGTTATCAATCTGGATTTAATCAATATGAAAATACTCAAATTACCTATGATGTAGCATATAGAAGATATAAAAGAGGCGATCTTGAAGGTGCATTGCAAGGCTTTGCATTATTGTGTCAGCAACAAAATAATTTTACTGCTTGTTTTGCTGCAGGCATTGTTCAGGGGAATCTTTTGAGTGAAGTAGAAAGTAATAAAAAAATTTCTCGTTCTGAACGCAAGAGAAAACAAAATGAATATTATGGACTTATGATGGGGTTTTATACAAAAGCTTGCAATGGGGGGAATTATGATGCTTGCAACAATTTAGCATTCTATGAATTTGCAACAAAAGAACAACGCGAAAAGAACAAAAAAGAGGAAGAACAAGAAAAAGCACAACATGACCGCACTATGGACCTTTATGCAAAATCATGTAAAGCTGGAAATAAAGAGGCTTGTCAGAATCTTGGTGTTATATATAGCGGTAATTTAGATGATAAAAATGGACAAAATGCTAATCTTACCCAAGCTGAAAATTATTGGAGTAGAAGTTGCACAATGGGTGATAGTGTAGCATGTTTTAACCTTGGTGTATTGCGTTACAATCATGCAAAGTCAAATGCGGATTATGCAAAAGCTGTGAATTTTTTTAATCAAGCATGCGATAATAATTATGCTGCCGCTTGTTTGAATCTTGGGATTATTTATGAAAGAGGAGTAACAAATAATGCCGATCAGGATATAATAGATGCATTGCAATATTATACTAAAGCATGTTATTATAAATCATCTGATGGTTGTTCATATCTTTCAAAACTTGCAAATAAACAGAGTAAAAGACAATATTAAAGTTATAGGTTTATTATATTCTCAGTTAAGAATAAGTGAAAAACTAGAGAATTTATATATATTTAAAAAAGTTTATGTTACAATTAAGCTTTTTATTCTAATGAGGATTGAATGACTATGGAGATTCAGAAAAAAGCTTCTGGTGATTATCAAACAAATACATATATTTTACACTTCAATAGTCCTAATACAATCGATTTTGCGATTGATCCAAGTTTTGCCAATGATTGGGTATTTAATAATACTTCAAATCTCAAAGCAATTTTTATTACACATGGACATTTTGACCATATTTGGGAAGCACATATACTAAGAAAACGCACAGGAGCAAAAATATATTGTCCAAAACAAGATTCTTTTATGATGGAATCTGATTGCTTTAATCTTGGACTAACACCATGTTGTGCAGATGTATATATAGAGAATGATAAAACAATAACAACACTCAATGTTGAGGGTATTGAAGTAAAATATTGGCATTTTCCAGGACATACGCCCGGTTGCAGTATTATAGAAATCGATCATCATTTTTTTAGTGGTGATTTTATCTTTCAAAGAAGCATAGGGCGATGTGATTTTCCATATTCTAATCCAAAGGATATGAAAGATTCATTACAAAGATTCTTAACAATATCTTATGATTTTCCTATTCATCCGGGACATGGTGAGGATACAAGTGTTTTTGCAGAAAAACATAGTATTCCAAAATGGTTAAAATATCTCGATTTGGAGAGTTCAAGGCAACAAATATTAAGTTAGAATTAGTCAAGGATAGCTATGGAAGAAGAGTCTATATTAAAAGAGCGATATTTACGCCATATCTTGCTAGAAGATGTTGGTGAAGAAGGACAAAAAAAGCTTGCAAAGGCAAAAGTTCTTGTTATTGGTGTAGGTGGATTAGGTTCGCCTGTTTGCATGTATCTCAGTGCTGCTGGGATTGGTAGAATTGGAATATTAGATTATGATACTGTTGAGAGGGGGAATTTGCAACGACAGATTATCCATGCAACCTCAGATATAGGAAAATCCAAAGCAGATTCTGCACGTATGAAAATGCAAAATATTAATCCAAATATAATTGTAGATAATTATTTTGAGAGACTTAATGAAGAAAATGCTTTCTCAATTATACACAATTATGATTTTATTGTTGATGCAACAGATAACTTCGAGACAAAATTCCTTGTTAACAATACTTGTATTCAAGCAAACAAACCTTTTAGTCATGCTGGTGTTTTAAAACATAAGGCACAAACTATGACTATTATTCCACATAAAAGTGCATGTTTTGCTTGTATCTTTGAAAATACATATACAAAAGATATGAATGCAATTTTTCGTTCTGGCTTACTTGGTGTAACTCCGGGTATTATTGGATGTATCCAAGCAAGTGAAGCTATCAAATATTTTTTAGGAATTGGAAATCTTTTAACAAACACACTTTTAACAATGGATATTATGGCAATAGAGTTCAAAAAAACATCATTACAACGAAATCCATTATGTCCGATTTGTTCTCTAAAAAGAGAAAATTTAGAAGATAAAGATTCTAATTCTTAAAGGATTTGGTATGTATACTGCGGCATATAATTTGCTTCATTTTTATTTTAATTTGGTAGAGAGAGGTTAGATCATGGATTTATCGTCGATTTTAGGTATTTTATTATCTATTACAAGTATTTCAGTTGGAGATATTTTGGAGGGTGGTAACCCCTTACATATCATTCACTTAAGTTCAATTCTTATCGTTATGCCAACAGCGGCATTTTCGGCGATGACTGCTTCACACCCAAAAGCTGTTAAAGCGGCGTTTAAGGAGATTAAAATTGTCTTTGTGAATCCAAAAGTGAATCTCAACAACACTATTCGACAAATGGTAGAATTTAGTTCCGAAGCACGAAAAAATGGTCTTTTAACACTTGAAGCAAGGGTTTCACAATTAGAAGATGATTTTACTCGTGAGGCAATGTCAATGATTATTGATGGTCGTGAAGCAAAAGATGTGCGTGAGGATATGGAAATACAGATTGAACAATTAGAACACTATTATCATGGGGCAGCACATTATTGGTTACTTTTTGGTGAAAGTTGTCCGACATTTGGACTTGTTGGGGCGGTTATGGGGCTTATGCTTGCTCTCGCACTACTCGATAATCCGGCTGCAATGGCAGCAGGTATTGCGGGGGCATTTACGGCAACGGTTACAGGTATTATGGGGGCATACGCACTCTTTGGTCCTTTTGGAAATAAAATTAAAAACAAATCACATGATATTATAAAAGAAAAAATGCTAATCCTTGAAGGTGTTGTAGGTATTGCGAATGGCGATAACCCAAGAAATTTAGAAGCAAAACTCTTAGGATTTATCCCACCAGGTGAGCCTAAAATTTCACAATTTGAATAATATCTTGGTTTTGAAATGAAATAAGGAAACAATATGGCAAAAAAATGTAAATGTGAAGAATGTCCCGCAGGAGAAAAATGGGCTGTTCCATATGCGGACTTCCTATCCCTATTGCTTGCACTTTTTATCGCACTTTATGCGATTTCTGCGGCAAATACTTCTAAGGTTAAAGCTATCACTCAAGCTTTCATCACAATTTTTGATGCAACCCCCATGCCTGAAAGAACCATGCCTGTTATGATTATTCCTCCAGATCCAGGTACAGTAAAGCAAGAAACAGAAGAATCAAAGCCAAATAGCTCAACAAATATGAATGCACCAACAACTGTTGTAACAATTACCCAACTCTCTAACCTTATTCAAGATGGTGGTTTGCTTGAACAAATTGAACAAGGAACAACTTTGCGATTGCCATCTGATATTTTATTTGAACCCGGAACAGCAGATCTTGTGAATCAAGATACACGCACAGAATTAGATTTACTTGCAACAACTATTGCAAAGTTACCTCAAGAGGTAAGTATTAATATCAAGGGTTATACAGATAATTCCATACCATCATCTCATCGCAATAATTATGAATTAGCGGCAGCTAGAGCATCAAATGTGATGGAATACTTAATAGGAAAAGGAGTCGATCCTAGAAAACTATCCTATACTTCGTTTGGACAATACCATCCAATAGTCCCTAATACAAGTGAAGTAAATCGTAGAGCTAATAATAGAGTAGAAGTGTTTTTCTCAACAACAAAAACATCAGCCCATGAAGTGCAAGGTGTATTAGAAGATATGCAGGAATAGTAATGAAAGAATAGTAACTAATTTTGTTGCGAGGATTTGTTATAAAAAGGTTTTAGAGAAAACATATAGTTTGCAAAAATTGACTATAATACAACACTATGATTTTGCTATTTTTACTATGATAACAAAAAT
Organism: Helicobacter didelphidarum; assembly: GCF_003364195.1. Classification (GTDB taxonomy): domain Bacteria; phylum Campylobacterota; class Campylobacteria; order Campylobacterales; family Helicobacteraceae; genus Helicobacter_A; species Helicobacter_A didelphidarum. Next base: position 56,981 of record NZ_NXLQ01000008.1, on the reverse strand, counting down.
TCTATAAAACATATAAATTGAGCGTCTCTTCAAGTATAAGAAAGGGTTAATTTTGCTGGGGTTTGGGATTGGTGAAATTATTTTAATACTAGTCGTTGCAGTCATTGTGCTGGGACCAGATAAACTCCCTAGTGCTATTGTTGAGATAATTAAAGTTATTCGAGTATTAAAAAAGACTGTTCAAGATGCTAAAGACACTCTTGATAAGGAAGTAAATCTTTCTGAATTAAAACGCGAAGCAGATGAATATAAGGAAAAGCTACAAAATAGCCTTGATGTAACAAAAGAAATAAAAGATATAAAGTTAGTTGAGGATATTAAACAGGATATGAATGATATTCAACAGCTTTTTAAAGATTATGAACCAAAATCGATACAATTTGATTCTCTACAATCTCATGATAATATCGCAACTAACAACAAAATTACAGAATCAACCCCAAAGATTCTAGATTCAGATTCTACGCAGACAATGCAAAATTCTCACACAAAAGACTCTAGTGAATCACCTAAAGAATCATCTCAAAAACCCATAGCAAATAATGAATTTATTAATAATAAAAATATTATACAAGAACATTTATATCAAGAAAACTCAGAAACTAACAATCATATTAATCATACAAAAACTCAAATATCAAAAAGTTCTTTAACAGAAAATGTATCAGACACAATAAAAACAACAAACAAAGATTTTAAATCCTCACTTTTTCAAACTCGTAAAGAATATTGATGTGGTAGAAAGGAACATATTTTATGTATATGAAATATAACTATCTTATTGATGTAGGTAATTGATATGTTTGAAGAATTGCGTCCTCATTTACAAGATTTGCGATTGCGTTTGATGATTTCATTGGCGTGCATGGTTGTATGTTTTGCATGTTGTTTTGCATTTCATCAAGAAATTTTTTATTGGATTAAAAAGCCAATCGAAGAAGCATTTGCTAATGGTGTACGCGGAAAACTCATACAAGTTGCACCAGCAGAATATCTTTTTGTTGCCATCAAAGTGAGTTTTTTTACAGCTTTCGTAATTTCTATACCAGTTATTTTTTGGCAATTATGGCTTTTTATTGCTCCAGGTCTTTATAAGCACGAAAAACGACTGATTTTGCCATTTGTTTTTTTTGGTAGCTCCATGTTTGCATTGGGACTTATTTTTTGTTATTACATCGTATTTCCTTTTGTCATTCGATATGTTCTTGCCTTTGGTAATGAAGTGATTGAGGCAAATATTGCCAGCAATGAATATCTCATTTTTTTTATAAGAATCATGCTTGCTTTTGGTTCAATGTTTGAATTACCTGTTTTAGCATTTTTCTTAGGAAAAATTGGTCTTATTACTGATGGCACACTCAAAAAGTATTTTCGTTATGCCGTAGTTCTTATATTTGTATTGGCAGCCATAGTAACCCCACCAGATGTTATCTCGCAACTTTTACTTGCCATTCCTATGGTATTTCTTTATGGTATAGCATACATTATCTTAAAATTTGTAAATCCAGAATCAAAAATAACCACAAAATCTCAAGAAATTGTAGAACCTTAAAATATCACATCATAACAAAATATCGGACTTGATACAAATTCAACCTTACAAAATTAAACCGATTTATTTTTTTCTTTATGCTTGTCAAATCTATTGCATGTAATGTTTCTTAAGCTAAAACTATACAAACTTACAAAGCTTATCTCAAACTTTTCTGAAAATATCGAATCTAAATACAAATGTTTTTTAGGTAAATTCTATATTTTTTGCTTCCTCTTCTTTCCTAAAAACATTATAATACCTCTTTATATTCTCTAAGTAGTTTTAGAGTTTGTATCGTAGTTTTTATAAATTTTCTCTTATAAAGCAGAGAATCTCCCACTAATATTCTTAGAGGCATTTGATTGTGAGAAAATAGCCTTTCTTGAATGGCATGAGATTCAAAGTGTCTTTTCTCAAAATGACTTTAATTGGAATGTTACACCAAGCAATCATGAAAGCAAGGAGTTTCTCCAACCCTATAAAGATATACAACACAAGATAGAATCTAAAAAGCAAAGATTCAGCCAACACAAAAACTATAATTGAGAGGAATATTCAATGAATTATTATATAATTTTTGCAAGAAAAATAATAGCAAATGGCAAAAATTTTTATGTGTGGAATCAGAACAAACCATCAGCCTAAATCATTAATCTCTCATAAGGATAATTTATGAATCAAGTGCAAATTTTAGTCTTAGACTTTACAAGAAACTTCGCTCAAGCTTGTTTTGGGAGTCAATACACACAATTAATCGCTAGGCGACTGCGTGAATATGGCGTCTATACCGAAATCGTGCCATATTTTGAGAAGCTAGATCTATTCGCACGAAAAATCCCGAAACAAACAGGAATTTTAAACTATGACACAAGCAAAACAAGATTCTGATTTATTTCTTACCCCCAAACAAGCAGCACTTTGGGCGAGTGAATATTTGGGCAAAAATGTAACGAGCAATAATATTATCTATCTTTTAAATTATGGCAAAATAGCTAATCATGCACAAATTATAAAGCAAACCTCCAATAAAAATTTCATAAGGGTTAATAATGTCATCAAAAGTGAAAATCTCATTCATAAAGATGAGTTAAAAGCCTATTATGACACGCTATTTACCACAAAACCTCATTTGAATAATCCACTTTCTTTCGCACAATGCAAAGAGGCTGAAACGACGAAGCATATCCATAGATTGCACCCGTATAAAGGCAAGTTTATCCCGCAACTTGCAGAGTATTTCTTGGATTCACATGTTGATTCTATAAAGAGAGAGGCTGTGTTTAAGCGAAGCGATATTGTGCTTGACCCATTTTGCGGGAGTGGGACGACATTGAGTGTGGCAAATGAACTAGGAATGCACGCTATTGGTGTGGATATATCGATTTTTAATACAATACTTGCAAATGTAAAAGTGCGAGATTATGATATGGGAAATTTAGAGTATGAAATTTTGAGATTGACAAAGATTCTAGAATCTCATATACAACAAAATCAAATTGTAGAGTTTGAGCAAATCTTGAATGAAAAATTAAGTGAATTTAATCAAAAGTTTTTCCCAAACAAAGAGTTTAAAAGAAAGGTTGTTTTAGGTGAGATTGATGAAAAATCTTATGGGAGAGAAAAAGAGCAGGAATTTTTAGAAATCTATAATGATTTGGTAAAAAAATATAATATTAATATTCAAATAGTAAATAATGAAGTAAGTTTTTTTGAAAAATGGTATTTAGATTCTATCAAATGCGAGATTATGTATTTAAGAGATGGGATAGCACAATCTCCACAAGAGTTACAAGATATTTTGATGATTATTTTAAGTCGCACTGCTCGTTCGTGTAGGGCAACAACGCATTCAGATTTGGCGACCTTGCTTACACCTATTACACAGACTTATTATTGTCATAAGCACGGTAGAATTTGTAAGCCTCTTTTTAGTATTTTGAAGTGGTGGAAAAGTTATAGCCAGGATACACTGAAGCGTTTGAAGGAATTTGCAAGATTAAAGACAGATACAAGGCAGGTTTGTTTGAATGGGGATTCTACAAATATCAATATTCTAGCAGAAGTTATGAAATTCGATACACAATTTGGGGATTTGCTAGAATCTCAAAAAATTGCAGGAATCTTTAGCTCACCACCTTATGTGGGACTGATTGATTATCACGAACAACACGCATATGCGTATGATATTTTTACACTTCCTCGTAACGATAAGCAAGAGATTGGTAAGATGAGTGAAGGGCAAGGGAAGGTAGCACAAGAGAAATATGCTCAAAATATTGCAAAAGTGCTTCGCAATGCAAAAAGATTCTTAAAAGAAAATTACAATATTTTTTTGGTTGCAAATGATAAATTTAATCTCTATCCAAAGATAGCAGAACTTGCAGGAATGGAGATTGTCAATCGATATGATAGACCTGTGCTTAATCGAAGTGAAAAGGATAAAAACAAATATAATGAAAGTATATTTCATTTGAAAGATAAACAAGGCTCAAGTTAAAAAATAAGGGAAAATCTATGCAAATAAAGCAAAACATCAAAAATCGCCTTAAAAATGCGTTGAGACAAAAATTTAGTAATTACACGCCAGAAACTTCATATATGCCTTTTCACACGAGACTTTTAGGTAGGGATAGAATGGCACTATATAGTTTTATTCAAAGCCTGAATACAAATTTTGGGACAAGTATTTTTGAGCCTGTGGCAGAAGAATTGGGATTAGCGAAGTTTGATAATATCACGCGTCAAGCCTTTGCAGGAGAAACTATCACCAGAGAAGCACAGCGAGTAATTCAAGATATTATGGATAACCTAGAAAGTGGAAGGGTAAAGCCGAACAAATGCAATGAAATAGAGAGAATTTTGCGTGTAGCACATAGTGGTGAGATTTCTACAATCAAACCTACAAAGATAGATTTATTGCTTCAAAAAGACAAGAGTGTATATTTAATTGATATAAAGACAGCTAAACCAAACAAAGGTGGTTTTAAGGAATTTAAACGCACATTGCTTACTTGGGTGGCAAGCTATGCTTATGCAAATCCAAATGCAGAGATTCATACGCTTATCGCTATCCCTTATAATCCCTATGAACCAAAGCCTTATGAACGATGGACTATGGCAGGAATGCTAGATTTAGATTTTGAACTCAAAGTTGCAAAGGAGTTTTGGGATTTTATCGGTGGAAATGGGAGCTATGAAATGCTTTTAGGTGCTTTTGAAGAAGTAGGAATTGAGATGAGAGCTGAAATTGATGAATATTTTGCTAGATTCAACACGAAGTGAGATATTCAATGAGTTATTATAAAATCTTTAGAGGAACAAGGATAGCAATACACACAATCAGAGTGAATCTCCAATTTTAAAAGGATAATTTATGAATCAAGTGCAAATTTTAGTCTTAGACTTTACAAGAAACTTCGCTCAAGCTTGTTTTGGGAGTCAATACACACAATTAATCGCTAGGCGACTGCGTGAATATGGCGTCTATACCGAAATCGTGCCATATTTTCAAGGCGAATATTTGCATAAAAATGAGTCAAGGAAAAGCAATGCAAGATAGTCCAAATATTATGCCATTTGAGCAGTTTCTATTGACTCTAAAACCGACAAATAGAAATCTTAGATTCTATGTGGATTGGGAAAAATGTCTTAGGAAACGCGATGAGATTAGTATCTCACTTAATCATCTTAATTTTTTACTCGGCAAGCCTCAAAGTGAAATGCTTCAGTGTATTGAGCGGTTGTTTAAGGAATATTCTAAGGCATTTAGTATTTTACATATACTTATCGCAGTGCGTGATGAGTGTGAATTGCTTTTAGATTCTTTTTCAAATCAAAGTGAAATGAACCTGTATTTCACTAACCCCCAAAAGATTTATGAGTTTATTTGTGAAAGTGGTTTGATAGATATTTTTTGTGATAAAAAGATTAAAGATTTAAATGATTTTGTCTTCGGTATTGAAGTGGGTTTTGATACAAATGCGAGGAAAAATCGTAGTGGTAATCTTATGGAATCTACACTTCGTCAAATATTCACACAATCCCATTTGGACTTTAGGGAGCAAGTGAATGTAGCAGAGTTTGAGGAGCTTCATAAAATCTTTGGTGATGATATAAAAAAGTTTGATTTTGTGATTTTTACTCAAGAGAAGAGATATTGTATAGAATGCAATTTTTATGCAAGTAGTGGAAGTAAGCTCAACGAAACAGCAAGATCGTATCAAGAGATCACTCCTAAATTTACAAGTCTCACTCAATATGAATTTATTTGGATAACTGATGGACAAGGCTGGTTATCGGCTAAAAATAAACTTCAAGAAGCATACAAGAGTGTAGAGATTTACAATCTAAGTAATATTGATGACTTAATACGAAAGATAAAAAATGATACATAATAACTCAGCTTCTCTTGCATTTGCAAGTAATGATTCCCTTTTCTCACTTTATCAAGGTGATTGTAATGAGATTTTGCCACATTTTGAGAATAAGTTTGATCTCGTTTTTGCCGATCCGCCTTATTTTCTCTCAAACGATGGGCTTACTATTCAAAGCGGTAAGATTGTGAGCGTAAATAAGGGGCAGTGGGATAAAAATAATGGTGATATTGATAGATTTAATATGCAGTGGTTATGTAATGCAAAGATCGCACTTAAGGACACAGGAAGTATCCTTATAAGTGGCACTTATCATAATATTTTTTCACTTGGCACTGCTTTGCAAAAGCTTGACTTTAAGATTCTTAATATTATCACTTGGCAAAAGACCAACCCACCACCTAATTTTAGCTGTCGTTATCTTACCCATTCCACAGAGCAGATCATTTGGGCAAAGAAGAGTCATAAACATAAGCATATTTTTAATTATGAGATTCTAAAAAAGCTAAATTGTAATAAGCAAATGCGTGATGTTTGGACTTTTCCAGCTATCGCTCCTTGGGAGAAGAGAAATGGTAAGCACCCGACACAAAAGCCCTTAAATCTGTTGGTGCGTTTAATTCTTATGGCGAGCAATCAAGATTCTCTTATTTGCGATCCTTTTAGTGGAAGTTCTACGACAGGTATCGCGGCAAATCTCTTGGGAAGGAAGTTTGTAGGGATAGAAAAAGAAAGTGAATATATCGCAATTTCACAAGCAAGGAAACAGGAGCTAGATTCTAGTTTTGGTATTGTAGAAACTAAAATCAAAGATCTAGTTAGTATGAAATCAATATCAAAGTGAGATATTCAATGAGTTATTATAAAATCTTTAGAGGAACAAGGATAGCAATACACACAATCAGAGTGAATCTCCAATTTTAAAAGGATAATTTATGAATCAAGTGCAAATTTTAGTCTTAGACTTTGGGAGTCAATACACACAATTAATCGCTAGGCGACTGCGGGAATATGGCGTCTATACCGAAATCGTGCCATATTTTGAGAAGCTAGATTCTATCCGCGCACGCAATCCAAAAGGGATAATCCTAAGCGGTGGTCCCGCAAGTGTGTATGAAAAGGACGCCTACAAGCCAGATTCGAGGGTGTTTGAGCTAGGTATCCCCGTGCTTGGAATCTGCTATGGTATGCAGTATATAGCGGATTTTTTCGGCGGTCGTGTCGTGCGGGCGGAGGCACAGGAGTTCGGCAAGGCAGTGCTAGAGATTGTCGAGCGTGTGAATGGGGATTCTCAAAACGCACACACATATATCGGGCGAGGGGATTCTATCCACGCAGATTCTATCCATAGAGATTTTCACAGCACAAATGCTTGTAGAAATGCCACACATTCTTTCACGCGAAATCCCCATTATGTAGCCTCAAATCTCACTTTGTGCAATACAGATTCTCAAAGCACCAAGCGAGATTGTTTGTCTCATCAGCGGGGGAGTTACGAGCAAGGGATTCATCATCAATGCGAGATTCTTAGGGCAAGTGGCGATTTTGTTATCACAAAGGCGAGTGAAGCGGATTTAGAGGAGATTCTCAATTTGCAACACACAGCCTTTATCCCGGAGGCAGAACGCGTAGGGAGGCTTGATATTGAGCCACTCACGCAGGATTTGGCGAGTATCAAGGAGGAGTTTCAAACCCACATATTTATCAAATGCGTTCATAATGATGCGATTGTGGGCAGTGTGCGAGGATGCGTGCGTGATGAGACGGCACATATTGGCAAACTTTTTGTCGCCCCTCAATATGCGGGCAATGGCTTGGCAAAGGCGATGATTGCGGAGCTTGAGCGATGTCTTCCAGCGAAGCGATATGAGATTTTTACGAGTGCAAAGAGCGTTGAGAATATCAAACGATATGAGAAACTCGGCTACAAGCAGTATGCAAAGAAATTGGTAGAAAATGATATAGAAATGGTGTTTTTGGAGAAATTCGTATCACAAAATCACACTATCCACGCAGATTCTAAACCTTTTCAATGTGCTGCATTACGCGCACTTCCAAACGCTAAGAGTATCAAAAAATCTCTCATTACTTTGTGGGAAGATTCTATGCGTGCGACGCATAGCTTTATCAAAGAAAGCGATATTGCAAACCTTAGAGATGAGCTGAAAGAGGGCTTAGAGAGCGTATTTGTGATTGTGGCGAGGCGAGAGAATGGGCGTGAAATGTGGCAAAAAGATGAGATTGTGGGATTTATCGGTATAGATTCTAAGAATATAGAAATGCTTTTTGTCTCACCGCGTGCGTTGCATCAAGGCGTTGGCAAGGCTCTTATCGCAGAGGCGTATAAGCAGGGCTTAAGTGTCTTTCAAACTATCAAGGTTTCTTGTAATGAACAAAACACAGACGCCTTAAGATTCTATCAGGATTTGGGTTTTGAGATTGTGGGGAGAAGTGCGCTTGATAGTGGCTCACGCCCTTATCCTATGCTATTTTTAGAGATTTCAAAGCCCAAACTACAATCCATTATAGAATCTTGGACTTCACACAATGCTTCAAAAGGTGCATATATGCAGGGGCAGGATTCTAAGGGCAGTGCATGGGGACAAAAAGTGATTTTGCAAACCAAACGCACGATATTGCGTGAGTTTAGGCAAAGCGATTTCGCGGAGCTAAAGCAGATTCTAAGCGATGAATCTGTGATGTATGCGTGGGGACATAGCTTTAGCGATGATGAGGTGCAAAAGTGGCTAGAGCAGCAGTTTGTGCGATATGAGCGTGATGGCATTGGCACTTGGGCGATGATAGAGACGCAAAGTGGCAAGCTCATCGGCACTTGTGGGCTGAACTATACGGAGATTAGCTTGGAGGGTGTGCAAAAAAGGCGAGTTGTTGAGATTGGCTATATTTTGAGGCGGAGTCATTGGGGCAAGGGCTATGCGTTAGAATGTGCGGAAATGTGTAGGGATTATGCGTTTGCAAATCTTGGGCTAAGTGAGGTGTATTGCCTCATCAAAGATGATAATTTCGCCTCAATGAAAGTCGCTAGGAAGCTAGGAATGCGTCTTGTTGGCGAGAATATTAAGAACTACAAGGGCGAGGATTTGCGACATTATCTTTTTTATGTGAAGAATGCCGAACTGATTTTTGCAGCACAAAAGTCCGAAGTGGCTCATAAGGGAACTCATAGTATAGAATCTCGTGGGGCAGAATCTCACATTGCAGACTTAGAAGAGGCAACAATCCATAAGATAGAATCTAGCGATATTTTTCTTGCAACCAAACGCACGATTTTGCGATGTTTCAATGATAATGACTTCGCAGAACTCAAAAAGATTCTAAGTGATAAAGAGACGATGTGGGCGTGGATAGAGGATTTTGATGATAGGGAAGTCAAGCGTTGGATTCAGCATGAGAAAGAAAACTACGCACGATATGGCGTGGGCTATTTTGCCATTATCGAGCCTCATAGTGGCGAGATGATAGGACAGGCTGGATTGCATTACAAAGAGCATTTGGAGCTTAGCTATATCGTGAAAAAAACTCATTGGAGTAAAGGCTATGCACTTGAGGTGTGCGAGGCATTACGCGAATATGCCTTTGCACATCTTGGCGCGAAAGAACTCTATGCGATTTGCAGGAGTGATAACCTCGCTTCACAGAATCTCGCGCGCAAGTTAGGAATGCAAAAAGTCGGCGAAGTGGGCGATAGTGTGGGGAGTGGCGAAGTGTATTTTGAGTTTGCCCTGAAGAAAGATAAATGGCGTAAATCATATCTTAAGACTTGTGGCAATGAAGTGAGCAATAGAAATATGAGCGTAAGACACACGATAGATTCTAAAGATTCTTGCCATACGCGCAATCATTACTTGAATCATTTTTCTTTTCACACCATACATAAGAATGAAAAAGAGAGTGTATTCACGCAATGGCAAAGCTATTTTCTTAGCAATCATAGCTTTATGGGTGAGAAAATCCTGCAAGAAATCACGCAGGATATTGCTCATGTGATACGCAATGGCAAAAATGTGAAGTGCATTGTAGATTCTCATAATCAAGAAATGATGGGCTTTGGCGTGTTGCGAGACAATCATTTTGAATGCTATGCGATGAATACTCAAGTCGCATACAAGGATTTGCTTGAGGCATTCCTTGTGCATATTATGGCAAATGAATTTTTGCACATTGCGACAATCACGACGCGTTGGGATATGCAGGACAAAAATGGATTGCAATGCTATCTCAATCTCGGCTTTGAAAGAGTAAAAAAAGAGGGGAATATCGCCCATTTGAGCGTAGATTCTATGGCACTCAAGGCAAAATTGAGCGATACTCTCTATGGGGGGCGAAGTGGAGATTCTAAAGATTTGAGCAAAAATCCCCATCACTTCAATCAGCCTTGTAGCCTTAGCAATGAAGTGGATTTAGAGCAAGGCAGGGATTCTAAAAATCCTTGCCATACACGCAATCTTTTTTATGGTGTGAAGCAAGATTCTATCGTGTGGATGAGCCATGCGGACAAAGTCGAGGAGATACCGAGTGGATTTATCGAGCTAGCGAAGTCTGGCAATACGCATTATTGTGCGATTGCGGATTTGGAGCGAAATATTTATGCCTTGCAATTCCACCCCGAAGTCGTGCATAGCGAATGTGGCGGACAGATTCTCAAAAATTTTGCGGTGGATATTTGCGGGAGCAACACGGATTGGAATATGCAAAATTTCGTGCAAAATGAGATTATCAAATTGCGTAAAATCGTGGGGATAGAATCAAGTATGAAGTTTCAAGAAATTGATGATTCTAACTTCAACAATGTGTGTGCCTTGCGTGTGAAAGAGGAGTTTAGCCATTTTATAGAATCTAATGCGGATTCTATCAATGAGGCGAAACAGGTTGGATATTGGAAAGCAAGGGCTATTTATGCTGATGATACGCTCGTTGGCTTTTGTATGTATGATTATGTGGCGATTGAGGATAGAGTGTGGATTGACCGCTTTATGATTGATGAGAAGTTTAGCAACAAGGGCATAGGAGGGGTAGCGTTTCGCACATTGCTTCGGAGGATTTTTGCTGAATTTGGCAAAGATGAAATTTATCTTAGCACCTATGATGAAAATATCGTCGCTATGGGCTTTTATGCAAAGATTGGATTCCAAAAAAATGGCGAGAGAGATAGAAATAACGAAGCGGTTATGGTGCTAAAAAGAGTAGATTTTGAAAGGAGTGAATCCGCTAATAGAGCATCTAAGGGCGAAATACAAAAAAGAATCCCTTATAAAAAGAACCCGCAAAATACGCCGAGACTAGATACAAAAAGACTCATTTTAAGGCGATTTGAAGCAAGTGATTTGAGGGCGATTTTTGAAATTTATAGCGATGAGGCGACAAATGTTTATCTGCCTTGCTTTGTGTGTGAGAATCTTGCTCAAGCTCAAAATATTTTTGCTCAAAAATATCAAGCAATTTATGCAAAAAAGCAGGGCTATAAATATGCAATATGTCTCAAAAATGAGAATATCCCCATAGGCTATGTGCATATAGAGTGTGAGCCGCCCTATGATTTGGGCTATGCGTTGCGTAGTGAGTTTTGGGGCAATGGATATGCTTTTGAGGCGCTTAGTGCGGTGCTTGATGAGGCGCGAGAGAATCTGCCCTATATCAGTGCGACACACGATATACAAAACACAAAAAGCGGGGCTTTGATGTGTCGTTTGGGAATGCCTCGCTATTATGCCTACAAGGAGCATTGGCAACCAAAAAATAAAGAAGTGGTGTTTTGCTATCATCAATTCAATTTTGCACAAAATGTGGAGATATATCGCGGATATTTGACGAAATATGAGCTGATAGAGGAATATGATGAGGAGTGCTATTGTGATACTTGCGTGAGAGATTTAGAATCTCACAATATAGAATCTCAAGCCACACAAGATTCTCATACAGAATCTCAAACTTCCGCTATGGCTCATTCGTGCAAGAAAGATTCTGTGCGAAGTGAGAAAATCCACAATGATTTTGTGCGTTGTGAGTGGGCAAGGGCGAAAAATCCCGATGATGAGAGGCTTTATCAGCACTACCACGATAATGAATGGGGCGTGCCATTGCACGATGATAACAAACTCTTTGAATTGCTCGTGCTAGAGGGTATGCAAGCGGGCTTGTCGTGGCTCACAATCCTCAAAAAACGCAAGGCTTTTAGAAAAGCATTTGATGACTTCAATCCCGCTATCGTGGCGAAATACGATGAGGCGAAAATCACGGAGCTAATGGCGAATGAGGGCATTATCCGCAATCGCAAAAAGATAGAATCTGCGATACATAATGCAAAGGTATTTTTGGAGATTCAAAGTGAATTTGGGAGTTTTTCGCATTATATTTGGGGCTTTGTAGGAGGGAAACCGATAGATAATTGCCCTCGCACGATAGCGGATTTGCCTCCTCGCACGCCATTATCAGATACAATCAGCAAAGATTTGCAAAAGCGGGGCTTTACATTCGTCGGTTCAACGATAATGTATGCCTTTATGCAGTCTATGGGTATGGTGAATGACCATATAGAATCGTGCGTGTGCCGTCGTAAAATGCGAGATTCTATCGATGAATTCATAACGCCACAAGATTCTGTAAATGACACGAGGCAAAATATTTTTGATGAGAAATTGGGGTTGCGTAGTTGTGAGCAAGGAGATAAGACTAGGGCGTCTATCGACGAAGCGAGCGACAAATTTGTATCGATAAAGCCACAAGATTCTGAAAACACTGATAGGCAAAGTATTTTAGAGCTAAAATCGTCACAACGAAAAGGAGCGAATGAGGCGTATGAGGATATACTCCGCAGTGAAGCGGATTTGAGATGTGGTGATTTGAGCCTAAAAGACGAACCTAGTAAGCCTTGCAAGGTGCTATGTGCGGTCAGTGGCGGTGTGGATTCTAGTGTCGTGGCGACTTTGTTGTATCGTGCGATTGGTGAGCGACTGATACCAGTATTTGTGGATACGGGGCTTTTGCGACTTGGGGAGCGTGAGGCGGTGGAGAAAATGTTTCGCGAAAACTTGCGTGTGCCGCTTATCACGATTGACGCCAAAGAGGTGTTTTTAGGCAAACTTAGAGGCGTGAGAGAGCCAGAGACGAAGCGTAAAATCATCGGCGAGACTTTCATCGAAGTGTTTGAGAAAGAGGCGAGGAAGCATAATACAAATGGTGAGATAAAGTTCCTCGCACAAGGCACACTCTATCCTGATGTGATAGAATCTGTGAGTGTCAAAGGTCCGAGTAAGACGATAAAATCTCATCATAATGTCGGTGGATTGCCTGAATGGATGAAGTTTAAGCTTATCGAGCCATTGCGGGAGCTTTTTAAGGACGAGGTGCGCGCACTTGGGCGGGAGCTAGGAATGCCTGAATCTATGCTTATGCGGCATCCATTCCCGGGTCCCGGACTTGCGATACGCATAATGGGCGAGGTGAATGAGGCGGACTTGGAGCTTTTGAAGAGGGCAGATTCTATATTTATCGAGGAATTGCGCAATAAGGGCTATTATGATAGCGTGTGGCAGGCATTTTGCGTGTTGCTCAATGTCAAAAGTGTCGGCGTAATGGGGGATAATCGCACTTATGATAATACGATTTGCGTGCGTGCGGTGGAGGCATTGGACGGAATGACGGCGACTTTTGCTCATTTGCCCCATGATTTTTTAGAGGGTGTGGCAAATCGAATCATCAATGAAGTAGAGGGCATAAATCGTGTGGTGTATGACATCACGAGTAAGCCGCCCGGCACGATAGAGTGGGAGTAGGGAGAATACGGAATTACGATAGAAATTTTGGTATAATTGTAGAATTTCAATTTAGAGGAGTAGTAGTATAATGGAATATAATGAAAGGCAACTAATATGTTCACTTGCAACTTGGAGAAGCTTAAGGGAACAAAATAAAACACAATATGATATTATTGAGGCTTTTTGTAAAAATATTATCACATCTCATTACTCTACCATTTCTTTCTCTGTGCAGGATATTCGTAAAAAAATCAAAATAGAGTATGGGTTTGATAAGATTCCAGATTCTATTTTTGAGCAAGTTTTATTACAAAATTTGAAAAAGTATTTAAATAAAGATAAAGAGGGGAGGTATCGTCTAGTAAAGCAGATTGATACTGATAATAATATAAAAGATATAATAAAAAAATACATAATAGAATATAAAAATTTTTGTGATAATTTAAAAGATTTTTTAGATGAAAAAAAATATAAATACCCTGATAATTTTTTAGAGCTTTTTAATCACTATCTTTTACTTGAAGAAGTAGATAAAAATGAGAATAAAGAAATTTTTGCACATTTTGCAAATTTCTTATTAAAATACAAAGAAAGATATTATAATTTATTGCAAACTATTAAAGAAGGTATTATTTTATATGAAGGATTGAGATATGGTATAAAAAAGGTATTATTTTATATGAAGGATTGAGATATGATATAAAAAAGGTAAAAAATAATAATAAAATAACTTTATTTTTGGATACAGAAATACTTTTTCATGCTATGAAATATAATGGAGAAATGTATAAACAAAAATTTGATGATTTTTATAAATTAGTTTGCAAATATGATGAAAATAGATTACTAATGCCATTGTTTTATAGTGAGATGGTGGAAGATGAGATAAGAAAATTTTTTAATACTGCCAAACAAATTAAAGAACGTAATACCGCCAGTTATAAGCCTACTGCAGCTATGGTGCATCTAATGGAAATATGTGAAAGTGTAAGTGAAATAGAGACTGAAGAAAGTAACTTTTTTTATCAATTAAAAAAACAATTGAAAATTCAAAGGTATCAAGAAAATAGTATTGAAAATTATGAAGATATGCTCGAAAAACATCAAGAATATAATCTGGAAAGTATGTATTCATTGAATAATATTAAACAAATGTTAAGCGATATAAATAAGAATAAGGATATTGATGAAGAAATTGCAGAAAGCATTAAAGCATTGAGTTATATTAATATGATAAGACAGAGTAAGCCTCAAAACTTGTTTAATTCAAAAGCTATGTTGATAACTAATACAAATATTACAAATCGTATTGCTTGGCATGAGGATATTATGGAGGGCAAAATTATACCTTTATCTAGCCATCTTGATTTTATAACCGCTAGATTGTGGGAATTTATAGAAACTTCTTTAGGGAAGACGGAAAAATTAATTAGTTTTAATCCTATTTTTCATCTTCAAATAGCTTTGAAAGAGATATTGCAGGAAAATTTAAGTAAGCAATACATTAGAGCTGAAGAAAACTACAAAAAAGATAGAGATAAAGATAGATTTTGTAGAGAAATTCTTGATATTCAAAATAAAATGAAGCTTGAACCCAATACTGAGAATGCAGATTTTTTTGAAATAATACTTTCGTCTGATGAGATAGAAGAACAAAGAAAATTACAAACCATTGAAAGTGAAAAGAAGTATCAAGAAGGTATAGAATATGGAAAATTTCAGGGTAAAAAAGAAGCAGAAGAGGAGTTCCAATACAAATTAGAGGAAATAGAGAGAAAAAATAAACGTAAACAAAAAAAGGATAATTATCCAAAAAGATTAAAGCAATATAAAAAGAAAAAATGTAAAAAAAATATCAAAAATATCCCAAAGCTATTGCTAGTTTTTATTAAAAAATATAAAACTGCTATTACTGTTATTGCAAGTATAATAAGCTTTATTTCAGCTTTGATTACAATTCTTATATTTTTAAAAGGCTATTTCAATGCAAATTAATTATTTACAACAAGTATTCAAAACTTTTGATACACTTTGTTATCGATATAATCAAGATGCCATTTTGCTTTTAGGCGATAGTCTTGAGATTCTTAAGAATATAGAATCTCAAAGTGTCGATTTAATCTTTGCTGATCCACCTTATGGTATTGGTAAAGATTTTGGAGTTTCAAAGGATAATTGGGAAAATGCTAGAGAATATTTAGAATGGTGCAAGATTTGGATTGATGAATGTATGAGAATCTTAAAACAAAATGGCACAATGTATTTTATGAGTTCAACACAATATATGCCATTTCTTGATTGTTATGTAAGTGAAAAATATTTTGTAATTAATCGTATTGTTTGGAGTTATGATTCATCAGGTGTGCAACCAAAAAATAAATTTAGTTCGAGCTATGAACCAATCTTAATGATAACGCATTCTAAAAATTCATCTTATATTTTTAATGTCAATGATATTTTGATAGAAGCAAAAACAGGGGCAAAACGAGGATTGATAGATTATCGTAAAACACCACCAAAACCTTATAGTCATACAAAAGTTCCAAGTAATGTATGGGATTTCAGTCGTGTGCGCTATAAAATGATAGAATATGAAAATCACCCCACACAAAAGCCAGAAGCTTTACTTAATCGCATAATCCTTGCTTCAAGCAATAAGGGTGATATTGTGCTTGACCCATTTGCAGGAAGCTTTACAACATGTAAGGTTGCTTCAGATTTAGGGCGTAAAACTATAGGAATAGATAATAATGAAGAGTTTTTTAAAATTGGGCTTAGAAGGTGTAGAGTTACTGATACTTACAATAATGAGAAATTGACAAAAGTTAAAATTCGTAAAACCTCTAATAAGTCCAAGAAAGACCATTTATTAAATATTCAAAATTTATTTAGAGAGAATGCTGTATGAAAGATTTTGTTAAAGAAGTTTTAGAAAAACATTTTACTTTAGACGATTCGATAAAAATTTTTCAACAAAGTCCCTTATTGCACTATATTAACTTAAAAACTTCTGCAGTTTATAGCAATACAAAAGCAAGAAGAAGTTTAGCTAATCTTTATGCGGTTTATGCAATTTTATATTTCTATACACAAGATTTTTATAGCGATAAAGGAAAATATAAAAACTTTGATGGCTATGAATATACCAAACTTTTTAGATTCTATCGTTCCTTATATGGTGGTGAGAAATTACAAAATCACGCATTAAACTCAAGAGTAAATGGAGAATTTAAAAATAAAATTGTCAAAGAATATGATAATGATTTGATTATTGTTAATAATGGAAAATATCTTTTACATATTGAATATTTATATATTGAAAATCACGATATATCAAAGATTGCTTTAGAAATTATAGAAAAATATATAGAGTTATTGAAAGCAAAAGATTCTCATTTACTTATGTTGCTAGATTCGCTCATTAAAAGCAATGACAATAAAAATAAATGAGATTCTATTGTTCATCTTTTGCAAGAAGAATGCGAGGCAAGGATTTTTGAAATTATCGCCTACGCAATTCTAAAAAATCATTATAAAAATGAGAAAATTTATATTGGTAAAACCCCCGATGAACTGGAAGAAAGATATTTAGAACTATATAAAACAGGACGGACAAATGCCAATGATGGAGGAATAGACTTTGTAATGCGTCCTTTGGGAAGATTTTTTCAAGTTACAGAAGTAAATCATTATGATAAATATCTTTTAGATATTGATAAGGTTTTGCATTTTCCTATAACTTTTGTCGTGAAGACAAAGGAAACTAAAGAAAAAATTTTAAAAGATTTTCAAACTTATATTTTTAAGAAGTCTCAAGGAATGAAAATTATAGAAGAACGATATAGGCAAGCTATTGAAGAGATTATTACCATTAATGAATTAATAAAATGGTTAGATTTTCTTGATGATAAATCCATTAACACCCTTATTTGCGATATTGATTTATATTATAGGTTAGAACTAAATTTATTAGGTGGAGTTTAATTTATTTTCCTTGTGTTATATTCATGCACAAAATGCTCAAAATAGAGAGTTTCTTACGCTTCAGCCAAAAGAATCTATCGGTATAGGTGAAAAGACAAAAATTACCATTGAAAATTATTTGGGTGGAT
Organism: Helicobacter didelphidarum; assembly: GCF_003364195.1. Taxonomy (GTDB): domain Bacteria; phylum Campylobacterota; class Campylobacteria; order Campylobacterales; family Helicobacteraceae; genus Helicobacter_A; species Helicobacter_A didelphidarum. Next base: position 39,187 of record NZ_NXLQ01000008.1, on the reverse strand, counting down.
ATTATTTTTTTACCATCGATGATGTGATAGAAAAAGATAATATTTTGTATTTGATTGAGAGTAAGCATAGTAGAGATTCTATATTGCCCTCAAGTGATGATATAAAAGATGGTTTGCTTAAACTTATGCTTTATAATAATCTTTCAATCCTTCAAGATTCTATAGGCAAGAGGGAATTTAGAGTGATTTTACGCTTGACTTCTACTACACTCAAATCAAGTATTACATTGCCAAATACAGCACAAAATAGAGAAACTTTTATGAAAAATAATAATTTTAACGAGAAACAAAAAAGTATTCTTCATTCGCTCAATCTCGAATCTCAAAAGAATAATTTTACTATTTGGTTAGAGAATCTACAATGACACAAGTGATTCGCACTCTCCCATCGATAAAATCCCCCTTGCGTTATCCCGGTGGCAAAAGCAGGGCGATAAAATTCTTAGGGCAATTTATTCCACATGATTTCAAGGAATATCGTGAGCCTTTTTTTGGTGGAGGTTCGATAGGATTTTATATTGCCCAGCAACGAAGTGGTATGAGGCTCATCGCAAATGACTTAAATTACGAACTTTATTGCTTTTGGGATTGTCTTCAAAATAATCATATTAATCTCATTAGGGGAGTTGAAGAGCTAAGGCAAAAATTTGAGAGCGGAAGGGATTTGTATGATTTCCTCATTGCGAGGCGGAATAGTGATTTAAGCCCATTGCAGAGAGGGATTGACTTTTTTATCCTCAATCGTATCACTTTTTCAGGTGTGGTTGATAGTGGCGGATATTCGCAAAAGGCATTTGAGGGGAGATTCACACAAAGTTGTATTGATAGGCTCATAGAATCTCATTCCATTATCACAAATTTTGAATTTCACGCAGAGGATTTTGAGGGCATTATCAAGCGTAAAGGGGATAGTGTCTTTATGTTTTTGGACCCGCCTTATTATCGTGCGAGTAAGTCCAAACTCTATGGCAAAAAGGGAATCTTGCATACAAGCTTCAATCACGAGGCTTTGCATAGGGTGCTTTGTAAGACAAATCATCGATTTTTGCTCACTTATGATGATAGCGAGTATATTCGTCATCTCTACAAGGATTTTTATATGATAGAGTGGGATTTGCAATATGGTATGAATAACTACAAGCAGGGGCGAGCGAGCAAAGGCAAAGAGTTGCTCATTAGCAATTATTTATAATTAAAGAAGTGCATAGAGCAGGATTTTAATCACAAAATTATATTAAAATAAATCTCAAATCAAGATTCTATGTTTGGCTCAATCTTGTGGAATACCTTTATAAAACTCTGATTTCTTTTGTAATTTTTCTTAGCCTAAACTCCTTGTTTATAAGAATTTTTTGGACCAAGAAACTTTTTCATACGTTCAAAACTATTTAACGCATTAATATACGCTTTTGCTGTCGCATGAAGGGTATCAAGATCTTTCCCATGCCCAATAACAGGACTACCACTTTCTGCAAAATCAACTTTGACCATAACATTTGCCATCGCATCTTTACCGCGAGTAACAGATTCTACTTTATAATCAAGGAGTTTCCCACCAATATTACATACGCGTTCAATCGCACGCAATATACTATCAACAGAACCATTCCCTAAAGCACAATCGTTAAAAAGTTCATTATCACGTTTCACACTCAATGCAGCCACATGAGAACCATTACTTGAGGTGCTACATTGGATAGATTCTAAAGTAAAAACTTGTGGAATATAACTATTTTGCTCACTAATAAGAGCTAATAAATCTTCATCATAAACAACTTTTTTTTGGTCGCAAAGAATCTTAAATTTCTCAAAAATCTGATTAAGCATAGAAGATTCTAACTGATAACCGAGTTGTTCAATTTTATCTTTAAACGCAGCTCTTCCACTATGTTTACCCAACACAAGATTCTCATTATTCATAATTCCTATATCACTTGGTGTCATTATCTCATAAGTTTCCCTATGCTTTAAGATTCCATCTTGATGGATTCCACTTTCATGACTAAACGCATTTTTACCAACAATAGCCTTATTTGGTTGAGGACGTATACCTGTAATATCGCTCACTAAATTACTTGTCCTGTAAATTTCTTTTGTGTGAATATTGGTATCTAATCCACCATATTGAGTAAAAATATCTTTACGAGTTTTGAGAATCATTACAACTTCTTCAAGAGCACAGTTCCCAGCCCTCTCCCCCAAACCATTAATTGTGCATTCAACTTGCCTTGCACCCTTCATGATTCCATAAATAGAATTTGAAACTGCTTGCCCTAAATCATTATGACAATGCACAGAAAGAATAGCTCTATCTTGCACGACCTTGTAAAGCTCCTCAATTATATTACCAATTTCATGCGGAAGTCGATACCCAACTGTATCTGGCATATTTAATGTTTTTGCTCCTGCTTCAATCGCACCAAGAGAAATCTCTTTTAAAAAACCTATATCACTACGACAAGCATCTTCGCAACTAAATTGTATATCATCGCAAAACTCTTTTGCCATTGTAATACTTCTTATAGCGAGCTCTAACACTTCGTTTGGTTTTTTCTTGAGTTTATATTCCATATGGATAGGAGAAGTTGCAAGGAATAAATGAATACGTGATTTTTTAGCATACTGAAGAGAATCTTTTGCTCTCAAAATATCACTCTCAACACAACGAGAAAGAGAACAAATCGTGCTTGTTTTTACTTGTTTGGAGATTTGACTTATAGATTCAAAATCTCCTTCGCTACTTGCAGCAAAACCAGCTTCAATTACATCTACACCAAGCCTCTCAAGTTGCAATGCAACTGCAACTTTCTCTTCAATATTCATTGAAGCACCCGGACTTTGTTCACCATCACGCAAAGTTGTATCAAAAATTATAATTTTATTATTTTGCATAGTTTTATCCTTTGTTAAATGAAATAAATAATAGAAAAAGTGAATATTAATTAAAAGATTAGTGTGCAAACGCACACAGATTGAAAGTCTTACGAATAGATAAAGAAATAAAAATTATAATATGGTAACAGGACCAAATCTTAGAATATGATCGTTGTATCAAGTATATAAAAGCTAAAAAATATTGAGAAATATATAATAAGAATGATTGGAACACATTAAATAACTTGAATAATAAAGTATTAGAAAACATGTAGCCAAAAATCCTCTCTAAAATTTATAATCCCCTAGTAAAAACTTAAAAATTCTCTCAAAAAGTACGTTTCAAGAGATTATCAACACGCAAAATAGTTGTCAATCTATCACCTTGCTTTGCAATACCATAAAGTAAGTTTTCTTGCTCGTTAAATGTATCAGGAATTGGATCAACAAGACTTTCATCAATACGAATTGCTTCTGTAAGCTTATCAATAACAAAACCAGCAATTTCATCATTATGATTTACAACAAGATAACGCGTATCTTTATCTTGTTTTGTTGGTGGAATATTAAATTTCATTCTGAGATTAATCAAAGGATATACATTTCCGCGTAAATTAAACACACCCATAACATAATTTGGAGTGCCAGGCACTCGAGTAAAATCAATTGGTTTAATGATTTCTTTTACATTAAGAATTGGCACTGCAAACTCCTCTGTACCTACAACAAACCCAATTAATTGAACAATATTTTCAGAATCACTATGCAAGTTGTTTACACCACCATCTTGTTTTTGTTGTTTTGCAAAAATATCTTTTAATGCATTATTATCCATCTTCCTATTCTCCTGCATGTAGATTTATATTTCTTTTCACAACATTCAGCAAATATTCAGGTGTATAAGGCTTTGTAATATATTCTGTCATACCAGATTCCACTCCACGCATTCTATCCGTTTTGCTTGTTCTGCTTGTTACAGCAATAAGTGGTAAATTTTTAAAGCGATTATATTTTCTTACTTCACTTGCAAAAGTATAACCATCCATACGTGGCATTTCAATGTCTACTAACACCGCATCTAAATCATGATCGCCACTTTTCACAATTTCCAATCCCTCTAGCCCGTTGCTTGCCTCAAGCACAGTGATACCTAACGGTTTTAAGCACTTCTTCATAATTGTTCTATCTGTTGTACTGTCATCAATAGCCAACACAATATAATCACTTGGCGAATGCTTTGCTTTTGCTGTGTTGCTTTGCGTGATAAGATTATTAACACTCACTTTGACATCTTTTGCCATATCCATCATTGCCGCCACATCTGCGATAAGAGTAATTTTACCATCACCACGAACAGTCGCACCAGCTATTCCTTCTGTTCCTTTAAGATAATAACCTAAAGATTTAATAACAACTTCTTCTTGCCCAATCAAATAATCAACAATCACACCAATCTTTTGTTCTGCTAAACCAATAATAACAACATAAACCTCATTTAAACTCTCTAAAACAGAATCTACTTTAAATATATCTGCTAATCGTACAAGACTTAAAACCTCATCGCGCAATCTCAAAACACTTTTGCCATCAACAGTATAAATTTCTTCTTGAGATACACGCACTGTCTCTAAAACAGAACTTAATGGAATTGCATAATATTCTTCTTGCACTCCAACAAGTAATGCTTGCATAATAGCAAGTGTGAGGGGAATTTTCAATTTTTGTGTTGTCCCTACACCTTGTTCAGAATCTATCTCAATGATACCATTGAGTTTCTCCACATTTGTTTTTACAACATCCATTCCTACACCACGACCACTTACATTTGTAATATGTGCAGCAGTAGAAAAACCGGGTCTAAAAATAATTCCAAAAGCCTCTTTTTCGCTCATTTGATCTGCATCACGCTCACTAATTAAACCTTTTTCAATAGCTTTTTTCTTTAAAAAATCCGCATTTAAACCTTTTCCATCATCTTTAATCTCAATAACAATATGGTTACCTTCATTATAAGCTTTCAGCTCAACTTTACCTGTCTCACTTTTACCATTTGCTTTACGAATGTCTGGGGTTTCAACGCCATGATCACAAGAATTTCGAATAATGTGAATAAGAGGATCACCAATTTCTTCTACAATAGACTTGTCTAATTCAGTTTCCTCTCCACTTATAATAAGCTCAATATTTTTTCCTAATTCACGACTTAAATCACGCACCATTCTTGGAAATTTGCTAAAAACCTTTCCAACAGGCAACATTCTTGTCTTCATAACTGCTAATTGCAAATCCGTTGTTACCGTGCTAATAGAGCTTACAACTTGATTGAGCTCCTCTAAGAACTTTTCACCATCGTATCTCTCTTCAACATCGCCATAGATTCTAATAAGGCGATTTTTACCTAAAACAAGTTCGCCAATAAGATTCATTAAGTGATCTAAACGTTTAACATCAACGCGAACAGTTGGCTCAACCGCAACAGAAGGTGCTTTTTGTCCCCCTTCTGTTGCTTTTTGTGCGGGTTTTGTGGCAGGTTTTGGTGCATTTGGAGTTGGGGCTACTGATGCACCAGCTGCTGGGGGAGTTCCTGCTGTTGCATGAGTAGCTCCTTCCTGTTTTTTCTCAGCACGTCTTTTTTTATCTTCTTCCTGTCGTTTTGCAAGGAGTCTTGCAATTTCAGCTTCAACCTGTTCTGGAGACATATTAGAGTAGTCTGGTTCTGGCTCTTCTTTTTGCTGTGCCTCTGCTACTTCTTTAATTTGTTGATTGTCTGTTGTTGTGGTACTTTCTTGTGCTGGTGGTTCTGTTACTTGTTCTGCAGGAGTAGCATTTTCTACGACTGGAACACCCCCATTGGAAATAGCTTGTAATTTTTTAACACAATCGCTTACATCAATACCACTATTAGCATCCGTCCCATTATCTCGAATGACATTTAAAAGGGCTTTCATTAAATCTATAGATTCTAGAACAACATCCATAATGTCGGGTGTTATTTTAAGCTCACCCCTACGAGCCTTATTTAAAACATCTTCCATATTATGCGTTAAATGAGTTAAAATATCAAAGTTCAAAAATGAACTTGAACCTTTGATAGTATGTGCTACTCTAAAGATTCTATTCAATAAATCTAAATCTTCTGGATTACCTTCTAATTCTACCAAATCTTGGTCAAGTTGCTCGACCATCTCAAAGGCTTCAATTAAAAAGTCTTCCATTATCTCTTGCATATCATCATTCATTATAACACCTCATATTTAATCTCTTATCCAGCTACAATTATAACATAAAAAATAAACATATTTAAGCTTATTCTAAAATTTTTGAAATTTCTTCATAAAAAGATTGTGCATCAAATTTTACCAAATAAGCATCTGCCCCTATATCTCTACCCTTTTGTTCGCTAAATTTATCACAAATTGATGAATTGAAAATCAAAGGAATAGCCTGAAATCTTTCATCATTTTTAACTGATTCTGCAAAATGGAATCCATCCATTTTTGGCATCTCAATATCAGACACAATAAATCGCAAGAATGTAAGCATATTAGGATGTTCCTTATGAAATTCATTTAGCATATTTAGTGCCATTTCACCGTCATGAGCTTCAATCACAGTAAAGCCCATTTTATGCAAATTCTTTTTAAGCAAAGACCGAGCAATTGTGCTATCATCAACAATCAAGACATTCCCACTAAATTTCTTTCTAACTTCTTGAAGCTCTTTTTTATTCTTTTTATCTGCATAGAAATCTAAATCGTCTATAATACCCTCTAGATCGAGAATAAGTAATGTTTTCCCATCCTCAATATGCGTTGTACCTGTAATTTTACCTCTCTCCAAGTTATGACTATTTGAACTAAATTGTGCAGCTTGAACTTTATCCCAGCTGATACGACGAATTAATTTTGCCTCATGCACCAAAAAGCCAATTTTAAGATTGTTAAATTCTGCAATTACAACGCGTTTTTTGCTTAATGGTAATTTTGCTTCTCTTTCTTTAATCTTCAACCAAATTGCCAAATCAATTAGTGGAATAATCACTCCACGCAAATCAAATACCCCAATAACATAGTCAGGGCTAGCTGGTAAGTCAAAAGTTTCTGGCATTTGGATAATCTCTTGCACTTTCGCAACATTAATTCCATAAATGCCCTCATAAATTTCTCCATTAACTTCTTCGCTAATGCGAAAATCAACCAATTCTATTTCGTTTGATGAAATCTTTGTTTTATACACCTTTTCTTGCTCCATATTATACCTCATATTATTCTATCATATTAAATGAAAAATATTTCTTATGAAAAAATGATGAATATAAGGAATTATAAAAAATATTGCCTTTATTCAAGCTTTTCCCCAAATGAAAATGTCCCTCAATAATATAAAACTTATCAGAATCTCGTGCAAATCCTTCTTGAATAAGTGGCATTATAATGTTATCATAGTATATTGCAAGTCGCTTAGATAAAAAATCATTGAAATCTGAACGAAAAAATGAAAATTCAGCAATCAATCGATGATTAATGCGATTCGCAAACCTCTTGTATATTATACCATAAGTTATTTTATCTAAAAACTCAAAAGTAAATAATACTATTGGATTATTAATAAAATGTCGATAAAAATGATAAAAACTGCTAATCCACAAATCTCCATGAGATAGAATACAATAATGATTGTTTTGAGTTTTGATAATGAGTGGTTGTGCATTATATGAATAGATTTTTATTGGAATTGAACAAAATGAACATTCGTCATTTATTTCTTGTGATTCTATAATATCTCTTTTCTTAGAATTCTTTTGAGAATCTCCATACTCGTTATTTGTATAATTTTGTATTAAATCTTTATAGCGAAAATTTTTCTCATCAGAATCACACACGATGCTTTTTAACAAAGTATCCTTATAGGAAGTGTGCGAATTTTTATGAACTATATACTCACCATCGTCTCTGCTACTATTATCCCAAATATTCTGTAAAAAAAAATCGTGATTTCCCTCTAAAAATATTACTTCATTTGTTTGACTTAATGTTGCAATAGCATGAATCAAGCTATGGTTACTCATACAACTTGTGGGCATTGAACCTATAAGTAAATGAAAAATATCCCCCATTAAGAAAACTTGCTTGTTTTTTGGAATCTTTGCAAAAAAATCAAGTAATTCTCTATCTCCTTGTTTAAAATGAGAATCTGCAATAAAAATTGCATCATTTTGCAATATTGTGTCATGTAAAAATGTCATTTTGTTTTAGTCTTTATAAAATATCTTAATTTGAAGATAGATATTATACCAAAAAAGAATATTGAAACATCAATATCTTTGTGGGAAATTGGTAAAAAGGATATTAATACAACTAAATTATTTGATATAAATACTTAATGAATGAAAATATTTTTATCAGTCAAAAAAATACTTCAATGCTATAACCCATTTTCCATATAACACATCGACAACATAAGTTTACTAAAGACCATAAAAATATTCATAGAAATGATAGATTTTTTGGATTTTGCAGATTTTTCTTAGTATAAGGAGAGAATAGTTATCCCCCCTACAAAATATTCGAAATATTTGTAGGGTTTTTCTATGCTTTATCTTTAATATTAAGAGTCTTGATAGTTTTCATATACACATCATATTTTGTGTTTTTAATGTATCGTAAGAGACTTTTTCTTTGACTGACAAGTTTAAGTAATCCGAGTCTGCTTGAATGATCCTTTGGATTCTTTTTCAAGTGTTCTGTGAGATTTGTGATTCTATGTGTAAGAAGTGCTATTTGCACTTCACTTGAGCCGGTATCTTTATCATTTCGAGCAAATTGAGATATAATCTCTTGTTTATTTGCCAATTCTGTAGCCATAATGACCTCCTAAAATGGTAGTAAAATTTCAAAAAAAATGAATTTTAGCATAATTTTCTTTTATTTTTGGTAAAATTAGCGTTATTTTTTCTATAAAATCATTATTTAAGGCAAAAATTAATACTATGGCAACAAAAGAGCAGACTACAAGCATTAGACAAAAAGCTTTCCCTTTCTTAAAGCTTCTAGGTAGGTCCAAAGATTTGGGGGTTGTGCTATTTATTATTGCTATTTTAACTGTAATAGTCATTCCATTACCATCTGTGGCTATTGATATACTTCTTACTATTTCCATAGCACTTTCCATCTTAATCATTCTTATTGCACTTTACATCAATAAACCTATGGATTTCTCGACATTTCCAACACTACTACTTTTCGTAACAGCATATCGTTTGGCTTTGAATGTTGCTACAACAAGAATGATTTTAAGTGAAGGAAGTCAAGGTGCTGGACATGTAAGCAAAATTGTTGAGCAATTTGGACTTATTGTTGCTGGAGGAAATTATGTTATTGGAATTATCATCTTTGTGATTTTAGTTATTGTAAATCTGCTTGTTATTACAAATGGTTCTACACGTGTTACAGAAGTCCGTGCAAGATTTGCTCTTGATGCAATGCCGGGTAAGCAAATGGCAATTGATGCGGATCTCAATGCAGGATTAATTGATGAAAAAGAAGCAAAAACTCGCAGAGAACAATTAGCACAAGAAGCTGACTTTTATGGTGCAATGGATGGTGCAAGTAAATTTGTAAAGGGTGATGCAATTGCTGCAATTATCATAACAATTGTAAATATTGCGGGCGGATTTGCTATAGGTGTTTTTCAAGATGACATGAGCATGGTTGATGCAGCACAAACTTTTACAATCCTTACGATTGGCGATGGGATTGTTGGGCAAATTCCAGCATTGATTGTTGCTACTGCCACAGGTATTGTCGCCACAAGAACGACGAAAGGTGAAGAAGAAAATTTTGCAAATAGCCTTGTAAAACAACTTGCAGATAAGTCCAAAACACTGATCATTGTAGGCTTCGTATTATTCATATTCTCGCTTGCACTTGGTGTAGCATCATCAATGGTTATTGCTGTAATTTTTTGGTTTGTTGCATGGCTCATTAATCGCGACAATAGAGATTCGATGTTCTCAAGCATTACACAATTTTTTACAAACAAGAAATCAAAAACAAAACAAACACAAAAATCTAGCGATGGAGCAAAACAACAAACACCAACTATTTTACAAGAACAAGCCCCTAAACGTCCTCCAAAAACTCAAGAAGAAATTAAAAAAGAAGAAGAAAAAGCTATTAACGAGGTTCTTAAAGTAGAGTTTCTTGAACTACATCTTGGTTATCATCTTATTCGTTTGGCAGCAGTAGATCAGGGAGGTGATTTACTGGAACGAGTGCGTGGAATTCGTAAAAAAATAGCAAGAGACTATGGATTCCTTATGCCGCAAATTCGTATGACAGATGACCCAGGTATAGGACCAACGACCTATCAGTTTTTCTTAAAGGGCATTGAAATTGGAAGTGGTGAAGTCATGCCAGACAAATTCTTGGCAATGAATACTGGTATGGTAGCAAAAGAAATCGATGGGATTCCCACCAAAGAACCCGCATTTGGACTTGATGCAATGTGGATTGATGCAAACTTGAAAGAAGATGCTATTATACAAGGTTATACTGTAATTGATCCGTCAACTGTTATTGCAACGCACATGAGTGAACTTGTCAAGCGATATGCAGAAGAATTTATTACTAAAGATGAAGTGAAAAAACTCATGGATAGGCTTGAAGAAGAGTATCCAGCAGCCATTGAGGAAGCCAAAAAAGTGCCTTCAAATATTGTCCGCAGTGTGCTACAAGCATTATTACATGAGGGAATTCCAATTAAAGATATGCTAACCATTTTAGAGACGATTACAGATATTGCACCTATGGTGCAAAATGATGTTCCCACAATTGTTGAGCATGTACGTTCTAAACTCGCACGTGTTATTACAAATGTATTTAAATCAGAAGATGGAAATCTTAAGCTTATTACACTTTCACAAGATTCTGAACACTTCTTATTGGGGAAACTTAAAGATCAACATGGTTCTAAATTCTTCCTTTTGAATACAAGTGAAACACAAAAACTTATCGATGCAGTAGAACAAGAGAGTGTGAGAATTATGCAACGAAATATTACACCCGTTATTCTAGTCGTTGATCCTCCACTTAGATTGGCATTAAGCACAAAATTAGAACAGTTTAAATTGGATTCTGTTGTTGTATTAAGCCATGCAGAAATCGACCCAAATGCTTCATTTGAGGTGCTTGGAACAATTGATGTAGGATTTAATAGCCAATGAAGTATCTAAGATACACTAATCCAGAAAAATAAAATTGAAACTTTTATGAACTAAAGATAATATTCTGCATACTAAGGGCAATTATAGAATATTTTCATTTCATAAAACAAAAAAAAATGATAAAAGATATTCTATAATTACCAAATGCTTTCTTCTAGTCAAACAGAACAAAAATTCAGCAAATACGATAAAAAGTAAATTTTAATAAAAGTAACATCGTGAAATCTAATGACATATTGATTCCATATATAATCCAACATATTTTAATTCGCGTAAAAATACAATGAGTAATAAACATATTATTGTGCCTCTTATATCAATGTGTAGAAATGTAAAAAAATAAAATAAAGTTATAAAAACAACCATATTCATTCTATTCTTTAGAATTATTTATTATATTTACATAAGCATTTTGTTTAATAATTCTACAATACAAATTGCTACCATGAAATCAATAAGAACTTCAATATTAAAGGAAAAATAATGGGAAATATTGATAAAACAATACGCCTATTAATTGCAATAGGTATTATATTTTATTTTGGTTTTTTAAATCATAGCTGGTGGTGGCTGATTTCTCTTGTGCCATTATTTACAGCAGTATATGGATTCTGTCCGCTTTATAGATTTATTGGTAAAAATGGTGGGGAATGCCCATTTCGTAAGAATACAAATAAAGTTTTATAAACTCAGATATATTTCATGAAAGGAATTACAATGAACAATTTACTCAAACGTAAAGAACAAGCTACTCCAAAAGGTGTAGGTGTATTATGTAATTGGTTTGTGCAAAAAGCAGAAAATGCTACAATTTGGGACACTGAAGGCAAGGAATATATCGACTTTGCTTCAGGTATTGCCGTGCTTAATGTAGGACATCGCCACCCAAGAGTGATGAAAGCAGTAGAAGAGCAACTCAAAGCTTTTACTCATACCGCCTATCAAATAAGCCCTTACGAAAGCTATATCGAGCTTGCTGAAAAAATCAATGCACTTGCTCCAATCAATGGTGTAAAAAAATCTTGTTTTTTTACCACAGGAGCAGAAGCCACAGAGAATGCTATCAAGGTCGCAAAAGTGCATACAAAGCGATATGGAGTTATCGCTTTTGGTGGTGCATTTCACGGACGAACATCAGCTGCGGTAGGAATGACAGGAAAAGTTACACCCTACAAAGCGGAAATTGGCGTTGGAATGGTCGGAATCTATCATGGCTTATATCCTAACGAGCTACATGGTGTAAGTGTGCAAGATTCTCTCAAAAGTTTAGAACATATTTGCAAAAGCTCTATTTCTCCTTATGATGTTGCAGCTATTATATTTGAACCCGTGCAAGGAGAAGGAGGGTTCAATCCTGCCCCAAAAGAGTTTGTAGAGAGATTGCGAAAATTTGCAGACGAATATGGGATTGTCTTAATCGCTGATGAGGTGCAAACAGGATTTGGAAGAACAGGCAAACTCTTTGCAATGGAATATTACGATGTTAGTGCAGATATTGTTTGTATGGCAAAAAGCTTAGGTGGCGGATTCCCTATCTCGGGAATTGTAGGGAAGGCAGACATAATGGATGCTCCAAGTCCGGGTGGATTAGGTGGCACTTATGCAGGTAGCCCACTTGGCACAATAGCAGGTCTTGAAGTGTTAAAAATCATCAAAGAAGAAAATTTATTAGAGAGGGCAAATCATTTGGGAGAAAAACTCCAATCTTTTCTTTTGGGTTTAGCACATAAAGAAATCGCTCAAGTGCGTGGTATCGGTTCTATGGTGGCAGTTGAGTTTTTTAAAAATGGCACACCAAATGCTGATATTGCTAAAAAAGTGCAGGATCTTGCTATGCAAAAAGGATTGTTGCTTCTTACTTGTGGAAGCTATGGCAATGTCATACGCTTTTTATATCCACTCACTATCCCAGAATCTCAATTTGACAAAGCTTTAGAGATTCTAAGAAGTGTCATTGTGGAGGCTATAAAATGAGTTTATCAACACAACATTTGGGGGTTTTAAACCATAAGTTTGTCTCGCCCAATAAAAAAGAAGGGTTCATTCCTGTCTCGAATCCCGCAACAAATGAAACTCTTGCTTTCGTGTATGATATAACGCAAAGTGAATTAGAGCAAATTATCATTAAATCCCAAATCGCACAGCAAAAATGGGCAAAGATTCTTGCACATGAGAGGGCAGATACTCTACTTCGATGGTATGCTCTCATATTAGAATCAAAGCAAATTCTAGCCCAAATCCTCACATTAGAAATGGGTAAGCCGCTAGGAGAAAGCTTAGGTGAGATTAGCTATGCAGCAAGCTTCATTCGGTGGTTTGCTGAAGAATCTCGACGAATCGATGGCGATATTTTACAATCTGTGCAACCAAATCAAAAACTTTTTGTGTTAAAACAACCTATCGGTGTATGCGGAGCGATTACTCCATGGAATTTCCCTTCTGCTATGATAACGCGTAAAGTTGCACCAGCACTTGCATGTGGTTGTTCGATGATAGTCAAACCTGCAACACAAACACCGCTTAGTGCATACGCCCTACTTGTCTTAGCACAACAGGCAGGTATCCCAGAGGATTTATTGCAAGTTGTTACTGGAAAAGCAAACATGATCAGCAAAGTTTTGTGTGAATCTTCTATTGTGCGAAAAATCACTTTTACAGGTTCAACAGAAGTTGGTAAAAAACTTATGGAACAAGGGGCAAATACAATCAAAAAGCTTTCTTTGGAGCTTGGAGGGAATGCCCCTTTTATTATTTTTGATGATGCTGATGTAAGCGATGCGATTAAAGGTATACTTGCATCTAAATTTCGAAATAGTGGGCAAACTTGTGTGTGTGCAAATAGAATCTACGTCCAAAAAGGCGTATATAACAAAGTCGCTTCCGCATTGAAAATAGAAATAGAAAGACTGGAGGTCGGTAATGGCTTAGAAGAAGGTATTACGCAAGGACCGCTTATCGATGATAATGCAGTAGCAAAGGTGCAAGAGCATATTGCAGATGCAACAACAAAAGGGGCAAAAATTCTAAGCGGTGGAAAGATTCATGCAAAAGGTGGAACATTCTTTGAGCCTACAATTTTGACAGATGTAACAAGTGATATGACTGTGGCTAAGGAAGAAACCTTTGGTCCCCTTGCACCATTATTTCCATTTGAGAACGAAGATGAAGTTATCAAAATGGCAAATAATACGGAATTTGGCTTGGCAGCGTATCTCTACACAAAAGATACTGCACGAATCTTTCGCGTAAGTGAAGCTCTCGAATATGGAATGGTGGGAATAAATACAGGCATTATTTCAAATGAAGTCGCTCCATTTGGTGGTGTGAAACAAAGCGGACTGGGAAGGGAAGGTTCTAAATATGGTATCGATGATTATTTAGAACTTAAGTATTTGTGTGTGAATCTTGGGGAATGAGATAAAAATACATAAAACAATTTATTCAAATCGAAATATGAGGAGTAGCATGAAACTCAAAGAAGCAAAACAAGAATTTATTGCTGAGCTTAAAGGACACCCAAAAACAAAGCAACTGACTTTTTTAGAGGGGGTAGCAATGCTTGTTGGGACAAATATTGGAATTGGAATCTTAAGTGTAGCATATAGTGCAAAAGCAGCGGGATTTGTGCCATTGCTTTTTTGGCTTGTGATTGGTGGGATTCTATCGACTATCACAATGCTCTATATCGCTGAAGCTACACTTCGCACAAAGGCACATTTACAACTTACAGGATTATCAGTTAAATATATTGGACCTATTGCTAAATATATTATGTTTATCTCTGTGGCTACTACGGCTATTGGAGCATTGATTTCATATGAAAAAGCCTCTGGAGATATTTTAAATACAATGTTTGGAATACCAAACAAACTAGGAAGTATTTTGTTCTTTATCCCCGCTGCGGGCGTGCTTTGGCTTGGACTGAAAGCCATTGGGAGAGGTGAAAAGCAAGTCGTAGGCATTATGTTTGGGATTCTATGTGTGCTTATTATCTCTACATTTTTCAAAGCCGAGATAGATTTTGGACATTTAAGTGAAATGTATTGGGAATGGAAAGCGATAATCCCGATTTTTAGTATGGTCGTGTTTGTCTATTCTGCACAATACATTGTCCCTGAAATGGCAAGAGGATTCGCCCATAAGCCTCAAATGCTTCCAAAGGCTATCATTTTGGGGAATTTCATTGTATTTTGCATGCTTATTCTTATCCCTCTGTCTGCAATTATTTTGGAGGGTTTGGAAAATGTCTCTGAAGTCGTTACACTCTCATGGGGTAAGGCTATTGGAGAGTGGGCATTTTGGATTTCTAATCTGTTTGGATTGTTTGCTATTCTCACTTCATATTGGGGACTTGGAGGAATGTTTGTAACTAATATAGCTGACCAAATCAATAAAGACGCCGATAATAATCTCAAAGTTCGTTTTGTTATTTTACTTTTCGTTGCACTTCCCCCTTTATTGCTCGTGTATTTCAATCTCGTTACAAGTATCACTGATGCACTTTATTATCCTGGAGTAGCTGGGGCATTGATTTTGAGTATTTTTCCTATTTTAATTTTAAATAACTCAAGAAAATATGGGGATATGCAGACCGCTTGGCAATGTCCAAAACTCATCACAAACTTTGGTGTAAAACTGACTATTGTCGTGGTATATGTGAGTGCGACAATCTTCAGTATTGCTGCAAAATATAATTTACTTGATAAGATTCTGGAATAATAACTAGCTTTACCCATATAAGATTGCTATTTTTGTTTGAATCTATTGCCTTACAAGGCTTCTCGATACTATAAATACTCTCTAAAAAATATTATTTTTCTTTGATTGATAGATTTCTAATCACGCTGGAGTTTTTCGGTATCCCCTCCATTTTCCTCATTAAGAACACAAATTATTAGAATCTATTGCTACATTTGCCATTGATAGGCTCATTATTTTTATATACAATATTAAAATAAAGTAAGCCATCTCCATAATATGTTTTAACTATGCTATCTATGTCGCCATTTTATATGGTATTTCACTGAGAAGTTTACCATTTTCTCAATATCTCACTCTAAACCATTAGGATATAATAAACTTACATATCTTTCTTATATGATCGTGATACAAGTAAGATAGCTAAGCATACCATAAGAATCTTAAAACACAAAACACTTTGCTCATGCATACTGCTAAAATTTTCACTTACAAGATTCTCAGGATTGAGAATAAAAGGAGTATAATACCACACAAAAAGAGCAATACAAACACTGCTGATAATACCAACCAAAAGTAATAGAATAGAATATATAGTTTTACGCAAATATATAAAACTTAGTAATTCATAAATGATAATCGCAAGAAGTAATATCAACAAATACATATTTAATCGCACAAAAATTCCACCCATAATCATACCACCTTCATATGGTCCAAGTCCTGGTATCATATCACCAATGCGAAATACAACCGGTGCAGCAAAAGCACCACAAGCAATAATGCCACCAATACCAATACCAAGTAAAAGAATATAGAGTGGATCGATGATTCTAAAGAATTTTGTCATATAAACTCCTAACAAAAATTTCAGAACAATATTATATCAAAATTTTATTTATGGTTCTTATTTTTATGAATAAAATTTGAGTCATAGAGTATAAAAGCAAATTTAATAACTTAATTATCATTAGCGTATTTTTTGATATTTATCATTATGAGCTTAATGTAATTTACTTGGCAATAAATCATAATATTTGAGAATCTCTGCATTTCTATTTGCGACTATTTTTAACTCTTTTCGTGCAATTTTATACTGCGGATAGTAAGTTGCAACTTCATTCCAAAACTGCTTTGAATGATTGCGATAACGCAAATGCGATAATTCATGCACAATTAAATATCTCAATAAATCTAACTCACATAAAACATTACGATAATCAATCTTGATTATATCACCCTTGCACTGCCCTAAATATCCCTTTGTATAGCTGATAATAAGCTTAGAGTAATGAAGGTTCATGATTTCTACAAATTCATTAATGATCATAAGACTTTTAGTATAGAGCATTTGTGTAAGAGATTCTATACTTAAATCGTTTATATTATGCTCCATACCAAAAACAATAAGTTTATTTGGGTGTGATTGTATATATGCTTGAATATTTTTTTGAAAGTTATGATCTCTTCGAATCTGTTTTTCAAAAATCTTTGGAATTTTTGCACTATTATTTGTAATGTATTCTTGTGCAAGATTTATTTTGTTTTTCATATACTTTGGGAAACAAAAGGATAAATATCCATGTGGATTGTATTTTACAAAGCCATGTTTTGTGCGAGTATTTATGATGATTTCAAATTTAACACCTAAAAACTCTTGCAAAAATTGTCCTTTTTTAGCTAAAATACAATACAAGAGAAAATCATACCACAATTACATTAAAGGTGTCAAATGCAAGTTTTATTGGTTAAAGATGTAGCAAGTTTAGGCAAAGCTGGAGAAATTAAAGAAGTAAAAGATGGCTATGGACAAAATTTTTTAATCGCAAAAGGTTTTGCAAAACTCGCTACAAATGAAGTTCTCAATAAATATAAAGCAGAACAAAAGAAAAAAGCAGAAATAGAAGCATTAGAAATTGCTGAAGCAAAACAAATGCAAAAAGTGTTAGACGAAATTACATTGCAGATTCCAAAAAAAATTGGTGCAAACAATCACCTCTTTGGTTCGCTTACAAAAGATGAGGTGGCACAATATTTAGAATCTACACATCGTATTGTAATTGATAAAAAAGCTTTTGATATACCGCAAATAAAGACTTTGGGTAGTTTCCAGGCAAATGTAAAACTTGGACATGGATTTAGTGCCAATTTAAAACTCGAAATTATTGCACAACAAGATAAATAAATCTTTCTTAATAATATATCTCAAGATATTTTCTTGCATGTTTTCTTAATAAGTAAATTTGTTTTATATTTTTTTTAATACTCTGAAAAGTTCAATTTATAAATGGTATATTACTATATAGAAATCTTTGTATATAGTAATCTTACAAAACCATAATCCAATCCTTTTATTGAGTAGAATAAAAATTATACTTCAAATGTAATTTAATTAATTATCTATGTATAATGATAGATGAATCTAAGAGTATGGGGAAATTAGAATTGCTAGAAATTGATTTGAGAATATGCTATCTTCAAGAATGCAAAAACACTTTTTAATTATTCTTTTGATAATCACACAATCTATCTGTTGGTCATATTGTGTTTCTTTGATATTTCTTCATAGAGATATAGTTAATTCTAAAGAAACTTGACAATTATGGGCAATAGAGACTCGTATTGCATATGCAAATTTGTTTCAGATAATGCCAAAATTTTTGCTAGATTCTTATTAGATTTTAGCAAAATACTATCATTGAAAGTCCCTTATTTGAACAACATTCCTATATTTTTCATTAGTTTATTCAAACGATTGATTGACTTTTAAAAAATTATGTGTTATTATTGTATGGAAACTTTAAATTGCTTGTCTTATAATTGTAGGCATTTAATGAAGTATTTTGATTAAATTGAAAGTAGAAGTTAATATGAAAACAATATTTAAACAGAGGTATTTCATAAATAGATTCAAGAATCTTATGCAGAATTTTCCAAAGGTAAGTAACACAGCAACATTTATCTTATTGTTTCAATGTGTCCTAGCCAATGGGACAAATATCACAGATGGGATAACTCACACAAAAGACAGAAATCAAACAAGATTTATTGAATCACCTCAAATAACCAAAGAATTTTCCAAAGCTATCAATCTTGAGCAATGTATGAGCCTTGCACGGCAAAATTATCCCATAACGAAACAATCAACTCTTCTTGATGAAGCACTGAATCTCACTTTAGATAAGCTCAATATGGGCTTTATCCCACATCTTAGATTTAATAGTAAAATAAGCTATCAAAGCGATGTAACCACACTTCCATTTAATATGTCAATGGGTAATCCACTCTTTCAAGGCTTTACTTATACACCCCTTACACGTGACCAATATCAATTTGCACTTGAGGTAAGTCAACCCTTACTCGATATGGGGAGTTTCGCACAGAAAGACATAAGTAAAGCTCAATACGCTTCACAAAAACAAGAAGTGCAAAATAATCTTTATAAGATTCAACAAAGTGTTATAAATGCATATTTTACAATTATTTTGCTGGATTTTTCAATAGCACAGAATGCGACTTATAGTAGAGATTTAGAGAAAAATTATAAGAATCTCAATGTGCTTTATGTAAATGGTGTAATAGGTAAAGATGCCTTAGATAAGCTAAGCATCGAGATTCTTAACGCACAAAAAAATGCTAAAGAGTTAGAATCTCAACGAAAGATTATGCAAAATACGCTTGGCTTTCTCACACAAGAATCTTTGCTTGATTTAAGGTTGGAGATACCAAATTTTCAAGAGCAGCAAAGTTTCTTAGAATCTATTGCCACAAAAGCTGGAGAGGCTAATTCGAGTCTTTTTGCACTTCGCCCTGAAATGCACTTTTTTAGTCTCAAAGCAAACGAACTAGATACTCACAAGAAACTAGAATTAGCAAAAGGATTACCTTATATTGATGCATTTTTGCAGGGTGGGTATTCAAATCCGGGATTAAATTTCCTCAAAGGAGGCTTTCAGCCTTATTATATCGTGGGGCTTAGAATAAACTGGGATTTTAGCAATTTTTATACAAAATATCAGCAAGACAGTCTTATTAGAAATCAAAAATTGCGTCTTGATACACAAAAAGAGGAATTTTTGCTCAATACTAAAATTTTGCTTAATCAACATATAAAAACTGCACAAAATCTTCTCACGCAAATGAGCGATAATGAAAAAATCATTGCTTTACAAGAGCAAGTCGTGCGGACACAAGAATCCAAACTAAAAAATGGTGTTCTTTCTATCAATGATTTTATCAGTGATACGAATAATTTATACCTCAAAAAATTACAGCAAAATTATACAAAAGTAGAATTTCTTATGCAAGTATATAATATCAAGCAAATTCTTAATTCTTGGGAACATAATTAAGAATTTTATTTTGAAAGGAAGATAATGGGCAATAGAACACAGAAGTTACTTTTTGGAATATTTGTGATAGCCATAATGCTAGGTTTAAGTGCATGTGAGAAAAAACAAGAGTTTGACGCGATGGGGATTTTTGAAAGTGATGAAGTTCTCATCGCTGCGGAAATAAGTGGGAGAATCTTGGACTTTGATATAAAAGAGGGTGATTTAGTGCAAAAGGGTGCATTACTTGGGCGGATAGATTCTGTCCAGCTTGAACTTAAAAAGGCAAAGTTAGGGGTCGAATTACAAAATGCTTTAATAGAGCAAAAGCGATTAGAGAGACTATACAAAGCAAATGCAGGCACAAAGCAAAATCTTGATAATGCCAATTTTAGACTTGAAGGACTGCACAAGGAACAAGATATTCTAGATGACCAGATTCAGAGGGCAGAAATTCGTACACCAATCGATGGAACGATTTTAGAAAAATATGCTTTTAATGGCGAACTAAGTAGCCCAAACAAAGCACTTTTTAAAATCGCTGATATGAAGAGATTGCGTCTTAAAGCTTATTTAATCGACACAGATTTAAGCAAAGTGAAGCTTGGAGATAAAGTGAGTATTTTTAGCGACTATGGTGAAGGATATAAAGAGTATGAGGGGGTGATAAGCTGGATTTCTAGCGAAGCGGAATTTACCCCAAAGACAATAATGACTAAAGATGAACGCAAAAATCTCGTCTATGCAATAAAAATAGATGTAGAAAATGATGGCTATCTTAAGCTTGGCTCGTATGGCGAAATAAAATTGCAGAGATAATAGTAGGATTTTGAGAATCTTAAATCATACATATCAAAAAAATTTATGATAAAAATCATAGAAATTATAGAAGAGAGTTTAAACTTATGAAACATGTGGTTATTGCTAAAAATCTCACTAAAAATTTTGAGAGAAAGAAAGTCCTTGATAATATAAATTTGAGTGTGAGGGAAAATGAGATTTTTGGGATTATCGGTCCTGATGGTGCTGGGAAAAGCACACTTTTTAGGATTTTTACCACACTTTTACTTGGTGATAGTGGGGAATGCGAAGTGGCAGGATATAATGTTGTGCAAGATTTTGCAAAAATCAGGGAGATTGTAGGTTATATGCCGGGTAACTTTAGCCTTTATATGGATTTGAGTGTGGAGGAGAATCTACAATTTTTCGCTTCTATCTTTAATACGAGTATCGAAGAAAATTATGATTTGATTAAGCAAATTTATCGTGCATTAGAGCCTTTTAAGAATCGCAAAGCAGGTGCATTATCTGGTGGTATGAAGCAAAAACTAGCCCTTTGTTGTGCACTTATCCACAAACCTAAAGTCCTCTTCCTTGACGAACCGACAACTGGTGTTGATGCGGTAAGTAGAATGGAATTTTGGGAAATTTTAGGCGAGTTAAAATCTCAAATGAGTGTCATCGTATCTACGCCATATATGGACGAAGCAAGTCTCTGTGATAGAGTAGCACTCATTTTTGATGGCAGAATCTTAAGCCTTGATACGCCTAAAAATCTCTGTGAATCTTTCCCACATACGCTTTATGAATTTCGTGGTATTCCTGCAAGTGCATTAGATTCACTTCGTGAATTAGCAGGCGTGCATTCATGTTTTCTCTTTGGAAATTGCTATCATATTGTGTTTAAAAACTTGAGACAATCTCAAAAACATAATGATACAAATATAGCAGAAAATATTACTCAAGATTCTATTAAGAATATTTTAGAAAATTTTGATTTTCCTAATATGAGTTATAAAGAGATTGGTGCAAGTATTGAGGATTGTTTTATGGAGTTTTTGCAATGAGTGAGAATGGAGTAAAAAATATCATCGAAGTGAGAAATCTCACAAAGATTTTTGGAAATTTTAGGGCAGTTGATGGGATTAGCCTTGAAGTAAAAAAGGGTGAGATTTTTGGCTTTTTGGGTGCAAATGGTGCAGGGAAGACAACTGCAATGAAGATTCTTTGTGGGCTGAGTCTGCCAAGTGGTGGGAGTGGGAATGTAGCGGGATTTGATATACTCACACAAAGCGAGGAGATAAAGAAAAATATCGGTTATATGTCACAAAAATTTTCGTTATATGATGATTTGAAGGTATGGGAAAACATCTGGCTTTTTGGGCGAATCTATGGTATGAAAAATAATGAGATTATGAGTAAAATCAATCTACTTTTGGAGAGACTTAATTTTAGTGATAAAAAAGATGAATTTGTTTCAAAGCTTCCACTTGGTTGGAAGCAAAAACTTGCCTTTTGTGTGGCAAATTTTCACTCACCCAAAATCATTTTTCTTGATGAGCCAACTGGTGGTGTTGATCCTATCACGCGTAGGCAATTTTGGGAGCTTATCCAAATGAGTGCAAGCGAGGGAACTTCGATATTTGTTACTACACATTATATGGACGAAGCAGAATATTGCAATCGCGTAAGCATTATGGTTGATGGCAAAATTAGTGCGTATGGTACGCCAAGTGCGTTAAAAAAGCAGTTTAGAGCAACAAGTATGAATGAGGTATTTTATCGTGTTGCAAGGGAAGCAAAGCGCGGTGAATAAAAGTATAAGAAATAGGTATGCAGATTTGGTGCAGAATTTCAAGGGCTTTATATTATGTGCTGTGTGGAATCTTGTAGGATTTATTTGGGGTTTATTAATGTTTGATTCTAAACAAATTTATATTACAGATTTTCAAAATATAGATATTTTAGCTTTGTTTCAATATAACAACACAGAAAAGGTTATTTCGTTGTTATTTCAACAGAACAAAATCATTCATCGTGCTGACAGCACTAAAGTATCTACAAAGAGAGAATCTCAAAATTCAGGGTTAATAATTTTGAAATATAAAAGCTTAGATTCTAATATATTAGAATCTAACTATTTAGAATTTATAAAATATAAAACTTTACTATCTATAATCCTAAATCCAAAAAATCAAAAATGTAAAATTCCAGAATCTCAAAGGAATATAATATGAAAAACCTCAAAGTTTTCATCGCCTTTAGCAAAAAAGAATTTTATCATATCACACGTGATGTGCGAACGATGATGATTTTACTCCTTATGCCGATTGCTCAAATCTTGCTCTTTGGATTTGCACTCAATACTGATATAAGTGGTATTAACTTCGCTGTGCTTGACTTTAGTAAAGACACCAAAAGCACCAAAATTGTGCAGAGCTTCGCCTCAAATCCTTATTTCACTTTCACGCGTAAGATTTACTCTCAAGCCGAGTTACAAAGGATTTTTAATGATAATGCCATCGATATGGTGCTTGTTTTTAACAATAATTTTGTGAAAGATTCTAAAATGCAGTTAATCCTCGATGCAAGCGACCCAAATCGTGCAAGTATGATAAATATGTATGCTTCAAATGTGCTTAATAGTGTAAATTTTCAAATAAGCCATATCAATCTCAAGCCACCGATTACGCCCTCAATCACGATGCTTTTCAATCCTCAAGGCAAAAGTGCGTATAGCTTCGTGCCGGGGCTTATTGGAATGATTTTGATGCTGATTTGCGCGATGATGACTTCGATTTCTATCGTGCGCGAAAAGGAGCAGGGCAGTATGGAAGTCTTGCTTGTCTCGCCTATCAAGCCCTTTGTGATGATTGTGGCAAAGATCGTGCCTTATTTTGTCATCTCGTGTGTGAGTCTTACTATCGTGCTTTTTATATCAGTGTATGCACTCGAGTTAAAAATCGCTGGGAGTATGTTTTGGTTACTTTGCTTTTGTATGCTTTATATCGCTTTAACACTTAGTATTGGGTTATTAGTTTCTACAATCGCAAAGACCCAACTTGTCGCAATGCTCGTCTCTGGCATGGTCTTTATGATGCCAATTATGATGCTCTCTGGAATGATGTTCCCACGCGAATCTATGCCACTTATCTTGCAAGGATTCTCTTACATTATCCCGACAAGCTGGTTTATCTCAGGGATTAAGAAGATTATGATTGAGGGACTCCCTATTAGCTATGCGATTGTAGAACTTAGCGTACTAGCTGGAATGTTTGCCCTTATCTTAGCAATTAGCCTCAAAAAATTCAAAATAAGGTTGGAATAATGCTCTTTCTTATCCAAAAAGAATTCAAACAAATCTTTCGTAATCGCTTCTTACCCCGCCTCATCATCGCCTTTCCCATTATGGCGATTTTGGTAATGCCGTGGGCGACAAATATGGAGATAAAAAATGTCAATGTCGCGATTATGGACTTCGACAAATCAAGCACAACAAAAGAGATCATCGCGAAGCTAGAATCTTCAAGTTACTTCCGCCTCACACTTTACACAAATAATGTCAATAAAGCGTATAACTGTATCTATGAGAATGATTGTGATGTGATTGTGGAATTCCCGCTTGGATTTGAAAGTAATTTTTTGAAAGAGAAAAACGCCTCGCTTGGAATCTACGCCAACTCTATCAATAGCACGAAAGGCTCGCTAGGTGCGGGCTATCTAAGCAATACCATTATGAGCTATGCCAAATCTAAGCAGGCAAATATATTCCAAAATGCCACAAATACGGGTGTAATGGAAGTGCTTAGCCTCTATCGCTTCAATCCTAATCTCGACTATAAAATCTATATGATACCTGCACTCATGGTGATGATACTCACGATGATATGCGGATTCCTCCCTGCATTTAATATTGTAAGCGAAAAAGAGCGAGGAAATATCGAGCAAATAAATGTAACCCCTATCAAAAAGTTTGACTTTATCTTAGCCAAACTTGTCCCATATTGGTGTATTGGCTTTATCGTGCTTACACTCTGCTTTTTGCTTGCCTATCTTGTCTATGGACTTGTCGCGGTAGGAAGCTATGCCTTAATCTATCTCTTTGCTCTGTGCTATATCCTTGTAGTAGCTGGTATGGGACTTATCATATCAAATTACTCAAACACAATGCAGCAAGCAATGTTTGTGATATTTTTCTTTGTATTAATCTTAGTGTTAATGAGCGGACTTTTTACCTCTATCAAATCAATGCCTTCTTGGGCATACTATCTCACTTATATCAATCCTCTAAGGTATTTTATAGAATCTCTTAGGCTTATATTCTTAAAAGGAAGCACTCTCTTTGATATATGGCATAATCTCCTTGCTCTCATCATATTTGCTCTTATCCTCAATCTATGGGCGATAGTGGGTTATAAGAAGAGGGGGTATTGAGTGTTGCAATATTGTGATTTCTAAATTAAGGTTGATTTAAAGGTTATAGTAAAATAAGTTAAAGAGATTCAATTTATTAAGATTACTTTAGCTTATATTTTTTTATCAAATCTCTAGGTATGGTACGCCAAGATAGGATATTATTTATCTTTTTGGCTAATTTGTAGTATTTCAGTAGATGAGGTAAATTATAATTTTTCTCCATTCTTGTTCTATGGTCTGTTAAATGTATTGCTTCTCCTCGTCTAAAAGCATTTTTTGGTTCTTGCGAACAAATAGATTCTAAAAAAGACTTAAGTTTGTTTTCCTGCTCTATAAATGGATTAAAATTATCTAAAAATACAGGTTCTCTTAACATTGCCTTATAAGCTTCATGATCATTGTCCATTCTTTTAATTTCCTCTATTAAATCTCTTAAAGTAGGAAAATTATGCGCATTTATGAAAGCTTTTGGGTTTAAATGATATTCTATTAAATGTTTTGGAATCCTTGGGATAGTCATATCTATATTGACATATTGATGACTAAAATTCCCCCCCCCCCCCTTAGTGCAATGGGATTCTATATGATCATTTTCAGAATCTAAAGAAATTCGTAAACTTGTATCACCCCAATATATTGGCACACACCCTGCAGAAAATGCATCAAATAATTTTTCAGTCAAATATCCAGGATATGTAGAATTTTCAAAGCATAGATGAAACTTATAGTCTTTTAACCATTCTAATTTATTACCAATTCGTCCCCCTACATTATTTCTAAAAAGTCCCCCAGAATCTACCTTTTTATACTCGCTCAAAAGTTCAAAACACATATCTCGCATATCCGAAGTCGGTGGCTTTGAATTTGATACCATAAAAGCACAGAATTTATTATACTTGATTTTATTATTTATCTCTTCATCACCTATTAAATGCCTTTTCATAATTTTATCTCTATCACCTCTTATAAATCCAACTGGAAATCTACAATGCCTATCATTAAATTCCATGAAATCAAAGTCAATGCCATAATCGGCAATATTCCAATCAGTCCTAAGATTTTCTGGTGTAAAAAAGATTCTAACGCAATCGTAATTCATACAATGCCAAACAGGTGGCACATAAATTAAAAAATCAGGCTCGTTGGAACGAATGACGTCAAATTTATCTTGCAATAATTGAATAAAATAATTTGAATAAAATTCTTCATTGGAGAGTTCTTTAAAATTTATAGTACTTTAATTTCCTTTTTATTCATTTTTGTTCCTTGTTAATTTTATTTAACATATTAAAGTTTAACTAAACTCTCACTCTTTTTCTTAAATTATAGTCGAGAGATATACAAAACTTTAACTATTTTGAAGTATTGATATTATTAATATCAGGAAATCTTTTATTTCTCTATATATACTCTAATTATAACCAAAATAAACTAATCATTCGGACATATCTTCCACTTTTTCTATTTACGGCAGGATAAAAAATATTAATTACATTGGTTACTAAATTTGATATAGCACCTGCTATGAAACCACTACCAAAAGCTTTTATAATTTCAGGATATTTTTGTGTTATAAAATTCTGAACCTTATTGTAAATATTGTTTTTCCTTGCTATTAAAGAATCAAAAAAATGCTTATCATCTACTAAAAATCCATTCTTATACATATCGTGAATCTCATCAAAAAGAGTGGCATAAAACTCCACTATAACCAACCCCAATGCTTGTTGAACACCCATCTTTGCCTCTTCTTGCATTGAAGTTATTGTCGTATTTTTTAGAAACCTTACACTTGTGTAGTATGTTTTGTTTATTTCAGATTCTATTGTTTTCTTTGTTTTATTATATTCTTCATTGATTTGAGCTTTATTTTTATCAACTTCTTTGAGTTGCGATACATCTTATTCATCTTTTCTTGGATATTATGCCTTTCTTATGGATTTGTAGTATATTTTAGCTGACTTTGTTTTTTCTTAATGCTATTTTGTAATTCTTTAATTGTGGTTGGAACTTGCTTGGGAAACTTTGGCACTGATAAGTCTTTTTTAACTATTAAGACAATTTGTTGTAAATACAAGTTAAAAGATTTTTCTTAAAAAGTTTGAAAAATATAATGTTAAGATAATGCCTTCATCATCTTTATATTCAGAATTAAAGATAATTGGAGTTTGATTATGTTATAAGAGAGTTCAATTATTTGGTAGCATTACTTAAGATTTTATCTTGTTTTTAATATTATATTATAATTAACATTATATATTATCTAAAGGATTGGGAAGTGGCTTTTATTGAGTTGCAGCATATTACAAAAACTTACGGGAAAGGCAAAAATAGCTTTCAGGCTTTGCATGGTGTAAATCTCAATGTTGAGCAAGGAGACTTTGTTGCTCTTATGGGTCCATCAGGTTCAGGTAAATCGACAATGGCAAACATTCTTGGTTGTCTTGATATTGCAACAACGGGTAATTATTTGTTTAATGGCGTAAGTGTTTTTGCATTAAATCACAAACAGAGGGCATTATTGCGACGACACTATATGGGATTTATTTTTCAAGGTTTTAATCTCCTTTCACGCACCTCGGCATTAGAAAATGTAGAACTTCCCCTCATTTATCGGGGTATGTCAAAAAAAGAAAGAGAGAAACTTGCATTAGAGGCACTTGACATGGTGGGGCTTAGACAATGGGCACATCATAGTAGTTCTGAACTTAGTGGTGGGCAGTGTCAAAGGGTGGCGATTGCACGAGCAATTGTAATTCGCCCACTTTTTTTACTTGCTGACGAACCAACAGGGAATCTTGACACGAAACGAAGTAAAGAAGTAATGGAAATAATGACATATCTCAATAAAGAAATGCGCATTACGATTCTTATGGTAACACATGAGCCAGAAATGGCACAATATGCACATAGAGAAATTTATTTCCTTGATGGGAATATCCATAAAGAAGTAGTCTTACAACATTAAGCAAAACTTATTGTTAATATGTAATAAAAGAACTCAAAAAGATACTGAAAATGAGTTTAAGCTAAAATAAGATTTTCCTTATAAAACACTCTGTATTGCATGATTTAGAAAAATCTTCTTAAAATACAAGATACTTTATAATACATACAATTAAATTGTATTGAGAATCTCAAGAAAAATTTGAATGTAAATACTCTTGATAACATAAGATTAAAAAAAATTTATATCCGAAATACAATAAACAAATCATGATTTATAATTGTATTGCTACAATTTTACTCCCAAAGAAAGATTCTATAACACATATTTCTCTAACAATATTTACAATTTTCCTAGGTTATTAATTGCATCACTACAATTTATAGTATTTGTCATGAAAATAAAAAAATTAAAGCATTATGAGTGAAAAAATAACAATTTCTCTTACCCAAAATATACAATAAAAATGCTATAATACCACCATTCAAACTCAAATTAAGATAAAATACAATTTTAGATTCTGCTTTATGCTTAAGGAAGTAAATGCAACAGCAAGCCAGTAATGCAATATCGCACACATCGCATATCGAGAATGCTTCTTTAGAGTCTCATACAATAGGTAATTGCACACATTCTAATATAGTTTCTTTATTGAAAGCCGGAGAAAATATACAACCATATATTCAATCCGCACCTCTCACAGATCTTGTAGAGATTTCAGATATTATTCGACAGAGAATTTTGGAAGTTGTAAGTAAAAATGGAGGACATCTTAGTTCAACTCTAGGGGCAGTTGAACTTATTGTTGGTATGCACACAGTTTTTGATTGCAAACTCAATCCATTTATTTATGATGTCAGTCATCAAGCCTACGCACACAAATTACTTACTGGACGGTATAATGATTTTTCCTCATTGCGACAATTTGGCGGGATAAGTGGCTTTTGTGCACCTTATGAAAGCAGTTTTGATTACTTTATCGCTGGTCATAGTTCTACTTCACTTTCTTTAGGTGCTGGAGTAGCAAAAGCAAAAACATTAAAAAAAGAACAATACAAACCCATTGTAATGATTGGTGATGGCTCAATGAGTGCAGGCTTAGTATATGAAGCGTTAAATGAAATTGGGGACTTAAAATTACCCATGGTCATTGTATTGAATGACAATGAAATGAGCATTGCAAAGCCAATCGGTGCCATTTCTAAGATTCTCTCAAAAACAATTGCTTCACCTCTTTACCAAACAATGAAAGAACGAGTAAAAAAAATTGTTAATAAAATGCCAGATGGAACAGCATTCATTGCGAAACGTTTTGAAGAAAGCTTTAAGCTTATAACACCTGGATTGCTTTTTGAGGAATTTGGTATTGATTATATAGGACCAATTAATGGGAATGACTTGGAAGAAGTTATACGCACATTCAAAAGCGTTCAAAATCTTAATCGTCCCGTCCTTATTCATTGTCAAACAATTAAAGGAAAGGGGTATCAAATCGCAGAGGGTAAATACGAAAAGTGGCATGGAGTTGCACCATTTGATTTAGTAAGTGGTAAACCATTACATATTCCAACTATTAAAAATCCTACTTCTGTTTTTAGCAATAAGCTTTTAGAAATGGCACGAAAAGATTCTAGAATTATCGGTGTAACCGCAGCAATGCCAAGTGGAACAGGACTTGATAAACTTATGGACGAATTCCCCGATAGGTTTTTTGATGTGGCAATTGCAGAACAACATGCAGTAACCTCCATGGCTGCTATGGCAAAAGAAGGCTTTAAACCTTTTATAGCAATTTATTCCACATTCCTACAACGAGCATTTGACCAAATCATCCACGATGTTTCGATTATGAATCTCCCTGTTACTTTTTGTATTGATAGAGCGGGAATTGTCGGGGAAGATGGAGAAACTCATCAAGGATTATTTGATATAGCATACTTGCGTACTATACCAAACATTCATCTTATATCGCCACGAGATTCTATTACATTAGAATCCTTACTTGAATTTGCCATAGATTTTCCCTATCCTTTAGCAATTCGTTATCCGCGAGGAAAATTTCTATGCGATGTATTTATAAAGGATTCTCAAAATGTATGTCAGGATAATAGTGACGATTTATTACAACAAGATTATAAAAATTTGCATGATGTGCTTGTGAAAGAGATTCAAAAGAATACACTTTCTTATAACAAACATTTACAAATG
Organism: Helicobacter didelphidarum; assembly: GCF_003364195.1. Taxonomy (GTDB): domain Bacteria; phylum Campylobacterota; class Campylobacteria; order Campylobacterales; family Helicobacteraceae; genus Helicobacter_A; species Helicobacter_A didelphidarum. The sequence continues at coordinate 8,709 of NZ_NXLQ01000008.1, read as the reverse complement.
AGAAAAGCACAAATGCTTACTGCAAATGTATGGGAGAATTTTAAGCCAAACTCTATGACTAAACCCAATAAAAAAGAAAATAAAATTCTCATTATTGGCTATGGGAATGGTGTCGGTCGAGGATTATTTTTAGTTGAATATATCTATAATGAGCATAATATTGCATGTGATTTGCTTGATCTTATCTCATTAAAACCTCTGGATAGCGAAACACTTGCTCGTGTTTTTGTGTCGTATGAATATATTTTTGTTTTGAGTGATAATTATAGAATCAATGGTGTGGGTTCAAGTCTTATAGAGTTAGCAACTTTTCTCTTAAGTCAAAACAAAATAGTCACTATGCCAAAAATTATAAGTTTTGAAATTGAAGATAAATTTATCAAACATGGTAAAACAGAAAAGGTTGAAGAATCCTTAGGATTAAATACAGAATGTCTTACAAAAGTTATTATGGAATATATCCATAAATAATATCTCTCCTTCACTCCTGCAATTTTAACCTTACTTAGAATCTTTATAAATAATATATACATGTCCCACATAACAGAATTGCATAAACATACTTTTTTTATGCACTAAGATTCTAAATAATCAAATGAAAACATGTTAAGATAGAGGTTATTCACTTTCTTTTGCATGTCCTTTCCCCAAATAATATCCCAAGTATCCCCATACAAATGAAATTATCGCTCCAATGAATAGTGTGAAACCTATACCAAACTTCAGTAACACCCCCTCAAGTTGTGCGGATAACGCATCGCCACCGCGATATATGATAGTATCAAAGAAGTTTTTCACCTTATATTTAGATTCACTATCCATTGGGACAAATAGCATTTCACGACCGGGCTTGATGAGAGCATACTCGCCCACTCTTCGCACACTCATTACAATTATCATTGGAAGTAATGCGGGGTGCGTAAATGAGAGGATGATAAAACCTATTCCTATAATAAACCCAAGAATGGAAAGCAGATATTTCACCCCAAAATATTGTGCGATTTTTGCAGTAAAAAAAATTTGAATAAAAAAGCTTAAACTTTGGACGATGAGATCAATATTTGCAAATGCCCCAGCACGTGCTTCTTTATAACCTTGCATAGTTTTTGGGAAAAGCTCACCAATAATTCGTGCTTGTTCCATATAGAGAAAGGTGCTAACACTTGTGAGCAAGAATATAAAACCTGCAAATGCGAGGAGATATTTTGAGGTAATGATAAGACGAAATCCTATAAAGGGATTTTTTGAGCCAACAGGCTTATTAAATCGCTCATCAAACTTTACTTTCTCATCTCTTTCTAAGTCCTTGCAAGATTCTCTAAGTAAAAGTGATTTAAGTCCCAACACAAGCAATAGTAAGAATATAGAAATAAGGACAAAATCCCTTGTGTTAATAAGAGATGACAGTGTACCTACACCAAATGCCCCCAATATGCTCCCTAAACTGGCTCCAGCACTGATAATACCAAAAAGCCTTTTGCTTGTTTCTTTGTTAAAAATATCAGTAAGTAAGCTCCATGCACTTGAGATGATGAACAAATTAAACACGCTGACCCATATATAAAAGATTCTTGTAAGCCATACAAAACCTTTTGAATCTTGTGACATAAAATGAAGTGCAAAGTAAAATCCGACGAGATTAAGGGCGAAAAAAATAAAAATCACATTAAGGTAGATTCTACGTTTGACCATACCACTTACAGCCATAGCAACAATTGAACCAAACAAAGTGGTAATAAAAGTGCCTAGAAAGAGCCATTTAAGCTCTTCACTCCCACCCTCTAAACCAAGTGCATCACGCAAAGGACGCAATATTGCATAGCTTGCAAAAAGGAGTAAGATAAAAAGTGTGCTAAGGCTAAGAATTTTAAACTCTCCTTGCTTAAGGCTAAAGACTTTGTAAAAATAGCGTGTCAATATTTATGTTCCTTACTATTTATTTAAGTTTATACAACCAACAAAACATATAGCATTTGTATCTGGGGAAAATCTTATTTATAAAATTTTAGCTTTTTGCAAGCATATATCCAATCGGAATTTCAATATAAGTAGTCTCTGGTGGTTTAGGAAAATCTTTACATGCTCGTCTCAATGTTTTTACCGCAGCTTTATCTAACACAGAATATTTTGAACCATGAATAACTTCAATATTTGACACCTCTCCGCTTTCTTGTATTAAGAATTTTATCAATACCTCTCCTTCATAACCGCGTTGTTTTGCAAGGTTTGGATAGTCATGTCGTTTTTCAATAGCGACTCTTATTGCCCTCAAAAATGCACTGTCTATTCCTTCAGAATAACGCATAACTTTGATATTTTCATTTGCTAATGCATCAGGACTAGATTGAATTGTGGTTGTAGTTTGTGCATCTACGACTTCTTGCTCAATTTTTTTCATTTCTGTGACCTGCGGAATTTCTTCCTTTTGGATTTCTTTTTTTACCTGCAAATCCGATGGAGTGGGTTTTGGTGGAGCATCTATTTCTCTATGTCTTTTACGCTTTTTATGTTGCTTTGGTTTTGGTTTTTGTATTTGTTCTGCAATGGGATCATTACTTGGTGGAGCATAGGCTGTAAGTTGTATTGTAACAAAATTATCTCCATTTTCTTTTTCCTTCATTATATTTGAATCATGATAAACACTATAACCAAATATTCCAGCTGCACCAACAAAAGCAAATACAACGCCATAAAAGCTAGGGTTTTTAATTGTGTTGCGTATCAATTCTAAATTTATCATGCTGATGCCCTTTTTTTGTAAGTTGATCAATAACAAAAACTAAATACTCAAGACTGGAGCTTTTATCTCCCTTAAAATTCACGACTTTATCATTGGGAATCTTAGCAATAAAGTGTTCTAAATTATCTTTGTTCATTTCTTCATCATTTATATAGATTTTATTATCATTGCTTACAACAATCACAATAGGTTTGTCATCACTATTATTCTCTTGGGGTGCATTATTCGCTGTTGGAACCTCAACCTTTATTTTTCCTTGTGAAATAAAGGTTGATATTGATAAGACAAGGGCTAGAAGCACAAGCATAATATCAATGAAAGGAACGATATTTAATCCATCTCCGCGTTTTATTTTCATGCTACCTCCTTAAATCTTATGACAAATTTTTAAGAATCTTATAGCGATTTACTTTTTTATCTGCAACACGCACAAGTGCATTGTAAATCATAAGAGTTGGAATTGCGACCACAAGTCCCAAAGCTGTTGCCTTAAGAGCCATGGATAATCCAAGAGTAATGCTTTTCACATCAATATTACCACTACCACCCATATCAAAAAAGACCAACATGATTCCAACAACTGTTCCTAAAAGACCAACATAGGGAGCATTTGAATAAATAATATAAAGAAGTGTGAGATGTTTACTCACATCTTCCTCTAATTCTTTCACATCATGATATTTTTCCAATGAAATACAAGAAAAAAATATCCAACGTTCAATACTAAAATAAACCACCAATATAGCCATAAACCCCAAAATACTAAAAATGAGAGGATCAAGATAAATCTTTAAAAATTCCATGAAAACGTGCAAAATAAACTCCTATACAATCCATTCATTCACAAACAAGTATAGAGAATTATATCATAATTTAAGATTAATTTTTAATTTTATAAGCGATATTTTTGAAAATATTTTACATTCTTATTATTGAATTAAAATGCCATTTTATGGGCATTGATTCTATATTATTTTTTATGCACGAGATTACTTTGTTACCTTAAAAATGCTATAAATAAGATTTTATAAAAGATTAACCCATTCTAAATGTTTGTAAAAGATATGAGAGATTCTATACTATACAAAATATAATCAAAATTAAAAATAAAATTCCTAAACTATGATAGAATCAAGCTTTATACTTTATTAAAGATAAGAGAAAATATGGAATTTGAAATTCATGTACACATTCTTTTGATACTTTTTGCAGTAGCATTTGTAGCGGGATTTATTGATGCCATAGCTGGTGGGGGTGGCATGATTACGATCCCCGCATTATTTTTAGTAGGTATTCCTCCCCATGAAGCCTTAGGCACAAATAAATTACAAAGTTCTTTTGGCTCTTTTTCTGCTACTTTACACTTTTATAAAACAGGTCATTTGCATATTAAAGAAAATATACTTCATATTTTTCTTGTTTTTTTTGCTGCACTTTGTGGGACAATTTTATTAAATTTTTTTGATGCTTCTTTCTTAGCGAAATGGATTCCATTTTTACTAATTATTTTTGCACTCTATTTTCTCTTTTCCCCTAAAATACAAGATGAAAATAAACATGGAAATATGAAAAATCCACTTTTATTATTATTTCTTATTTGTATTGGATTCTACGATGGATTTTTTGGTCCAGGAACTGGATCATTTTTTATGTTCGCACTTATTGCATGCGGTGGCTTAAGTATGAAAGATTCTCTTGCAAGAACAAAACTCTATAATTTTACCTCCAATATTGCCGCATTATGCGTATTTATGTTACATGGACAAATTTTATTTCTTGTGGGCTTTATAATGGGTATCGGACAATTTATCGGAGCAAATCTTGGTTCAAAAACCGCCTTAAAACATGGTGCAAAAATTATCAAACCACTTGTAGTAACAATTTCTTTGCTTGTATGCACAAAGCTACTTTATGAACAATATTTTCTATAAATTAAGAAATAAAAGGAACGATATGCTAATTATTCTTACCACAACTCCAAACAAAAAAGAGGCAAAGAATATCGCTAGAATCCTCTTTGAGTACAAGCTGGTAGCATGTATACAAATCACTAAAATATCAAGTATGTATCTATGGGAATCTAAACTTTGTGATGAGAAAGAATTTTTACTTTATATAAAAACACAGCAAAAACATGCAGAAACAATTAAAAATATTATAATCCAATATCATAGTTATGATATTCCTGAAATTATAGAGATTGCTCCAAATAATGTGAATAAAAAATATTTAGAATGGATTCGCACTACAACATAAAATATCAGACCACCAATAACCAAAAACTTTTAATAAAATCTTTTCTGTCTTGAAAATCATGATTGCAAAAATAATAAAATAATATAGAAACACTAATAAAATCTCTTGCATTGATAGCTACAAATAGAATCATATATTATCAATAATACACCAATATGCTTAGGATAATATCCTCAAATTAATAGAAAAATATCTTAAAGTTACTCTCTATAAACTCGTAAAAATACTGGAAATCTTGGGATACCATTCTTTGTAAGCCCTTGATATTTATAAGTAATAATACTGCCAATTTTTGGTGGATTCTCTCTTATAGCATTCTTTAATCCTGAACCAATTTTAAAAGTTATTGTTTCCATGGTTTGAGATTTTGTATCTAAATTTTGCATCACAAGAGACTGGATATTTTCTTGTTGCAAACTCGCCTTTGTTTGTTCGCAGACAAAGGCACCCACCTTCCCATTTAACTTTCCTTTCCCTTGTGTATAATCAATAATTTTACATTCAGAATCCTGCATTTTTTTAAGTTTCAAATTATCATTGTTGCGTCCATTTTGATACATACTTTTATTTTTACGGATAATCAACCCCTCTCCACCACTTTCTACAACAGAATCTAATTTTTCAAAAAGTACTTTTTTTGATTTTAAAGTTTCTTGATTAATAATAACAATGCGTGAGCTTACTTTCTTATCCAGATATTCTTGTAGCTTTTCTAATCGTCCCAAGATTGTGCATTCTTTAGGTAATATCACCTCTTTCATGTTTTTTTGAGAATCTTCGTGTATACAAAGTTTAGAATTAAAGTTTATAGGTGGCACGTCAAAAATATAATAGCGGATACTATCCCACAACTCACATGTGGACTTTTGTGTACGTGTAATACTTGAAATATTTTCAAAATCATTATATTTACTCCATAGCTCACCATCGAGTTTAAAAGATGGGAAAGATTCTAAAAAACAACTTGGGGCATGAATGATCTTGCCACTACGTGTTTGTAAGTTCTTGCCATCCCATATTGCACGCACACCATCCAATTTCTCACTGATGACATATTCTTCTATGTGTTCATCAACAAGGAGTGAATCATGATAATTTTTAAAAAGTAAAAGTTCATTTGCCCTACTTTGCAGTAAAAATAAACAAGGGAATACAATTATAAAAAATATAATCTTATGTTGGATAGAGAAGAACATAATAATGACACCCAAATAAAAAAATCTAGCCATTGATTATCAACAAACAAAGAACCTAAAATTTTAACTTTTTAAAAATATAACAACTTGAAAAAATCAGAGTTTTTGCTAAGTTATAATTCCAAATCTATAAGGTTATAAAAAAGATAGCGAATATCTTATTTATATTCATATATCTTAGGAGAATCAATTTACACTAAAAAGCATAATAGTATTATATCTTTAGGAAAAATATAGTTATTAGCTCTTTGATACCCAACCTGACAGGATATTAACAATTTCTGTATCAAAAAATTTTAATATATTTTCTATTCCTGATATTCATCTCTTTGGTATATAACACACCCAATCCATTCAATATTCTGTGCAACATTATCACGATATACATTAATTGAATGAATTTCCTCAGGAAAAAAATCTACGCAAAAACTATTAATCTCATGTTGTAGTTTTGTGTGTGTATCAGCTATAAAAATTTTTACTTGCTTAGTCATAATAAGACCTCCTTAATGATGTGATCAATTATGGCACCATTGTTTGTGATTATTTGCTGTAATAAAATGATTGTTTGATTCTCTACTATTTACTTTCTCACATTCTGGACAAATACCCATAAATATTGCCGAAAACCTATGGATATTATACCCACTATTTTTCTGGCAATCTTGCTCTAATGCAGAAAAATCGATATAAATATCTTCAAGCTTTCCGCATTGGTCGCATACTATATGGACATGTTTTTCACGATTTAATTCATACTTTTGTTTGTAACCGGGTACTTTGATTTCAGAAAGAACATTAAACTGACATAAAATTGTAACATTTTTATAAATTGTTGCGAGAGAGATTGAAGGATAAGTTTTTTTAATTCTCTCATAAATATCATCAATACTTGCATGTCCATATTCTGCTATCTCCTTAAGAATAGTAACTCTTTGAGGAGTAACCTTGAGTTTCTTAATTTTCAATTCTTTTTCAAAATTCACAATAAACCCTTTCCTTATAAAACATGTATTTAACATCTGTTTATCTTTTCTTAAATTATATAAAATTAATTGTTAAGTATTTTAATGAAAAAATATTTTTTTTACTTTTTTGATTATAATTGCAGTTAATATATAATTATTATAAAGATTGTATATAATAAGGAATAAAAATGTTAATTTTAAGTAGATTCACAACCAATCAAAGATTCCAAGAGATTGTAAGTTTTGCAGATTGTAAAACAATAGATTCTGATATTTGTATATTTTTTAAAATTGAAATATACAATCAAAATTTACATTCCTTAAAATCTATTGATGAGATTCAAGATATTTTAGAATCAAAATATCTTTTAGCAAAAGAACTGCAGATGCATGAAATGCATTATGCTGTCTATATGTATATTCCAGAATATTTTCCTACAAAACTTCAACAAGAAATAAAAAGAATATTTTTATTATTTACACAATTTGGTGCTCAATATTTCATCATAAAAAGTAATCTTACCATAGCATATGAATTACAAAAAGTCGCAAATTATTATCTCACAGATACTAAAATCCTTGCCGTGGTACTTTCTCATAATGATTGCTTAATTGGTAAATTAGCATATTTTAATAGTGGAGATTCTGATTTTATTGGCATTGATGGTGTTATTGAAGAAAAAATATTAGAATCTAAGTAAGAAAAATTCCCAACTGAATAATATTCTCTTTGAAATTAATGTAATGAAAGTTTTACTATTTGTATCCGCACCCTGATAAAAACTTGAGTTAAATACAAATGGGGTAGAATCCTGTAATAACATATTTATATCGATTTAAAATCTATCCAAAAAGTTAATTATTCTGCAAACAATCATTGTAAAGTTATAACTTCGAGATTTTCATATTGTGCAAAAGCTTAAAGGTTCAAACCGATACTAATATCAAACCATTGTTTAATTGTTAGAATATATAAAATAAATAGAATTGTTTTTATTTCAAAAAATAAAATCTTAAGTAAATTGAAAGTAAAGTATAATGTATGGTGGTTGCGACTGGACTCGAACCAGCGACCCCTACCATGTCAAGGTAGTGCTCTACCAACTGAGCTACGCTACCACAAAGAGATATTTGAATAAACAAAATACTTTTGAGAAATGATATTGTATCATAAATTATTAGTATTCTATTTAATTTACCTAAAATAATGAAGTTTTTGCACACTCTAGTCTTTTTCAATAAGAATTTATATTCTTATTGAACCCACCATGCTATTCTCCATATTTTAGAAAATAGAAGAAGCACTACTCATAAAATAGAGGTTGCAACAAAGAATACTTTTCTCTCCCCCAACAATCTTTCTCCCCTCTTTCTTATTGTCTTCTCTTTTCTTTTACCCCCCTCCCCTTCTAAAACTTCTTCTTATTCACATCTGCTAGTATTTGTGCTGCTACATTATCTACTGCTGTGCTTATATCTTTAGAATGATTAGCTATTTCTACATTCTGTTGTGTAATAGTCTCTAATTGAGAGATAGCTTCATTGATTT
>NZ_NXLQ01000089.1 GCF_003364195.1 Helicobacter didelphidarum | reverse complement strand
AAACTCACAGAATCTATCAAATATAGATTATAACGAAGTAGGACTACATGGAGATGCCCTCACACACTATATCATCACTCTCCTCACTCCAGCTAAAGCTAATAAGATAGAAATACATTTAGCTCATGGATTAGATAGTATGATAGAATCTAAAGATATAGATATAGATTCTCATATCTTAAAATGCAATATCATCAATGGAGGACATAGTGAGAGATTGTGGGGAGAGGAGGATAAAAATAGCAAAGATACAGATTCTAATGCAAACTCTAACAATACAGACAAAGATTCCAATCAAGATTCTCCTTTAGCGAATAAGCAAATACATGATATGTATTTTAGCTATGGAGAGGATTGTAAAAGGATAAAAAATAATTCCAAATGTCAAGATGATTTGAATTTACATATAATCACCAAAGATTATAAAGATGGGGAATATGTAGAAATAAATGCAAATATTAATGGTAATACCATAAGTTTAAAGGGTAGAGTTAAGGATAATGAAATTATCTTTATGAATGCTCTAAAAGACATACCAAATATTAATACAAAGGAGTAGGTATGGGTTGCAAGATTAAAATAGGTAGCATAGAAAAGGATTTAGAAATAGATCGACCAAGCTATAAGTTTTTTAAAGAGGCGTATAAGGAAATATTTGAGCTACAAGATGAGAATGGTAAGCTTATGGGTAAATTAGAAGAGGCTATTAAAAAACAACTTATAATTTATAAAATAAAGCAAGAATATGCCAAAGAAATATTAGTAGAAATCAAATCAACGCTAGATAACTTCAATCAGCATAATGTATATCCGCGATATGCAAAGGTGGGCGGTAAAGTTTTAGAAGAGTATGCCCGATTTATTATCAATGATATACAAATTCGATTAAAGTATGAAAGCGAAAGGTATCAAAACTTTGCTAATTCTTGTGCTTTGCAGGTTAGCTATGCCTTTAATAATGGGAAAATGCCGATAAAAAGCTTATGCACTCTACCTTCCAATGCACTAAGGGGTGATGATGGGCATTTGTATTACACAGGAGTTCCAAAGATAAAGGAATTATTACTAAGAAATTGGAAGCAAGTAAAGCCTTTCTCAAAAAACAATACTAAGGATTTTTATAAAGTCTTTTATACAGATAAAAATATTGCAAGGGATGAGAATAAAAAGTTTTTTGCTACCCTGCAATCATTACACCAAAATGGTATCATCACAATGGATATTGATGGTTGGAGAGATGCAGGAGGACACACGACACTTTGGGATAAAGAGATGGGAGGATTTTTAGATGAGACGAATTATCTAAATGATGAAACTATAGTCGTGCGTGAATTGTGCTTTTGGAAGATATGATTAAAAGGGGTAGAGATGAAAAAAATTATTGTTACAATGTTTATCTTATATTGTATTATAACAAATCTTTGGTCGCAATCTCTTTGTTTGAAGCCTATATTTGGATATAGTGTAGAAACAAAAATTCGGACTTTTGCAAATTTGGGTATGGCATATTGCTTGGGGGTAAAAGATAAACCAATGGGGTATAGCACTACATTTGGTAGAGATTTTGAAGCAATCGAAGAGGCTTTTGGGTGCAGAAATAAACCAAAAATAATAGATGTTAAAGTAGCATTTGAAGAGTTAAAAGAATATATGGAAATACCAACATATATACAAAATAAAGACGAGCTAGATGCAGTTTGGGTAGGATATTGTTTTTCTATATATGATAGCTCAAAATACCATGATAAAGTAAAAGAGATTTTTTATAAGTATTGCAAGGATTGTAAATGAGAAGCAATATTTTGTCCGTGAGCTTTGCTTTTGGAAGATATGATTAAAAAAAAGGGGGGTGGAAATGAAAAAATTATTGTTATGTTATTATGTGTATCTAGTTTAGTAAATGCATTTTATCTTCCATTAGCTGATAAAAAACTTATTTAAAAGACTATGGACTTTCTTATTGTTTGTGGGAAAATTTACCGACTAGAAACAAATCGCATGAAGAATGGAGCAAGGTTTATTTTGTTAGTAGCGATATAATTGGGTTTAGGCGGGATATTCGGTATTATCTTAAGATGACAGGGTTTAAAGCAATTGAAGAGCTTACACAAACCATAGATTCATATGTCTTAGAATATCTCTCAAAGCCTGAAAATCAAAAAGCACCCAACAAAACAGGGTATCGGGTGCGTATGCTAGAATGTATGCGAATGTAAGTTGGATATAATACGCTACAAATAAGGAGAAAGTATGGCTACAACCAATCCACTACTAGAATCTGACATACTCATCTGTCCTCATAATGGTATAATAAATCTTAAAAGCAATAATGGCTCACTCTTAGAGATAGAAGGTGTAGGAGTTATCACACAAAGTGATTTACTCAATGCAAGTATTATAGGTTGCACTAACAATATCGCAGGTGTTCCTACTCCTTGTTCTCTTATTTCTGTAATCCTCCCTAGTGCTAGAGCTGATAAGAAATATAATGATGATTATCCTATAAT
>NZ_NXLQ01000088.1 GCF_003364195.1 Helicobacter didelphidarum | reverse complement strand
CCAGCCTTTTCAGCACCTATTTCCATAGCTAAAGTAGCACCAATTCTTTTCGTGTCATTTGTAGAAGCGCTTTTTGTAATGCCACTTACTACGCCATTATGTATATATATCCCCCAAGATAAATATTTTGTTGGTTGCTTTAATACATGCTCTGTTATTTCCACAACGAGATTCCCAGAAAATGCTAAATATCCAGATAGTGAGGTAAAGATAATAGTTTTATCATCTATCAGCGGTTTTGTATCTTGATTGGGTGGCGTGTTATCATTTGGCATTGTTTATTCCTTTTTGTCGTTGTGTTTCTATTGCGACAATATCTAAATATGGTTTGTATGTAGCAAATTCTTTGTATGAATGAAGTAAAAACCCATCTGGAGACTTGTCGAGAAATTCAAACATAGTCTTGAATTTTAAAAATACATCTTCATTGGATTCTAATAAGGCATTTTTTGTATGCACAATCCATAAGGTTTGAAATTCATCATTAAAATTTCCTTCAAAATGTAGCTCTACATTCATAGCGCCATATATTGTATCATCTTGCACTGGTATTGATTTTATACAATCAATAGTAAAAATTGTAAATACGCCGAACAAATTCCAATAACCAACTAAGTGTTGTTGAAAAATCAAAAATTCTCCATAGGGATAGAATCCACAATCTAAATTGGGGTGATAGAGCAAAATGCCACCTTTGTGTAGTTTGCCTTCGTATATAAAATCTTTGATTAAAAAGATTCTATATACAAATGTTGATGGTGGGATTTGTGCTATACACCACATTATAGCAAAAACACACCCACCATAAAATGCACCATTAAAGGAAGGAATTAAAAAACAAATGGCAAATACAACTTTAATCATTGAGCGAAAAAACTGCGATTTAATATAAATATAAGATTGCTTCCATTCTATATCTTCTTTTTTTATGTTAAGTTTTTGATAATCTTTAGTTACATAATATTCGTATATATCTATGCTATACAACACACAAAAAAGATAACAAGGCAAAGCAATACATAGAGATAAAATAGATTTTACGCTAAAGTGAGTTATATAAATTACTTGAATAAGCAAATACAGGAGCAATAAAAATCCTATAAGGAAGCAGAACATAAGAACAAAATGTTTGTAGAAATATATTTTAAGCTTTTGCATAGGGGTAAAACTGGTAGTTGCATTTAGATTTTTTACAAAATATTGCAGGATATGGATATTCTGTTTCGCATTAGATATTTTCACTTTCTCACTCATTTACGCTACCCTCTCATCAAAATTATCTCTATCTACTACAAAGCTTACCTTATCGATAGTATTTTCTTGTCCCACATAGACATTATGCACTATGAGCTTTCCTCTCTCATCACTTTGTCCTTTAGCTACTACTCGCTTAAATCTATGATTATAAAGATAGATTGTTGTATTTTTTAAGAGATTCCCACTTGCACCATCATAGCATTTCTCTATCTCTATGGTGATAGGGATAGCATTGGCTATGGGAGTGATTTTAGGTTCTTTAGATTGTGCCTTATCTGTTTCTTTAGATGTTCTCTCTTTAGAATCTTTACTTGTATCTAACTCTTTTTGTTGCAAAGTATCATAAAACTCTTTATCTCTATCAAGATAGTTAGGAAAACTTTGCATTAAAAGGATTGTTTTAAAATAGCTACTCTTAAGATTACTTGCTTCTTTGCAGAGTATTTCAGATTCTATATCATCTAAGATTCTAAGTTCGATATATTTGTTACGCACAAGATAATCATTGATTCTATTAATCTTGAGATTATAGGCTTTTTCTAAGCGTTCTATCTCTGCGTTATGCAGTTCAGCTTCTTTATCGGTATCATCAAATATAAGGTATTCTACGCCAAATGCTATAAGACTACCTACTACTGCACCAATGATAGTTCCTACAACAGGAGCGGTAGAACCTAAAGCCGCTCCTGTGGCAGCACCAGCTAAAATACGACTTCCTACAGAAACCCCTAATCGTGTAGCAGTTTTAGTGGCGATTTTTTCTCCTGCCTTGCCACCAAGATAAGAAGCTACAAATTCAAATGTAGCTTCCCCAGCTGCCCTCTTATCGCTTTTCCCCTCTGCTTTTTTAAAGAAATACGCTATTACTCCGTAATTAACCCCTAAGGTAATGGTTGGAGCATTTGGTATATAAAAGGGCGTTTTTTTAGGATAGAGCATATCACTCATAGCACTTACAAATGCAGAATTAGCAGGGAGATAAATACTAAGAAAAGTATCAGTAGTGCTACCCAAGTCATTTAAAACTTTTTTCCTTTGTGGCAAACTATCATTAAACTCACAATTATAAAGATTCAAAGAAGCATAGATACTTTTTTGACTACTCATTCACTATCCTTTTTTTCGATATTATTTTGATAGTATTGTTTCATTTCGTCCATATATGGACTAAAATCGATTGTAAAAATATTATGGTTTCTTTCCTCGTTAAATATGATTTCTATATGTTCATAATATTTTAAAAATAGAGCAACTCGAGATTTT
>NZ_NXLQ01000087.1 GCF_003364195.1 Helicobacter didelphidarum | reverse complement strand
AAATCATCAAATATCGGTGCATCAGGTAGCCATTCTTTGCGTCCTTTATCATCGCTTAAGACTTCTATACCGATAGATTCAAGTTTATTTAAAGCCCAAGTGGTGCAGTTGTGATAAGGATAAGTAATATTTAAAGGATTAGAATTGTAATATAGATTTAAGGCTGGGTTTAAAAGCTGGTTATCGTCTTTGTTCATATTAGGATTTCTATCTTTTGTAAGATTTACATCTTGCTTGATAAATTCTAATAATTTATTATATTGAAACTCTGATACCCTAAATATACAGCGATTAGATTTATCTGTAAAAGTAACTTTATCTCTATTTACTTGATAATACCCGATAAGCTCACCTCCCCATTTATCGATATACTGATTATTCTCATACACTTTCCCCCAATGACTAGGTGCAGTTTCCACAGGTCCAAATCCAAAGAATCCTTCTTCCTTAAAATCATCGCTTAAAATACTAGGATAGATTTGTTTATACCATTTAGAATCCACATTATCCCAATCTTTATTGGCGAGGGCTTCTTTTTGTTTTTCATTATCTTGAATATCTAATCTATCGGGGTGAGTATGAGTAAGTCCTAAGAATGCGTGAGGGACAGCTACCATTTCACCACGATTCATAAAAGATATTGGATTAATATATAAAGTTATATAATACGACATAGAAAATCCTTTTTATTTAATACCCGCACTATTACAAAATCCATAAGCACAGAGCCATACAAAAGCTATAGATATTACACAGCAGATTATAAAACTTATTTTATAAAATTTATAGAATTTATACAATATTAGTGGCAATATAAATGATGTTATACTTAACTCTAACGCTATATCATACCAACTGCACCTAAATAGCCCTAATGATGATTTTCCAACTAAAAAATAAAAATAATAAAGTAATTTCCCAAAAGCTATCATTGATATAATAATTGCTATAAAGCTTATAATACAATCTAAAATAAATTTACCAAAATTAAATTTTTTATTCATAGAATCTCCTTTTGATTATTCTCATAGACTTTCCCCCAATGATTAAAAGCAGATTCCACGGGAGCGAATCCAAAGAATCCCTCCCCTTTAAAATCATCACTTAAAATACTAGGATAGATTTGCTCATACCATTTGCCTTGAGATTCTGTGATATTGTTAAAATTACCTCCTAAGAGCAAATCAGGTCGTGGATTAGAATATTTTTGTATCTCAATATATCCTTGCTTATCAAGTTCATCGGGGTGAGTGTGAGTAAGTCCTAAGAAAGCGTGAGGAATATTATTTTGCATTGGGTGAATGTATATGGTTACATAATATTTCATAAGAGATTTTCCTTTATTGCTAGTAAATATATCCATGAGCTAAATTATAAGCTAATTTCCACCAAAAAGTTGTCAAAATAGCATAACAAAATACAAGACTCGCTTTGTTGATTTTTGCAAAAGGGTTCTTTTTTATATAGAAAAAAAGAAAAAGGATTATAGTATTGCAAATAAAAATAATCAATGGATATTGATATATACCATTAATATTAAAGTTAATATAAAATAATTTTTCAAACAAAGAATATATCATACCAACAATAATACCAATAGGCATAAATAAGACTATTGTAGATACTACCATCACTCCAAAGCTTATAATACAATCTACTACAAATTTACTAAAGCTAAATTTATTATTCATAGATACACCCTTGCTACATATTGATTGTTTTCAAAAACTTTCCCTGCTGCCTTACCTATTATCCCTAAATCACCATTAGCCGTGCCAAACCCCCAAAAGCCATCATTATATTCATTTGTATCCATTGTTTCATACCATTTATATTCTTCTTTCCTAAAAGTAACCATTTTACCAAGACTATAATCCCAATATTTTACATCTCTTTCAAGTTTTATCTTATCTAATTCATCAGGTGATTTATCTTTGGTGAGTCCTAGAAATGCGTGGGTAAAGTCATCAAAATTAAGTAGTTCTTTCTCAAATAGTTCATCAATATAAATTGTTACATAATATTTCATAGTTTTTTCCTTATCATCTTAGAGGTAACCCTCCATTTACTTGCCAAGCACTTATAATTATAGGGTATCCAAAATATAAATATATCAAGAAAAATAAAAACTTAAATTTCAAAGGTAGCTCTGAAAAAAACCAAATAAATGGAAGTAAAATACATGAAATTGCTACAATTTGTATAGAAAGCTCTTTTAATAAATCATACAAACAAGAAGCTAGAATAAAAATCAAAATATAAGAAGCATTAATAAGCCAAAATAATTTATGAATACTCAAGAGTGCAAACCAAGATATGCCAAAAATAAAAAAATATATAATAAAAAATATATTTATGGTATCTGGTCCAATAGTATCTTTATTAAGATATTGTGCAATGAAAAAAGAAAAAATTGAAGCAAAAACTCCACTACACACAAACCACGCAATTTGCCCACTTGTGATAGAATCTAGTCCTTTGGATTCTAGCTTTGCTTTGATATGTGAGTAAATAGGGATTTTCACTA
>NZ_NXLQ01000086.1 GCF_003364195.1 Helicobacter didelphidarum | reverse complement strand
AGGAATATCTTTAGATGTAAAGCTTTTGCCTTTATTACTCTTTAGCTTTACTCTACCATTATGAGGACATTTAAGCTCATTATCTTCTAATATAGGACAAAGCATTGCAGTGGAGATACTTTCTTTATTCTCTTTAGAATCTTTTGCTTTAGATTCTAAGAGTGCTTTTTCTTTCTTCTCTATCTCTTGAGATTCTTTGCTTTTACATTCTAGCTTGATATGAAGGCTAGAATGAATAAGAGAATAATGAAGTATTGTAAGTGTAGAGGAGTGAAGGAATACTTGGAGGGTGGAAGTGCCTATGATATTACTATGAGGTGGAGAGGGAGAAGTTGTATTTGAATTATTGTTAGTAGAGTTTGATTGAGTAGTGGTAGAGTTTGTGTTGGTAGTGTGGATTGATTCTTTATTGTCATTGCGAGAAGTGTTAGCTTCGTGGCAATCCATAGCATTAGAAACTTTAGCATTGTTATTTGTGGATTGCTTAGAATCTTTGTTTGTGGATTGCTTCGTCATTTCATTCCTCGCAATGACAGAATCCATATCCTCTCCACCTTGCAAGTAATAGATAGGCTTAGATTCTATCAATACTCCCTCTTTATCTAATTCCCCAAAGAAGCATTCATTATAAGGTTTATTAGATTCTGTGCCACCTGTGAGTTCTATGCCTAAGAAATATATTTTAGATTCTATCGTATCTATGCCTTTAGATTCTAAGACTTTTAAGTCTAGTGTTTGATTATCTCTTACTTTTATTATCTCTTTACGCAAGCTTGTATTCATCTTTCACCCTCTTATTGATTGTATGAAATGCCTCACTCCAATATTCTTGTATCTCTCTACCCTCTAAGAACGCATAATAAAACTCCATCGTATCTTTTGTGTAGTTTGGCGAGAGTGTGCCATAATCATATTCGTGGTAGAGTATGCGAGCAATCATCTCATCATCTGGGATAAAGATAAAGGGATAAAATTCACTTACACTAAAGTTGTTTGCTGGGATTGTGAGGTCAAGCGTATCTATCGCCTGTGTTTCATAATTTGGTGGCGATAATATATAACCTTTATTATTGCTTACATACAATAAGTGAAATACACCTTTTAATTGCTTATTGGATTTAGATATAAGAATATCTAAATTTTCTTTTAGTCTTTGATATATTTTAATTTTTTCTTTTCTGTGAGTCCAATACATATATACTGCTTCTTGATTATTTACTTCGCATTTTAAATTTTCTTTACGAATTTTATTAGCCTCTTTATTTAACGAACACATTAAATATTTGTTGCCCACCATATTATCAACCCATCGCCTAAATGTTTTTGCTCCTTTTACACTTTCAAGATATGAATCTATAGCTTGGAATTGTAGAAAAATAGAATGAACTTCTCTTATGGAATCAAAAATATCCATAAAAGAACCAGGTATATCAAATTGCTCAAATATTTCAACGCCAATTAGGCTTAAGTGTTTCTGCACCCAATGAACGCAATTATTTCGTGTTATATCATATCTATAATCACTATTTTTATATTGCTTTGTTTGGGGTTTTATATCTATTGTAATTTGATAGTCTTTATGAATATTTTGCAATAAGGTTTCGTATTGTTCTTGTGAGATTTCTAAAATGCAACGATTTGAAGGATTAAATGTATTTGAGCTTCTAAGCTTCGCATTATCATATATATTTTTATCTTTATTTGGGCTAACTATATATTGATTGTTTTCAAACACTTTCCCTACTGCCTTATCTATTATCCCTAAATCTCTATTAGCTGTGCCAAAGCCCCAAAAGCCATCGTTATATTCATTAGTTCCTAAACTTTCATACCATTTCTTATCAATATCTCTCCAATCTTTATTCTTAAGTTTTCTATCTCTTAATTCTTTATCCATTGCATCAAGCTCATCAGGAGATTTACCTTTGGTGAGTCCTAGAAAGGCGTGGGTGAAGTCTAAAGATGATATTGGAGATGATATTTTAAAATTTCTTGTCATTTCCCCAAATAGTTTATCAATGTAAATTGTTGCATAGTATTTCATTTCCTAAGCCCTCCTGCCATAAAAAATAATTGATATACACATAATACAAGAGCTATATCTATACAAAAAATGATACAAAATCCAAATTTTTTAGCTATTACACAAACACTAATTACACATAGAGATAATATGCCTAAAACTACCCAAATTGCACTATCAAAGTATCTTGCAAAGATAAAAAATAAAATGATAAAAAATACAACCAATAGAAATGGTAATATATTCTTTATATAAAAAGTATTAAAAATTAAAATACAAAATATAGAAAGGCATAAAAACTCAATGGTATTGATTTTTAAATAATGTATAAAGCTATCTACATTATCAATAAATGAATTTAAACTGAATGAAAATAAAAATGTAAATATTGTAAAACCTATGATTACACTACACACAAACCACGCAATTTGCCCACTTGTGATAGAATCTAGTCCTTTGGATTCTAGCTTTGCTTTGATATGTGAGTAAATAGGGATTTTCACTA
>NZ_NXLQ01000085.1 GCF_003364195.1 Helicobacter didelphidarum | reverse complement strand
TCTAAAGGTATTGTTATTGCGAGTAATCCACCTATCTAATCTATCATTGCAAGACTTGTTTGCAATGTGTAGGAATCTAGTGAATCAATCTGTCATTGCGAGAGGCTTTAGCCTCGTGGCAATCTAGTAAGCTAAAGTGTTTAAGATTCTTTAATATATTTAGATTCCCCAATCTCAAATAATATATACTATAATCCATAGCACTAAAACCATAATCTTTATGATAGCATTAAAACAACCTAAGATTCTATAGTTTCTTTGCTATTAGAATAAATTATAATAGAATCTATATCACTATTTTAATAAAGGAATCCCTTTGTATCCTCTCTTAGAATCTGACATACTCATCTGTCCTCATAATGGTATAATAAATCTTAAAAGTAATAATGGATCACTCTTAGAGATAGAAGGTGCAGGAGTTATCACACAAAGTGATTTACTCAATGCAAGTATCGTTGGTTGCACTAACTCTATTGCAGGATTCCCTACTCCTTGTTCTTGTATCGCTACTATCCCACCAAATGCTATATCAAGTATGCTAGAAGTCAATAATGAAGGTGTGATACTTCAAAGTCAAATACATACAATCTTAACTGATAAAGGATTCCCTATCCAAATCCAAACGAAGAGTCCAAATAATGAAGTCTATCTTGATGATAGTGATAATCTTGCAAGTGATATAGATGAGAATCCAAATGAAAACAGGAGATGATGGAGATTCTAATCAAGATTCTAGTGATAACATAGAATCTCAAAGTAACTCTCATCAAACAAAGAGTGATGAGACAAATAAAGATGCTACTATAAATGCTAATAATACAGATGATAGAAACAAAGATTCCAATCAAGATTCTCCTTTCACAAATAAAGAGAATATAAACAAACAAATCCTTGATATGTATTTTAGCTATGGAAAGGAATGTGAAAGGATAAAAAATAATTCTAAGTGTCAAGATGATTTGAATTTACATATCATCACCAAAGATTATGAAGATGGAGAATATGTAGAAATAAATGCAAACATCAATGACAACACCATAAGTTTAAAAGGCAGGGTTAAGGATAATGAAGTGGTAATTATGAATGTATTTAGGGTGGGCATGAAATGAAAAAGTTTGTTATAATATATGTGATGATAGCTTGTATGTGTAGTGCAGAGCCACATATACCCAAAGAAGCCTCAGCCTTTAAACATTTATCAAACCCTCCCCATAACGATAAAAATGATAATTTAGAGAAATATTATATGCGTTGGGGTTTGAGGTATTGTCTGTTATATTATGATAATACAGATATTGAAAAACTAGAGAGAATGGAGAAACTCTGCCCTGCCATATCTTATCATTTAAATCATCACGCTACACAAGATGACCCAAAAGTAGAGGCGAGAATTGATTTAGAGCTTGGAGTGATTAAACAATATGTCGATACACAAATAACGACGATGAAGCGACAAGGAATACCAAGCATACTTGATGGGTGTCTTGATATGTATGAATCTAAGACATACGAAGAGCAAATAGTGCGTATAATGAGAGATTGTAAGCATATAAGAAATGAAGTTGCAAAAGGCAATTATGATTATGAGGAGGGGGCGTGTCAAGAACTTGTAAAGTAAAATGTGCTAATTTAGAGGTTACAATAAATATTCAAAGACCGAGTTTTAAGAGTGTGGAAGTAGCGTATGATAAAATAAGCAAGTTTGATGTTGAGACCTACAAAGCACGAAAAGAATTGCTATACAATGAATTATATAATAGAGCTATAAGTCAAGGAAAAACAGATGAAGAAGCACAAGAATTCGCCGACACAGAATCTTCTTGGATTGTATCAATAGAATTTGCAGAACCAAGATATTGGCAAATTGGTGGTGCAGTAAAAGCGTTGTTTGATAGTGATAAAAGAGCTTATGTAAATACTTGCGCCCTGCGTGTCAGCTATGCACTCAATCATAGTACACACCCCATAAATACTATGGCTAAACAAGTTGCAAAAAGAGGCTATAAAGGAGATGATAAATATACTTATTATCTGGGAGTGCCTGATATTATTGACCTTTTAAAATTCAACTGGAAAGAATTAACTTGGAGAAAGCCTATTTATACTCAAGTAAAAGAAAAGATAAAATGTGGTTGTTCAGAGGATTTTTACCATAAAATGGATACAAAAGAGCAAAATATACAATTTTTCAAAGAATTACAATCTATCCAAAGAAAAGGTATTATTGCTATGCGTGGCACAGATGGGTTGCGACATACCACTCTATGGGAAATAGATAATTTTATAGATACAGCCTTAGGTATAAGTCCTAATTATCTTAATGAGTCGCAATATATAATGCAGGATTTATATTTTTGGGATTTATTATAAGGGGATTATATAAAAATAATAGCATTAACAATGCTTGTTGCTATGTATTCTTATGCTACAGAGAATGATAGCAATGCAGATGATAGAGAGAGGAGTAGTAAGGCAAGTGATAAGGTAGATGGGAGTAATAATATAAATGATAGAGAGAGGAGAGATTTAAGTAATAGGGATTCTAATATATTAGATAGAGATTCTCATTTCAATCAAGATTCAAATCATTCATCTTATTTAAGAGATTCTCATTTATCAGATTCTAG
>NZ_NXLQ01000084.1 GCF_003364195.1 Helicobacter didelphidarum | reverse complement strand
TTCATTGATGAGATTACCATTTTCATCTACATTTGCTATAGCATCTAGTGGTATATCTATCACAGAGCTTCTTATACCACTTCTAATGACTAGGTATTTATATCTTTCTCTTTTTGTCTTTAGAGATTCATAATATGCTTTTTCTGCTTTTGTCCATGGAGCTATCGCTCCTTTTATAGGGTCTTTATAATAAAGCTTTTGGATTGCTTTAAACTCTGAGAGATGAGACTTTTGTCCTGTGTAGTAGTTAGGGTCTAGGTATTTGGGTTTGTAGTTGGCATAGGGGGAAGAATCAAGAATCTTGCGGGAATCTAGAATCATTTTCGCCTTTTCTTCTACTGCTTTATTCCAATTTTCATATCCTTCTTCGCCTACAATAAGATTTGTTGTTTTATCAAATGTTACTATTTGTCCATCTAATGCTGTTACCTCATAAGTTTCCATATTGCTCCTTTTGTTTGAATTGTTGCAACTGATTAAAATTACACTTAGTGCAATTAAACCTACTACTTTTAAAACTATCCTATCCATAATCCATCCTCCATTATTATCGTAGTGGCTAGTCTGCCTATGAATTTAGGGCGTTTCTTACCTTTACTTCGACTGCTTATCCCCACATACATAGCCCTAATATTATTTTGTCCTATGATTTTAAGATTTTCTAGTAATTCTTTTATCTTTGCTTGTTTTTTCATAATAATTTGAAATATTTTAGTATTTTTTGCATTTTAAGCCCCTTACTCCTTAATATTATGCTTTTTGGCATAAGCTAGTATCTTTGCTCTTAGTTCTTCTGGGAAAGATTCTCTATACATTGCTGGGATTGTTGGATCTAGCTTAATATCAAACTTCCCCTCTCTATAAAGTTCTTCTAAATACTCTGGGATATAGTAAGTAGGAGCATTAGGATAGCCTTGTGGGGGAGTTACTGCCATGATTTTGGCTTCTAAAAGCATAGTATCTATATACAAATCTGCTGATTTTTGTGTCCGCTCATTTGATAAATCAACATCATATCTCCAAAAGGATATTTTGTTTATTGCCTTGCGAAACTCCCTTCTTGTTTGTTCTGTGGCTTTAGGGTCTCTAGGGTCTAGGAGTTTGCCTTCATCCATTTCCCTAAGATATCTTTCTATGTTAAATCCATTTTCATCTACTGAATATCCATAAAGCATATTTAAATCCATCACCCAATCTACCCCTATTATCTCATCTAAATAGGGTATCATACCGAATCTATCCAATAGCATAGAATGTTTCTCTGTGAGTTTATGTATCATATTTGCTCTTAGTTTATTCCAATGCAATCCGCTAAGCATAGAATTTGAGCATAAAACCTGTGTGCCTAGACTTCTAAATGCACTCTTCCCACCCAGTTGTGCTTCTAAAAATAATGCTTGCTGAATCCTTGCTTTAAATCCAGAGGCAGCTGTAGATAAATCATCTCTTTTGCCTAATAACCCTGAAGATAATGTCCATTCATTCCCAAAATCAATAGATTTAAGCGTTCCTCTGTTTCTACTTACCTCATAAAATATCTCTTCATACGCTGGATTTATCACATTGCCATTATCATCTACTCCCCCTATAGCATCAAAGGGTATATCTATGACTGCACTTCTTAAGCCACTTCTAATGACAAGATATTGATACCTCTCTCTTTTTGTTTTTAGAGATTCATAATATGCTTTTTCTGCTTTTGTCCAAGGAGCTATCGCTCCTTTAATAGGGTCTTTATAATAAAGCTTTTGGATTGCTTTAAACTCTGAGAGATGAGACTTTTGCCCTGTATAGTAGTTAGGGTCTAGGTAGTTGGGTTTATACTTTTTCTTTGCTTCTTCCATTATCTGCCAAGCTTTTATAAGAGCTTTGGAATAAGCTTCTGTGTATTTACCTGTCTTATAGCCACCATCTGTAAAGTGAATCTTATTTGTGCCTTTATCGACTTGAAGCGGTATTGAATTAGGTGTGTAGATTTGATAAGTATCACTCATATATTCTCCTTGTATTAGAATCTAGCCTAACCATAGTCCATCTTCTATGATTATCGTAGTGGCTAGTCTGCCTATGAATTTAGGGCGTTTCTTTTTGTTTTCATCTTCGTTGTTATTTTCTGTGGTTGCTCCTGCAAGCAATGCTGGTGCTTGGTTGTTATTGTTTGTGTTTTCCTTATCATTTATCCCCACATACAATGCTTTAATGTTATTCTCTCCTATGGTATTGAGTGCTTTGATAAATTGTCTAGTTTTTTCATCGGTATTTATGCTTAAAATTTTGAGAATCTCTAAAACTTCATTATACGCATCAATGGCTGATTCATCATCATCTCTTTCTAAAGCCATAAACTGCTGATAGAGGCTATTTTTATCATCACTCTTTGGGATTTGATATTTAAGGATATTATTTATACTGATATTTGGTTCTTTGTCTATAATATTACCATGTGTATCAATACTCTTATGATGAAACCAAGTATAATCTGGTATTTGTTTCTCTCTATCTAATTCTATATCATTTATATCTTTTGCTCCTCGCTTTTCATCGATGATAAGTAGTGAAAGGATTTCACTCAATAAAAGACTATCTTGTGTTTGTAATGGCTGTATGAATAGATTATTACTCCCTCGCAT
>NZ_NXLQ01000083.1 GCF_003364195.1 Helicobacter didelphidarum | reverse complement strand
ATTACAATACGCTATACACTCATATAAACTTTTATCTTTGACTTTGTTATGATTAGAATCTAATTCTAAAAGATAGGAGTAGAGGTAGAGAGTTTGAGTGAGGGGGATAATGGAGTGTTTATTACCAAATCCATTCAATCCAATTTGGATTGTAAGATGATGTGCTGGTATTTTTATTCCTAAACCACCAATCGTATCATAGCTTCCATCTGCTCCTTGTGAGAGGGAGTGAAAGCATTGCTCTGTTTTAAGCGTTTCGTCTATATAACAATTCTTTTTTCTTAGTGATTGAAATTGACTGATAAGCTTTCCATAAGGGATCCTTAAATCATAGCTTAATACGACAAGCTTAGATTCTGATATTTGAGCTTGTGTTGTGGTGTGGCTAAAAGCATACGCATAATACACATAGAAGGTTTTACCTTGATATATCTTAATCTTATCTTGCAATGTATCATAGAGTTGCTTTGCATACTCTCTCATACTATTAGGGGAGAATACTTTTCTTATATAGGTATATTTTGATTCTTCTAAAGTTATTGCTTCTTGGTCTGTGCGTAAGAAATAAGGAATAGTATTTTTAAGTTTCTGTGTGGCACTATCTCCTCTATCTATAATCTCTAATAATCCCCTACTATTTGTTTGATAGCTTTTTATGTGCTTCAATAACTCATTATTCATTTCTAGCATACCACAATATAATTCTTTGTCTTTTCCTATATCAAGCATTGCATAAGGCTCTATATTGGTCTTGGATTGAAATAAACTTGTGATATATTCTGCAGATTTTTTTGTCCCATACAAATATAGAAATATTGCAAAGGCATTTGTTTTTATATTATCCCATATCTTTGCTGTCATATCATTAAAGATACCCGGAGCATTATAAGTATAGACTTCATTTACTAATTCATCATAGCTTAAAGCACACATTTGAGCTAAGAATCCTCCTAAAGAATGCCCTACTATCATCATTTTAGGATACGATTGAGATGATGTATCATAGATTCTAGGTTTAATCTTTGTCTCTACAAAGTGTATCAAATCAAAGTATTGCTCTGGGATTTGGTTTGTCCCAAGTAAGAAATTGGTATAGAAATCATTTAGCATTGCTTTTATCTTATCACTACTCATCTCTGTGCCTCTAAAGGCTAAGATATAATTGATATATCCATAGTCAGCAGTATAACTTATCTCTTTAGATTCTGTATTCTTTTGTTTGCGTTTTTCTCCAAATAATGTGGCGGAGAAGCCTGAATCTGTATTGGGTTGATGAAGTAATAAATCGTAGCGTTCAAAAAAGCGTTTAGCTTGAAATGGGGAGAAGTCGCCACTAAATAAAGAGTTATATTCTATGTTGAGAATATCTGTGTAGGTGGGTATTCTTTTATTATCTTTAATAAATTCATCTAATTTTTTCTTATCCTTATTCCACCAACCTTCAGGTTTATAATCTTTGTCTGCTAGATGAAAATATCCATAAGCACCACAAGCTAATTCCGCATAGTCCCTTAATTTCTGTATTTGTTCTTTATTGCTCATTTAATCTCCTTTTTCAAAAATATTACAAGTTTCTCGGTATGGTTTGAATACAAGCTCATAAGAAGACATACCTTTTGTTGTGAGATATTTTCTTTTGGTATCCCATATTAACGCAAATTCTATTTTCATAAGATGTCTCTTATCTATTTTATGTTCAAATAATAGATGAGCTATATACTTAATCCTAGATTTCTGTATCTTATAAGAATATAAATATTTTTCATTATTTTCATCATAATCAAGATATTCTGGTGTTAATAAGGTTGAGTTTTTTTCAATACTTTCCCAATCTAGCGTATCTAAACTTGTATCAAAATACTTTAAAACCTTATTATAATATTCCTCATCTATCTTACCACCATTAAACTGATATATTTCAGGGTCTAGCTTACATATATTTTTAAATTCCCAAAAACTAGGCTCTAAATAATATGAATAAGGTGTGTAATAAAAAGTAATTAATCCTATACCGCCGATAAATACTAGAATCTTAGAGATTTTCTTCTTCGATTTAAATGCTTTTCTATAGATAAGCCACCATATAAAATATGAGAGAGTAAAGACAATGAGGAGAAAAAAGATTATTACAAATAGCATTGCGATTCCTTTGAGGGTTTAGGTTTTATACGATTAGCCATCTACACCACCTCTTTAGATTCTGAAAGATAAGATTCTACAATATGATTGGTAATATTCTTATTGGGAATGTCTTTAGATGTAAAGCTTTTACCTTTCTTACTCTTTAATTGCACTCTACCATTATGAGGACATTTAAGTTCATTATCTTCTAGTATAGGACAGAGGAATGCAGTGGAGATAGATTCTTTATTGTCATTGCGAGAAGCGTTAGCTTCGTGGCAATCTATCTCTTGTTTTATTATCTCTTTAGATTCAGAGCTATTACATTTTAGCTTGATATGTAGGCTAGAGTGAATAAGAGAATAATGAAGTATTGTAAGTGTAGAGGAGTGAAGGAATACTTGGAGGGTGGAAGTGCCTATGTGGGTAGAATTGTTGTTTGTGGATTGCTTAGAATCTTTGTTTGTGGATTGCTTCGTCATTTCATTCCTCGCAATGACAGAATCTATATCCTCTCC
>NZ_NXLQ01000082.1 GCF_003364195.1 Helicobacter didelphidarum | reverse complement strand
AGAACACGAAACATTTAAAATTCTTACAGATTTAGAGGGCAATGAAATAATAGGCGAAGAAATAATAATAAATCTAAGAGAGGAATGGCTAGATAAACAAGTAAGATTCTTTGCTTTTGTAGAAAATCCCAAATATGAAGTAGGTATCACATTGCATATTTACTCTCCAATGCAATACAAAGAAGAAGGATTAATTGATGTAAGTGGGTATATTATAGGATTTGTTGGAGCTATTGGTAAGAATGTGGTTGTTAGGGGTGTGAAATTTGCTTCAGAGTTACAAGGTAGCATATATGTAAAGAGGGAAAATAAAAGATATAACAATATTCCCAAAAGGTCTATGGATAATGATTTAGCTAGGGATTGGTATAATGCTGAAATAGAAAAGATGAAGATACTAAAAGATAGAATCTTAACACTAGAAGAAAGGGCAAGATTTTGTTTTAATTTTCGTAATCAAGCAAGGACTGCGACAAGAGAAAACATGAAAGATACAAAAAAAGTAATCGAACTTAATACAAAAAAACCTAATACAAGTTGGGAAAAATTAATAGAGGATATTAAACAGAAAAAAGGATTAACAAAAATGGAAGATATTTATCAAGAGATTATAGAATCTTCACAACGCACCAATCCAGAAGTAAATAGTCAATATGGCTCATCTAAGATAATACCCAAAAAATAAAGGAGAAAATAATGAGTAACAAAAACAATAAAATTACATATTGTAAATTGCATTGGAAAAGGTATAATTTCTTAGATTTTGCAATTATAAACTTTTACTGCAAAGAAGAGATAGTGCCATTTTGTATTGAATCTTTAGCAAAATACAAACATTACAATGTGGTATTAAATGAAGATTATCTTTTAGGACCTGATGTGAGTATTTGGGATTTTACTATCAATGATTTACCTTATATATGGATGTGGGATGTAGAGACGGGAGAGAATACTATACGAGCCGAATTCACAGAAACACCAGACAATACAGAAAACAAAACCCTAGAAAAAATTATGCAAGACCTATGCGATATTCTCAATATGCTTGTAGAAAATGGAGAAATCCAAACATTCTAAAAGCAAAACCACAATGCTTTTATGCTAGAATCCTTTACAATCTTATCATACAAAAGAGGATAAATATGGACAAACAAGCCTTTATTACACACTTTCGAGATTTTTTACAAAACCTAGAATCTAAAATCTGCCAACCCAAAATTAATAAGACAGGTTTCAAGTAAAAAGGAACAAGCTGTTATGGCATCTAGGTTTCGCAATCAGGCTAAACGAGATACAAGGGATATAATGAAAGACAAACAAGAAGCACAGCGATTAGATAGGATAGAGAGGGAATATACTTGGGTTTTTCTTGTAAAAAAAGCTAAAGATAGGGGTAAAAGAGGCGATGAAATTTATGATTATATCATAGAATCTTCACAACGCACAAGAATAAGTGTCAATGAGAAAATGGGGATAAAACCAAAATGATACAGCAGATTTTACAATATATAGTGAATTTATTGAGAAAGGAGAAAAAGATGAATAGATTAAAAAATGGAATGAAAATCATTGATTATTATACACTCTATAGAGATGATATTATGAGGCTTGAAATATGTATTCTTAACTTTAACTATGAAGATGCTTGTCCTTATTGTCTTAAACTTTTATCAAAATATAAGCAATACAATGTGGTATTAAATAAAGATTTTTTATTAGGACCATCTGAGAGTATTTGGGATTTTACTATCAATGATATTCCATATACTTGGAAATTTGATTTAGATTTTGCAGAAAATCAAATTAGACCTGCACATCAATATTCACAGGATAAAACCCTAGAAAAAATAGTCAAAGACCTATGCGATATTCTCAATATGCTTGTAGAAAATGGAGAAATCCAAACATTCTAAAAGCAAAACCACAATGCTTTTATGCTAGAATCCTTTACAATCTTATCATACAAAAGAGGATAAATATGGACAAACAAGCCTTTATTACACACTTTCGAGATTTTTTACAAAACCTAGAATCTAAAATCTGCCAACCCAAGATTAATAAGGCAGGTTTCAAGTAAAAAGGAACAAGCTGTTATGGCATCTAGGTTTCGCAATCAGGCTAAACGAGATACAAGGGATATAATGAAAGACAAACAAGAAGCACAGCGATTAGATAGGATAGAGAGGGAATATACTTGGGTTTTTCTTGTAAAAAAAGCTAAAGATAGGGGTAAAAGAGGCGATGAAATTTATGATTACATTATAGAATCTTCACAACGCACAAGAATAAGTGTCAATGAGAAAATGGGGATAAAACCAAAATGATACAGCAGATTTTACAATATATAGTGAATTTATTGAGAAAGGAGAAAAAGATGAATAGATTAAAAAATGGAATGAAAATCATTGATTACTATACACTCTATAGAGATGATATTATGAGGCTTGAAATATGTATTCTTAACTTTAACTATGAAGATGCTTGTCCTTATTGTCTTAAACTTTTATCAAAATATAAGCAATACAATGTGGTTTTAAACAAAGATTTTTTATTAGGACCATCTGAGAGTATTTGGGATTTTACTATCAATGATATTCCATATACTTGGAAATTTGATTTAGATTTTGCAGAAAATCAAATTAGACCTGCACATCAATATTCACA
>NZ_NXLQ01000081.1 GCF_003364195.1 Helicobacter didelphidarum | reverse complement strand
GCTCTTGAGGTTTCTTTTGCTTTCTAGGTTTGTTTTGATCCTTTTCTATATATCCTCGATATGCTCCACGATTAAAAAGCATACTTGGATTCTCATTAATTCATCATATTTATCATCATTTTTCATTGCTATTACGAATGTATTATAATCTGTATTTCCTGTATTTCTCTCAAATACCTCTGTAAAACCCCCATCATCAAAAGGCTTATCAAACCCAAAATATGCGATTACCAAATCTTGTGTAATCTTTTTAGCAAATGTTAAATCATACGCATAAGTAAGATTTATCGATAAGCCATATAATAATATTGTTTTACTCAAAATCTTGAAAAATATTTGCATTTTTAATCCTTGTATGCGAATTCACCCTTTCTTGATAGTTATCAGTATGTCTATTGACGATTCTTGTTATAGAATCTACACTTGCTCTTGTATCGGTATTAGCACGAGTAAAGCAGTTATTGTTTATCCAAAAGCAAATCATCATTTTAATGCTCCATTAGATTCTACTAAATTATCTTTTATAGCTTCATCGATAATCTCCCCTACCATCTCCGCATCAAAATCTCTTAGCTCATAAGGGATATTTTGTTTTTTTATTGTTATGAGATGATAATATTTGCTAGGATTAGGATAAAAGATTTGCTCAAATATATGCTTATACTTAGGGTGAGTATAGATAAATTCTGTGATTTCTCGCAGAGCTTTGAGATACACAGATTCATAACAATTCATCGCCAAAACACTTGCGTATCCACTGCTAAGATTCTCTAAATCAATAGGATTGTAGCCCTCTTTGGCTATTTTCTCATTCTCCCTATCAAACGCTTCTTTGCTAAAACTATCGTGAAAATGCAGTTTTGATGGGCATTGTCTGCGTTGTTTTAACATTTGTAATGAGATATTTTTGGTTGTTTGTTTATCACTAGGATTAATTTCCTTGATGACAAGATTATAATAACTTGTATAAAAATTATCGATAATAGGCACTCCATTAAAAGCCATACCGATACCATCACCACAAATAATTTTCTCATCATCACTTTTAGCCTTAGCACAATCAAAGCTCGGCTTCACGCCTCGCACCATTAAATCATTTAAGCCTGAAGCATAAGATAGATTCGGGAATGAATTAAGCACTAATGACAAAATGAAAATATATAAGATTTTAGTCAAAGTCATCAAATATCCTTTCATTTCTAATATGGTTAAGTGCATTTTGTCTCCTTGCTAAACCATTGTTTCCACCATTTATCCTTTGTGAAATAAGACGCAAATTATTACTAAGATTTGGTATATGAGCTACTTCATTAGGTGTAGGACTAACGCTATCCTCTGTATTAGCTATATCATATAGATGTGTTCGTGTTTCTCTTGAGATTAGAGTTTTCCACACATACACACCAGCAAGTAAGGCTTCTAATCCACTATTTGCCAAAGAATCTCTATCAGTGGCATTATTGACAAAATCTCTATTGTGTAATCCTCCATAGAGTGGATTTGTAACTCTTTGATTAAACCCTGTATAGCCTTCATTTCGTCCTTGTTCTATAGAACCTCTACCTGTAATATGTAACAATCCCCTCCCTCTAAAGTTATAACCATCATCTGTATTTGGTATATTGCTTAACCAGCGATTGCTATTATAATTTAGATTTGCACGCTCTCTAGTAATATTTTCCTCTAAAGCCAATGTATTACCACATTCACCCCTAGATTGCCCAAAGAAATGCTCTATCCTAGCCCTTGTATTAAGATGATAATGCACAAACATAGGTTCGTCATTGTGGATTCTATTAAGCTCATCGACTATATTTTTAAGGATTTGTATCTTATCTCTATCATTTTGTGTTTGTGTGCTTGTATTATAGTTTATCCCATCAAATACTCTTTTAAGCATATCATATCGAAAACCTCTTGTGATAAGTTTATATGGGATATTGAGAAATGTGTTATACAATAAAATATCCTTAGCATATTTGATTAGAAAATTGCATAATTAATATTTTATCTCCTATTTGCTGCAAGATAATATATCGCCCAATAGGATAAGTGCCATTAACTTCGCTACATTCACTTTCTTCTTCTATAATAAGTCTTTTAGAATCTTTCCATATATAGCGTATATGTGGTGTGATAGCTATATCTTTATAAAGTGCAATATTTGTATTTATCAAAGGGAGATTATATGGCATTTGGGGTATATGTCTATCTTGCTGATACCATTGTCTATAAGCATAGGATATATTGCTTGAATTGATATATGCTTTTTGTGCATTTTGTAATCCACCTTGACACAAACTCATCTTGCAATCCTTGTCCATACATTCAGGAATAAAACCATAAGATTTTATAAGCATATTATCACTTTCTTTACAATCCACACTTTGCCATTGTAATGTAGAATCTTGCGCATAAATATAACAAATAAAGCATAAGATAAAAGGTAACTTACTCATCTTTACATTTTCCATCTTTATAGCACTTAGATTCTAACTCTTGCAACAATTCATCATTCACAGAATCTAGCAAGATTCTATGTTTGCCTTTTGGTTCATCTCTAGGAGCTCGGTAGTAGATAAAAGTTTTATCAAGCACTTCATCATCAAAATTTTCTTGGCTATATTGATGAAGATAGAATTTACCATTGATGAGCTTAAAGGTGTAATAGTATGTTTCAGAT
>NZ_NXLQ01000080.1 GCF_003364195.1 Helicobacter didelphidarum | reverse complement strand
ACATTTCTACCAGCAGATATTATCACAGCATTTTATACATTGCAATTTATTCGCCCAATTCATCGACAAAATATGATACAAAAAATTTATAATGTGCTTCGCCAAGATGGGGTATTCCTCTTTGCAGAAAAAGTTATTACACATGATAGCAAGTTAGAATCTCAAATGATAGCACGATACTACAACTATAAAAAAATGCGTGGCTATACACAAGGTGAAATCTATAAAAAACGTGAAGCTCTTGAAAATGTGCTTATCCCTTATAGCATTGATGAAAATAATGCTATGTTAAAAAATTGTGGGTTTAAGCATGTAGAAATTTTATTTAAGTGGGTAAATTTTACCTTATTTTTTGCAAGGAAATAATATAAAAGCCCTTTACTTTTTGAAAAGAAAAACGAGATTCTATAAATTAAAGTATAAATTGCTATGGTTTCTTATTGAATCTTACAACGATAAAATAAGTTTTTGAAATCTGAAATCTTAACTTTTTTGTAATCAAAATATTGATATATCCTCATTTAAAAATTAATTCAATATATAAATTACAAGATAAATTTATGTAAGACTTTAGATTTATATTATTTTTATGGAATCTTAATATACTAATTTTTAGATACATATTTCATTACAGATTTTTTGCAACTTCTAAAGCCTTGTAACATTGCAAAATTTACTCATCAATATCTCTAATAAAAAGACTCTATAGAATCTTGTTGCGAACAATTCTGCATGATAAATAAAGATATACAAAACTTAGATTCTAAAAATCCATTCTAAAGGTTATCCAATAATTTCTACTTGGCAAAATTCTTTGAAAACTATTTATAACATTAGTGTATGGAGGATTGATTCCATTTGAACCATAAGGTATTAAATCGATAAAATTAACATCCAAAAGATTATTAATTGCAAAAGTAAGTATATAATGCTTAAAGAATTTATAGCTTGCTGCAATATCTACAATTTGATAATCTTTATAATATTTCCCTAATAATCCTCTCGCACTATCTAAATTACCTGCACTCGTGCCTGTTACTGCTGGTGTAGGAGTTTGGAATTTCCCATTCCATCGTAAATATATATCAAAATCTTTATAATTATATTTTGGTGTAATAACAAAACTATGCCGTGGAATAGAATTTATGCTCTCTCCTACAAGATGCTCTTGCCCTACTTGAGCAGATAATACTTCTGTATAAGTAAAGGCATAATTTGCATCAAGCGAAAATCCATAAATAGGCTTTATCCTAAAATTAAACTCAACCCCAGACATTAAAGATTTATCGAGGTTGCGATAAGTTCTACAATTTACTAGATCACTACATATATTATCTGTATAAGGTATAGTTTCAATTTGGTTGCGAAAATCCGTATAATACCCTGTTGTAATAGCCATTATATAATCTGTATCAAGTATCATACCTAATTCATAATTCCAACTGCTTTCTGGTTGTAAGTTTGTATTTCCCAATGTGCCTGTGCCATCTGTCGCATAGCTCCAACCATTATAGAGATAACTTAAATTTGGCACACGTACGCCACTTGCAATACCTGCTTTTATTGTAAACCATTGTGTAGGATTAACATTAATGTAAAATCTTGGGTTTGGGATGGATTTAAATATATCGCTATAGTTGTAACGTAGCCCTAGAGTTGTGCCAACATAATCATTAATATTATATTGAGCTTCTGCAAAAAGTGCAAATTGATTCATAGCTCTTTCAAAGCTACTTGATTGATTGGAGAGCTTTTCATACATATAATATATTCCACCATTAAAGGCTAATTCACCCCATTTATTAAAGTCAAAAAGATGATTATAGTTTGATTGGAAAATAATATCTTTATTATCCCTTGTTTGATTTAAAGTTAAAGATGTCCCAACAGAACCACCAATTGGCACTCCTGAGTGTGGCATCCAAGAAGTTTGAGTATATTGCAAATAAGTTGTTATCTTTCCCCATTCGTAATTTGCATCATGATTAAGTATTAGATTTGTTTTATAAAAATCCCTTATGGCAGTTACTGAACGGCCTGAAGTATTCAAAGAACCAAGTCTACCAAAATAACCCTCCGCATCAAAATAAAATGAATTATACTTATTTGCTAAATATGTGAATCTAGCACCAAGATTTGCATTATGAAATCCCGTTGCACTCCATCCAAGATATGGATTGGCAGCACTTGTGCCTGTTTGATTAGCAAGAATATCAGCTGGTTTTAAAAAGCTATTTTGATCTCCATACTTATAATTCCCTCGCAAGTTCATAGATAGCTTATCTTTAATTAAAGGTGCTGCGAGATAAGCGTTGATTCCATAAATATTACCAAACACTTTATATTTTTCATGAAGCTTTGTTTCTAGCTGTATACTAGCGGTTGTTTTTTTAATATTCTTTTTTGTAATAATATTTATTACTCCACCCATCGCATCACTTCCATAAATGATAGACGCAGGACCGCGTATAACCTCAATCCGCTCAATCATACTTGCTGGTGGCATAAATGAGGTATTAGCACTTATTCCTTGCCCATCGAATCCTTGTGCAACATTTTGGCGTTTGCCATCAATTAATATCAATGTATAGCTAGAATCTAACCCACGCATAGAAATCGTATTTGCTCCTGTTTTACTTGCCTCAACATACACTCCAGGAACATCTTGCACTGCATCTCCTAAATCCCTAATGGGACGAGAGAGGATTTCTTCTTTTGGAATTATAGAAATTGACGCGGGAGCTTGTTTTATATCTTGCTCATAACCTGAAGCAGTGCTAACTGTGGTAGTAATCGTATCAAGTCTGTAAGACTTCGCTTGTGAATCTCGAGAAGAATTTGTA
>NZ_NXLQ01000007.1 GCF_003364195.1 Helicobacter didelphidarum | reverse complement strand
AAAAGCATTTAAATCGAAGAAGAAAATCTCTAAGTTTTTAGTATTTATTGGAGGTATAGGATTAATTATTTTTTATTACACACCTTATTCATATTATTTAGAGCCAAGCTATTGGAAATTTAAAGAGATATGCAGGTTACAACCTGAAATATATCAATTTAATGGTGGCAAGATAGATGAGGAGTATTATAATAAAGTGCTAAAGTATTTTGATACAGATTTGGATAATATGTCAAATGTAAAAACATTAAGGGTAAGTGATGATAAAAAACACTTTTCATATTTGTTTAAAAAATGGATTGGAGATAGAATTGACTTTAGTTTTCGTCTTTGGTTCAAAGATGAAAGAGCTACGAAAGACAATATTAAATCAGTTAGCTTTTATATTACTTGGCGTGATTTACGACCATATCTAGCAGGTAATGAAGGAACAGGATTTTATCTTTCAGGAAGTAGAGTGGGTTGCTTTGAAACATTAAGCAGGAATGAATATAAAAAATTCAAAGAATGGAAAGAAAACAATGCAAAACAATAAAGAAACAATTAAAAAGCTTAGGGACTATGCCGAATTAGCGTGGGCTTCATATGGGTATTTTCATCTAGCAGCATCTAAGGTGATATAATGAAAAAATATAAAAAGATTTTAGTATTATTATCACCAATAATTTTAATTATATTATTTTATACCCCTTTTATATATCCTAGTTATTGGGAATTTAGAGAGTTATGTAAATTAAATAACTACCCAAAAAGTGAGGAAAAATATAATAGAATCTTAGCTTATTTTGACAAGAGTTTAGATGGTAGTATAGGAAAAAATGGTTATTCAAAAATAGGTTATAGTAATAGAATAGATTTAGGGGTATATATTGATTATAATAATTCAAATAATAAATTAATGCTTAATAATATAGATAAAATATATTTTAGACCAATATGGAAAAACTATACACCAAATATTTATGGCAATGAGGGTAATATGGATTTTAGATTAAAGTTTGATGGTGAAATAGATTGTAGAAGCTTTATAGGAGAGTTAGATGGATAATAAAGAACAAATTAGAAAACTAAGAGACTATGCGGAATTGGCGTGGGCTAGCTATGGGTATTTTGATTTGGTAGGTAAAAAGTTTGATATAAAAGATAAAGACAAAATTGTTACCTTTGAAGATGTTTTAGATATTACCCATAAAGATTCCAAGATTGTTGATGAAAGGAGGATTAAAGTAGGCAAACTCGATGGAGAATTTGGCAAAGAGCAAGCCAAAAGATTCTTTGAACGATACAAACTTATCACACACCAAGAAAATACAGATTCAGGCTTTAGTGCGACATTATTTGAAGACTTAGGAGAGATTGATAAATCCACAGGCAAAAGAAAAGAAGTCCCTAAAGATTCTAAATATATCTTAGTCTTTCGAGGCACTGAATTTAAACTAGAGCAAATCAAGGACTTAATCAATGATTACTACATAGGCACAAATAATGATGAGCTATATGCATCTCTTCACAATATCAATAATGATGGCATAACCATACTGAATTCACCAAAAGATTATATGGGAGCAAGTGTGGTAAAGAGAAATTATGAATTTGAATCATCTATCACGCACCCTAAGCATTTCTTTAACTGCCCAGATGTAGAAAGTGGTAATTTTATTAAAAACTTAAAGAATTTCAATGGAGCATTATTCTTTTTAGAATCTACTATCCAAACAGCACAAGCTAAGCTAGACTTTGATAATATTAAAGAATACGATAGCTATAATATTGCTCAATATAAAAATGAATTTAAGAATAAATGCTTAAGTGAGAGGATTAGAGCGATATATAGAAATAGTTGGGTATTTGGTATGCAAATAAATATTGAATATGACAAAGATTTGCAAGAATTTACAAATACTTGGTATCTTACATTACAAGAAAATCATCAAAGTGTAACAAACTTTGTGGAGAGCTTTTGTGAGAAACTAGGATATATTCCACCTAGAGTAAATGAACAAAACACTAATGAGAGTGGATATAATATTAAATATGATATTATTACCATTATGAGAATAAAGCAAAATTTATCAAATAATATATACATAAAAAAGCATTTATCATCAGTTCTTAGGCAATGGTATATATTTTATAAACTGCAGTATAGAATATTCCCTAATGCCTTGCAAAACTATATGTGATATATTGAGATAAATTTGAGATATTTTTGGATATACAACAACTATGATAATACATATAAGAAACAACCACTTATACGAGAAATATCAAATCTCTATGAAAAGTTAGGAATAAAAACATGAGAGTGGTTGTTTGCTTATTTATTTTATTGCAAAATATATTAGCAGCAGATATTTTTATCCCTCTATTCAAGCCTCTATCAGATGATAGGATTAATGAAGTAAAATGTTGTGAATTATTTATTCCTCCTATAGGAACATATAATTTTAATAAGTCTTGTGAGTGCAGCTTGAATTTTATAAGGCACAAAGAGAGCAAAAGAAAGCTAATTGTAATCGCTTCATACAAGATTGGAATGCTGATAGGTATCCTTGTATCTTAGGCGATAATGCTAAAGAATGCTTTGATGAACTTTATCAGAAATATTGCAATCATTAAGTAAGAATCCCTCAATAAAACTATAGAAAAGGTAAGAAATATGATAGGTGTAATGCAAGGAACAAGAGTAGCATATGCAGATGATTTAAAGTTCCTTCAATCACAATGGAAACTCACTCTAAATGAAAATCATCAAAGTGTAGCAAGCTTTGTGGAGAGCTTTTGTAAAGGGGCTGGGTGTGGGGGGTTCTTTATTCTATTAATATTTATATTACACCTTTTAAATAATTTGACATTCTTATTCTATGCATTCAAGATTCTTATGTTAAGAAATTGCATACATAGAAAGAGAGTTCTTGCATGAAGACAGAAAGCTTAAAGAAAGTTTAAAAAATGCTGTAAAAGCTTCAAAGCTCCCTTATATCTTAGAGTTTATAGAATCTCATAGTGTAGATTCTATGCAATTTTTTAATTCCCAATCAATACAAGAGGATTTTATCTATCCAAACACCCTCTTAAAGATAGAATCCACATTTTTTGTGTAATAGCTCAATTCAAAGCATTCTTTGATGGCTTGTTCGCCAATAAACCCCACAAGTTCAGAATCTGCCAAAAGATATTGCAAATACAGGCTCTCACCCTTCTCATTGAGTGCGCTTTTGCCCTCTTGCAAATCACTCCATACCTTCATCGCATTGCGTTGCACGATTTTGTAGGCATCTTCGCGACTTACCCCTTTTTTTGGGAGTTCAAGCAAAATGCGTTGAGAGAATACCAAACCACCGGTGAGATTAAGATTTTTCATCATATTTTTAGGATATACGACGAGCTTTTGGATAAGTCCCGTGAGACGCGCGAGCATAAAATCAGTCGTGATGAAGCCATCGGGCAAAATAAACCGCTCCACGCTTGAGTGGCTGATGTCTCGCTCGTGCCATAATGCCACATTCTCCATAGCAGGAAGTGCAAAACTGCGTATGATACGGCAAAGTCCGGTGATATTCTCACTCAATACCGGGTTTCGTTTATGAGGCATAGCCGAACTGCCTTTTTGTCCTTCGCTGAAGTATTCCTCCGCCTCATACACTTCTGTGCGTTGCAAATGCCTTATTTCCACTGCGATTTTTTCACAACTACTTGCCAAAAGGGCTAAATCACTCATCAATCGCGCGTATCTATCGCGCTGTATGACTTGATTGCTTGCAGGAGCGGCTTTTAGTCCCAAATCCTTGCAAACAAGCTCTTCTAACTCTATTGGTGTGTGTGCGAGATTGCCCATTGCACCACTTAGCTGTCCTACGCTGATGATTTCTAGGCTAGATTCTAAAGCCTTCAAATGCCGCCCAATCTCATCATACCATATCGCACATACAAGTCCAAAGGTGATAGGTTCGCCGTGAATGCCATGCGAACGTCCAACCATAAGCGTGTTTTTATGCTCAAACGCCCTTTGTTTTATCGCTTCTCTTAGCTCCTTGATGTCTTCAATGATGAGCTTAAGAGAATCCCGCATTTGCAGTGCCACCGCCGTATCAATACAATCACTTGAGGTAATGCCATAGTGAAACCACCTTGATTCTTCGCCCAGAGATTCTGAAACACTTGTTGTAAAAGCGATTAAATCATGCTTCGTTACGGCTTCGATTGCATCAATGCGCGCAATGTCAAATTTTGCATTTTTGCAGATTTTTTCACAATCACTATCAGGAATTAACCCTAATTTATTCCAACCTCGCACTAATGCCTTTTCTACCTCGAGCCACGCGCTGTATTTTGCATTCATATCCCAAAGTTTTTTCATCTTTTCTCGTGCATATCGTTCTATCATTTTCACTCCTTTTCTCTATATTTAAGTGATTTGTGAGAAACAATATTGAGATTTCTCACAAAAATTTTTAGAATCTTATACAAGATTCCCAAATAGATTCTAAAAATAAAAAATATTTTTTAGTTTCTATTAAAAATACCAATTTGCAGAAATCCATTAGTATCTTTATTTTTTAAAATTTTGATATAGTTTTGATAAATAGTCTGATAATTTGGTAGGATTGCTTCATTGAGAAAAATAAATGGATAAATTTTAAAATCTTGTTTGCTTGTATTATGATAAGTATAGATAAGATCTGCATAAATATCGTGTAATTCAATAATCTTGTTTTTTGGATTTTTTGTAATCTTAAGACTAACGAATGCACCAATTTTTTTTTCTAAACCATTTTGTGCTGAAATCATATTCCCAAGTGAATAAATCACAAGTGTTTTATCAATGATTTCAATGGGTTGTATTACATGTGGATGATTGCCTATCACAATATCGACACCTTGTTCGCTTAAGAATTTAGCAATTTCTTTTTGTTCTTTTGTGGGAATAAATACATATTCAACACCCCAATGCATTGATACAATAAGTAAATCTACTTTACGACGCACACTTTCTATATCTTTTGCCATCATTTCTTTTGTATAAACATTGACAAGATATTCTTTACCTACTGGGAGTGGAATCCCATTTGTCCCGTAAGTATAAGCAAGCATAGTATATTTTATACCATTTTTCACAAAAATTCTGGGCTTTTCTCTTTCATGTTGAGATTCATAGCTTCCTGCAGCAAGAATTTTTTTATTTTTCCAATATTGTAAAGAATTTAAAATAGCCTTTTCACCGCGATCAAGTGTATGATTGTTGGCAAGCGAGATAAGATTGAATCCAATTTTTAACATATTATCACCAAATTCTTGGGGTGAATTAAAGGTTGGATAACTGCTTAACCCAATTTCTTTACCTCCAAGTATTGTTTCTTGATTATAAAATGCAAGATCGTGTTGCGATATAAAAGGAGCGATTAATTGGAGCATGTTAGTAAAATCATAACAAAGATTTTTGGTATTTTTTTTGGGTTTTATTGTCGGCTGTTGTGTAGTTAGAGATTTTGAATCTTGTTGAGATTTTGTTAATTTCGTTATTGCAGGTCGAGTGCTGTCAGTATTAAGAGTTTTTGTCATGCTGAGAGAGTTTATATTGCGAATAAAATGAATGATGTTTGCATTTTGTGGATTTTGACACTCATATTCTGCATCCATATAAACAGGTGCATGCAAAAGTGCATCTCCCCCCATAATGAGGCTTAATTCATTATATTTTGCATATATATAAGAATATGGTGTAAAGAGTACCCATAAAAATATAAAATTGGAAGAAATTATTTTTTGTATATTTTTTTGCATTATTTTCCTTATACTTAAGATCTTTAAAGTTATCATGTTTTATTGTGTAGGTACATTAACATTTAATAATCAATGTTTTGTTCCTCTTCTTTGAAATTTTCCATAATAATTTCTACAGGGAATACACGACGCAAGATATTAAATGGTGTTTTAATAATATCTGTTGCAAGTGTAATATTAATTTTTGGGTTTGTATATTTCCCAGTCATAATGAGATTTGTGCTAATTTGTCCTTCCCTACCTAAGACAAGATACCCTACAACTGGAATCTTATTAATAAATTTGCTCAGGTTTTTAATAGTTGATATACTAAGATTCACATTCATTTCCTCTGTATTCCTATCAATAATTCCTTGTCCATTAACATCCATTGATGCACCGAGTAAAAATATATTTTGTAATCCGATGTAATCACTATTAACCGCAAAGAGAATTTTACCATAATTGATTTGGTAGCCTTTTGTGCTGATATGAGGATTTTTAAACATGAATAATGAAGGCACGGTGTCAATAAGTGCAAAAATATTTTGCACAGCTTGAAATTCCATGAGAGCAGTATTTTGAATTTCTGCAGTTGCATTTAATATACCATTGCGATAAAACATATCAAAACTAAAAATTCCTCCATCAATCATTCTTTTTCCTTCTTTTGCTGAAACAAGGATAGTATTAATAAAATTACCACTAAAATTTCTTGCTTTAAGGCGAATATTATCTTTAATAAGACTTGCATTTAGGATACCTTTTTCATATTGTCCATCAATAATAATGCGTCCATCAATAAAGCGAATATTTGTTGAATCAAGGGGCATCGTGTAGCCTAAAAATATAAATTGTAGATTTTCACCTAAAATATTAAAATCAATAGGATTCACTTTCATTTTTTTGCGTAATCTATTTTTGATTGCAATAAGTCGCAATTCTTGTTGAATAGCCGCTTCAGAATAGGGTAGATCTTTTTGTTTATCATCAAGAAGATCAATAAAAAATGGAATCTTAGAATCATAAATTTCATCAATGTTAATTTTATAACCATTAATTCGTAACATACTTAAAGAATCTTGACTTTTAAAGTCAATATCATTATTTGCAATCATAATGAGTGAATTTTCTTGTATTCTCCCTTTAATATTAAGATTTGTAAGTTTTTTATGTGCAAGAGTATAAATTGGGTATTCAAGATTTGTAAGATTAAGATTAAAGGTTGTTTCTTTCTTTTTATTTGGAGCATTATGTGGAATCATGAGACTGAAATCTCCACGAGAAAAGCCATAATAACGAGCAAGTGGAGAAAATTGCAGGATATTTTCAATCTTACTGATTTTAAGTTCTAAATCTTTATGTGATTCTAAATGTAAATTTATTTTAGGAACATCAAGAATTATATGATTATTGGCAAATGAAAGAGTAAAGTTGAGACTAGCATTTTTCATATTGAAAAAATCTTGTTCTAAGGAGAAAGGCTCTTTTTCTTTTTCGATTTCTTTTAATGCAATATTTTCAAGTTGTTGATCATTTAGAGGTGTAAAAGGACGAGTTTTTTTTGTGCGGAGCTTCAAATCGTCCCAAATAGGATTATTTTTTAGTGTTTTAAGGATATGTTCATTATCTTCTTCTTTTGCTTTATTTTTTTTCACATTGGATTTTTGATTTTGTGTATCACTTTGTTTTTGATTTATATTTTGGGGAGTTATGATATTAGAATTTTTGTGAGATTCTAATATGTTTGGTGCAATAATGTCAGATTGTGTTTCCATTTTTTGTGTGCTTATAATTGTTTGAGAATCTTGAATATTTTGGTGTGGATTTGTCAATGCAATATATGTTGGTTGTGATGGTAAGGCAGAAGTATATATTGCATTATTATCGAGATTACTTGTTTGTTGGGTGTATGAAGAATGATGGAATCTAAAATTACTTACATTATCTAAGGATTCTGTATAAGGCATATTTGCTGTATAGATTCGATAATTTCTTAAATTTTGATTATATTGCTTCTTGTTTTCTGTATTGATTCCAACAGATTGAAAATCTGATATGGATGTGTTGTGTGGTAATTCTTGTTTGCTATCTTTTGGTGTAGTGTCAAAAAGAGATTCTTTGAGAGCATAAAAAAAAGTATTAATTCGTGATTGAGATTCTATATCAAGCAAGTCATTGACATCGTCATGGGTATTTTGAGAATCTTGTATTGTATCTATATTTTCTTGTGTTTCTCTTTGTATTGTTTCATTTATAAAGTTGTTGTGCATAAATTGTAGGTCTTGCAAATTTTTTGTGTTAAGTGTTGCTTGATGAATATAAGTATTTGCTTTCATCGTGTCATTTTTTGCATCAAAGAGGATATTAACATCAGTGTCAATGAGTTTTCTCCATTTTATATGATTACCATTAATATAGATAAACTTTTGTTGTGGTGCAATATCAAGTGCGACATTGAGTCTTTTTGCATTCAGTGGAATTTCATAGAGATTAAAGCGAATATCTTGAGATTGGACAATACCTTGCAGGAAAAACTCTGGAATATCAGGTTTTTTATTATTGTGCATGATATTGATTTGCATATATATATTTGTGTTGTTGCTCAATAACAATTGGTCATTCGTTATTTCATTTGCAGGTATTGTATTGACATCTGATTGAGAAATTTGATTAGAAAGATTTTTATTTTGTAGGTTTTGTTGTTTAGAATCCTGTGTGTTTTTATTTTCTTGTAAAGCTTTTATAACAACACTTTCTGTGTTATTTATTGCTTGTTCTGCACTTGTTTTATCAAGAGTAATTTGATTGGTTGTATTTTTTTGTGCTTTATTTGAGAGGGGATCTTGTATGATTGGAAGTGATAAACCATAACTTAAGAGAAGTTGCTTAAAGTGGGAATCTAGGCGAATATTATTCCCATGTAATAAAATATGCACATCAGGAGTTGGCATATTAGCAATAAGAACTTCTGAACCATTTAGATTCATTCCCATAAATGTAGGCTGTATTGGAATAATATTTAAACTCGCATTTTTAAACTCTAACAAAACTTCTTTTCCAAGAATTGGCATTACACCTTTGTTAAGTGTAACTTCTGCTTTCTGAACACTTGCTTTCACAATCATATTTTTTAAAAGGCTATTTGCAATATTATCAAGCTCTATATTTGCTTTTAACGCATCAATTCGAATCGTAGAATATTTGACTTTCTCAAAAATCCAACCATTAAGTGTTGCTTTAAGGCTTTGATTTTTAATATTTTGTATAAAAGGTTTAATTATATCGAGGTTTTCAAGTTTTGTACTCTCCCCTGTAATTGTGATAGAACGAAAGTCCGTAGAGCCTTTAAGAGTAAGAGATTCTGTTGCTGCTAGATTTGTGTTACCATCTTTTTCTAATATTGCATTAAGATCAAAGAGTAATTGCTTATTGGGAATTGAAAAAATAAAATCACCCTCAAAGTGTGCTGGAATATCTTTTAGTTGAAACTTTTTAATTTTAAGATAAAAATTATTCTGATTGTTTGTAACAGCGAAATCAGCCTCAAGAAAAGGCATATTAAATTTGTAGTTTGTATCATTATACTCGATTTTTATATGATGTTCTTCATTGAGTGTAATATCATTGATTTCAAGAATCTTGAAGTAACTCAATGCAAATAGGCTTTTTTGTGTATAATCAACAATTTCTTGTAATATTTCACTGAA
The DNA here is from genome assembly GCF_003364195.1 of Helicobacter didelphidarum. Classification (GTDB taxonomy): domain Bacteria; phylum Campylobacterota; class Campylobacteria; order Campylobacterales; family Helicobacteraceae; genus Helicobacter_A; species Helicobacter_A didelphidarum. The sequence goes on along the minus strand of NZ_NXLQ01000007.1, from coordinate 76,721 downwards.
ATTTTTTTGTTTTTTATCTTCTGTTTTACTAATACGAAATGAACTTAAATCAAGTTTCTCAACACGTAAAATAAGGCGATCCTGTAATTGTAAAAAAATGTTTTGAATATGGATATTTGCAATATTTATGTTTTCAATAAAAATACCTTTTGCTAAGATTCTATAACTAGCAATACTTCCAACAAAAAGTAGAACAAACAAAATGCTAAGACGAATAAAAGATTTTTTTTTCTTTTGTTTTTGATTATCACCTTTGTTTTTTGTAAGCGAAAAACGAGATTTTTTTATAGTGTTGGGTTTCATTTCTTGTATGCTTATACGCGGTGTGTCATTGTCTGTTGCAGAACTATATTCTTTCGTGTTGAGAAGCATTGTGTATGCTTGCTTGTATTGTGTAGAATCTAGGGGTTGTTGATGTGATTTAAGAATATTGTTATTTATATTGAGATTGTTTTGTGTTATTGTTTGTTTTAGTGTATGATTTGAAAACAAATGTTCAAAAGGCTGTGAAATGTCGGGTATCAAACAATTATTGTTCTTTTTATATTCTATTTTGTTTGTAAGTTTTTGTAAATTTTGTGTGAGATTTCTAGAATCAGTTAGAGATTCTCTTGCATTAAGGTTTTCTTCTTTTAAAAGAATATATCCTGTATTTTTTCCATCAAGATTGTTAAAATCTTGTGATTTTTCTGTTAAAGTCGATATTTTTTTTTCCACCTCTTCTAAGTTTTGTGTTGTTTCTCCATCATATATGAGTGTTTCATCAGCAAATGCTCCCGTATTACCTCGATGGCTTGATACATTCAGTGATGTCCTACGATGTAAATTTTCATTGCGTTCATTTTCTGGCATTATAAATATACTCTTTGAATTTATTTTGATTATATTGCTTGGTTTTTGTTTTTATCTTCTATTACCAATGAAATCTGAAAAGATTCTTTTTATTCCAAAGGGATCAACAAAGGGAATTATAACATATTTGCAAGATAAAGGTTATAATGTCAATCGTTTAGATACATATTTTTTACGATTTATTGGTAAGCCACAAAGCGGTTGGATTGAAATCCCATCACAATTCATCGGATTGGAATTAAAGCTCCCTAAGATTGATATACAACCATATATTGCAGAATCTTCCACTATTATAAAGTTTCAAGACAATATTGATACAAAAAAAACTCAAAATTTTGATGATGATAATACAGATTCTGAGAGTAAAGATAATTTATTGAAAAACACACCTCATAAGGATTTTATCCAATTCCATACAACACAAGAAAATGCAGACAAAATTTTAGGTGAAGTAATACACGAAGAAAGTGTAACTGCTTTAGAAAAGCAAAGTAACATGAATCTACCCCATTTTGAAATCGTGCTTACCAAAGGACATTTTCTTTATGCACTTTCTCATGCTAAGGCAGCAATGAAGAATATTACATTAATACCTGGCGAGACTCACTATTTTTTCTTGCAAGAAATTGCAAAAGTTTTTCATCAAGATTTTAATGAATTACAAAGAATTTATAATCTCCGGTCACCATATAACGATGGTGTAATTCTTGCTGATACTTATAGTTTGCCATATCATGCAAGCCCAGAATTTATTATTGATTATCTGATTACACAATCTCTCAAAACACATGAAGATTTGTCATACAAATTACTTGGACACTATAATCAAGAAGAGTGGTTTAAAATTATAGCAAAAGCATCAATTATTCAAAAAGAAGCAGCTAATGTCGCAGAAATGCCAATTGTATCTAGTGTTATCGATAATCGTATTGCAAAAAATATGCCATTACAAATGGATGGATCTTTAAATTATGGAAAATTTTCACATACTCGTATCACACCAGAACGCATTAGAAATGATACAAGTGAGTTTAATACTTATAAATATAATGGGATTCCAAAAACAGCAAGTGGTAGTGTAAGCATCGATGCGATAAAGGCAGCTATTTATCCAACTCACACAAACTATTTGTATTTTATGCGTAATAAAAATGGTTTGCATGATTTTACACAAACATATCAAGAGCATGTTAAAAATATAAAAAGGGTAAAAAATTAACATATAAAAATAAAAAATATTAAATTTTGTAACAATTTCAATTTTATTTAAGCTAAATTACATGAAAATACTTCTAATCAAAGGTAGCTTTAGTTTTTATCTTTTGTAGAGTTTCTAGATTCTATGAGATTATCAACTAAAGAATGTAATTTTATAAAAGAATTTAAAGTTATCTTTGGTTTTATTCTTTTTAGGAGAGAATCATGAATATACACGAGTTTCAAGGTAAACAGGTTTTAAAAAAGTATGGCGTAGCTGTGCCTCGAGGACGAGTTGCACATGGTGGATATGAAGCGAGAGCTATCGCAAGAGAATTAGGTGGTAGTGTCTGGGTTGTCAAAGCACAGATTCATGCAGGTGGTAGAGGTAAAGCTGGAGGTGTAAAAATTGCAAAAAGCCTTGATGATGTTGCAAGACTTACAGACGATATGCTTGGTATGGTGCTTAAGACACATCAGACTGGTCCAGCAGGTAAAAAAGTTGGTCTTGTTTATATCGAGGAGGGTTTAGATATAAAAAAAGAGTTTTATATCGCTATTGTGCTTGATAGAGGTTTAGAGATGCCAACTTTTATTGCATCTACGGAAGGTGGTATGGAGATTGAAGAAGTTGCAGAAAAAAATCCTGAAAAAATCATTAAAGTAGCAGTTGATCCTACAATAGGATTCCGTTCATTCCATGCTCTTGAATTAGCAATTGGGCTTGGGCTTACAAAAGAACAGCAAAAACCTTTTAGTCAGTTTGCAAAAGCTCTTTATGAGGTTTTTATCAATGAAGATGCAGAACAAGTCGAGATTAACCCAATGATTCTTACAGGTGAGGGGAACTTTTTGGCTTTAGATGCAAAATTAGCCTTTGACAATAATGCACTTTATCGCCATTCCGATATTACCGCATTACGTGATTTTTCAGAAGAAGAACCGAGTGAAATTGAAGCGAGCGAAAGTAATCTTAGCTATATTAAACTCGAAGGGAATGTGGGTTGCATGGTAAATGGTGCAGGTTTAGCTATGGCAACTATGGATATTATCAAATATGAGGGTGGTCAACCGGCAAATTTTCTTGATGTTGGTGGTGGTGCAAATCCAAAAACAGTTTCAAAGGGTTTTGAAATTATTTTAAAAGACAAAAATGTAAAAGCTATTTTTGTTAATATTTTTGGTGGAATTGTGCAATGTGATAGAGTGGCAGATGGTATTATTGAAGCAACAAAGGTTTCAAAAGTAGAAGTGCCTGTTGTTGTTCGACTCGATGGAACAAATGCACAAAAGGCAAAAGACATTCTTAAAAATTCTGGCATTAAAAATTTGATTGCGGCAGAAAATTTAAAAGATGGTGCTAAGAAAGTTGTTGACGCAGCAAAATGAATTTGATTAAGGTTAATTAAGGAAAAAAAATGAGTATTTTAGTAAATAAAGACACAAAAGTAATTGTTCAAGGATTTACCGGTAAAGAAGGAAGCTTTCATAGTGAGCAATGTATGGCGTATGGGACACAGATTGTAGGCGGTGTTACTCCCAATAAAGGTGGAAGTACCCATTTAGGGAAACCTGTTTTTAATAGTGTAAAGGAAGCTGTAACAAAAACTGGGGCAAGTGTAAGTATGATATTTGTTCCTCCTGCCTTTGTGGCAGATGCAATTATCGAAGCAGCAAGTGCAGGTATTAAACTTGCGGTAGTCATTACAGAGGGTGCTCCTACAAGAGATATTATGTTTGCAAAGATGTTTGCGACCAAACAAGGTATGAGTATGATAGGTCCAAATTGTCCGGGTATTATTACAAGTGATGAGTGTAAAATTGGTATTATGCCTGGTTTTATATTTAAAAAATCTACACAAAATATTGGACTTATTTCAAAAAGTGGAACATTAACTTATGAGAGTGCGAATCAACTTGTTAAGCAAGGTTTGGGAATCTCTACTGCCGTAGGTATTGGTGGTGATCCAATTATTGGTTTGAGTTACAAACAAATTTTACCCATGTTTGAAAGTGACCCTGATACAAAAGCTATTGTTATGGTGGGTGAAATTGGTGGTAGTCTTGAGATTGAAGCAGCAACTTTAATTAAAGAGCAAATTAGGAAACCTGTTGTGGCTTTTATTGCCGGTGCTACAGCTCCAAAAGGTAAGAGAATGGGGCATGCAGGTGCAATTGTGAGTGGTGGAAAAGGAACAGCTCTTGAAAAACAAGAGGCATTGGAAAAAGCTGGTGTAAAAGTTGTAAAAAGTCCTGCAGAAATTGGCGAAACAATGAAAAAAATCTTGGGTTAATGCAATATTTATATTGGTTTTATTATCAGGAGATTTTTTAGTCAGGTTTTGCAAAATCAATTATTTTTTACATTCTTTGGGTTAAAGATGGTAGAATATTTTAGGATATTCTATCCTTTTTATATAAAGATAATTATCAATAAATTATTATTAAATTCTGTAGAATCTTTTATCCAACATAATATACTTAATTAATTAAAATTTAAAATTGATTGTTAGAAACTTTTATTTTATTATGTATAAATTGTGATTTTGATATTTCTATGAAAATATTGAGTGCATTTCTAGTATATAATATATTAATTATGATAAAGTGTTTAGTTTTTGCACAATTCATAAAAAATATTGAAAACACATGATTTTATATATTTTTTAGAGTCTTAAGATTGTATAATTCTTAGAATCTTTATGTTTTACAAGATTTATGAAGTATAGTAATATACTTATTTTTGAGTTTTATTTTCATAAAAAATATAGTAAATAAGATTCTAAGAGTTGTAGGAATTGTTTACTTTTTTGAAAAAATTAAAAATCTTAAATTATAGACATGGGAAAGGAGATAGTTATGTCAGATGTTTTAATCCCTGAAAATGTGCCTGTATGGGTTAACGAAAAGCGTTGCAAAGCATGTGATATTTGTGTATCACGATGTCCTTCAGGCGTATTAGCTATGCAACTTGATGCACATAAGGTATTGGGAAAAATTGTGAAAGTTATGTATCCTGAAAGTTGCATTGGTTGTCTGGAATGTGAGCTACATTGTCCGGATTTTGCAATTAGTGTTGCTGATAGGAAGAAATTTAAGTTTGCTAAGACAAGTAAAGAAGCACAAGAAAGAGCTGAAAAGATTAAAGCAAATAAATTTATGGCAATAGAGGAGGCATAGATGCGAGAGGTTATTACAGGTGGAAATGAGCTGATTGCATTGGGTGCGATTGATGCTGGTTGTAAGTTTTATGGTGGTTATCCAATTACTCCAAGTTCGGATGTTATGCACGAAATGGCACATTTGCTTCCCCACCATAATGGTAATTTTATTCAAATGGAAGATGAAATTAGTGGTATTTCCGTTGCATTAGGTGCGTCTATGAGTGGAGTAAAGGCTATGACTGGTAGTTCTGGTCCAGGCATTTCCCTTAAAGCGGAGCAAATTGGTCTGGGTTATATGGCTGAGATTCCTTTAGTAATTGTCAATGTTATGCGATTGGGACCATCAACGGGTATGCCAACGCGTGTAGGGCAGGGCGATGTAGCTTTTGCAAAGCATCCTACACATGGGGACTATAAATCTATTGCATTAGCTCCTGGAACATTGGAAGAGGCTTACACACAAAGTGTTCGTGCTTTTAATTTGGCTGAAGAGTTTATGCAACCAGTATTTTTACTCCTTGATGAAACACTAGGACACATGTATGGTAAAACGCAATTGCCAGATTTAGAAGAAATCCAAAGAAATATTAAGAACCGAAGAGAATTTCTTGGTGATCCAAAAGATTATAAGCCTTATGGCGTTGGTCCAGATGAGTCTGCTATACTTAATCCATTTTTTAAAGGATATCGTTATCATATTACAGGATTACACCATGGAGCAATTGGGTTTCCTACAGAAAATGCTATTGAAGGTCAAGCACTTATCGATAGACTATTTAATAAAGTAGAAAGCAAAGCTGATTATTTGAGCAACAATGAAGAGTTGTATTTAGAAGATGCCGATATTGCAATTATCTCTTATGGTAGTGCTACTTTAGGTATTAAAGAGGCATTGCATGAACTTAGAAAAACAAGTGAGATAAAAGCTGGATTGTTTCGTCCTATTACTCTTTGGCCAAGTCCTGAAAAAGAATTAAAAAAGCTTGGCGAAAGATTTAAAAAGATTCTAATAGTTGAGCTTAATAAAGGTCAATATCGTGAAGAAATTGAAAGGATTTTGGGTCGTAGAGTAGAATTTATGGGACGTGCAAATGGTCGAACAATTTCACCTAATGAGGTAATTGAAAAATTACGTGCGATGAACAAATAGAAACAAGTTAATATTTGTTCAACTTTTAAAAATTAGGTAAAATGTAGCAATAAAAGAGTTTTGAAATTTATGGTATTTTGGAGTTATTGTAATATTTAACCTGAATTATCAAAATAAGGTATAAGAATGCTAACCTAAGGTTTAATAATTTTAGGTTAGCAAACATAAGGAAAAATAATGGCTTTTAATTATGATGAATATTTACGAGTTGAGAAAATGCCTACACTTTGGTGTTGGGGTTGTGGTGATGGTGTAATTTTAAAATCTATTATTCGTGCAATTGACGCTGTAGGTTGGAATATGGATGATGTATGCTTGGTGAGTGGTATTGGCTGTAGTGGTCGCATGAGTTCTTATGTGAATTGTAACACTGTTCATACAACACATGGAAGAACACTTGCCTATGCTACTGGAATTAAACTTGCAAATCCAAATAAACATGTAATTGTTGTGAGTGGTGATGGTGATAGTCTTGCGATTGGTGGAAATCATACAATTCATGCATGTCGTCGTAATATTGATATTAACCATATCATTGTGAATAATTTTATTTATGGATTAACGAATTCTCAAACTTCTCCTACAACTCCAAAAGGTTTTTGGACAGTTACTTCTCCTGGCGGAAATTATGATAACCAATTTGATATTTGTGAATTAGCAATAGCGGCAGGTGCAAGCTTTGTCGCAAGAGAAAGTGTGCTTGATCCAAAACGTATTGAGAAAGTTCTTGTGGAAGGATTTAAACATAAGGGGTTCAGTTTATTTGATATTAATTCAAATTGCCACGTGAATCTTGGTAGAAAGAATAAAATGATTGAGGCAACAGATATGCTTAAATGGTTAGATTCTAGAATTCTACCAAAAAGAAAATACGATGAGTTGCCCGATGAAGAAAAGAAAGGAAAATTCCCACTAGGAATTTTAAAACACGATACTCAAACACAAGAATTTTGTGAAGCTTATGCAGAATATAAAGAAAAAGTAACTGCTAAAAAAGGAGGAAAATAATGGAACATCAACTTCGTTTTACAGGTGTTGGCGGACAAGGTGTCCTCTTAGCTGGCGAAATCCTTGCTGAAGCAAAAATTCGTGGTGGTGGGTATGGTGTAAAAGCTTCAACTTATACAAGTCAAGTGCGTGGTGGTCCAACTAAGGTTGATATTTTACTTGATCAAGAGGAAATACTTTACCCCTATGCGATGGATGGAAATATTGATTTTATGTTATCGGTTGCACAAATGAGCTATGATATTTATAAATCTGGAATTAAAAAGAAAGGTATCGTGGTAATTGAACCAAATCTTGTCGCACCAACACAAGAAGATAGGGAAATGTATCGAATTTATGAGATCCCAATTATTACAATAGCAAAAGAAGAGGTTGGTAATGTTGTTACTCAAAGTGTTGTTGCTCTTGCAGCAACAGTTACATTTACAAATTGTGTCCCAGAAGATCTTGTGATTGAGACTATGCTTAGTAAAGTGCCTCCAAAAGTTGCAGATGTAAATAAGAAAGCATATGAACTTGGTAAAAAATATGCTTTGGAATGTCTTAAGAACGGATAAAATTTTATAAAATAAAGCGAGTTTTGCAAATTATCTTTTCTAAAAATTTTGAGCATTAAATATATATTGATAATTAATGCCAAGAAGCAGAATTCTTTTTATTTGTGGATCTTGCAGAATAGGGTAACCTATTCGCAACTCAATACGATTATTCCTATTGATATACATGCTCATACCAGTACTAATGATTAGATCCAGTTCCCTAAGAATAGACCTATTAAATGGAATATCTGTATATATTCCAGCAAAGATTCCAAGCCCAATTGAATGAAAATCGTAAAAATAATCTGCACCTGCTCCGGCAGAAAACAGATTATTTTGATTAAGGGAATTGTAAGAAGCAAATATATAGCCTTTAAGACCATGTGTTGATCCAATATTGTAGAATATTCCACCTTGCAAGGAAACATTAAAAATCTGTGCATTATTTCCTTTATAATTCGCTTTATATTGTCCTCCAAGATAACCACCGAGAAAGAAATTCCATAGGGGTTGCTTTTTGATTGTTTCTCTTGTTTGGGGTTGTGTTACAAGCTCATTTGCAATTTCTTGCATTTCAACCTCACCCGATTGCTGTCTGGTATCTTGTGAATCTTTAGATACATCTTTATTCTTTTGTTTTGTTTGAGATTCTATATTTTTGATAATTTCATTTTTTGTTTCTACTTTATTCTTGTTGATATTTCTTATATTATTCTCTTGAGTTTTTTGTTTATTCTGCTGTTTTTCAGATCGTTTTTGTTCTTTGTTTTTTTGTAACTCTTCAATTATTGCATTATCAAGGGAATCAGCTATCATTGCAGAAATTATTAAGGAGACAAATATTATATTTTTTTTCATTTTTCCTTCTTTATCTTTATAAATTGTGTAGAATATAAGAATAATAAATATTTTACCATTAATTTTTTAGAAACACCATAGAATCGCATATATTTATTAGGTAAACAAAATCTAGGATTTTATTAGCTTACTCCTTTACTATATGTCCATTAATATTATGTTCATTTATAAATGTTTTTGCTTCATCATAACTTCGAAAGCCTCGTAAAGCAACACGATACAAGCCTTTATCTGTTGGGATAATTTCTATGTTGTATTTTCCAGAATCACTAGATGTGTTGATAACATTTTGTAAATTTTGCATATTCATCACTTCTTTAAGATAATTTTCTGCTCTTTCTTTTTGGCTAAATACATTAAGTGATACCATGTGTGTTTTATTGCTTATTTGTGTAGGTTGTTTTAGAGATTCTTCATCCGCAACAATATTTATTGGAGTAGATTCTTTTGCTATATTATTATGTGTTATATTTTGTTGTTGATTTATTTGTTTATTTTGAGTTGCATACTCTACAATATTATCAAGCTTTTCTTGTGTATATTGTAGTTCTTGTGTTGAATCCCGTAATTTTTGTAATGTCTCATCAATATCTTTATTATTGCTTTTAGCATCAATTTGTTGGGGTATTTGTTTTGCTGTTTGCTCTATGTCTTGTGATTGTTCCTGTGTTGTATTTATTACCGAAGATTTGATTATAGTTTCTGGTTTTTTTTCTTGTTGCGTTTTTGTATAGTTGTCTTCAGGTAATTCCTCTTCAATCAAAGAGTTCCGAAGAGATTCTTGTTTTTTATTATTTTGGGACTTTTGTTCATTATTTTGATTAGAGTCTTTTAATTGTTGTAAATTTTTTTCATTCAATAATGGTTGATTTTCGTTGCTTGTTATAATGTTTTTGTTTATTGGAGCAGTAGAATCTTTGGAATCTTGTGCATTGTTTGTTTGCAAGGATTGAGTCTTTGTTGGTGTTTGTTGCGTATTTTTTGATTCTATATTTTCTGTTCTTTTGACACTGGAAGGAGAATTGTTGCTTTGTTTGTCATGGACTAAATTACCACCAAATCCTATAACTTCAATACGAACATTTGCAATACCTTTGCTAACCATTGCTATATCATGAGCGGCAATATTAGAAAGATCAATAATCCTTCCTTCAACAAATGGACCCCTATCATTAATACGCACAATTGTTGTTTTACCATTATCTTTATTGAAAACTTTTACAATTGTATTCATTGGCAATGTTTTGTTAGCCGCAGTATGGGCATGCATGTTATAGGTTTCACCGTTTGAGGTTGATTTTGCATGAAAATCAGGACCATACCAACTTGCAATACCATCAAAAGTATCACCAACTTTTACGGCATGTGGATGATAGGTTTTGCCCCTCACGGTATAAGATTTCATTGTGGCTCTTTGTATTGCTTCACTATCACGCATACCACCCAATAGCGATTGTGTTGGAGTAAATTTGCTACTACCTTTTACTGGTGGTTCATAGTTTTTTTGTTTTTTTGTATTTGAGGTATTTTGTTTATTTGTGTTTGGATTTTTCATTTTTTGTGAAGAGTATTGAAAACTTTGTTGTGTGTTACGTGGATTACTTGCAACGAGCGTATCACTAAAAGTGTGCTGCTGTGTATTAATATATTCATCTCGATATTTTATGGTTTCATTGCCGTAGTCATCAAGAGATTCATAACTTCTAAATGCCCCATTACCACCGGCATATTTACTTTCAGGTGCACAAGCAATTAAAATGAAACCGACACCAAAAACTCCAATGCGGAGCATATTTTTTATAATTTGCAAGTTATCTCCTAATAAGTTTTTAAGCTTTTCTATTTGTTGTATTGTGTGTATAATTTGTAAAAGCTGGTATCATGAGTTTTTGATTAATCATAAGCTTATTTGTTTTTAATGTATTTGCTTTTTGAATTTGTGTGATATTGAGACGGTATTTTCTTGCGATTGAAGAAAGTGTATCGCCTTTTTTAACTCTATAAACTATAAAATGCCCTGATATATCAAAAGAATCTTGAAAATTTTGTTTAAAATAACTTAATTTTTCATAAGGTAAATAGACCTGATATTCTTTTTGTTCCAATGGGATAAAGTCATATTTAAAATGTCGATTATAATTTCGTAAAGAATTAAGACTAAGATTTGCACCTTTTGCAATATTTTTTAATGAATTTCCTGCTTTTACATTTACAACAACTAAAGAATCTGTTGCTCCCCTATTAAGCATATATTCTTTATTTGCTTGTTTAAGCTCATGTGCATTGGAAAAAGCAAGGGACATTGACATAATTTTGCGTAAATAATTTCGCGTTTCAAGTGGTAGATACTGCTCCTCCTCATCAAGTAAAACTTCAATATCATTACTACCTGCCTCTTTAATTGCACGGTTTAACCTTCCTAATCCACAATTATATGCCATAGCTGCAAGATACCATTGCCCTGTTGCTTTGTAAAGATATTGGAGATATTTAATTGCGGCTTCTGTGCTTTTAATAGGATCTTGCCGTTCGTCAATATAGTCATTGATTACTAATCCTAATTCTTTTGCTGTTGCTGGCATAAGTTGCCATATTCCCGCTGCTTTCTTAATGCTTAATGCTTGAGACTTAAATTCGGATTCTGCCATAGCAAGAAAAAGAAATTCTTGAGGGATATTAGAATCAAAAAGCATTTTACGCAAAATAGGTATGTATTCATGTCCATTTTCAAATTGTTTTGCAAGGTATTTCCATCTGTTTGTATCAACAGAAATAAGTCGATTCTCTCGTTCCAGGGTTACAATATACTCTATGGGAATGCCAAAAGCATTAATCGTTTCTGCTTCAGAGTAATCAAAAATTGGTAAGTTTGGTATAGTACTCATACTATATTCATTGAAATCAATACTTTCAGAATCTACTAAACTTATAGTATTATTTTGCAAATCTGAACTTGCAAGAATAAGATTATGTGATTGTGATTCGATATTTTCTATATTTTGTGCGAAAGCTAAACCATTAGACAGTATGGTGTAGTAGATTGAAAAAATAATAAACTTTTTAATCACTTAAGTCCTTATATCAAAAATTATAGTTACTTAAAAATTAGTTTCATCTAAGAACAAACCAATTTTTTTGCATACCCAAAAGAAAGTAGCAAAAATAATTCCCTTGCAATAGAATTTGAAAGAATATCTCAAAGTAAAACACAACAAAAAATAAGTTAAATTTTACAATATGTATGCTAATAATTACCAATAATTACAATTAAAATGTTACTATTATAAAGTTTTTTGATAGCTTTGTTTAAGGTTTCATAAATGAACAATAATACCAATATGCAAGAAAAAATTCATACAATAAGTGTTTCCGCTAAGAATATACAGTTTATGCAACATTCTACATGCTCAGGTGAGAGTAGCCATAGAGAGTTAATGTCAGATTTTCATAATATTGTAACTGATAAAAATTACCATCAAAATGAATTGAAAAAATTGAATACTTGTTATAATTACGAAAAATTTAAAAATTTTGAAAAGCAAAATAAATCTTGTAATGATAAACAAAAGAAAAATTATCGTCCAAATGTGTGTGCCATCATCTTATCATCATGTTACCCTGATAATCGAGAGTTTTTTATTGCTGAAAGGCTTGATTTAAAAGGTGTGTGGCAATTCCCGCAAGGTGGTATTGAACCGGGAGAAAGCCCAAAAGAGGCACTCTATCGTGAGTTAAAAGAAGAAATTGGCACAAATCATATTGAAATAATAGCAGAGCATCCCGAATGGTTGTCATATGATTTTCCACCGAATATTGCTAAACGAATGTATCCTTATGATGGACAAATTCAAAAATATTTTTTAGTAAGATTAAAAAAAGATTCTATTATTAATATACAAACAAAAGAGCCAGAATTTACGCGTTATGAATTTGTAGATTATGAGTTGCTTTTACAGAGAATTACACATTTTAAAAGAAGTATTTATATGTGTACTTTGAATTATTTTAGAAAAAAAGGATATATTTAATGTTGCTAGTTCAAAAATATGGTGGCACGAGTATGGGGGATACACAAAGGATTCAAAATGTTGCTACAAGAGTCGCAGCATCTTTAGTAGCAGATTACACGAATAAATTCCAAAAAGAGAAGCAACACTCTTTGGAATCTAAGCAAGATTTGAAGAATACTATTCTCTCACCTCATAACAAAATTGTGGTAGTTGTATCGGCAATGGGTGGTGTAACTGATGAACTTTTAAATTATGCAAAATGTTTTACACCATTACCAAATGAACGTGATTTAGATATGGCGTTGAGTAGTGGAGAACAAATTTCTGCAGCATTATTAAGTATAGCATTGAATGCTATGGGGTTGAAATCAATTGCTCTTAATGGAAGGCAAGCAAAGATATTTACAGATTCTAATCATACAAAAGCTCGTATTCAGCATATTGATACAGGTTACATTTTAAATCTTTTAGATGAAGGATATATTGTTGTTGTAACAGGTTTTCAAGGTTTAAATGAAAAGGGCGATATTACAACACTTGGACGCGGTGGAAGCGATTTATCTGCCGTTGCTCTTGCAGGTGCATTGTATGCTGATTATTGCGAAATATATAGCGATGTTGATGGAATCTACACTACTGACCCTCGCATAGAAGCTAAAGCAAAAAAAATAGATAAAATTAGCTATGATGAAATGTTGGAATTAGCAAGCATGGGTGCAAAAGTTTTGCTCAATCGTTCCGTTGAATTGGCAAAAAAATGGAATGTACCTATTTATGCAAAAAGTAGTTTTAGCGATGACAAAGGAACACTTATAACAACAGAGGATAATATTATGGAAAAACCTATTGTAAGCGGTATAGCATTAGATAAGAATCAAGCACGAGTAAGTCTTATTGGAATTAAAGATAAACCAGGAATTGCAGCAGAACTCTTTGGTAAATTAGCAAATGCTAATATTAATGTAGACATGATTGTTCAAACAATTGGGCGAGATTCTAAGACCAATCTTGATTTCACTGTGCCAAAAACTGAATTAGAAAAAGCAAAGATTACACTCAATGAGTTTAGTGCAAATGCAGATATTATAGATTTTGATAATGAAGTTGCGATTGTTACTATCGTGGGAGTAGGTATGAAAAGTCATAGTGGTGTTGCTGCAAAGGCATTTGAGTCACTTGCAAATGATAATATTAATATACGTATGATAAGCACAAGCGAAATTAAGATTTCGATTTTAATTGATCTAAAATATGCTGAACTTAGCGTAAGAACTTTGCATACAGCATACAATCTTGATAAATAGGGAATTTTTATGCAGAGCATTAATGAGTGGATGTTAAAAACTTTACGAAATGACGCAGAACATCTTAATGCAATGCCATCACATTGGCTTGAAATTATACGTGATACATGGACACCTTTAATTATGCGTGCTATTTCATTTATATTGAATGATGGGACTTTTTTGCTTTGCACAGATTCTAAGCGATCGTGGTTACAGACATATATTTTAAGCAAACTTAATAGCCTTGAGGTAAGGCGTCCATATATTCCAATTTATAGTTTTGATGTCTCTTTATTAAAGCTTTTATGTTCGAAAAAGGATAGCGATAATGGTGCATTGCAAGATGTGCTTAATATGTCCTACCATCGTTATGCATTATGGTATATTGGAAAAATTGATAATGATATTGCAAAGTTTGCTTTAGAAATACCAGAATCTTTCTTATGGGTGCTTGATGAATCTCTCGAAAATTCTTTTATGCTACAATCTTCTGATTTAAATCTTGATTTCAAACTTATTCAAGCATATCGTATTTTTGAACAAGCATTGTTTGCAGGGATTTGTGGTGAGTTTCATATTGAAGAAAGATAAAATTTTCTTGTTTTATGCTTTATAAAAAATATTTATTAATATTCAAACAGGTTTTATATCGTTTATTAAAATTTTGCAATAATTTGATGGAGATAAAATGGAAACACAAAATACAAATTTCTCTGTGGTAAATTCCAACTCTATGGAAACAAAAGATATTCTTTTGCCTTGTCAAGATTCACTTACCAGCAATGGGCAAAATATTGTTGAGATGGGATTTTCCCAAGATCATTTTCTTCATGCTCCAATTCAAATGGATATGAATTTTTTTAAAAATTTAAAAAAATCATATATTATTGCAACAAATGATTTTGAAGATAAAATAAATTTTTTGCAGAATACTTATAATAGCGAATATCTTAGAATTTTCATAAAAGAGGAGCTTAAAATTGATGATGCACATGATATTATTAAAGAGGCTTATATCGCTACATCACATGAAAAAATTATTGCAATTTTTGCAACATCATATAATCATTTTGCACAAAATGCACTTCTTAAAATATTAGAAGAACCACCAAAAAATGTTTTCTTTATTTTTTTTATTACTGCAAAAAACAAACTTATCCCTACAATTTTTTCTCGACTCGCTTTTTTTGATCAACGCAAAAAAAATCATATAGAATCTTTTCCTCTTGATATTGCAAAATTAAATGTTCCTATGGTTTATAAATATATCAAACAGCTTGAACAAGAAAATATAAGTCTTGAAAAAGGCAGAAATTTACTCCATTCTTTATTATATATGATTGCACAACAAAATATAGAGTTGGGTCAAGCTGATTTAGAACGATTTGATATTGCACTTCAGAGTCTTCATGTAAAGCAGAGTGTGCATTTGGTATTGCTACCAATTCTACTTTCTTTGGTTAAAGGTGGAATATAGATGAGGTTGGAGCGAATTAAGAATCTAAATATTGAAATGTTGCAGGCAAAGCCAGATAGTATTGGCTATAAAATTATGAAAGATAAAACACAAGTATTGGGTTTTAATATAGCAAATCTTAAGTTGCAGGCAATGCAGATTCTAAAACAAGAAGCACTAAGCATTGGTGCGGAATTAGTAACCCCTAGAGACGCAATACTATGCCGTAAAAAAGCGTATGATTGTATGCTTTTTGGCACACCAAAAGCCTTAAAATTGCTTGTTATAAAAATACAAATGCAACCTTTCGGTTTAAAAGCATTGGGTAAAGAATTAAAACATTTCTTGAAGCCTTATCATGAACGCAAAAAAATGATTATGAGTGTTGTAAATGTAGATTCTCAAAGCTTTTATAAACATTTTAATGCCACTGATGCTATACAAGAAATATATAGAAATATTGAGTTGGGTGCTGATATTATTGATATTGGAGCTGTTAGCACACAACCAAATGCACCATTTATAGAGGCAAAAGTTGAACTAAAGCGACTTGAACCAATCTTTAAAGAAATTACAACAATCAATAATAAGCCTCAATTCAGCATTGATACTTATAATAAAGAGGTTGCAAAAATTGCTCTTGAATGTGGTTTTACTATGATAAATGATGTAAGTGGTAAGCCAGAAAATATGTTAGAAATTTTACAGCAGTATCCTAATGCAACATATATTCTCACACATACAAGAGGTGGGCCAAATACCATGCATAAGTATTGTGAATATAAGAATCTTATTCTAGATATTGATAAGTTTTTTACAGAGCAATTAAGAATGTTGGATAAGCATTCTTGCAAAAATATTATTTTGGATGTTGGAATTGGCTTTGCAAAAACATTCGAGCAAAATATTGAGCTTATTGCAAAGCTTGCACATTTTAAACATTTTCATAAACCATTGTTGATTGGAGCAAGCCATAAGAGTTTTTTACGAAAGATTCTAAAAAGCGACAATAAAAAGCAATTAGAAGCAAGTCTAATAGCACATTTTATTGCATTACAAAATGGTGCAGATATTATTCGAGTCCATGACCTAGAATCCCATCAAATAATGTTGCAACTTTACCATTCATTTCAGATGAATGATTTAGATATTCTTTAAGAAAAAACAGAAAAAGTATTTCTTGCAAACTATTATATAAAATGAGAAAGGAAGGATGTGAAGGTTGTTATTTATTCACAACAAGGTGAGAATACATTAAGTGGTATTCATAGCGATATAATCGTTGAATTTAGTCCGTTGTATCCAATGGCGTTTGTTGTAAAAATGCAAGATAATAAAATATGTCATTATGTTTCATGTCAAAATATTGATGCAATAGGAATATGGAAAGCAAATGAGCTTGATAAAAGGCGATTTATTAGTGCATGTAAAATGGGAAAACTAGCTTTTATGATTGTCCCAGATACAGATGAAGAACGATTATATGATATTTTACAGCAATGTATTACAAGCATGAAATAGTAAAAAGAATATACATTTTCAGTAAAACTTGATTAATGATTAATAATTTTATTCTTTACAGAGAGAATCAATGAACAAAATGTCACTTAGAATCTATCAAATTGCGGAGGGATATTGTTATAATAGTGATAGTTTATTTTTGTGGAATTTTATTCTACCTTATTTACGACCAAAACAAAAAATACTAGAATTAGGCAGTGGAAGTGGTGTCATAGGATTATTATGTGCCCGAGAAAAAAATATTTTATTACATCAGATAGAAAAACAAAAAGAATATGCATTTTTGAATGCAAAAAATGCTAGAAGTAATAATATACAATCATATATATATCATGCTGATTGTTGCCAATTATTAACAACAAATGATGTGCAATCTATCTTTAGAAATTCTTTATTATATCCAAGAGTATCATTTTGCTCCTCTATTTCTTTTATTCAAGATTCTCAAAAAGACACAAAGGATATGCAAAAAACTCCCTATATTTTTTCTCAATCTAATGATTGCGGGGGGGAATCCTTTACAACAGAGTTATTGCAAAATAACCAAAAAGTCCATTTTGATTCTATTGGTCTGCAATATTTTGATATGATTATTTCTAATCCACCATTTTATTCCAATCAAGCACCAATTGTTAAAAATCGCTTTAAAGAAATTGCGAGACAAAGTAGCAATCTACCCCTTGAGCAATTTATTCTCATTGCAAAAAAAATGTTAAAACCTCATGGCAAATTAATTTTTTGTTATAGTCCGAGTGTGTTACCAGAAATTTTTAGACTCTTGCAATCCTATAATTTCGGCATAGAATCTCTTCGTTTTGTTTATCCAAAAATATATAAAAATGCCACTCTTGTGCTTATTTATGCAAAACGTGATAGTAAGGCATATCCCCATATTCTTTCACCATTAATTACTCATATTGGTGATACACAAATGGATAATTCATTAGAAGTGCAAACTATTTATAAGGAAGCAATGACTCATAGTATCAAAATTTATCAAGATGATATTTTATGGGAAAAAATTTTAGAATAATCAAAAAATTTCTGATACATAATCAAGCAACTTTCGATAAGAACTTATTTGCCATGTTGATTGTTGATAATGAATATTTTATGATTATCTTATTGCTTTATTTTATTAAAATCAATCTTACTATTTTTAGAATTTAAAAAAGCAATAAAGAAAGAGTAAAAAATATTTTGCAATTATAAAGGAACAAAAAAGATAGTTTTTCTCCATTTAGTTTAAATTGCTTGATAATTTTTATTTATAATAATGTAGCTATTATAAATAAAACCATTTGGAGAAATTAAAATGCAAAAAAATAACCATACAACAATCACAGATAAATCTCAAAAAATAGGTATAGTTATCCCAATCTATAATGTAGCACAATACTTAAGAGACTGCTTAGATTCTGTTATCAATCAAACTTATAAAAATCTCTCAATAATCCTTGTTCATGATGGTAGCACAGATAATGAAAGTCTGAATATTGCAAAAGAATATACCCAAAGAGATTCTAGAATCATTCTTATAGATAAAGTCAATGGAGGACAAAGCAGTGCAAGAAATGTAGGTATAGATTTCTTTGCCAACAAATATACATTTGCTCCTTCTGATACTGCAAATATACAAAATGTAAATACAGATACTACGACTACTTCAATTGATACTATGGGGGGGGGGGGAGCAACCTAGATTCTCTAAGGAAAGAATCTTTAGACTCTAAAGATAAAACATTAGAGTTTATAAAGAAAGAATCAGAATCTCTGAATAACAACACACAATCCTACATTACTTCAAACACGCTTCATACTTTTCAGATTACAAATAACAATCCTTACCAAATCCATACAATCTATACTTTGCAAAAAACACTTGAAGTACCTTGTATTGATTATCTTAATTTCTTAGATTCTGATGATTTCTGGGAATTGAATTGCATGGAAGAAACTCTAAAACATGCAAGAGGAATGGATATTGTATTTTTTAATTATTTATACTTTTATGATGGGATAAAAAGAAAAGAAGATGAAATATGGAAAATATATTTCGAAAAGTTAGGATATACACAAGGACAAGTTATTACCCCAAAAGATTGGATACAGAGTGTGATAAAAGCAAATATACCATACTTTGCATGGGTATATGGAGGCATCATAGATTTTAGATTCTTGCAAAAGATACATTTGAGATTTATTGATAGAATCATGGGTCAAGATCACTATTTTGGCATTCTACTTTTTATGCAAGCAAAAAATATCTTTATCCTTCCTAAAAAACTCTATAATTATCGTATTCGTCCAAATAGCACTTGCAACCATGAAGGTATAGAGAATATACAACGAAGTAATATTCCGCCATACATGCAAGATATAGCTCTTGCTTTTGAGAATAATGTAAGAGCAATAAAAGAATATCATTTTACAGCAAGTTATTTTATTACATTCATCGAATTACACCAATTCTTAGAACATCATAAAGATACAGAAATGAGTGAATCTATAAGAAAGCAATTGCTTCCTTTTTATGTAGAGCAATCTCTGAACATTCCCCTATTGAAGTATGATCCTTGGAATCTCATAGAGAAATTCCCAATGCTTCAAGGATATATACAAAAGCCAAATAAATATCAAAGACTAGCAATGTATTCCCCAAAGCTCTATAAGAGACTTTTACCTTTGATACGATTCTATAGAGGTATAACAAATATTGAGAGAAATATAAGGAGATATTTCAAAAAGAAAAAGAAACTGAAAAATTAAAGTTATCTATTGAGTTTGTTGATTTGGCACGTGAGGTTACAAACATATCTTTTATCCAACTATCTACTTATAATAAGCTGTTTCTTAAATAAATACTTTATGGGTTTTTCTTAATATATCCATTGATACCATTTGCAATACCTTTTGCGATAAGAGCTTGATACTTTGGATCTTTTAAACGTTTTGCTTCTATTGGATTAGAATTATAGCCAATCTCAATAAGTACTGAAGGCATAAGAGCACCCACTAATACCCAAAATGGTCCCTCACGAACACCACCATCAAGATTCTCATTATACATTGTGCGAATCTGTTTTAATACGCCTGATTGCACATCCATACCAAGTTTATTGGAGGCAATAATCCTTTGGGAAGTAAGAAAAGAGGCAATCGTTGTGGGTGAGTATTCAGCCATACCTTGATTTTCATTTGCTGCAACATTAACAGCTCTCTCTGTGCGTGCGGTAGAAAGAAAATATGTTTCAACTCCTTTTGGTTGCCTCGAAGAACCCACTGGCATAGAGTTTGCATGAATTGAAACAAACAAATCAGCATGAATCTCATTTGCCATTTCTGTACGTCTTTGCAATTCAATAAAAACATCACTATTTCGTGTCATATAAACAACATACCCTTGTTTATCAAGCTCTCTTGCAGTAAGTTGAGCAACACTTAAAACAATAGTTTTTTCACATGTTTGTGCTACTCCTTGTGTCCCGCAATCTTTTCCACCATGTCCCGCATCAAGAATAACAATTTTTTTATGTGCCTTATCAGTTGGTTTTGCTTTCGAAACAAGAATTGGTTTTGGCTGATTCTTTTTATCTATTCGGGGTTTCACTATTGGTGTTTTTACTGGTGTCACCTTGCCTTGCTGTTGATTGCTTGAATGATTTTGTATTGGTTTTGAAGTTGGTGTGGTTGTTGCCTTTTTTATAGAAACTTTTTCTTTAATAGCAATATAAAAAAACTTATTTTTTATAGAATATTCAAAATCAGTTTTTGAGGTTAGTGTTAATAAAATTCTTAATCTTTGTTTATTGTTTTGTGCAATAGTAATTTGTGTGCGATTAGGAAAATTGTATTCTTTTCTGCTTGCCGGTGTCCATACCCCATATATATCAATAAAGGTGCTTGTATCATTAAGTTTATGAACACTTATGTCTTTTTTCTGAATATTACGATTTGCCTCAAGCCTCAAACTTGAACTACCAAATGGAACAGATCCTATAATACGCAATGTATCGCCATATAATCCAAAAGTAAGGATCGCAAATAAGACGATAAAGCGCATAGAAATTCTCACTTATCGCGTTGTGTAAGTTCATTAACTAACTCTTTCACACTGAGAATTTTGTCAATACGATATCCGTTTGCACCACTAAAATACAAGCCTTCATCAAGATTTCCTAAATGTCCTTTCCCAAGGCTATCCGCTATGCAATACCCCACTTTTTTTGCTTCTTTCCCTCTTTGACATGGTGTTACACAATTGCTAATACATTGGACTTTTGGAGCATTACCCTCTTCCAATCTTTTTAAAACACCAACACGCAATGCTCTTGCAGGGTAGCCAACAGGGGATTTTATAAGTTCAATATCTTCTTTTTTGATATATGGAAGAATCTTTTGATATGTCTTTGCATCACATTCTTTTGTGCCTAGAAACCTTGTTCCCATTTGCACACCACTAGCTCCCAAAGACATCATTTTATGAATATCATCATGATCCCATATCCCACCCGCAGCTATGATGGGAATGTTTCCCCATTGTTTTGATTCTTGAACAATTTCGGGAACAATATTCTCTAATTGATATTCTTTTTTAAAGCAATCTTCATACTTGAAACCTTGATGACCGCCACTAAGAGGTCCTTCTACAACAACCGCATCTGGAATGCGTTTATATCGTTCGCTCCATCTTTTACAAATAATTCGTAAAGCTTTTGCAGATGATATAATCGGAATGAGAGCAACTTCGGGAAAATTCTTTGTAAATTCAGGCATATTTGTAGGTAATCCTGCTCCGGTAATAATCATGTTTGTTCCAGCTTCACATGCATCTTTGACTACTCTGCCATAATCATTAATTGCGTAAAGAATGTTCGTGCCAAGTGGTTTATTCCCACAAATCTTTCTTGCATTTTTAAAAATCTCATTCAGTGCTGTTTTGCTATAAAAATTAATGGCTTCAAATGGTTTACTAGATAAAATCTTATCTACAAATTGCATATTTTTATAATATCCTGTTCCAACAGCAGATATAATGCCTAAACAACCTTCTTTGGATACATTTCCTGCAAGTTCGTCCCAACTAATGCCTACACCCATACCCCCTTGAAAAATGGGATATTTAATTATATATTTTCCAATTTTTAAACTTTTAAACACTGTGTTCATAATCTTTAACCTTACTTTTTTGTTTTGTAACAACTATTTTAGCAAACTTTCTTTTACCAAGTTTTAAAACAAAATCACCTTCTTGTAAAAATTTAAAATTCTCATCACTTTGTTTTTCTTGATTAATATACAATGCCCCTGCTTGAATATCTCTACGAGCTTGTGAATTTGATTGGGCAAATCCCAAATCAACCAAAACTTTACATATCCATTCACCAAGTGATACGCATAATGTCGGAATATCTGTTGGAATCTCCTTTCTACCAAATACTGCATTAAATTCTACTTGTGCGTTCTTAGCAAGATTCTCATTATGAAAGCTTGTGGTAATGTCAAGAGCTAATATTTCTTTAATATGTTTTGGATGCAGACTACCACTTTGCATACCTTGTCTTAATGCCTCGATTTCTTTGAGGCTTTTTACACTTAATAGTTCATAGTATCTCCACATAAGTTCATCTGAAATGCTTAGAATCTTTGCATACATATTGTTGGGATCATCTGTTAAACCAATATAATTGTTAAGACTTTTACTCATTTTATTTACACCATCTAATCCTTCAAGCAAAGGCATGGTTATGACACTTTGTTCTTTGCAACAATGATATGCTCGTTGTAATGATCTCCCAACTAAAAGATTAAATTTTTGATCATTTCCGCCTAATTCAATATCGCAATTTAATGCAACAGAATCATATCCTTGTAGAAGAGGATACATAAACTCAACAATAGAAATTGGTGTATTCTCTCTAAATCTTTTTTCAAAATCATCTCGCTCCATCATTCTCGCAACAGAATAATGTGCTGTCAAACGCATAATATCGGCACTTGTAAGCTTTCCTAGCCAATCCCTATTAAAACAAATATCTGTTTTTTCAGGATCAAGGATTTTAAAAACTTGTATTGCATAAGTTTTTGCATTATTTGCCACTTCTTCAAAACTAAGAATTTTTCTTGTTTCACTTTTTCCCGATGGATCACCAATTGTGGCAGTGAAATCACCAATAACGAATTTTATACGCCCACCATATTTTTGAAAAGTAGCGAGCTTTCTCAATAATACCGAATGTCCCAAATGTAAATCTGGAGCCGTGGGATCAAAACCCGCTTTTACGATAAAATTTTCTCCTGAAGTGTAAAACCTTCTTACAAGAGATTTAATATATTCCTTGCCAATAAAATCAACAGATCCACGTGAAATCTCTGCCATAGCCTCATCAATTTTATCACATAATACTTTATCTTCAGAATCTTCTTTCATACCATTCCTTCAACCAGCAACTTAAGATGTAATCAAAACTTAAAATTCTATTTTTATTGTCTTTCTATAAAATAGAGTAAAAAGATTCTCTAATACAATTGCTCTGATTTCATTAAATTAAACATAAAATTATATCGAAGTTTCAAACAATATTATTCTTGATATGCATCTTTTAGATTTGAAAACTTGATTATTTTGTATTTTCTTTGCATAGCTTCCTTAAGTTTTTTTATATCGTTAACATCTGTTTCTGCAATTACTTCACATAAAGGAGAAAAAGTATTTTGATAACCATCATAACTTACCTTTAATACATTGAAACCAAATTTTGCAAGTGTTGTGAGAAAATCTGCAATAACGCCACGTCTGTCTTCAAGAGAAATAATGATTTTATAATTCATTTTTGCATTTTTTGTCCATTGTACAAAAATTTGATTAATACCCCTATTAATTTGTTCATTCGCTTTATCACATAATTTATGATGGACAATAACCTTTTGCCCATTTTTTATAGCAACAATAGAATCTCCATATCGAGGGTGACAACAATAATCAAAAATGACATCATGAATATTGCGATTTGTCCAAAGAACAATATTATCAAATTCTAAAGGTTTCAGTTTAATTGTTTTAAATCTCATCATTGCAAAAAAACTATCATTAATATGGTATTCTGTTTTAATTTGATTTTTAATATCTGTTAAAAAACCCAAATCTGTTGTTACTCTTCCTATTTGATCTTCAAGGCTATATTTATGAATAAATTCTTCAAACATACTATGATCTTTGTCAAAAATTGTTGTGAGAATATTAATTGCAACCTTTTTATCTATTTCTTTACTTTTATTGTGGCAAATTGTACGCATATGGCTTCTTGCCTTTGAAGTTTTTACAAAATCTATCCAAGTGCAACGAGTTTTTATATCTGAACCTGTTACAATCCTTACAATATCACCGCTCTTTAATTTCTGTAATAGCGAGGCTTTTTGATGATTAATAAATGCTTCTTTTGCTGTATCACCAATTTTACTATGCACTGCATACGCAAAATCAAGGACAACAGAACCAACAGGCAAATTAAAAGTTTCTCCCGCAGGAGAGAAAACAACAATGTCTTCACGATATAAATCATTTGTAGCGAGTTCATAAAACTCTTCTATTGTGTTATTATCATATTGCATATTTTGTAACCATGCTGTATTTGGAACAATACCACTTTTATATTTCCAATGTGCAGCAACCCCAAGTTCTGCATTTTTATGCATATCGAAAGTTCGAATCTGCACTTCATATACAACACTACTATCAAAAACCGTTGTATGTATTGTCTGATACCCATTTTCTTTGGGTAATGCAATATAATCTTTTAATCGTGAAGGAATAGGTTTCAAATTAATATGAATAATCCCCAAAACTCTATAACAATCAAGTGGGTTTTTAACAATAATACGCAATGCTAACAAATCCAAAATTTCATCAATACTAATACCTTTTCTCTGCATCTTAAGATAGATCGAATAATTACGTTTTACTCTACTTTCTATGGTAAAATCATCACGCAAAAAACCATTATTAAGCAGTAAGGTAGTAACCTTTTCTGTAAAATCATTTAAACGCAAATTAAGACTTTGTCTTTTTTCGGACATATAACTTTGAATTTTATTGTATTTATCTGGGAAGATATAATAAAAACTTTTATCTTCTAATTCATTTTTTAATGATGAGATACCAAGTCTATGAGCGATTGGCGCATAAACCACAAGTGTTTCTTCTGAAATACGCATTTGCTTTTTTGTATGTAGTGCATCAAGAGTAAGCATGTTATGCATTCTATCGCTAATTTTTATAACAAGCACTCGTGCATCTTTAATGCTTGCAAGAAGTATTTTTCTAAAAGAAAGAGCTTGCATAATAAGTTTTTCATTGTTTGTTGCAGATGGCAATTCCTCATTGCGAATCTCAATAATCTTTGTAAGTGCCTCTACTAAATCACCAACAACACTACCATAATTTTGATAAATGTAGTTACTTTCACATAAAGTATCTTCTACAACATCATGTAAAAGTGCAGCACAAATCATAGCTTCATCGCCACCATAGTATGCAACAATACAAGCCACACAAATCGGGTGAATAACATAAGGAATACCGCTTTTTCGTAATTGTCCCTCATGAAACTTCTTTGTATCTTCTAATGCTTGCGTGATTTTTGGCGTAAATGCCTGCAATGACTCAAATTGCACTAACGCATCATTAATATTATCAATTTTTGACAATGTATCAAAAAATTTCATAAAAAACAACCTACTTCAACTGCAAAATAGAATAAAATATAGACAATCTATAATTGTATTCTCTTCAATCTAAAATTATAAGAAAATACAAGTCTTTAGTTTTCTTGTAGATACAAGATCTTTTCTGTTAAAATATTAAAAAAAATAAATCATAGAAATCAAATGCTGAAATATTACAACAAAACAAACATTTTGCTACAATGGATTAGCAAAAGTAATCTTTCCTTCAGCGATTTCTGTAAGTGCAATATCACAAGGCTCCATACATTTTAAATATTCTTCTGAATATTTTAATAGCGGTTTGGCACCATTACTCAATTCTTTCACTCTCGAAAAAACTAAAACCGATAGTTTATACCTATCGTTTCCTGTCTTATCTAAAGCTTGAGAAATAGTTTGCTCTATTCTTACCATAACAAACACCTCACATATTATAATAGAAAAAATATCATAGAACTTTTGTTTTGGTATCATTCATATCTTAAAAGCATGAATGATATACACAATAACTAATTATATAATATTACAAAAACTTAAAATTATAAGCTCAAAAATATCTTTATTCTACAAACTCAATAATTGCCATTATGCATGCATCTCCTCGACGAATACAACTTCTATGAATACGAGTATAACCACCATTGCGACTTTCAAATTTTGGAGCAATTTCTGCAATTAATTTCTTAGTCGCTACTTTATCTTGCAATTTTGCAAATATAAATCTATGTGTATTAAAATCTGCTTTTTTTGATATGCTTATAAGTTTTTCAATATAGGTTTGTAATTCCTTAGCTTTAAACACACTTGTTTCAATACGATTATATTTAATTAAAGCAATACTAAGATTTTTTAATAATGCTTTACGATGAGAAGAAGTTCTACCTAACTTTCTATATCCATGTTTATGTCTCATTTATATTCCTTTTAGTTCTTAAGTTTAGCTAATCTTTTATTAAGTGTAATAACCAAATCATTAGGAAGATCTCCACCAATAGCATATCCAACTTCAGCAAGTTTTTGGACAATCTCATCAAAAGATCTTTTTCCCAGATTCTTAATATTTTTCAAATCACTTTCACTCATTAAAACTAACTCACCAATGTATTTTATGTTGGATTTTTGCAAACAATTACTTGGTCTGTGTTCAAGATTAAGAATCTCAACGCTAGAAAGTAGTGTTTTTAATTCTGGACTATCATCATTAAGACGATTATTACTTGTAGGTACATCATTTAGCTCTGCACCAAAAACGCTCATTTGAGAATGCATAATTCCAACAGCTTCTTTAAAAGCATCCATTGGATCAACCTGCCCATTTGTTTCAACTTCAAAAATAATTTTTTCAAAATTAGGATTACTTTCATGCAAAACATTCTCAATTTCATATACAGCTTTTTTTACAGGAGTAAAAAAAGCATCAAGTGGAATATAATCATTGCCTATTTCCGCCCTAATAGCCTCACTAGGAACATATCCCAACCCCTTTTGTATAATAAGAGAAAACTTAAGTTCTGCTTCATTGTTAATATTTGCTAAATGTAAATCTGAATCTAAAATTGTTATTATCTCATTATTAAGATGTTCACCTTTTAGTTCTATAGGTCCACGAAACTCATAATGTAATTCAAATTTCTCTTGTTTTTGTGCTTCGCTGTTAATCTTAAATTTTAAATTCTTGATGTTTGTAATAAATGGTGCAACATCTTCAGAAACACCGCGTACTGAATCAAACTCATGTGCAACACCTTTAATTTTAATTGCAATAGGTGCATATCCAACTGTGCTAGAAAGCAACAATCTACGCACAGGGTGAGCTATTGTAATAGCATAATGTGGCTCAAATGGATAAGCGTGCAATTTAATATGATTGGGTGAAAACTCCTCAATTTCGAGTCTTTCTGGAATATATGGTCTTATTTTTATACTTTTCATCACATTACCCTCATATCTTATTTTGAATAGAGCTCTACTATCAAACGCTCCTCTATTGGAATCTCAACTTCGCTTCTCTCTGGATGTCTCGTAAAAATACCATATCGTTTATCTTTATCAATATCAACCCAAGGAACAATACCTATTTGAGCAACAAGATCTAATGAGCGAACAATTTGGGCGTTGTTCTTACTTTTTTCTTTGATTTCAATTTTTTGCCCTTGTTTCACAACATATGATGGAATATTTACTCTTTTACCATCCACAAGCAAATGCCCATGTGTTACAAGTTGCCTTGCGAATCTTCTCGTAGTTGCAAATCCCATTCGATATACAACATTATCAAGTCTTGTTTCAAGCAATTTAATAAGATTTTCACCAGTGTTACCTTCCTGGCGATTAGCTTCTTTAAATATAGATCGAAATTGCTTTTCGCTTACACCATACATCAGCTTTGCTTTTTGCTTTTCACGTAACTGTAAGCCATAGTCAGAAATTTTACTTCTTCTTTGCCCATGCTGCCCTGGTCCATAACTTCTGCGCTCAATAGCAC
Organism: Helicobacter didelphidarum; assembly: GCF_003364195.1. GTDB lineage: Bacteria > Campylobacterota > Campylobacteria > Campylobacterales > Helicobacteraceae > Helicobacter_A > Helicobacter_A didelphidarum. The sequence continues at coordinate 48,471 of NZ_NXLQ01000007.1, read as the reverse complement.
ATTTACCTGCTATTCTTCTTTCACCCTTAAGAGCTAAAGAAACACCAAATCGTCGTTCGATTTTTTCTACTGGTCCTCTATATCGTGCCATACTTCCTCCTTACACTCTTCTTCTTTTGGGTGGGCGACATCCATTGTGTGGTAATGGGGTTACATCTTTAATCCATAATACCTTAATACCTTCAACTGAACCTACACTCTTTATAGCAGTTTCACGTCCGCTACCTGGACCTTGGACTTTAATACCCACCTCCTTAATACCATGTTCCTTAGCTTTTATCATTGCAGATTCCACAGCTTGTTGTGCAGCATATGGGGTAGATTTCTTACTTCCTTTAAATCCTAAACCACCCGCAGTAGCCCAGCATACAACATTACCCATTTCATCAGTAACAGTAACATTTGTATTATTAAAAGAAGCAGAAATGCAAACAATTCCACGTGCAATATTTTTTCGCACCACTCTTTTTTTAAGATTCGTTTGTTTTTTAGCCATATTCTACTCCTTACTTACTACCAACGGTTTTTTTCTTACCTTTTCGTGTACGGGCATTATTTTTCGTTGTTTGCCCACGCACAGGTAAGCCTTTTCTATGTCGCAAACCGCGATAACTACCTAAATCCATCAATGCTTTAATATCCATTGTAACTTTTTTACGCAAATCACCTTCAACAATGTAGTTTTCCTGAATCTTTTTCGCAATTCTTGAAATTTCATCTTCGCTGAGATCATTAACTCGCTTATCAAAAGAAATACCTATGGCATTGAGAATATCTCTTGAGCTTTTTAGTCCAATACCATAAATATATGTTAGAGCATATTCTACCCTCTTCTTTTTTGGCAAATCTACACCAGCAATTCTAGCCATGCTTTATCCTTGTCTTTGTTTATGTTTTGGATTCGCACAAATCACACGAATCACACCTTTGCGCTTAATGACTTTACATTTGTCGCACATTTTTTTAACCGATGGTCTTACTTTCATAACGAACTCCCAACCTTAAAATATCAGTAATTACAATCTTTTACTTAATGTAATAATTTCTAAAAATGAAATATACCCTAATTGAATATTGTTGTTTTTATAATATTCATAATTTAAGGCTCTTTACAATTTTCTTACTTTAAATATAAGTTTCTTGTTTTCTGATTTAAGGTAAAATTTTTAATTCATTTAATCTATATTAAAGAATTAAACCAAGAATTATATAGAAAAAAGATTAATATTTCAATAAAAAAATCATTTTTTTATTTTTTTATAAGCAACAAACGACTCCAATTCTATCTCTATGACTATAAGATGTTGATATGGCATAAAATATATTTTAACAATGAACTTTTAAAGATAAAAACATTTTTTAGAGCAACATATAGCAAATGATGTGACTTTTTACAAAAATGTAATTTGATATTTTAACAATAACTATAAATACATATTAAAATATGATATAATATAAATTTGTGTATTCTTATGTGGAGTATTGTTATGAAGGAAGCTATCGAAAGATTAGAATCTATTTTAAACCAAGGGTTATATGGAAGGGAAGAAGAGGTACGTTTAGCACTTTTATGCACATTGAGCAATAAAACTTTGTTGCTTTATGGACATGATGATGCACTAGATATACAAATGCGTTTTGCAGCATTATTTGGTGAAGTGCCAATTAAAGCAAAAGCAAATAGTCTTATTAAAAATAAAAATAAGCTAGATAAATATACCGCATATTGTGAAATGGGGAGTCATACAAACACAGATCATCTCTACCAGTATCTTTTTACTCAAAGAAATACAGCAATTTTTGAAAAACTCAAACAATTCGCTCCAGAAGCACATAAGTTAAAAAAATTCTTTGATACTTATAATTTTAAACAATTTTGGAATGATGAGAATAAAACACAGGCAATCAATTTTATAGAATCTCTTGTTGCTCATGCAAATCCTACAGGAACACTCATTACTGATAATGATGAAAACAATGTTGTAAAACAACTTTCTAATATTTCCGATAAACGATTTAGAGATTTTCTTCATATTCTTGCTGTTAATCTCATTATTAATGATAGAAATAATATCACAGCTATGGATTTTGGTATGTTTTATTATTGCCTTCGGGATTGGTCTGATGGAGTGAAATATCTTGAAACTACTATTTGCACAAGTTTATCGGATGAAAACTTGCCAACATTTATTTTTCATGATGAAGAATATGAACGCACTTGCAAAGAAGAATTTTCAAAAAGATATGAAACAGAATCTACGCTTATACCCAATGTGGAATTTTTATTTTATGTTCCGTATTCATCATCTCCAAATACTCAACATCATGAAATATTTCAAAAAATAGAAAAGTTTTACACTCATTATCAAAATCTTATTGTTCAAAATCATTATGCGGAAATGGATGCTGATTTACAAGAATTACGTAAATGTGAGCAAAGATTAAAAGAAACGCAGTTGCAAGAAATGGATCTGAAGGAATCGCAATTGGCACAAGTACAATTAAAACGATCGGCATTCAAATCTGTAAAAGATGGACTTGATGAAAGGTTAAAAATAGCTAATGCTAAAGAGTCGGAATATCGCGAACAAAGAGAGGTGTTGGAAAATAAATATAAAGATTCTAAAATTAAAGAACAAAGGGAAGGATTGGAATCACAAATAGCCGAGATAAAAGCAAAAGAAGACCAATATAAAGAGGTGCGTTTAAATCTTGAAGGGCAATTGCAAGACGCAAAAAATGTGCTGGAAGATAAATTGAAACAAACAAAAGAAATTCTTGAAGCAAAAATGCGAGAAGTCCAAACACGAGAACTTGAATTACAAACAATAAAGAAAAAAGTAGATTACTCATTAAACAATTTTAAAACAAATGTTGCAATAAAAATCAAAGATGCAAGAGACTATCTTGCACAATTACGTTCTCTTTCTGTTGGCTTAAATAAGGCTATTGAAGCATGCAAGATGCAAATAGATTCGGTATCACGACCAAATCCAATTTGGGGCAATCCACTCAAGGCACATTTAAGTGCTTTATATAGAATACAAAAAAATCTTCCAAATCTCATTCGTGTATTTGATACGCAAATTAAAAAATATGAGGAAAGCACAAAGAGAATTCCACATTAAATTGTGTCGTGGAAAGATAAATGCACCTGCTCCTACGAAATTACAGATAAATTTAAGAGTTTTGGACATTAGTTTTTGTTTTAAACAATGTTTCAATATTGTTTTATCTTTCAGTTCCCAAATAAATTAAGATTTGTTGCTCCAAATTTTGACACTCTTATCATAGTAACTACTTCTCAAAAAGTTATAGAATCTGTATTGGCTATAAAAACAAACTATTCCAGTGCTTTTTTCACACATAGTAAATAATTTTCGCTAAAATATTATTGCCTTATATTATTAAGAGTTTCTTGAATATAAAAAATAGTATAGTGCATAACAAATGGTATAGAAATTATACGATACAAGGATTCAAATAGAATGAGTGGAAATAACACATTTATACGCGAAATAAAAACACGGCATTTAATCATGATAGCTTTTGGTGGGGCTATGGGAACAGGACTTTTTGTAGGAAGTGGTGGCAGTATTCATCAAGCAGGTGCATTAGGCACACTTATTGCATATTGCGTGGCTAGCGTGATTGTTTATAGTGTTATGCTTTCACTTGGTGAATTATCAAGTGCATTTCCAAATACCGGTAGTTTCGGAGATTATGCACATAGATTTATTAGCCCTAGTGCTGGATATGTAATTTTTTGGATGTATTGGTTAAATTGGGTAGCAACTGTTGCGGTAGAATACACAGCAATTGCTTTGTTGATTTCAGCTTGGTTTCCCGATGTAAATCTCTATGTATGGGTAGCGTTATGTGCCATAGCAATTTTTCTTCTTAATATTTTCACGGTAAAACTTTTTGCTGAAGGCGAATTTATTGTAAGCTTCATTAAGGTATTTGCAGTTTTAATTTTTCTCCTTTTGGGTTTTATAAGTATTATTTATAATTTATATCTATATGGATTTAATATGACTTTTGCAAATTTTTATAGTGCAAATAATGATCAGTGGTTTCCAAATGGTTTTAGTGCAGTATTTATGACAATCTTAGCCGTCAATTTCGCATTTACTGGGACAGAGGTTATTGGTGTTGCAGTTGGTGAGACAAAAGACCCTAGAAATGCTATGCCAAAAGCTATTAAAGCCACACTTATTAGAATTATCATATTTTTCATTGGTTCTGTATTTATTATTGCGACTTTTGTTCCTATGAATGATGCAAGAATTACAGAGAGTCCATTTGTAACAACCCTCCAAATTATCAAATTGCCTTTTGTCGAAAATGGATTGCCCTATATTCCCGATATTATGCGTTTTATTCTGATCGCCGCTTTATTTTCTACCGCAAATTCTGGCTTATATGCAAGTGCGCGTATGATATGGGGGTTAGCACAAAAGAAAATGTATCCAAAAATTTTTGCTACAATTAATAAACGAGGAATTCCTGTTTATGCATTATTAATGACAATGGGATTTTCACTTTTACCATTTTTCTTTGAACTAGTTATTTATATTGCACTGCAAATAAACCCTGATTTCAGTGCATATATCAACAATAAAAATATTGATAATATGATGGAATCTTTAATTACTGTGAGTGGTTTTACAATGATGATTGTATGGACTAGCATTAGCTATTGTCAATATGCCTTTCGCAAACAATATCTTGCTAGTGGCGGGAAACTAGATGATTTAGCATATAAAACACCTTTTACACCATACATACAAATTATTGGAATCTTTGGTTGTGTTATATCAATGATTGGTGTGTATTTTGATGAAAGCCAACGCATTGCTATTTGGGGAACAATTATATACATTGTGATATGCTATATCATATATTTTGCCACCAAAAATAAATTTAAAAACTAATATCCATAGAATCTTTGATTCAATAAATTGTTAAAGGAAATAAAATGCAACAAAATATATATGTCTGTACATTTGCTAACATAAATCTTTTACCAAGTAGTCTAAGATTTCTTAGTCAAGCTACAAATATGGGAATCTTTACAGATATTCTGCTCTATAATGAGTATAATCTTGACTTGAGATTCAAACAACGGCTCGGAGATAAATTTTATCAGAAAAACGATGGGGGGGGGGGGGTAAAACCCACTCGCGGATTTGGCTATTGGTGCTGGAAACCTCAAGTTATATTACAAAGCTTAGAACAAATGAATGATAACGATTGGCTTATATATGCTGATAGTGGTTGCGAATTTATACATAATCAAGGGAAAAATCTTTTGGAAAAATTACAGATTCTAAAAAATCATGATATTGTTGGATTTCGACTTGGAGGACTATTAGAAAAACAATGGACAAAAGGTGATATTTTCGCACATTTTGGAGTGTTAGACAATCCAAAATTTATAGAATCCCCACAAATTAAGGCTACAGCGATTTTTATGAAAAAATCTCCATTTACACTTCAGCTTATCAACGAATGGCTTGAGATTATTTATAATCATTTTTACCTTGTCGATGATAGTCCATCAATCACACCAAATTACCCTGAATTTAGAGAAAATCGCCACGACCAAAGTATCTTTAGTATGCTTATGAAAAAATATGATTGTTTCACTTATAAGGACTATAAACCTGCAGAATATGGACTTTCAGATTCTAGAAAAAAACAAGCAATATCAGATTTTATTAGTCGAAAAGATATGCAGGCAAGTGTTACTGTATCAAAAGTCTTAGGCAAGATATATCCTTCAAAACAAAAGCGTAGAGATTTTCGTAGTTTTCATGATAATGTAATTCATTTGCAGAATCTCTTTCGTTAATAATTGAACCTAAAAATTCTAAAACACTTCAAAATAAAGATTTATTCAATTCTTTGTTTTGAAAAAATCAAGTAAAAAGTGTATATTGCAGTCAGGAACAAAATTTTAGACTATATTTTTTAATTAATCAATCTTATTTCTTCAAATAATGAATATGAAGTATTTATGGTTTATTTTTAGATTATATGCAATAATAATGAGACAAGACTAAGCTGCACGAAATTATAAAAAATATAAAATCTGAACTAATTTTTTAACACCGCATTCACACGAGCAACAGAATCATTTTTTGCCAAACTCAAACGCACAATACTATCTTTTAAAGCTTTTAATGAATGGGGGATATTCGCTTCTAAACTTATCATATCAAGCTCTTGTAACTTCATAATTTTATCATCTATACTAAATTCAATCCATCCACGAAGTACTTGTACACTTATAGCAAATGGTGCTTTATGTTCTTTCATCTCGCTATTCTTAGGCATAATGATTTGAATTTCTTTACTTGCACTATTTTGCGCTAAAACATTCAGTTTTATCTCATTATATATAAAATTCTCGATATTCCAAGATACTATATGATAAGTCTCAAAATCAGAAACTTTCTCCATGTTTTATTCCTTTTATTAAATTATAGACTAAAATTCTATCAAGATTTTTCAATTAAAAGATTAACATAGGTTATTGAATTATTTACTCACGAAAGTTTCTATTATGATAATATAATTAAAAAATCTAATATCATAAAAGTTCTTTTTCTTTCTATCAACTACTATAAATGAATTCTACCCAAAATCTGTGTAACATTGAAATTAAAAATCAAAAAGATTCGGCTGGTTTTCTTGTGATTCTTGTTCATTTTTTTTCATTTTTTTCTTATTTTCACTTTGATATTGTTGTGTTTTATGAATCTTTTGAATATGTATTGTCTTTGTGAAATCATTGGAATGAATTATTTTAGAATCTTCCCCCATATTTTGATTCCACAAATTATTATTGATTGTATTATAACATTCATTATTTAGTAAGCCCTCTTTATTAAATTCATAAACTTTCAAAACTTTATATGAACGCAACTTGCTTTCATCTCCATATTCATCAAAAGTTCTTGTAACCTCAAGATTACATTGCAGAAAAGACCCATTCGTAAATTCATATTTGGAAGCAATAACTTCTTGTTGAAATAAGGAATCTGCCATAATAAAATCAATTTTTTCATCTTTGTATTTGCCTCTCCATTTATAATTTCCTTCTTGCAAAATAGGTGAAATAATTTCTATAATCGCATGATTGTCTATTTCAATATCTCGTTTATTTGCTAAAATAAAATTTGTAAAAAAAATTTTCTTTACAAATCTCTCACTTCCATCAATTTTATAACATATTTTTTCGATTTTATCATACTTACTAATTTTCTGATAGAAATTTGATACCAATCTTTGAATCTTTTTATTTTTAAAGAGATTCTCAGTATCATCTATCATTGAATCGCCATCTATATATGAGAGATAATACGCAAGAATATCAGCAATATGTGGTTGCAAAGATGGGAGTGAGTTTTCATAATTTTTAGGGAAATCAATATGTAAAGTTAATATCTCAATCAATCCACCAACACTTGTTTCACTTTCAACTTGTAAGTGTATTTGCAAAATTTCTGCAATATTTTTCAGAACCTTAAGCATATCTTTCTCGATTTTATTACGCACAAAAGCGTTTATAGATCGTATATTATCTTTGCGATAATACTGAATCTTAAATTTTATAGGTTGTTCTTTGGAATCATTTTTATTCAATTTCCACCTCAAAGTTTAAACTATATTAGTATTATATCATGTCGATTCTATAAGACATTTAATCTATTTTTATGATTACTGCAATTTAAAAAATATCTAAATTAAATAATATGCGAATCTTTAACATCTTGATTGATTGCTTTTCAACAATCAACGATTCGTGATTATTTCTGGATACATATCATGTTGCCATAGCCTTTGTTTTGCCATTTCTTGAAATGGTGTATTGTTTGCACCATAATTCACATAAGGATCAATACTTAATCCACCCCGAGGGGTAAATTTTCCCCACACTTCTAAATATCTCGGAGATAAGCATATAATCAAATCTTTTGCAATCGTATTTACGCAATCTTCATGAAACCCTCCATGATTACGGAAACTAAAAAGATAAAGCTTAAGTGATTTAGATTCTACAATTTTTTTGTTAGGAATATAACTGATATAAATCGTCGCAAAATCTGGCTGCCCAGTAATTGGACAAAGTGACGTAAATTCTGGACAATTAAATTTAATAAAATAATCATTTTGTGGATGTGGATTTGGAACAGATTCTAAGAGTCTTGGATTATATTCAAAGGTGTAATGAGTTGTTTTCCCGAGATGTGTGAGGCTATTTAATGCTGAATTTGTAGTCGTGTATTTTGCCAACTGGTTTATTTCTTGCATGTTGTTGTCTTTTTTTGCCATATTTTTCCTTAGCTACAAAATTATAAGAATAATTGTGTTGATTCAATATTTTATCGTGATTGCTGCATAAATACCTTAAGATCATTATATTCTTGTTTTGTGAAAAAACGTGTTTTTCCGACAGGTAAGGCATTCAAATTTATAAAACCATAGCTCACTCGTCGTAAATCTAAAACATTTGCATGAAAATGTGCAAAGAATCTTCGTAATTCTCGGTTTTGTCCTCCATGTAAGGATACTTTTAACTTAGATATTTTACCGCTTTTAATAATTTCGAATTCCATTGGTTGGAATTCCATTTCTTGAATCTTGCTAAGATGATGTCCACCGGCTTTTGCATTTTGAATAAAAATTCCTTGTTGCATTGCGAGAATCATTTTTTTATGCATTGGCATATCAATTTTGATAATATAAACGCGTGGTAGTGAAGATTCCATAAGCTTTCGCACAACCTCTTTACTATCACTTAAAATAAGTAGTCCTTCGCTTGCAAAATCAAGTCTGCCAACAGGCATAAAATGTTTATATTTTATATTTAAACTTTCATAAATTAATCTTCTTCCTAAATCATCTCTTTTACTTACCAATTCGCCTTTTGGTTTATGATATACAATTGCAGTAAAGATTTCTTCCTTTTTATATTTCAACTCTTTTCCATGTATAAAGATTCTAAAATTTTTATGAGGTTTGTATGGATTTTTAATTACTTCATCTGGGACTTGTGTGTGTCTTGTAGCAAGAGTATGATTAATTTTGATACTGGCATTTTGTACTAAATTATCTGCTTCCCTGCGAGAATAATTGCTGTATTTTGAGATAAAATGATTTAATCGCAAAATTAATCCTTATAATATTTTTGCCCACTTTGCAATTTTTGCCTCTTCGCCCGTTCTCGAGCCAAATCTTGTTTTTTTATTTTTTTTGTATGTCCAAAATCTGAAGCTTTGGAATGTTTTGTTTTTTTATCTTTTTTTACTTTATCATTTTCTAATTGCACCCCATGAGCTTCTTGTTTGCTTAATCCAATTCTTGCATTTTGCTTTAAATGAATACTTAATAATCGTAGAATAAGTTGTGCACTATCTATCTTATCTTTTATATTCTCATAGAAATTTATGGCTTCATCAGATACCTTTGTGTTAAAAATATGTGTAATCATCTCATCATTTCCAACACTTGGAATCTCATAAAGCTCTAGTTTAGAATTTGTTTCACTTTGAATCTTTTTTAAATCTTTATATTCCAAAGGTGTTGCAAGCGTAATCGCAACACCTTTTTTACCCGCTCTGCCTGTTCGACCAATACGATGAACATATGATTCTATATTAAGTGGTATATGATAGTTAAAAACATGACTAATATCACTAATATCTAAACCACGCGCAGCAACATCTGTTGCCACCATAATATCAGCTTTATTTTCTTTAAATCCTTTAATAGATTCTCGACGCATACGTTGATCCATATCACCATGCAATGCAACGCTTTTGTAACTCTTGTTTTGCAAAAAGTTATTTAATTCATCAGCTTCTTTTTTTGTGCGTATAAAAATAATACTTTTGCTTGGAGATTCTGTGTCGATAAGACGAATAATGGCATCATTTCGCTCATTTTCATTAATAATATAATATCGTTGTGATATATCAGTGTTTGCTATGTTGCTTGAGGTAATTTTGACATATACAGAATCGTAGAGAATCTTATCTGCCAACTCTTTAATACGAGGTGGCATTGTTGCAGAAAAAAGCAGGATTTGTGCATTATTGGGAATATATTCAAAAATTTCTTCAATATCATCAATAAAGCCCATATCAAGCATTTCATCACTCTCATCAAGCACCACAACACTAGGAGTAAAATTCTTGAGTCGCCCGTTTGTTAAGTGATCGAGCAATCTTCCTGGAGTAGCAACCATTACTTGAGGCTTTTTCTCAATCAGTTCCATTTGTTTTCTAATGCTTTGTCCTCCATAAACACAAATAGTCCGTGTTTTAAGGAATTTACCAAGTTTAAAAATTTCATCACTAATCTGCATTGCAAGTTCGCGAGTAGGGGTAATAATAAGAGCTTCAATCGATGAATTATTTTTCAAAGTATTGAGGATTGGTAAAGCGAATGCAGCAGTTTTTCCTGTTCCTGTTTGTGCCTGTGCAATAACATCTCTTCGTTCTAAAATCGGAGGAATAGCTTTTTCCTGAATGGGGCTTGGGGTTGTGAATCCTGCTTCTTTAACACCCCTTAAAACTTTTTCATTTAAGCCCAAAGAGCGAAATGAAGCCATACAATCATCTTTTGCCTCATCTTTATTTTTTTCTTTCTCTTTTGCTTCATTGTCTTTTTTACTCATAAATACTCTTTAAAAAATTCATTTAGAACAATAATTATATCATTATTTCTTAAAAATCAATAAAATTTACACAAAATATAGGTTTTATTGATTTTTATTGTTTCTTTATGTTATTATAAATTATGTGTGATACTATTTTTTCAAAAAGGGAATTTTGTTATGTTTATTTATGGAAAATACCGCTATATAAAGCCCATAAAAACTTTGATTGCTTGGAATTATCACGATATTCTTAAATGTCTATCATATATACAAACACATATTGATAAGAAAAAAAAAGGCTATTTTGTTGGATATTTGACTTATGAATCCGCCATCATTTTACAAGCATACCATTATTTGGAACATAAGATTTTCAAACAAATGAAAACAAATAAATTGGAAGATTCCATTACGCAACCACTTTTATATTTTTCACTTTTTAAAAAATGTAAAAAAATCAAAAAAGAAAAAGATTTGAAATTGTTTCATAAGCATAAAGATTTTATTAAAAATAAAAATATTGTAAAAACAAATTCCCATTGTTTAGTGAGGAATGAGAATTTTCTGTTACATTCTGAACTTTTTGAAGTATTAGAAGGATTAAATAAAGATTGTTATCATAAAAATTTTTATGATATTAAAAATGCAATTTCAAAGGGAGAAAGTTATCAAGTAAATTATACACAAGAAATAAAGTTAAAGCCAATGTTGAAAATTTCATCTTGGCAATATTTTTTGCTACTCTCAAGAATGCAATATACAAAATATCGTGCATATATTGCAAATGAATATACTGAGATTCTCTCATTCTCTCCAGAATTATTTTTTAAAGTTAAAGGAAATGAAATTATAACACAACCGATGAAAGGAACAATTGCTAGGGCGTATAGAAATAACTTAAAACAACAACATGATATAACTCTAAAGTCAAAACAAACTCGTTTTGTTCACACAAAAAAGAGAAAACAACATTCTTATGAAATTGATGTAAAGCAAGATTTAAAAAATAAAAAAAAATTACAAAATGATTTAAAAAATCGCAGTGAAAATGTAATGATTGTGGATTTATTGCGTAATGATTTAAGTAGGATTGCCACACAAGGTAGTCTTAAAGTAAGTGAGCTTTTTACCATTCATACATATCCAACATTACATCAAATGGTATCAACTATTCGTGCTAGGTTGTCAAAAAAATATAGAATCTTGGATATTTTATATGCTCTTTTTCCTTGTGGATCAATCACAGGAGCACCTAAATTAGAAACAATGAGTCTTATTTCTCAATTAGAATCGCGTAAAAGAGGAGTTTATTGTGGTGCAATAGGTGTATTATCAAAAAAGAAAATTTCATTAAGTATCCCAATCCGCACATTAAGCAAAGCCACCAATGAGAGTTTCTATCGTTATGGTGTTGGTAGTGGTATTGTATGGGACTCTAACATGGAGCATGAATTCGAAGAATTAAAACTTAAATGCAATTTTCTTGGAATAACTTTTTGAATATACACATTAAGGGAAGTGTGATTATGTAGAATATCTCAAGCAAATACTGATAATAAGAGAAGAATTCTATATATGAATGAAGTCTAAAATATTATTCGTCATTACGTTATAGCAATGTATATGAATATAAATATTTAACAATTAGGATAAAGAATCCTAGTTAGGTATGCTAAGTGCAATTATTATAATATTATAAAAAATAAAGAAAGCATATAATGAAGTGAAATAAAAAAGATTCTAGAAAAAACTTAAATTTTGAATACATAAGTATTTGGTTACTTTTATTTATCAAGTAGCAATAAATTTTTATCAATATTGTAATATAATTGAAAATACCTTTAAAATTTATAAAGGTATTTTGGAGGAGTTTTCATACTTTTAATTTTGCGTGAAATTTTTTCTCAAGCATATCTAATACTTGTTGTAGTGTTTCTTGCATTTGAGATTCATTTAATGTTGATTCGCTCGACTGAAAAATAAGCCGAATACTTAAAGCATTCGTAGAATCATTTTCAGAAAAAATATCAAGTGGAAATATTTCTTTTACATTTTTCAAATGTGATTTATCAAGTTCTAATTTAATCGCACTAAAATTAATACCTTTTGCAATAAGAATTGTTAAATCCCGTTTATTTGCTTGATACTTTGAAAAATCATGTGCTTTTTTATTTTCATTATTATACAACAATGGAGCTAAATCAACTTCACAGAAAAATACAGAATCTAAACTATATTTTTTTGCAATATTTGGATGTAACTTAGATATTACACCAATTTTTTCACCATCTTTTAGTATATTTCCACTTTGATATGGGTGAATAAGTTTATTGGGAATAAATTGACTAGAAATATTCGAACAATCAAAATGTCCAATGATTTGACTAATATTTTGTGCAAAAGAAAAAAAGTCTACTTCTATACCTTTTGTATTGGGATAAGTTGGTGGCATGAGATAATCACTCATGGCACATGCAAATTTAAGGCTTGAATCTCGATTCGTATTATATACATGACCAATTTCAAAAACTTTTATACTTTCATATCCATATCGTTTATTTTTCTTTAAAGTTTCTAAAATATGTGGCAGTAACGATGGACGCAATGTATCCAGTTCGCTTGTGATTGGATTGATAAGAGCTTTTTCTTCATGTAGTGTTTCAAAACCCAAATCGTTTAAAACTTTTGTATTATCAAAAATATAATGCACACATTCAATATAACCATTTCCTAAAGCTTTCATTCGCAGTGTTTTTATCTGTTTGTGAAGTAAATAGGCGGGTGTATTTTGGGTAACTTGCTGAATTGTATATGGCTTTGAAACTATTTTATCAATACCACAGAATCGCAGAACCTCCTCCGCAATATCTTGACGATTTTTAATGTCATTACGAAAAGCTGGTGGTTGTGCGATGAAGAAATTTTCATCGCAGGTTGCTTGGATTCTAAAATTAAGCTGTTTGAGAATCAAGGCTATTTCTTCTTTTGCGACATTATTACCAATACAATCTGAAATATAGCCAAAAGTCATGTGAATATTTGTAGGTTCTTTTGCTCGGATAATTTCTTGAATACCAGAATATAACATAATTTTTAAAGCACTCAATTGCTCACATAAAAAACTCATTCCTAATTCTAAATCTGGATTTGTTCCTCGTGTGGAATGGTGTATAATCTCATGATTAAAATTTGTTTTATTTTTTCCATAAAGTTTATTGCTGATATATTCAGAATCAATAAAACTTGCTTCTAAAATTAATGTTCTTGGATAATCATGTTTTTGCAAAATATGAAAATTTGCTCCAATTTCATTCAATTTGTATGTTGTGATATTTTTATTATTGTCTTTTATTTCCGCATAAACACTCTCCAGCCCATTTTCATCATTTTTAACAAGAAGTCGCACCTCCTTACCATTATATGAAACTTCTTTAGAATCCATAGCATAGGCATTAAATAAAACACCTGTCATATAGGTTGTGTATTGCATAAAATTTATGACAACATCATCATTATATTTTCCAATTAACCCTAATGTTAAAGCAATAGATAGTGGAGTATAAGCTTCCTTGATTTCAACAAGACGATAGAGCAATGATGAGTGTAATTCACCATGTGGTACAATTTGTAAAAATCTTCCTACACCAAGTGCAACACTGGGTTCTACGGGAATAATATTCTTAATAATTAGATGAAAAATACTTGCAATATCTCGAGCAACTCCTAAAACAGATAGGCAGTCCCCCCTGTTAGGTGTAATACCTAACTCTAAAATAGGTTGATGAAAAACTGGATAGCTACAAAGTTCCTTTCCTAAAATAAGATTGCCAATACTAGAATCAAGCTCTAAAATTCCATCATTAATTTTTGGCAGACCGAGTTCTATACTAGAACACAGCATACCGTTGCTTTCAACTCCCCGTATCTCACTTTTTTGTATAATGGTTGCTTTATTTTTACCAAATGGGAGTAATGCATCCGGAAGTGCGAGTGCTACGAATTGTTCTGCACGAACATTTTTTGCACCACATACAATTTGTAGTATTTTTTTTCCTGTATCTACTTCACATACATTTAATCTATCGGCATTCGGGTGCTGATATTTTTTTAATACTTTTGCAACAATAACATTTTTTGGAATGCTTATAAAAGACTCTTTCTCCACCTCTAATCCAATGCTACTTAAAATTGTAACAACTTTCGACCATTCAATCCCATCAAGATGGATAAATTTTTTTAAATCTTCATAGGTAACTATCATTAAAACTGCTCCAATATTCTTAAATCTGTTTCGTAAAAACTACGCAAATCATTGATTCCCCATTTTAGCATAGTAAGCCTTTCAATCCCCATACCAAAGGCATAACCACTTACATCTTTATAACCAACAGCTTTAAATACACTGCTATCTACAATACCACAACCAAGTATCTCTAAAAATCCCGTATATGAACATACTCTACAACCACTTCCATTGCAAAACATACAACTTACATCAACTTCTGCACTTGGCTCTGTAAAAGGAAAAAAAGATGATCGAAATCGTACTCGCACCCCATCTCCAAAAATGTATTTTACAAATTGTTCCAAAATAAACTTTAAATGTGCAAAACCAATATGATCGCCCTGCTCAACAACCAATCCTTCACATTGATGAAACATTGGCGAATGCGTTAAATCATAATCTCGACGAAAAGTTGCTCCGGTGCAAATCATACGAATGGGGGGTTTGGTATTCTCCATTGTACGAATTTGTATTGGAGAAGTATGGGTGCGCAACAAAAAAGAATCTTTAAAGTAGAAAGTGTCCTGCATATCTCGTGCCGGATGATATTTGGGAATATTTAATGCCTCAAAATTATGAAAATCATCCTCAATAAAAGGTCCATCTTGCAAAGCAAAATTTAATCCAACAAAATAATCAATAATCATATCTCGCATTTGATATACTGGGTGTCCATTACTCACAAAATTAGTTGTATAAAAAAGACTTGTATCAATTTTTTCTTGTTTCAGTTTAGATTCTAAATCTTTTAACTCAATTTCTTCCTTTTTTGCATAAAAGAGGCTTTCAAACTCTCTTTTCAAGGCATGTAACTCCGCACCTATTTCTTTTTTTTCATTTGCACCAACTTGTGCAAGTTTGCTAAATGCTTGCGTAATATACCCTTTTTTGCCACTAATTTCTATTCGTAAAGATTCTAACATCTCTTTATTATTCACGGACCTAAGCTTTGTGAGAGAATCTGCAATTAATTTCTTAATCTCTGTCATTTTTTCTCCTTCATAATAACAATATAAAATGTAGTGTGTGAAATAAATTATCTGATTTTACATGTTTGGATATTTTAATAGATACAAATATATAATTTTACCAAAATAATATATATTTTTTTGAGAAAATCATTTTTTCTTCAAAAAAATGATGTTTTTACTATACAATATTATATCATCTAATTTTTATACTTTGAAATGAGGGATATACTATGAGAGAGAAAGGTATTTTTGAAAAGATTGTAGATAGAGAGATTCCTGCAAATATTGTGCTTGAGAACGATGAGTTTATGGCATTTCATGATATTGCCCCGAAAGCTCCAATTCATGTATTAATCATTCCTAAAAAGTGGGTCAAAGATTTTAATGGAGTAAATGCAGACCTCATGGGAAAAATGAGTGAGTTTATTTTGCAACTTGTTGATACACTCGAAGTGCGTGAGAGTGGCTATCGTTTAGTTACAAATATAGGAACAGATGGGGGACAGGAAGTCCCACATTTACATTTTCATTTACTTGCTAAACGCAAATTGGAAGCTAACTTTGGATAAACAATATAGAAGATTCCATGTTAAAGTTTATCGGCATTGATAATTGAAGAATAAAATATGTTATAGAATCTTTTCTAAGACTATTCTTCTTAATGGCATTATTTATGCTCTCAAACTACATGAGTTTCATGAAATAATCAATATAAAAACTACATATTATCATGATTGTTGATGTTTTAGATTGAAAGAATGTCTAATCCCTCAACTTACCACAGCATTATGTCTTTATAAAAAAGTATTTATTACTAAACTATAAAGATATGATGAATCAATATATTTTTATTTGCTAAAAGTAATATAAACAAGATTTCTTATTAGAGCTGTCATTAATACAGAATTTAAAAAATAAAACTTTATACATGGTTTGTGCTTATAAACTTGGGTATTATCTAAGTATTTTTAATTTACCAAGATACTTTGGGATTTCCATACATGTCTTTCTTTTGAAAAGTTTTACCTTTTTACTAAGATTAGAATGTAGTCTTTTCATTTACTTTTATTTATAGTTTTTCCAATTCTTTTAGAATCTCTGTTTTACTTAACCATTGTGTATTTGTATTGCTTGCATAAGTAAAATGTTGAGCAACTCGTTTCCCTTTCTCATGTAAAAGGGTTAAGGAATAATCAATAGGTTTTTGAAACATGATACTAGGAGAAATAATGAAAAAATCGTTGAATTCATACGATAAATGTGCATCATCTTCGCTAATCATAACTTCATGAAGTTTTTCTCCAGCCCTTTTACCAATAATTTTAAATGTTGCATTTGGAGCGATTGCATGTGCTAAGTCTGCAATTTTTATGCTTTTAATTTTAGGAATAAAAATTTCACCTCCATGCATACGCTCAAGATTCTTTATTACAAATTTTACTCCCATGTCAAGAGATATAAAAAAACGTGTCATTTCAGTATCTGTAATCGGTAGCTCTGTTGCCCCTTCACTTGCTAATTTACGGAAAAATGGAACAACACTCCCTCTGCTACCAATAACATTCCCATAACGCACAACACTAAATTTTGCGGGATTGCTCCCTTTAATGTTATTTGCACTAACAAAGAGTTTATCGCTACATAATTTTGTTGCACCATAAAGATTGATAGGATTTGCTGCCTTATCCGTAGAGAGTGCAATGACTTGTTTAACTCCTGTTTTAAGACAGGCATCAATGACATTACTTGCACCATGTATATTTGTTTTGATACATTCCATAGGATTATATTCTGCAATTGGGACATGTTTAAGGGCGGCAGCATGGATACATATATCAACATCTCGTAAAGCAGATTCTAATCGTGCGTAATCACGCACATCACCTAAAAAATAACGCATACAATTTTGTTTAAAAACTTGTGCCATTTCATATTGTTTGAGTTCATCGCGACTATAAACTATTAATCTTTTTGGTTTATATTCTCTTAAAACTATTTCTACAAATTTTTTACCAAAACTACCTGTGCCACCGGTAATTAAAATACTTTTGTTATTTAGCATATTTGCTCCTTAAAGGAAGTGGGATAGAGAATCTCAATTTTCTTGCTATTTTTGTTCCAAATTGAAATATAAATTAATTTAATCAAAAAAATTTATTCTATTTGAAATTATATTATATCTTACAAAATACTTTGTAAGATATAATAATTAGCATAATTTTGAATATAACTAAAAGTGTGAGAGATATAATTTTTTTTAATAATTACAACAAATTTGTTAATCCCAATGCTCTATAAATTCCAATTAAATGAAATAAAAATTACAAAGAGATTCTCTTACTTATTTTATGGAAAAAATTTATATGAATATAAATAAGCTTATCTATTCTTATAAACTCCAATCCATAGGTTCTCTACCATATCGCATTAAAGCTTGATTAGCTTGACTAAAGACTTTACTCCCAACAAACCCTCTTGCAAGAGGACTTGGATGCGGTGCAGTTATAACACAGTGTTTTGTTGTGTCAATGAGATTCTCTTTTTTCTTTGCATAATTCCCCCATAAAAGAAAAACAATATTGCATAGATTCTCTGAAATCTTAACAATTACTGCATCGCTAAATTGCTCCCAGCCAAAATCTTTATGTGATCCAGCAATATTTTTTTGAACACTTAAAATAGAATTTAATAATAAAACACCTCGTTTAGCCCAAGAGGTTAAATCCCCGTGATTTGGCATTTTTAATCCAAGATCTTGCTCCAACTCCTTATAAATATTCTTAAGACTTGGTGGGATTGGAACACCTTGAGGAACGCTAAAGCTTAATCCCATCGCTTGTGGAATTTCTCTATTATCTACAATAATACTTCCGTGATATGGGTCTTGTCCTAAAATAACAACTTTAATATTTTCCAATGGTGTAAGATTAAAAGCGTTGAAAATAAGATAATTAGGAGGAAAAATACATTGGTTATTTGCTAGAGCCTTTTTATAATGCTGGATAATTTTTATAAAATAAGGCTGATTAAATTCATCTTGAAGGAATGCTACCCATTGTTTGTCTAATGTCTTTGGGACCATGGAAATATCTTTATATTTTGTTTTATTTTAATGTCCACCAAGTGAACTATTATAGATATATTGCACTGGCTTTCGAAACTCCATACGTGTAATGGTATCATTTAGAAGTATTGTTAAAACTTGCAGATCAGTGTATGTTCCGCTATCAATTGTCGCACTTCCTGCTACATATAATACACGAGTTTTTTTATACACATCAAACCAGTCAAACGAGATTCTATAAGAATCTCGAATTGTTCGTTTTACATTCGTCGGTGTTGCTTCACTATTTCTTGTATCTACACTACATTTTGGAACACCATTAATAACATTGCAGATACCTGTTGTATTAAAAGTATATTGATAATTGCTTGCAGGATCTACGCGTTCTTTACCTACTTTTACATAAATCATATTTCGAGCGAACGAAGAATCTATTTGTCCCTGTAAATAAATATTATTAAAACCCCGTTTTTTAAAAGCCTCTAAAGCCTGACCAGCATAATATTTTGATGAGAGATCCCAAGGATCTGCTACAATGATAGTTGGTGCATTAGTATCAAAATCATAAGTTGGCAATACTGTAGAATAATATTCTGCTTTAAGATTTCCGTTGCCTAAACAAGCAGTAAAAACTAATGCTATAAAACCAGATGAGATAGTAAATATCAATAATTTAGTAGCTAAGATAATCTTGGTCATTTACTTTCCTTTTATAAGGCTAAAATTAAGGTTTGCTAACAAACGACAATTCTTATTTATTTTACTAAAGCAAAAAAGATTCCCTGTCTAAGTTGATTAAAGAATTATAGCATGAAATTTTTGAAAAAATATAATAATCAAAAGCTTGATATTTTATTAGGATTTAATGTAACACATAAAAATTCAAAGTAACCAATTTAGATTTTTAGAATCTTTTTGTAACATCATGCTAATCGCTTACAATGTAGTTACTATCAACAAATATATATTCTTAGAAATAATATATTGCAAGAATAGTTATTCGATGTAAGCGAAACATTATTACCATTATTCTTCACTGCAGTTTGCAAAGAATTTTTGATAGACTATTTTGTCATAATCAGAGTTGTGGAGTTATCAAGAACAAAGTATTTTTTTGCAATATCTTGTATTGTTTGAGAATCTAGTTTATTGAGATTTTCCTCATAATGCAATAATGGATTTAAATCACCACGCACAAGATATGAACCAAAAAGCCCAGCCACGGAACTAGCAGAATTAAGACTATAAATAAAAGAAGCACGGGTATTAATTTTTATCTTATCAAGTTGGGCTTGTGAAATTGGTGTTTTTTTCAGTCTTTCAATTTCTTTGAGAATCTCTTTTTTTAATTCAGTTGCTTTCACGCCAGCATTGCCTGTTGCCACAATAATAAACATACCTTCATCGATTAAATCCATATTATATACACTAATTGCAGAAACAAGTTTAAGTTTATCAGTCAAAATTGCTGGAAGTACGGCACTTTTTCCACTTCCTAGAATCTCGCTCATTGCTTCAAGTGCAACTTGATCCTGATGGTTAAATTTCGGAGTTTTAAATCCCAGCATAATCCATTCAATGCCGCCTGTATCCTTTTTAATGTGAGCTTCTCGCGCCCCGTCTTGTTTTGGTTCTATCGTATTGATTTGAGGAATCTGCCCATGATTTTTAATTTTACCAAAATACTTTTCTACACCACTAAAGACTTTGTGAGATTCTATATCCCCCGCTACAACAAGTATAGCATTTTGGGGTTGATAATAGAGTGAATGGAATGCTTTAATGTCATCTAATTTCCATGATTGAATGTCGTTCATAAAACCAATTGGCGTCCAATGGTATGGGTGATAAGTGTATGCAGTATTAAAGAATCGAAAAAAGAGATACCCGCTTGGTGAATTGTCTGTTCTCCAAAGCCTCTCTTGTGCTACCACATCTCGCTCTGATTGAAATTCAGAATCTACAAATTCTAAATTTTCCATAAGTTCAGCAAAAAGCTTTAGCGAAGTATCAAGATTCTTGGAACTCGATTGAATATAATATCTTGTATAATCAAAACTCGTAGAAGCATTATTGTTACCACCCATTTTTTTTACAATCTCATCAAATTCACCTGCTTTTAGATTCTTGGTTGTCTTAAAATTTAAATGCTCCAGCATGTGAGCAATACCGCTTTTTCCCATAACTTCATTGCGCGAACCAACTTTATAAAATACACTTGTCTCAATAACATTACTTTTATTGTGGAGTGGAATCACAACAACCTGCAATCCATTCTCCAAAGTTTTGCTTTCATGTTTTGGTAAAACACTACAAAAGGCTAAACTACTCATAAATACTGCTCCAATAATAAATTTAATCACGATTAATTCCTGTTCCTATAAGTTCTCTGATATGTTTTATGCCATCAGCTTCAAGCTTTTTGTGTAACTGTATATTCATGTGCTTAACAACTGATGGCCCACCATAAACCATAGAAGTCATGATTTGCACAAGACTGGCACCAAGCCTTAATCTTTCATATATTTCATCAGCAGAAGCGATTCCACCAACCGAAATAAGAGTTGTTTGACGAAAAAAATTTTGTCCTAAGATTTTAAGAATCTCACGCGATTTTGATGTCAAAACTTTACCACTTAATCCACCAATATTATGTCCATTGCGTTGTGCTGGTTGTGGGACAAGAGAATAATCAATCGTCGTATTTGTTGCTATAATTCCACTCACTTTTTTTTCAATAGCTTTTTGGCATACACGTAGCATAGAATCTATTTCCATATCAGGAGAAATTTTAATGAAAAGAGGTTTTGTTGTGATAGCATGAGCCATATCAAGTAAATCCACAACAAAGCTTTCATTTTGCAAATCACGCAAACCGGGAGTATTTGGCGAAGAAAGATTAAAGGTAAAATAATCCCCATAATCTTTTAATGTCTCTAAACTCAATTCATAATTTTTAAGAGAATCTGCCATAACAATATTTTTATTTTTTCCTATATTAATACCAATTGGAATACAAAAAGGATAGTTTTTTTGTAAATTAGCCAACACTCCACGTGCACCTTTATTATTAAATCCAAGTGCATTTTGGACACTTTCTTGTTCAATATGTCGAAAGATTCTAGGTTTTGGATTCCCATCTTGTGGCATTTGTGTAATGCTTCCTAGCTCTAAAAAACTAAAGCCAAGACTAGCTAATGGACGAATAGCTTCCGCATTTTTATCAAATCCACTTGCAAGTCCTATTGGATTGTAAAATTTTAATCCATGAATATTCTGTGAAAGTTCTTCATAAATACAACAATGCGATTTTGCAATATAAGATTCCAAAAGAGGAAATTTACTTGAAAAATGCATAAGACTCATAGCAACATTGTGCATTCTTTCTGCATCGAACTTGAAAATGAATGGTTTTAATTTTTGATAAAAGCTCATGTTCTATCCTTTTATTAAATTTATGTTCCTATGTATATCTATGTTTTACCCAGCAAAGAATTTAAATTTTATACATTCTATCTTAAAATATCAGTAAAATTGTAAATTATAAGAAAATTTATATAATTAATTAGCACATAATTTATTTACTGTAAAATTCGTCTTCAAAGTAAAATTTTATTGATTATGTTTAAAATGGTCATAATTTTATATTTCATGGATAATATTAGGATTTTTTGAAACTATACAAATGCAGTTATTGTATAAATAATAAAACTTCTTATAGTAATACCAAGATACAAGTGAATTCCGGAAAATAGATATTTATATCATATCGTATAAATTGAGGTATAAAGAAATAAAAATTACAAGAAAACTCTATTTTTTAATTATTCTATATAATTTTAAGTATATTAAAATAAAAAGTTTGTTATAATTTTAAAGAGAAGTTTAGGTAATTTGTTATGTTGCGAGATTAACATAATACAATACAAAAACAATCAACTTTATTTATTAGGTAAAAAAATGACAGAGATGTAGCAAAAGTTATTAGAGATTGCTAAAGCCTTTAAAAAAGTATGTGATAAACATAAATTAAAATACTTTTTATATGGAGGGTCATTACTCGGTGCAGTGAGACATCTGGGGTTCATTCCATGGGATGATGATATGGATTTTGGTATGCTAAGAGAAGATTATGATAAATTGATTGAGTTATATAAGCAGAATCCTAAAATTTTTGGTGAACAATTTAATATGCGTTTTTTTGGAGACGAAATAAATTACTATCTCCCAATTACAAGAATGGTAGATATTACTACGACAATTCATTTAAAAGCAATTTGCTAAAAAATAAAACTTAATATATTTTGTATAGCTCAAGCATTATTTTTAGAAAATCTTAGAAGATAAATTTGTTGTATCTAATTATTATGGATTCTGACATTTATTTTTTTTTTTGTAAAAAGTCTCTCAATAAAGAATTTTAAAAATCTTTTCAGGGTGTCATACTTTTATAATTTTTACGATATACTTTTTTCATGTAATCACTCCTTGAAAGAACATGACATCTAAGCAACTCTCTGTAAAATCTCTCTGTGCCAATTTTTATCGAAATATTCTTACGCTATCTTTCCCTTATGATAAATACTTCGATGGTTACACATTATAATAATGATCTTGTGGGCGCTATGGGTATTGGTAACCTTTTTATGGATTTGTTTATGGCAATTTTTAGCTTTTTAAGTGTAGTGTGTAGCATTGTAGTATCTCAAGCTATTGGGGTGAGAAATAAAATCGTAGCCTTAAAAGCAATGCACCAAAGTTTATTTTTAATTCCATATTAGGATTATTTTGTGCAATATTTATTTATACTCAAGGTTCTTTTCTGCTTTCTATTATGAATGTTGCTTCAGAGCAATTTCTGCATGCTAAAGATTATTTACAAATGCTTGGTTACTTACCTTTTGATGCTTTAGGTATTATACTATATTCGATCGTGTGTATTTATAATATGGCATTTTCGTTACATTTATTTCACTCATTATGGATATTATTACTTTGCTTGTAAATTATTATGTGTTACATTTTACAGATTTAAGAATATTGGGAGTTGGTTTTGCTACAATAATCGGACGCGTATGTGCTGTAACTTTACTTCTTATCGTGATTTATTGGAAACTCAAGATCCGATTTTCTTGGCAAGGTTTTTTCTTACAAAAAGATGTTATTGCAAAGATTCTAAACATTGTTGGTTTTAGTGCTAGAGAATCTTATTTGGATTATACGATATATCATCGTATTTTCTTTTGTAAATCTACTTGGTCAAGATAATGCGAGTGTGCAAACAATTTTTTTCTAAATTTCACTATTTATTATGCTAACAGGACAAGCAATCAGTATCGCAAATGAAATCATTATCGGCAAGCTTGTTTGAGCAAAACATGTAGAAGTTGCTTATAAACATACTTTTAATGTATTATGGTTAAGTGTGTTTATAAGTTTTTGCATAATAATTGTAGCATATATAGAAAAAATATACTTATGGGATAAACTTGACTTAAATCCTACATTGGATGAGATTATGTTACCTTTATTTACAATTTCAATCATTTAGAGGTTAAAAGGACATTTAATATAGTCATGGTAAATGCTTTGCGTACTAGTGGCGATGCAAGGTTTCCATTTATTATGGGGATTGTATTCACGCTTGGAGTAAGTTTGCCCGTAGGATACACTCTATGTTTTTATTTTAATCTAGGTATTATTGGTATTTGGATAGGTTTTTTGTACCGATGAATGGCTACGAGGAATCGCCAATGCACTGCGTTGGAGAAGTCGTAAGTGGCAGAATAAGTCTATTGTATGAAAAATATATAAAAATAAATATAGTCTAAAATTTAGTATCAAAATGTAATATAAATAAGCTATAATATATAATTAATGTTACTTTTTGTAAAAATTCTAAAAATACCATAAAATTATAAGTTATTAATAGTATATTAATTTAGAAATATCGGATAATATTAATTCATAGACTTAAAAAATTAAGAATAATGGGGATTTTATAAAGTGATTTGTTTAGAAAATGTAAATAAGTTTTTTGGTGAACATCATGTGCTAAAAAATGTCAATCTTACTATTGGTGAAGGTGAAAAATTAGTTATTATTGGACCTAGCGGAAGTGGTAAAAGCACAACAATTCGTTGTATGAATGGACTTGAGGAAATATCATCGGGAAAGGTAATAGTCAATGATATTGAATTAAATCATAAAACGAAACTCGAAATTTGTCGTAAATATTGTGCTATGGTTTTTCAACATTTTAATCTTTACCCACATATGACAGTATTACAGAATCTTACTTTGGCTCCAACAAAGATTCAGAAAAGAAGCAGAAAAGAAGCAGAAGAAATCGCTTACAAATATCTTAAAGTCGTGGGATTAGAAGCAAAAGCAAATGTTTATCCTGCAACATTAAGTGGTGGGCAACAACAGAGAGTAGCAATCGCACGTAGTCTTTGCACACAGAAAAAAATTATACTTTTTGATGAACCAACTTCTGCACTTGACCCAGAGACAGTGCAAGAAGTGCTTGATGTTATGCGTAAAATATCTGGAGAGAAAGGTACAACAATGGTTGTTGTAACACATGAAATGGGTTTTGCTAAAGAAGTGGCAGATAGAGTTATATTTATGGAAGATGGAATGATTGTGGAAGATAATACGCCAAAAGAGTTTTTTGAAAATCCAAAAAATGAACGGACAAGAAATTTCTTAAGCAAGATTCTCTCACATTAGACTGCATAATTGTGGAATCTAACCTATGGGGTTACAGAGACAATATAGGTTAGATTCCACAATAATAGGTTTCTATAAGAAGTGAGAAATATAGAATATAAATTCTCTTTTTTTGAATCTTATTTATTATACGAATCGTATTTACATTTTTAAGGAAAGGAAGCAAATTATGAAGTCATTGATTAAAAAATTTGGTTCGGATATACTAAAATCTAGTATAGTAAGTTTTAGTATTTTAGGAGCATTAGCATTGGGATTAGTTGCTTGTGGCGATAAAGAAAAAAGTTCAAAAAGCCATTTAGAGTCTGTTAAAGCAAAAAATCAACTTGTTATAGGAGTCAAAAAAGATGCACCCAATTTTGCTCTCTTGAATCCTGATACCAAGCAAATAGAAGGCTTTGAGATTGATATTGCAAAACTATTAGCAAAAGAAATTCTTGGAGACGAAACAAAACTAAAATTAGAACCTGTAACAGCAAAAACAAGAGGTCCTTTGCTTGACAATGGCACACTTGATGCAGTAATTGCAACTTTCACAATTACTGAAGAGAGAAAGAAAACTTATAACTTTACAGATTCTTATTATAGTGATCCTATTGGCTTTTTGGTGCTAAAAGAAAATAATTTCACTGATTTTAAAAGCCTAGATGGCAAAATTATTGGTGTAGCACAAGCAGCAACAACCAATAAGGCTATTAAGAAAGCAGCGGAAGTGGCAGGGATTAATGTAACAGTGCAAGAACTTCCTGATTATCCATCACTAAAAACTGCACTTGATTCTAAAAGAATTGATGCATTTTCTGTTGATAAATCCATCTTGAGGGGTTATCTTGATAAAAATAACATAATCTTAGAAGATAGCTTAGATGCACAAGAATATGGTATCGTAACACGAAAAAATGATCAAGAATGGAGTGATTATATTAATAACTTTGTAAAAAATAATCATGAAGAAATTGATGAATTAGCAAAAAAATGGAATCTCAAATAAAAGAAATCCTATTCGGAGTATTTTTTAATGAATGATAATTCACCTTTTGCATTATGGAGATGGGTTGACACTTTCTCACATATTGATATTTTTATACAAGGATTTGGCTATACCCTCTTAGTTGCGGTTTTAGCATTATCTATCTCGCTTTTTATGGGTATTTTTCATGCCCTTATGGCAACCGGTAAATTTACATTATTACGATGGTGGGCGAGAGCATATGTGGAGTTTTTTCAAAATACTCCCTTACTCATTAACCTTTTTTTCTTGTATTATGTCTTGCCTAAAGTACCTTATATTGGTATAACACTTGATGTTTTTACCATAGGTGTAGTTGGAATCGGTGTTTATACGGGAGCATATATGAGTGAAGTTGTCCGAAGTGGAATCCAATCTATTCCTAAAGGGCAGTTTGAAGCAGCAGCTTCGCAGGGCTTTAGCTATGCACAAACGATGATGTATATTATTTTACCGCAGACTATCAAGGTAATCTTACCACCAGCGACAAATCAAGCGGTAAATCTTATTAAGAACACGTCTGTGCTTGCTATCATTGCAGGAGCTGAGATTATGTATAATGCAGATTCTTATGCACAATCAAGTCTTAATTATGCTCCTGCGTATGTAATTGCTGGGATATTCTATTTCGTCGTGTGCTATTGTTTGGCACTCTTTACTCGCTTTTATGAAGAAAAGCTCAAAAAAGCTCACTTAGCAAGGTAGGTGCAGAATGCATATAGTTGATTTTTATATGTTACTCAATGGGTTAAAACTGACAATCATCATGGCATTTTTTGCCGCAGGAGGTGCGATTATCTTTGGTTCAATCCTTGCGGTAATGAGAAATTATGGCACTCATGGTGTAAATAGGGTTTTTGGATATTTAGCAGGAATTTATGTAGAAATTTTTAGAAATACCCCGCTATTGTTATGGATGTATGCAGCATGCTTTGTGCTTCCCATTGTGCTTGGGATTCCTGCAAATTATGCTGTCCTTGGGACAATTGGGTTGTTTTTATATACTTCTTCTGTAATGGCGGAGATTATTCGAGGAGGGTTGAATTCTATTCCTAAAGGGCAGTTTGAAGCAGCAGCTTCGCAGGGCTTTAGCTTTCCTTTTACGCTATGGTATATTATCTTCCCACAATGCTATCGCAAGGTAACACCTACGATACTTTCTCAATGTGTAACAACTATCAAAGACACTTCTTTTCTCGCAGCTTTAAATGTAGCGGAACTTACCAATGCTTCAAAAGACATTTTAAGTCGTGTTACAAGTTTTCAAGAGATTGTAAGTGTTTTTGCCACAGTGGCAGGATTATATTTTATTGTTTGTTTTTCACTTTCACTCATTGTTCGATATTATTCTAATAGAACGAAAATTAATCTTCATTAAATTCCTAATCAATAAAAATTACTGAATCTTTATTGATATTGAATGTAATGCCGTGTTTTAGGGTGGCATAATCCTAATATAATGGTTATTTTTACAAAATGCTATTTTGGTCTTGACTTGTTTTTTTTTGTAGAATACCAATCTATTTCTATATAAAATAAAGGATAAGTCATGAGAATGACATTGAAATATAACGTACAGGTTATTGCGTTAACAGAGATGCTTACTTGTATCAACTTACAAGCCGAAAGTTTAGTAAAAGAAAAAAGTTATGGTTTTATTGGTGTGCAAGTAGGAACATCACTCTTGCAAAATAAAGAGAAGTATTTTTTAATACTATATAAAAGAAACTTTTTCGTTTGTGGTAAGATATATGTATAGATTTTAATATTTTGATTCCAAAAGAAAAGTATGAAATATAAATATTGCACTTGCTTGTAAAAATCTAAATGTTGAGTTTTATTTTAATTTTCATATACGAACTATAAATATAGAAATTAAAATAGTACAAGTATAGGGAATCATGTCGGTTTCTTAAGTATATATGCTTGTATGTTTGACTTATTAAAATAACTTAGATATACTAGAAGTGCTTTTATTGATTAGATAGGGGGAGTGTGAATGTTTTTGCTAAATAAGATGAGTTTAAAGTCTAGGATTATCCTATTAGTCCTTATTTCTACTATTACAATGCTTTTTTTTATGATGATTGAACTTAAAAACTCATATAACTATATAGCAATAAATAAATCTCTACAACAACAAATTAATATATCACAAAAACTTTCTTTATTAGTCCATGAAATGCAAAAAGAACGTGGAATGAGTGCTGGATATCTTGCTAGTGGTGGTAAAAAATTTGCAAATGAGTTACGAAACCAAAGACAAATCACAGATAAACAATACACCATATTTGTAGATATTGCATCAAAAGAATACAATTTAAGTCCACATTATATAGCAACATTAAACAACGCCTTAGAACAATTAAAAAAACTTAACGAAATCCGTATGCAAGCAGATTCTTCTATTCATAATACACCTGCTGTCACACAAACACTTAACTATTTTAGTGGAACAATTGGAATCTTGCTTGATAGTGTGCTAGAATCTTC
Organism: Helicobacter didelphidarum; assembly: GCF_003364195.1. Taxonomy (GTDB): domain Bacteria; phylum Campylobacterota; class Campylobacteria; order Campylobacterales; family Helicobacteraceae; genus Helicobacter_A; species Helicobacter_A didelphidarum. Next base: position 19,242 of record NZ_NXLQ01000007.1, on the reverse strand, counting down.
TACATTAATCTCAAATACAGAGATTACAAGAGAAATGTTTGGTTATGCAAATTTCTTGTATGCAAAAGAACGTTCTGGATTAGAACGAGCTATGTTGAATGTAATATTTTCCGGAAATATTCCCGCAAATGAAGCCCAATATGGTAAATTCCTTTCATTATTGGCAGAACAGGAAGTCTTCAATAAGCTTTTTCTTGCATTTAGTCCAAAGTCTATTTTAGAACTTTATGCACAAACAATAAAAGATTCGTCTTTTCAGGAAGTGCAAAATATGCGTAATACAGCAATAGTAAAACATAGAGTAGGGGATTATGGTATAGAACCATCTGTGTGGTTTGCAACCATTACAAAAAAAATTGATTTATTAAAAAATGTAGAAGATGCAATAGCTCAACATTTAAGTGCATCTATACAAACACAAATTGATACAAAGGAAAATTATTTTTTGACATTAATTATTATAGAATCTTTAGTCATAGCTCTGACAATATTCCTCTCTATCGTAGTTATTAGTAATCTTGTAGTGCGATTAAAGCGAGTCAATACGCGTTTGCATTATATTATTGAAAATAAGGCTCTTACAGAAAGCTTACCTACACAAACAAATGATGAAATCAGCTTTATGGTAAAATCCATTAATACCTTTATTCAATATATACAAAGCACCTTTTTGCAAGTATTAAACCAAACACGTATCAATCTTGATATTGTGCAAAATCTTGGTGTCATTTCTATGCAGCTCAATGAAAATACTAAGCAAATTGAACATATTAGCAATAATAATACAAATCTTGGTGAAAAAAGTCGTGAAATTATTAACCAAAATATTCAAATGTCAATTGATGTAAATAATGAACTGCAATCTGTCCTTACAAAATTTGATGAAACAAAAAATATTATCAATCAAGTGAATGGGCATATTCAAACAAATGCGACGAGGGAAATTGAAAATGTAAGCAAGATTCAGAATCTTGCCAATGAAGCAAACAATATACAAAATGTTTTGGTGGTAATTACTGAAATTGCAACACAAACAAATCTTTTGGCACTTAATGCAGCAATAGAAGCAGCAAGAGCAGGAGAACATGGAAGAGGATTTGCTGTTGTAGCTGATGAAGTCAGAAAACTTGCAGAGAGAACGCAAAAATCAATAGCTGAAACAAGCTCAATTATTAATAGTATCTTACAATCTATTAATGACATCAGCAATGAGATGCAAGAGGGATCAGAGTCTATGCAGACTTTAACACAACAATTTGATGATATGCAAGAAGATATCAAGAATCTTTCAAACACTATCAATCTTGTAACTGAAAAATCTGCAGAAAGTCTTGAGGGTGCAAAATTGGTAAATGTAAATGCTACAAATATTCTTGAGAATGGAAGTAAAATTGCCACATGTGTTGCTACTCTTTTGGAAATTAATACAAATATGCACAAATCTTCCACAAAGCTTAGCGATAAAACCAATGAACTTAATCGTAATTTAAGCGAATTTAAAATCTGAATGAGAGTTTATAAAAGTCATTGTTGTGTTTATTGTGGAAAATAATGAAATTTTGCTCAATCACAACACCACCATAAATAAATTATCCTAACAATAGTGGCTAGATGATATAATTTAAAAGCTTACTTCTATTCTAAGTGTTGTATAATTAGAATCTCTTGCTTGAGTTAAAAATTCTTTTTGTTTATAAGTATATACAACACCAGCAACAAATCCTTTCCATGCAATCGCCATTCCAAGTTCTGCTTCATAAATAAAGTGGTTTACATCTAATGAAGTTTGCACCCCGCCAATTGTATTGCCTTGTATAAAGATATTTCTCCCGACAACTCTACCAAGTATTCCACCAGATAGATAGAATCTAAAATTATCATCAATGCTTGTGCTACCAAGATTATTTGTATGGGCTTTTTGGATTCCAAAATCACCCCAAAGTCCCCATCCGATACGCAATCTCGCTCCAAAATCAACATGAGTATGTGCGTTTCCTAGTGCTATTGTCCCAAATGGTAAAAATTCAATAATATTTTCTATAATTGGAATCTTATACATTGCTTTGTAATAGAGATTAAAAATAAATTCATTATGAATTTGAGAATCCCAACCTGCATAACGACTTACATTTGTAAGTATGTGGATTATATCTTGTGTCTCTTTTGCAAGTGCATAAGGACCAACAAGACCAATATTTAACGAAGCTTGTTCCATAAAATTCCCAATGCGATTTTGTGCCATAAAGTTTGCGTATAAATATCCCCCATAAGGCATATCATCTTTTGGAGGAATGGTTACATACTTGCTATTTGGTGTATAAATTTCTTGTGCAAGATTTATGCTGAAACGAGAAATTACAGAAGAATAGGGTAGGGTAAGGCTAAGATTTTTAGACAAGAAAGAAGAAATCCCGACATAGTGTAAAAATGATTGCTGAAATTCTTTGGAAGTATAACTTAAACTATGTCCAGCAGTATAGAACCTATCATAATTTGTTGGTTCAAAATACGCGTCATTGTCCGTAGCAAGAGAAAAAGTCTGTTTTTTATATGCTACAATATCTCTCGCATGAAGTATGTCAATAACAAGAAATAATAAAATAAATTTAAAGACATTGAACATGGTGTTACTTTACAATTAGTTGTTGTTGTATTAATATTTATGGAATTTAAAGCTTTTATTATATATTTTTAGTATTATAGCAAAATTTCGTTTGTCTTATAAACTTAAAAATATAGCTTCAATCCATTTGCATAACAAACAATTAACTTTTTCATATAAAACTAATTTAGATTCTTTCATATATATAATTTATATAATTTATTTAAAATTTACATTAAAAATATCAAGAGACATAAAATCATTTGTATCTTTCTTGTGTAAAGAGCTATAATAACTCCACTCAAATATTGCACCAATTATAACAAATGAAGTATAGCTTAAAATGTCTTCTAGCACGAAAGATTCACACGGGGTAAAATTTGATAGAACAAAATGAGGAATTTCATCATTACCACTCTTATGAAATTGTTGGAATTTTTGCCATATTTCATTATAATAAGATTCCAGATTTGTAGCAAGTAAATTTTGCTTGAGCAGTTTATTTTTTAGAATTTTAAAAAATGATTGTGTTTTAAATTGCTCAAAAAAATTAAATTTTTCATATAGAGTTTGTAAAAATAATTCAGAGATTATTTCAAAATCTTGTGATTTGCCAATAATCTTTGAAGCTTTTTCGCTTAAAAATATATTTGTTGCAATACCAAGTTTTACGCGTAAATATGTTTCTCCAAAATATGTATGAATTGATTTTAATCCATTATGTCCCCCACTACTTCCTTTGTAACGAAAATTAATACTTCCAAATTTTGTATCTAAATCATCGTAGATTATAATTGTTTTAACAATATTATAATGCTGCACGATATTTCGTAAGCATTCCCCACTATTATTCATAAAAGTTGTTGGAGCTACCATAAGTATATTGTAATCTGGATGAATAGATTGTAACTTTTCTTGAAAAGATTCTTGTAAAAAATCTATCCATTTTTGTTCATTCTCTCGATAATAATCATTAGGATATTGTTGTTTTGTAGAGGGAATAGGGAGTGTGGCATTGTGTTTTTTTATAAAAGACTTTGGTGCAAGAAATTTAAATTGCCTTAAAATTTGTATATTATCTCTCAAAGATTCTATAAAATGTTTAAGCGATACTTCAGCTTTTATGCAATGATTTTTTTTATCAGCCTTCCATATAATTTGTGTATTTTTATTATTAAGACGAGATTCTATATTATATGAAATAATGTGGGGATTTACTCGTTCCGTATTTTTAGAATCTCTAGTATAAAATTCTGTGAGCGGACTTTTTTGCTTATTTTCATCATTTAATATACTTGTAAGCTTGTCAAGACACATAAAGCCAATATTATGTCGCGTATGTGCATATTGTGTGCCAACATTACCCAAGCCAACAAGAAGAATAGTTTGCATATAAAACCCTTATATTGATAAATGGCATAACATTTACCTTGAGATTTTTTAATTATGAAAATTGCTAAAATCTCTTCTTATTGAATGTACAATGTAATTTATTAATACTTTAAAAAATTTATTGTAATTATTTTTACAGAAAATACATTAATAAATACTCATACATATTATATCGTAATTTTTCATTGGGAATAATACAGAGATTGAGTGAGTCTCATTAAGATAGAAAAATTTTACCTTTGTTTGTAAATATTAAGATTTGGAATATACAGACATTTTTTTGCAATATAGTCTAAAAAATATCTATATTTGTTTTATCAGAATATTTTATGCAAATATTGGAGCAACAATAAATCCAAGTCCTACGGCAAAAATAATAGCAATTGTTCCTGGCACAATAAAGCTGTGATTGAACACATATTTCCCTATACGAGTTGAACCAGTATCGTCCATTTGGACTGCACCAAGAAGCGTTGGATAAGTAGGAAGCACAAAAAGTGCTGATACCGCTGCAAAACTTGCTACTAAAATATAACTAGATTCTGGTGTAGTGGCTGTTATATCTAATGCAACAATAACAACAGGCATAATTGCCTTTGCGGTAGCTGCTTGCGAATAAAGGAGCATACTAGCAAAGAATAGTGCAACAGCTAAAAGTCCAGGATAATCACCTACAAGTTTGCTTGCGAGACTTCCGATTTCTTCTTTATATCCAGCTACAAATGTATTGCCCAACCATGCGACACCAAGCACACAAACGCACGCTGTCATACCAGCTTTAAATGTGCTTGCATCAAGGAGTTTGCTTGTATCAACTTTACAAAATATTGCAATAAAGGTTGCAATCAAAAGCATAAAGCTCATAATTGCTCCATCGCGTGTTAGCCGCACAGGATCTATGTAGCTTTTTACCATTTTTGCAAGTTTCACACCAAAAGTTTCCTCACTTATATCTTCTTTTATAGAATCTTTTGCTCTTGCATGAAGTTCACTTAATGCAGATTCTAAATAAGCTTTTACTTCAGAAAGTTTAGCATCAGTATGCAACTCTTTTGCTTGAAATATTGCCTCTTTAAATTTCCCTAGAGAATCCACATAGCTATCAATTTTGGCTTCATTAAATTCACCATTTGCTGTTTTAAATTCATCTTTAGATTTGAGAAATAAATTTTCCATTTTACTAAAGTTAGAATCAAGTTCAGCTTGTCCCTTGCTCACATCACCTTGTGCTTCTTTTAACATGCTAAGGGCTTTTGATTTAATATTAAATAATTCTTGTTCCATATCAACAGGTATATGGGAATTTACAAGATTCAAAAGCGGTTTGCGTACAACATCAGAAATAGATGTTGCATAAAAAACTACACATAAAACACCTATTAAAAAGATCCCAACACTTAACTTTGCACCCTTTTTGAGTTCGATATGCTGTGCGCCAACAGATGGTTTTACCAATCCAGCTTTAAGTCTTTCTTGATAAACAGAATCTTTACTCAAGTCAAGAGGAAAAAATTTGCTAACAACAAAAGCAGTAAGCATACATGCGATATAAGTTGTAACAAGCCACACAAGAAGGAGAGTAGGGTAACTCCAGCCAAATTCTTCTAATGCACCGCTCATATAAACAACTGCCGCACTCACGGGACTTGCGGTAATAGCAATTTGAGATGAGACAACAGCGATAGAGAGTGGTGCGGATGGTTTGATATTTTGCTCTTTTGCTACTTCCACAATGACAGGTATCATAGAAAACGCCGTGTGTCCTGTCCCTGCTAAAAATGTCAAAAAGTAAGTAACTGTAGGTGCAAGGTAGTTGATATATTTAGGATTTTTACGCAAAATCTTTTCAGCTACCTGCACCATATAGTCCAAGCCTCCAGCTAATTGCATTGCTGCGATAGCTGCGATAACAGACATAATGATTAAAATCACATCCCAAGGAATATCTCCAGGCTTCATGCCAAGTCCTAGACTAAGCACAACGACACCAAGTCCACCAGCGTATCCAATAGCCATACCACCAAGCCGAATACCCAAGAAAATTGCTCCAAATAAGACGATGAGTTGTCCGATTAATAACAATATATCCATGCCAAAATCTCCTCATATTTTTGATTGAACAATCTTATTTTTCCATTTTAGAAAAAAGGAGGTTGTCCAATCTCTAAACTTTATAGAATAATTTTATCTTAGTTTTAATCATTTTGTGTTTAAAAAATATAAATATTGTGAAATAATTTTTTAATTGTTGCAAGCATTCTGTTTACCAAAATCACAAGATTGTTTTAAATATTGTTTGATAAGCTCGTCTTGATTGGAATCTAGTTGCTGTGTAGCCTTTAAGTAAATTTGTGCAACCATATAACACGCATTAGAATTTTTATACTTACACGCTTGTTTAAAATAGTTGAGTGCTTCTCTAGTTTGCGGAGTGTTTTCTGAAGGACATGCAAGGCAACCTTTTGCTATAATTCCGAGGTTTATACAACCTCTTGAATCTCCATTTCTACAAGCATGACTATAAAGTTCTTTACTATATTTTTTATTCTGCTTAATACCATCTCCTGCCTCATAAAGTGTACCTAAGCCCGAACATGCGTGCATATTACCATTTTCACAATCTTTTTGATAATACATTGCTGCCTTTTCATATATTTTTGTTATTGAATCTTTATCGAGGTCGTGTGAAGTTTGATAGGAAATTGCAAGTTTTACACAAGAATCCCCATTTTTTTTATTACATTCATTTCTGTATTGGTTACGTTTGCTTTTTAATTCTTCATTTAATGCTTGTTGTATTATATCATCTTGCGAAAGAGTATTAGAATCTAATAAAGATTCTATGGAATTTGAGGAATGAGAAGATGTATTTTGTTTTAAATCTTGATAGGTAGATTCTCTTTTTTCTTGAATGTTTTGTTTATCTTGTAAATCTTCAGCTATTGCTACATGTTCTTTGTGTGAGCATGCAGAATAGAAAATCATACATAGTAACATAAAATATATTCGTAAGATAATCATTTTTTGCCTTTTCTCAAAATATTAATATCAATTACATTTAATATTATTACAGAATCATCTTAACTATAAAAAAATAATGTATTCACTCGTAAAAAACATTTAAGATTTTAACTTCATTAAGAAAAAAGGGGAATTTAATTTGGCAATTTATTTCGTAGTTTAAATGTCTTTTAAGCTTTAAAATGCTAGAATGGGAGTTTTTTAATTCTTTCTCTGAAAATTTATTTATATCTTTAGTATATATGGGGTGTTAGCTCAGTTGGGAGAGTACAACGCTGGCAGCGTTGGGGTCAGGGGTTCGAACCCCCTACACTCCACCATTATTATGTTTTTTAAATTTTTATAGCTTCAATTATATTCATATTCAATAAAATTATAAAATGGTTACTTTCTACACTCTATTTACTTAATTTTTCACGTAATAATTCATTTACTCTTGCAGGATTTGCACCTTTTGAAGCTTTCATTACTTGTCCAACAAAGAAACCTAACATTTTTTCTTTTCCTGCCTTATATTCAGCAACTTTATCAGAATTTGCATTCAGAATGGAATCTATAAGAGTCAAAATTGCACTATCATCATTAATTTGTTCTAATCCCAATTCTTTAATAAGAAAATCTACATCACCACCATGATTTTCTACTAAATTATCAAGGATGGTTTTTGCTCCAGATCCACTAATTTTTTGTGTTTGTAATCTCTCTAAAAGAGTATAAAAAACTTCCTTACTAATACCGCAAGTAGCAAGTGTATTACCATTTTTTAACCTCCCTTGCAACTCTGTCGTAAGCCATGTGTAAGCAGTTTTTGCAAGGATTTTTTGCTGCACTAAAAATTCAAAATATTTAACCATATCAATGTCTTGCGTAATAATTTTTGCATCATTCTCTTTTAGCCCAAAATCTGTAACATAACGTACAATTTTACTCTCTGGCATTTCAGGAATCTTTTGGGCATCTTCTAAGAATTTAGAATCTAAAAATACAGGCAATAAATCAGGATCAGGGAAATAACGATAATCTGCACTTTCTTCCTTTCCTCGCATTGATTTTGTAACACCTTTTTGTGTGTCAAAAAGCCGTGTTTCTTGCACAATTTCATCGTTGTAGCAACCAGATTCAAAAGCTTCTCTCTGCCTTACAACCTCATATTCAATAGCTTTTTGAATAAATTTAAAGCTATTGAGATTTTTGATTTCTACGCGCGTATAAAATTTTGTTTCACCTTTTGGGCGAATAGATACATTAGCATCACAACGAAAGCTTCCTTCTTGCATATTTGCATCTGAAATTTCAAGGAAACGGACAATGGAATGCAATTTTTTGAGATATGCAATTGCCTCATCACTACTACGCATATCAGGCTCACTTACAATTTCTAAAAGCGGTGTGCAAGCACGATTTAAATCCACTTTAGAAATATTACCATCGTGGATATTTTTCCCTGCATCTTCTTCTAAATGTGCTCTTGTTACACCAATTATCTTTTTTTCACCATGAACATCAATTTCAATAGTGCCATACCCAACAATTGGAATCTCAAATTGGCTAATTTGGTATGCTTTTGGTAAATCGGGATAAAAATAATTTTTGCGTGCAAAAACGGAATTTTGATTAATTTTAGCTTGGATAGCAGTTCCAAAAGAAATTGCTTTTTTTACAGCTTCTTTATTTAATACCGGCAAAGCACCAGGCAAACCCAAACATACAGGACAGACATTTGTATTTGGCATATCACCAAAGCTTGTTGCACAAGAACAGAAAATTTTTGTTTTTGTATTTAATTGCACATGAACTTCTAATCCAATAATTGTTTCAAAATTACTCATTTTTATCCTTATAAGAAATATTGATATTTTTATTATATTATAATTATGTGAAGTAAATAACACAAAGGAAGCCACGTAAGTTTTAAAATATCAATATAAAATTATGAAAACTTAAATTTTCAAACTTTTTTATTTTTTATCATATCACTACCCTTTCTTTTTTTGAAATCTTAATCTTGTGAAATAATTTTCTGTTCCCAAAATATATATATTTCCACAATGGAATAGATTTTTAAAAATATATGTTACAATTCTAACCTAAACTAAAGTTAATAAAAGTTGGAATAATATTGTTACTCATTTTGTTGGATTTAAATTTAAAACATAACTTATTCACTTCGAACACCTAAGAGGCAAATAAACTCAATGCAACAAACCACAAACTTTTTTTCTTATGATTTTTATACACAAAATAAAATAACTTATTGGATGCAAATTATTCAAGAATCACAGCTATATCATCAAAACAAAACATTCCAATCTTATGTTGCGAATCTTGCCAATTTCTTAGAATCTTTATTGGATTTTTTAGTTTCACGGAAAAGACAGCAAAAGAAACAAAACATAAAAATTAAAATTTTTGGTTTAGTGCAAGGGGTTGGATTTCGTCCTTTTGTTTATAATCTTGCACATATTTTTAAATTTCATGGTTTTGTAAGAAATATGGGTAATTGTGTGGAAATTATATTGCAATGTAACCCGCAAGATTTTTCTACTCAAGATATATTGCAATATTTTGAGGTATTGCAGTGTCAAAACAATCCTTTTTGGAATCCCCAAAATGATCCCAATACAGAACAAAATATTATACTATTTTTGCTTTTTTTATTGCAAGTATGTAACTATCAAGATTTTATACAAGCAGATATAATAAATAATGCTTATAAAGACAATATCCAGATTACTAAAAAAAGACATGCAATTAATATACTCAATATATTATCTCAACTCTTATTTAATGCTTATAAGATTTTAAAAAATACTGCGTTAAATCTTGTGCTACCAAAAAATGCTTCCATAGATTCCCTTTCTCTGGAATTTATAGAATCTCTATCTATTTACAATGAAAATGACAAGGAAAATATACACGAGAATAACTTCAAAATTTTAGAATCATATCAACATCAAGCAAATCAGCTTAGAGATAGTGAGCTACAATTACAACTACCTCTTGATTTTAAAATTTGTGAGGATTGCTATCAAGATCTTTTAACGAGCAAAGATTCCATATCACATGAAATATATCCTGAAAATTTAAAAAGTCATCAAAGATTCTGGCATTATGCTTTTACCTCATGTGTAAATTGTGGTGCTCGTTTTAGTATCTTAAACGCCCTACCCTATGATAGAAAAAATACATCTATGAAAGATTTTGCACTCTGCAGTTCTTGCAATTATGATTATACAAATCCTACCAACAGAAGATTCCATACAGAGCCAATAAGTTGTAAGCAATGTGGGATAAAAGTTCTCTCTTTTGAATATTATGCACAACAAAATCAAATCTCTGCTACGGAATCTTTAGTAAAACAACTACAACATGATTTTCCTGACATGCGACATTTTACAAGAAGCAATTTTTCCCATATCAATTCCTTGTCCTATAATTACGATGCAATCAAAGCCTGTGCAGATGCACTTAAAAATAATCGTATAATACTTTTTAAAGGTTTAGGTGGTTTTGCATTTTTGGCAAATGCAAGAAATACAGACACAATAAGAAAAATAAGAGCTATAAAAAATCGTCCAAGCAAACCGTTTGTCATTATGGCAAGAGAATCTGAACTGAAAAAGATTGCTCTACTCTCCCCAAAAGCGATTGATGCTTTAAACAGCCCCGCATCACCAATTATTCTTGCACTAAAAAATAAAAAATACAATCTCTCTCCAGAGATTAGTAATTTAGAAACAATTGGTGTTATGATTCCATATACTGCTATGCTCGTGTTGCTTTTTGAACATTTAGAAGAGGATTTTGCCCTACTCTATACTTCTGCAAATAAAAAAGGAGCAATGATTGCTAAGCAATTAGAAGAATGTAATCTTTACGATATATTACATACCTTAGAAACATCGCATGATTGCAATATCTCTTTACACAAACAATCATTCAAACACGAAAACACCTATAAGCAATCATCTCTTTATCAAGATTCTACAATCACATCTACTTTGTATGATACTGCGATAAAAAATAATAAACCAGAATCTTATGACAACAAAACTAAACATAAAAAGAACACATTTTGTCAGCAAGCTACACAAAATAATCTTTTTATTTTAATCTATCAACGCGAGATTCTACATAGGTTAGATGATAGTATTATAAATGGTATTAATTTTTATCATGATTACATTACACAAAACAAATTTTGTAATACACAAACTAAGAATATAGAATCAAAAAATGCGAACAAAAAAATTCACAACATTGCATCATCAATACAAGTAGATTCTACCATCAAAAATTCTCAACAACACAATCCATTGGAGCAAATACAAATAGATTCTAATAAGACAAGCCAATCTTCCCAGTTACAATTAATGCGTGTATCTCGTGGTTTTGCACCTTTACATAAACACTTTCAACAGTTGCACACTAAAGTTTTAAGTGCGGGATTTGGTGCAATGCAAAAAAGTAGTTTAACTTTTGCAAAAAAACATAATGTTGTGATAAGTCCATATTTAGGAAATCTCTCAAATATCCAAAATATCCAAAATTTTTATGAAACCTTTTATTTTTTCAGCAAACTTTATGGGTTTCCAGAAATTTTTATTACAGATAAACATAAACAATATGCAAGTGTAGATATTGCAAACGATTTATTCTTGCAAATACCAACTAAACCGCATATTGCTTCAATCTATCACCATCATGCTCATCTCAATGCACTTCTCTTAGAATCTAACCATACAAATGGTGTTGGTGTAATTTTTGATGGAAGTGGGCTTGGGGAAGATTCTACTATTTGGGGTGGTGAATTTTTGTATGGTGATTTTAAAAGCGTAAAAAGACTTATGAGCTTTCAACCATTTCGTATTTTAGGTGGAGAAAAACACATTAAGGATTCTATGCGATTGACTTTAAGCTATGCTTTAAGGAATAATCTAACACCAATTCTTACATTTTTAGAAGAGAGATTCTATAACAAAGAAGAGTTACAAACTTTGCAAAATATAGAAAAAAGAGGTATCAATTCCCCACTCACTAGCTCTGTTGGGAGGCTTTTTGATATTGCAGGATTTTTACTAGGATTAGAAAAGATTGAGTATGAGGGGCAAAGCGGAGAAATGATTGCGAGTTTGGCTCTTAAATATATTGCGATGAATAATTCTCAAAAGAGTATAACAAATTATCAAACAGTCGCAACACAAGTTGTAGAATCTACCTTTGTCCCCTACTCTTTTAGTATTAAACAAGAGCAAATTGACCTAAAAGATTGTTTTATTGAAATGTTTTATGAAAGAGAATGCAACATAGCAAAAGAACAAATTGCTTTCAGATTCCTTGATACTTTAGCATTTTGTGTATTAGAATCTTTGCAAAAAATTGGAGCAGACTTTGCTTTATTTGGTGGTGGTGTATTTGCAAACTTTATGCTTTGTGCTCGTATAGAATATTTACTTCGTTTGCATGGTATAGAATGCTTTTTTCCAACACTTCCTTGTAATGACTATTCTATTAGTTTGGGACAAATAGCATTTGCAAATCACTTATAGTTTTTGTTGCATGGAGGTCTAAACTTTTTGATTTTCATCTCAAAAATTTCTCCCTAAAAGATATTTATTCAAGGAAGAAACAATCCTGCAAATAAATTTATTAAAATTAACAAATTCTTGGTAAAAGTTCCCCTTGTGGGTATTCTAAGAATCTTTTACTTCCATATTTTGTTTGTAATACGACTCGTTGTAAATACATTTTTTCAAGAGTTTCAGAATCTTGCATAGAAGAATGAGCTAATTTAAGATTATTAATAATATCTTTTTGAATAGCTTTTCCAATGATTTTTGCATATTTTCCTAATTCATGTTCTTGAAGTATTGTTATTGCTTGTGTAGCATATTCCTGTGGTAATGCCAATACACACACACCTTCATTTGCAAGGTCATAGGCTTCAAGTCCTAAAATTTCACACACACCACGCACTTCTTCATCAATGTTTATATATTCCTCATTGACTTCAATGCAAACTTTTGAACTGATTGCCCATTCATTCAATACACTTGCCAAACCTCCCCTTGTAGCGTCTCGTAAAGCATGTAATGGGATTTCACTTGCAAAAAGTTTTGAGAGCATAGGATAAAGTGAAGCACAATCACTTTTTATTGCACTCTCAAGTGCAATATTATTTTGCTCTAGAAATATTCTTGCACCATGATTTCCAATTTTACCACTTAGAATAATGCAATCTTCATGTTGAATACTTGCTGCACTTATATTTACTTTTTCTAACATGCCAATACAAGTTGTATTAATAAAAATATTTTTTTTTTCCAAATCTTTATTAAAGGTTGGCAATACTTTTGTATCAGCAGCAAGAATTTGTAAATCTAATTTTTTACATTCACATGCAATAGATTCTATAATTTTTTTAAGTTCTTGTATCTTAAATCCTTCCTCTATAATAAAAGCAATATTTAAATATGTGGGTTTCCCGCCCATCATTGCAACATCATTTGCACTACCACATACGCAGAGTTTTCCGATATCCCCACCTTCAAAAAAAATAGGATTAATTGTATAAGAATCTGTGCTTGTGACATATTTTTCATTATTATCGTTGGCTCTAAATATTCCAGAATCCTCATTAGCAAAGGGCATCATATCTTGGAAAAATGGCATAAAAATATTTTGTATAAAATGGGCAGAGTTAATACCACCACTACCATGAGAGAGAGTTACTATATCCATAATTTTACCTAAAATTTAAATCAGAAAATAATATTATACAATGATTTTTAAAATTTTGCATATCATATCAAGCTATCTTAGAAAGAACACAATTCTAAATAATCATCACAAACCATCTCTTTACTATTGCATAAAATCCATAAAATATCAAATATATTTTCTTCATAAAAATCATTCTTGGATTGAAGTTTCATTAACTTCTGCAAATAAAACATATTTTTCTTATGAAAGTGCATAACTTTAGTGTATAATCTCTATATTTATCTCTATAAACGAGGCAGAAATATGACGCTTGGAATTAATGGATTAGGGAGAATGGGGCGAACAATATTGCGTATCGCATTGCAGAGAGGACACACTATTAAAGCTATGAATGACATAGCAAAATGGGAGATTCTCACTTATTTAATTGAGTTTGACACAGCACATGGCAATTTTAATGGCGATTTGAGGTTAGAAAACAATATACTTTTTGCTAATCAGCAAGCCATTCAACTTAGTAATCATGTTAATTCTCAAGACATTGATTTTGGTGAAGTTGATATTGTGATAGAATCAAGTGGCAAATTTCTCACTTCAGAATCTGTCTCACATCATCTTGCAAAAGGAGCAAAAAAAATAATTATTTCAGCTCCAGCACATGACAACACTCCGACCTTTGTCTTGGGTGTAAATCACAAATACTATCAAGGTGAGCAAATTATTTCAAATGCTTCTTGCACCACAAATTGTATTGCTCCAATTTGCTTTATCCTTGAAAAACACTATGGAATCATAAGTGCTACAATGACAACAATCCATAGTTACACAAACGACCAAAATTTACTCGATAACGCACATAGAGTCGATAAGCGGAGGTCAAGAGCCGCTGCAAACAATATTATTCCAACTACAACGGGTGCGGCAATCGGTTTAAAACGAGTCTTGCCAAACTTAGAGGGTAAAATACATGGACAAAGTTTGCGTATTCCTGTGATTGATGTATCTATGGCAGATTTAAATTTTTATCTCCAAAAGCAAACAGATAAAGATGAGGTGCATACCCTTTTAGAATCTTATGCTCAAAATAGCATGCGTAATATTCTCACACTTGATACAAAATATCGTGTAAGTAGCGATTTTTTAGGAAGCTCATATAGTAGCATAGTAGCAAAAGATTTAAGTTTGCAAGTGGGAAATATGATAAAAATTATGTCATGGTATGATAATGAAACTGGTTATGCAAACAGAATCTTAGATATGGCAGAATTTATTTCCACCTTTCACTAAGATCCTATAAAAAGTGTATGATAGTTTTTGTGTTTCATTATTATATCAATGATATTTCCTCATTTTATAATAAAAACTTTTTTACCGACAAGGTATTTCCATTCTCCACTTGCAAATTCCATATCAATTAAAGAATCTTCTTTTAAACTATAAACCTTATTAATATTCTTATAAAGATATACCACTCCTATTGATATAATTTCAATTTCTGCGTTTTCACTCACAGAAAAATATTGGGGATAAATAATGCGTTGGAATTTAGAATCTTGCATAGTTTCCCCATGTATTTTCTTCATAAGAGATTCTGGAATCTTTATATCATAATCACTGACATATAAAATATGATGGTATTTTTTACCATTTGAAAGGAAATTTGTGGGCGAAAATTTTTCATCAATTTTTGCTAAAACAAAAAGTGTTTGTGCATTTTTTTCATTTGTGTATCCACTTAATTTGCGTGTAAGTTCTTGATATTTCTCTTTGTTTTTAAGCCATTCTTGATTTGTATTTGCTCGTATTTGTTTAAAAAGTTGTCTTTGAAATTCTAATTTTTCATCATCATATTTTTTAGAATCTTTTATAGATTCTAAAATCTCATGATAAGCTTGTTGGTTGAAAACATAGATTCCGCTATATTGCTTTGCATATTTTTTTGCCTTATAATATTGTGGGTCAAAAGCATAAAATGTGCAACCACTAAAAAATAAAATAAGAAAACAAGAGAAAACAAGAGAAAATTTTACTTGCATTACAATACCTTTTTATACTTGAGATTAAATTTTGTTATAAAATATTGAATTTTATTAATAAAAAGTTGTTATGAAATTTTTAAAAGAGATATAAAAATAGAGAAATTCATTTTTTTATTGTATAATTATAGCTTATTCTCTTGAAAAGGAACACAATGAAAATGAATTTTAAACATCTTTTACTTGCATTTGGTATCAGTGCGAGTGTAGCAGTAGGTTTGCAAGCAGAAGAATCTGGATTATTACCACTTGAAGAAGCACGGTTAAGGGTTTTTGACACACTTTATCAAAATGACTTAAAAACTTTAGTGCAAAAAAGGAATTTCTTAAAAAAGAATTTTAAGACAACCAACGAATATGATATATATACTTTTCCAAATCAAAAATTAGAAAGTGCATATAAAGCCTATGCAGATGCAAATCTGAATAATGGTATTGGCACAAATATTTTACATAAAGATTTGCCTAAAACTAATAAAGCTTTTAAGGTTGATTCTACAAAAGAAAATCCTTTGGGATATGTCTTAATGTATATTTGGAATGGGAATTCAAAGCTTACTATAACCGCTACAAGACTTGATGGGGAGAATCTCTGTGCAAAAGAAGTGTTAGAGTTTGAACAAAAAGCAAATGCAACAACCCTTAAATCAAGCTTTGAACAGTATTGATTTGAAAAATAATATGCTTTCATAATTACTGCAAGTATATTTAAAGGAATTTAAACTATGCGAAAAATATTACTGATGTCTTCAATAGGCATCATTACTCTATGCTCAATTCTTTTTATGTCATTGGTTTATGCGGACAAGAATCGGCAATACGCGATTGATAATTCATTAAAAAATAAGATTACAAAGATAGTTGTGTTGAAAGAAAAGCGAAAATTACAGCTTTATCACAATGAGGAGATTCTAAAAGAATATCATATCGCATTGGGGAAAAATCCTATTGGGCATAAACAATTTGAGGGGGATAGCAAAACACCCGAAGGAAATTACATTATAGATTCTAAAAATCCAAAATCGCGATACTTTCTTAATCTTGGCATAAATTATCCAAATACAAAGGATAGAGAGTATGCTAAACAACACGGAAAAAGTGCTGGTGGTGATATTAAAATACATGGTTTGCCAAATGGTATGAATATTGCAGCGGGGTTATTTCAATCGTATGGAGATTGGACTGATGGTTGTATAGCCCTTGATAATAGAGATGTGAAAGAAATTTATGAATCAGTAAAAATTGGCACACCAATTGTTATCCTACCATAAGAATCTTCAAATATATCTTTTGCTCCAATCTCAATTTGATGTAGCATAGTTACCACTACAAAAAATATCTACTCTATCCTTACACATGCACAATATATGCTCACTCAATTCTCAAATCACTATTCCAAAACAATCATATCTTTATTACCAAAGCTATCCTTTAAATCAGAATCTAGCTCTTTTACACAATAGTATTTTGCATTGAAAGTATCGAGTATCTTTTCATTTTGTGCATCAAAAAGCGTTAAAATGATTCCTATCTTGCCATCTTGTGTTTGCTCTCTCATCACAACTGCAATGTAGTTTTTATTTTGTTGCAGTTGGTTTAAGACATGAGTATCTCTAAAATATTCTATGACCTCTTTCATCGTCAAAATATCTTTGTCTATATGATTCATCATATGAGACTTTTTCAATTTTTTCGTCTTATTGAATATCATAAAACCTGCAAATGCGATGGCAGCTATGGCAACACCACCGATAATAAAACCACTATTCTCTGACATATTTTCCCTTTATATTAAACTATCAATCTAAAAACCATCACTCTAACACAATCATATCTTTATTACCAAAACTCCTTTCTGTTTCAGCATCCATGCGTCTAGTCTCAACACCTTGTGCATTTCGATTGGAGCTATTTTCCTCACCGACTATTTTCTCTGTTTTTTCGTTAAAAAGACAATTTAAAATATTATACTCACCATTTGACTGTTTCTCTTTTATTGAAACTGCTATAAGATTTTTATCTCTCTGTAATTGTTTTAACCTCTCTGGATTTCTAAAAAAATCAACAATATTTTGAAAAGCAATAACCATTTTTATAATTTTGCTAACCCATGCCCATACACTGTGTAAAAAACTTAACATACCCAACCCCTTACTGTAATACTATCATATCTTTATCGCCAAAGTTTTCTTCTAAATCAGAATCGATACTTTGCGTCTTTACATGCAAATATGGTTCGCCCAAACTCGATAAAGGCTCATCATTCTTACCAAGAAACATAGCTGATAAAATAATCTTGCCATCGGCTTTTTCACGCACAACAGCCACACCATTATGCTTCCCTTCTTGTATATTATCCTTTGCCCATTGTAGCAATTCTTTAAAAGTATATTTATCGGTTTCCACCTCGCGATAATTCCATGCTGCTTTTAATGTTTCTGTGCCAAATATCGTGGTAAAAAGATTTGCAATCTCTTTTGAATCTACTTTATTGCGTTCCAACCATGCTTTAATATCAGGGATTTTTCCCCCTAATTGTTTGATAATTTCTTGTATCATTTTTTCTCCTTAATTACCTTATAATTTTTATTTGCAAGATTCTTATGAATCTTGCTTCCTACATTTTTATTCCTTATCTCATCTGCATGAGATACCTCAAAACCTCTTTTGAAAGATGTAAAAGCCTTTTTAAAATCCTTAAAAGTTGGCAAAATTTCATGTTCTTTTTCAGAATCTACATTCTTAGCTCCTTGAGATTCACTCTTATTTGCCACACTAATAAGAGCATTTAACACCGCATTTTTTATCTCTCGCCCTGCAAAACCCTCGCTTAATGATGCTAAAATATCTAACTGTGTATCATCGAATTGCACTCCTTGTTCATAAAGTTTAGTGGGAATTGTCTTTTGTATGATCTTTTTTCTCTGTTTTGCATTTGGCAATACAAACTCAATAGAGCGCAAGATTCTACTATGAAAGGCTTTATCATAATTTTCTAGTAAATTTGTCGCAAATATTACGATTACAGCTCTTTCCTCAAGTAATTTGAGCAATTCACTACGCAAAGAATTTATCGCTTGATCTGCACTGTGCGATACATTTGTGATACGTTTGCCTAAAAAACTATCTGCTTCATCAAAGAATAAAATTGCGTCATGTTTTTGTGCTAAATCAAAAGTAGCGACTAGATTTTTTGGTGCATCGCCCACATATTTGGATTCTATATCTGCGTAATTGCTAAGAATAATTTTTTTCTTGAGTTCATCTGCTATGATATGTGCACTCATAGTTTTCCCTGTGCCGGGCTTACCATAAAAATTGATAATCGTTTTAGGCACACTATCAATTTGACGAAATCCCCAAGTATCGTATATAAGTGGTTGCTTTTTCACAAGTGTAATGCACTCTTGCAATGCCTTTCTTGTCTTTTTATCAAGCTGGATTTGCTCCATTTTGAAGCGAGGAGTC
>NZ_NXLQ01000079.1 GCF_003364195.1 Helicobacter didelphidarum | reverse complement strand
TATAACCCCACATTCATTAGGATTATTAAGAGAAGAAGCACTAGAGTGCTATAATCACGCCTTAGAATGTGTCGTATGGGAAGCCATAGATGAGGAGGCACAGAGAAAAACAAACAGACAAAGCGTGTTTGCTGCTGAACTCTATCTCGCAGCTGCAATTAAATATCAAAGCCCCTTAGCATTTTCTATGGCGGCTTATAACTACTCACCTAATGATATTTTTCCAAATAGTGCATCTTACTCTTTGATACTTCATCACGCTTGTTTGCGTTGTGCTATCGCTCTAGGTGGAGATCATGTAGATCAGCTAAGGAGAAACTACTCTTCAAGGACAAAAGGTATGCCTCATCATCCATTAAGAGCTGCTACCTTAACACAATATAATAAAAAATCTTCCATACAAAAAGGCTTAATCAATGGACTTGACCCTTACTTTGATGAGAAATTCCCTCCTGATACACTCATAGATTTCACTTCATTGTGTGATAATTGCATATATGGTGCAATAAAGCTAGATGATAATGGCAAATGGATGGGCATTAGCTGGGCTGTGAAACAAGGATTTGTAAAAGACCCAAGAGTAAAAGGCTCAAGCGTAGAATCTATAAAAGAATATTATCTCACAATGTGGAGAGTGATAGTAGAGAAGAATAAAAAAATTATTTATACAGAATTTGTATCAGAAACAAGCTTATTTTCCTACAAAATCTACTCCAATCTCACCTATGGACTTCCCTCTGCTCGTCCTTATATATTCCCCAAAGAAGTGCTAGATATAGAGATAGATTTTAACAAAGGCTTAGAAGGCTGGGGTAAAGATAGAGATGAAGAGCGATGAGCTTTGAAAGTTATTTTACTATAATATTATATTTATTCCATCTTCATAAACCAACACAAAGGACACATAATGAATAAAACAAAATCTCTCAATATTCAAAGAAGAGAAGCCCTAAAGAAGCTTAAAAGTTTCAGCTTAGTAAGTCTAGCAGTTTGATAAGTTTGTAGAATCTAAATATAGTAATAAAGATTCTCATATCAAGGAAGTAGCGTGAAAATGATCATTTATTCTTTAGGATTTTTTGGAATCTTGGTTGTATTACTAGCTAGTGGGTGTAGTATTTACTATCCTACATCATATCGTGCTTTTATCCCAAAACAATGGGATAGTGAATACAAAGAATATGAGAGATTGTGTAAAGAAAATATAGGGAAAGTGGTGTATGCGAGACCTGCGCCAAAAGATTTCACCGAAGATGATATTTTTTTCTCGAGTTCTACCATATCCATCAATAATTTTATTGCTGTTCGTTTGTATTCCACAATAATTTATAATAATTATATATATATATATATATATATATTGGGGGCATTAAGTATTATACAGGTTGGGCAAGAAGAGGAGTTGGTGCTTTGGGTGGTGGCAAAGTATATCTTTCTTGTTTTGGTTTTAAAGGACAAATTGACTATATGGAACAAAAGGCTTTAGAAAATAAAGAATATATAGGTGATGATATATTGGGAAAAAAATTGCAAGAAGAGGTATTCAAGGTCAATCACATGGATTATGATTTATCACAGAAATATATTTCACAAATTACTAGAGATATAATTTATAATAAAAAGGACTCCCAATGACATACAATAAAAAATACTCACTTGGAATCTATGTCAATCATTGGAGAACTTGGAGATTCGTTGCATCTGCAATAAGTGATGTGGAAGTGAGAAATCCCCATGTATTTTTAGGATTAAAAATAGAGAAAGTTCAATGTAATGATATGCAAATACAAATGCAAGAAAATCTATATCAACATTATCTCAAACATAATATGCTAGAACAAGCTAATCAATGTAGGATTAATATAGAACAAATGCAATGTTTTGTAGCTGATAAAACCCTTTTTAATTTACAGAAAGAATTAAGTAAAAAATATAAATATTATTTTGATGGGAGCAATGAATTTAAAGCGTGGAGAGATACAACATTAAACTCTATAGAATCTATTAATAAAGACTTTGATAAAACTTTAAGAGAAACCTTTAATAATGATTTTACTTTTCTTAGACAATGCTATGCAGATATTACAGAACCATTTTTTATTTGGATAACAAATACCAAAAATATAGACGATGATTACCTGAAAACTCAAATGGGCTTTGATGAATTTGAGAATCTTTTTAACGAGTTTGTGGAATCTAAATATAATGATATAGATTCTATTATAAAGGAAGTAGCGTGAAGATGATCATTTATATATCTTTGGGATTTTTTGGAATCTTGGTTATATTACTAGCTAGTGGGTGTAGTATTTACTATCCTACAAGCTATCGTGCCTTTATCCCAAAACAATGGGATAGTGAATACAAAGAATATGAGAGATTGTGTAAAGAGAATATAGGGAAAGTGGTGTATGCGAGACCTATCACGCAAGAGGAGTTTGAAAAAATGGATGCTTTGCTTCATAAACCAGCACATCATTTTTTCTCTTATCGTTATACCCCTGTATCAAAAAGCATTTATGAACTTCGCATAAGTCTTCATAATGACCTTCAAGAATCTCCCGATCTGGTGGTTGATAACATTATCTATCAAATTATTGGCAGTTATGCTTATGACAGATATTGGACAGAACTTATATTTTTTACTAAGGGTAGCCCTACAAGTGAGAAATTTTTAAAATGTCAAGTAAGCGTATCTGAAAGAAACTTGTTGGCTATGGCTTTTGAGAAACAACAAAATATCGGCACAAAAGATGATATAATTTCTATAAAATATGGTAATCTTAGAACTATTAAGAAGGATATTAATAATGCCAAATAAACTCTACCAAAAATACTATACTCTAGGAGTCTATGTAGATACTTGGGGTTGGAATGAGGGT
>NZ_NXLQ01000078.1 GCF_003364195.1 Helicobacter didelphidarum | reverse complement strand
TATGTGTTTTTCTGTATGCAGATAATTTCAAAAGCATTACAATCTTAAAGTTAAATAAACCTACCTTTAAGGTTCATAAAGAAGATGAAGATAAAGAATCTTATGTCAATGCAGTAAGAGAATCTTGCAATACACAAGTCGTTATAGATTTTCAAGAACATAACATTATGGGATAATGATGAGAAATGATTTTTGGATGATTCTAATTATTTGCTTGATGAAAGAAGCAATGTGATTGTTAGACAATTTTACTTTTGGGGGATTGAGTAATGAAAAATTTTTTTGTTATATTGTTATTGATTGCACCAATTTCATCTTTAGGACGAAGTTATTGTTATGATGAGACCAAAGCATATTCAGAATCTATATCTTTTGAAAGATATAGATTCACAAAAGATCCTGTTAAATACTACAAAAGATGGGCTTTAATGTATTGTTTGGGTTACACTTCCAATGAGCGAAAAATGCACCACATGCCTAAATGTAAAGAAAGAAAAGAAATAGAAAATCCAAGCCATATAGACAATATGGTAAAGACATGTGGCATTGAACCACTAGAAGAAATTAAAACATATTTAGACAAAGAATATTTGCCTTTCGACTCTTTGGGGAAAGTGAATAATTGTTTTTATGGGGTATATGAGAATAAGGAATTTCAAGAACGACTTGAAACAATAGTTAGCAAACATTGCAAATAACTTAGGAATCACAAATGAGTCATTTACCACATAGAATCAAAAAGTATAGAATCTCAAACACCAATACCACCTACACCCTCTCACACTCTTGTGATACCCACTATCTAAATGAGAATCTAAAGAGTGAGATAGGCTATATACTAGAACTTAGAGAATCTAACCTCTCTATAAAAGATACAAAGAGTAATAAAGATATAGCCTTGATTCTTGCAGAAGAGATTCCACAATTACAAGAAAAGCAAATACTGCTAGATTCTAAAGATTTACAAGCTTTGCAAATAATACTAAGACTTCATACATATAAGGAAACAAAGATAGTGTATGTGGAGGTGGAGAGAGCTAAGAGACCGAACTTTGAGAGTGTAAAAAGAGCGTATGATGAGATAAATATGATAGACACTCAAATCGCCTATGTTACATTGCTTGAAACAAAAAAACAAGAAGCTATCAAAGAGGGTAAAAGTGAGCAGGAAGCCATCAATCTAGCTAAAGGATTTGCAAAAAAAAATGCGATTCGCACAAGCACGATACGAAAAAATAGGTGGAAATATATTTGATGAGTTTAAGCGGAATATGGAAAGTTTTAGAAACACTTGTGCTTTACAAGTAAGCCATGCTTTAAACTTTGGTGGAATGCCAATCAATACAAAAATTGAAAATAGAGAATATAGTTCTCTTAAAGGGAGTGAAGCTGAAAAGCAAGCGCATCTTTATATTGTCGGAGTGATTCAAATGAGGGATTTTTTACTGAAACAATGGGGTAAGCCCAACATTAGAAAAAGCTTTTATGAAATATCATCATATAAGGCATTATTAGAGCACAACCAATCACTTTTGATAGAACTTATAACTCTAGACACAAAGGGTATAGCTACTATTGGCGGACAAGGGTTTATTAATGGACAATATTATAGGAATTTTTGGCATACGACTTTATGGAATCTCAATGAATTTGTTGATGTGCAGAATGAAAAAAATATTAATCATTTAGGTGGTATAGATTCTAATGGTGTAGAATATCTCGCTAGAGAATTCTTTTTTTGGGAGTTAGACTAATGAAAGCAGTTATAGTGTTATTTTTGGGCTGTATCTATCTTATGGCTCATGATTTGGAACCAAGTTATAAATATAAAGCAGACTACTCCTTTGAAGAACGCGTAGGTGCATTTAAAAAAGATGGGATCATATACTGCTTAGATGGCGTTCGTAATGGGAGTAGAACATCACTAGGTAGAACATCAATAGTAGGTGGTTATGATCCGGGTTATTATGATCATATTTACTACCCTCTTTTTGATGTCGTGGAGCCACTTCCTGCAAGAAAGGAGCTAGAATTGTATGTGATGAAAAAGAAAAGCGAGATACACTTGGGTAATCTTGTATATGTTGCCCCATGCCTAGAAATCTATGACTCTAAAGAATACCAAGATGAAGTAGAACGCATAGTAAAGAAATACTGCAAGATTTGCAAATAACTTAGGAAACACAAATGAGCCACTTACCACATAGAATCAAAAAGTATAGAATCTCAAACACTTTCTTTTTAAGCTAGAAATGTTGCCAATATAGAATCTGATTCATTAGGTATCATTGCACAAAGCACTATACAAACAATAGCTGATAATGAAATCACCCATAAAGTAGGCGAAACCCAAATCATAGCCAAAGGAGACTCTGTCATCATAAAAGCAGGTGGTGTAGAAGTAGTGATAGATAACAAAGGACTTGTAGTCAAAGGTGGAGAAGTGAAGAGTGAGTAAAGGCATAATGACATTTCCATACAAAATAGTAATCTTTTTTTGTTATACAAGAATTACATGATATTTAAGGGTTAAGTGAGAAATGAGCAATATGAATACAAATCCTATAAAAATACAAGTGAGGGATATAAATCATCATAATATCACAAATGCTAGAATAAAAGTCATCGCACATAATAACACTATCCTTTTTGATGAAGAAAGCCAAAATGGAGAGATAATTCTTGATGACATAGAATCTCTTAAAAATATCCATCTATCAATCACACCCAAAAACTCAAGCATCTTGTATTAGAGAATCTTGTAAAGAAAGATTCCATACTTTAGAATTTCCTTATCAAACCAAACTCTTAGTAAGCAGTGTATATGCAGAAATAAGGGAGAGAGAATCTAAGGAAAATATATCATCACAACAAGAAAATTGCCCTAACAACAATGCCAAT
>NZ_NXLQ01000077.1 GCF_003364195.1 Helicobacter didelphidarum | reverse complement strand
AACAAAATCATCACTTTAACTCTTATCTTTACCCTTACGACAAGCTATACTTTGCTTCATAGACCTTTGGGGTTAGCGATATTTTGGGTATATGATACATTGTGGAGTGAGCAGAATCATAATCTTAGAGAATTGCAATTAAATATCGCTGATAAAGAGACATTTTTACGCCTTGTATCTCAATATGATTTGATAGATAAGATGGAATCTCATGAGAAAGAAATACGAAACTATATCAAGCATTTTGAATTTGATTTGCTGATAGTCAATGCTTTAGGCATAGAGGATTGGTATTATCAACCACTTTTGGATAAAATGAGGTATTATGCACTAGAGAACGAGTTTTACAAAGCTCATATGCTTTACAACAATTTACCATACACACAAGAGGAAGCGAATAAAGATTTAGATTTTCTTAAAGCCTGTGATAATGTATTTTACTTCTTTGATAAAATAAGCAAAGATTATAAAGAATATGAAAATTATATGTTTCAAGCAAAGTTAGTTGAATTTATGTTAATTTATGCACCTATTGGTTTTGTAGGTGGTTTTGTAGAGATTTATTTCCCAGAGAAACCCAAAATTTGCAATTTCTTTAGAGGTATTGTCAAAGAAGATATATTGCAAAGAGTTGAGAATATTAGCAAATCGCTACAAACACTGAAGGAAAAAGATGCAATCACTGCAGAGAAAGTACACGAACTTATAAATCCTTTAAATTCAATCAAGGAGAAGCTCAATGAATGCAAATGAAACAATCACCAACAAAGAAGCCTATAATGGAATGATGCAAGCATTTCTTAAAGATGGGGCTATGCCTAAGGAGTTAAGTATGATAAACTTTATTTAGAATCTTACTTTATGGTATGTTTGCAAACGAAATTTTACAATGAATTGGAAGTATAACGCAATGAATCCCAAAAACTTCAAGAATCTCCCATTGATTAGGTGGTATTATAAACGCACGAGGAACAAAATCATCACTTTAACTCTTATCTTTACCCTTACGACAAGCTATACTTTGCTTCATAGACCTTTGGGGTTAGCGATATTTTGGGTATATGATACATTGTGGAGTGAGCAGAATCATAATCTTAGAGAATTGCAATTAAATATCGCTGATAAAGAGACATTTTTACGCCTTGTATCTCAATATGATTTGATAGATAAGATGGAATCTCATGAGAAAGAAATACGCTATTATATCAAGCATTTTGAATTTGATTTGCTGATAGTCAATGCTTTAGGCATAGAGGATTGGTATTATCAACCACTTTTGGATAAAATGATTATGCTATTGAAAAGACATTTTATAAATCTTATAAAATTTACAACAATTTACCATACACACAAGAGGAAGTGAATAAAGATTTAGATTTTCTTAAAGCCTGTGATAATGTATTTTACTTCTTTGATAAAATAAGCAAAGATTATAAAGAATATGAAAATTATATGTTTCAAGCAAAAAATACAGAGGCTTATTTAATCTTTTCATATGTTCATTTCACAGAGAAACCCGAAACCTGTAATTTCTTTGGGGGTGCAATTAAGCAAGACTTTCTACAAAGAATTAATCTTAGTATTCAATCTTTAAATCTCCTCAAGGAAAAAGATATGATAATTGCAGAGCAAACACAAGGGTTTATAGATAACTTAAATTCAATCAAGGAGAAGTTCAATGAATGCAAGTGAAACAATCACCAACAAAGAAGCCTATAATGGAATGATGCAAGCATTTCTTAAAGATGGAGCTATGCCTAAGGAGTTAGTGGAGTATGATAAGCAAGTTGCAGAAATAGAGAGAAGGAGGGAGCAGGAGAAAGAGGCACTGAAAGAACAGCAGGAGAAAGAAAATCTTAAGAAACAGCAAGAGACATTGGATGTTTGGAAAAAACCTTTTGAAGTTTCATCAAGCTTGGCTGAACATTTAAAGAAATTCCTCCCCACCTTAGAACCTATCACTATGCCTATTCAAATCATCACTAAGAGAGCAGAAAGGATTTTTAGTATGGCAGATTATGTGATAGAATATAAAATCAATGGAGCAAAAGGCGTAGTGATAAAGATAATAAGTGATGGTGTAGAGGGTGCAGTATTTAATATCGGGCTAGGTGGGAGCATACTTGTAGGTATAGCAAGTGCAATAGTGGCTTATTTCCTCTCTGTCCCTGCGATTGCTGCGGGTATCATAGGGCTGATAATATTTGGAGTGGGAGTTAAGATTACTGATATAGTGAGTATCTGGGTTGGCGATACTTCAAAAGAAGTAATGGAGTTTATCTATGAGTATATCCCTGCTCTTTATCGCTCTATAAAACAACAAGGGCAAGGTTTTATGAATGGCGTTGATTGTTTGATCAATGGGGAATGGTGGAATGATTTGATGAAGCTGATAGTGTGGAACTCGATAGATTCTAAAGAAAAAGAATACTATTTAAGACAAGAATATGATGATGAAGAAGTAGATGATATGGATAGTTTTGAAAAAAATATGCGAATACTTGATACTTTTAGGAGATAGATAATATGCAGATAGTAGGCACACAGAATAAAGAACAATTGTTTCAGTATATCTCACACAACGACATCACCTCCCTCACTAAAGATTCTCCTATTGCTTTACTTAAAGCCCTCTATCAATGCGAAAGCTATATAGCACTCGATTCAAATAACAATCCTACGCTTGATGATAATAATGCTATAAAAACCTTTGGGTATAAATCCTCCTTCGCAAATACCTTTATCCTCGACAAAGAATCCCTAAGTAATGAGTATTTAGACGCTAGAAAAGCCCTCTATAAATCTATAATGCAAATAAAAGAAGAGAGACAAGGTGCAATAGAACAAGAACAAAAAAGAATAAATAATCTAAGTTATGAAGAATACGAGAGAGAGCTAAAAGAATTAGAGAGAGAACAAAGACAAGCAAGGTTTAGAAAAAAA
>NZ_NXLQ01000076.1 GCF_003364195.1 Helicobacter didelphidarum | reverse complement strand
CGCTCCCTCTCACTTCCCAAGCCATTAAATAGTAATGGGTCAAACCTTTTAGTAGTTTTATGAGAATCTTGCTTCATCATCGCTCCTTTAGAATCTGTATTTTTCTATTATCACTTGTGATACATATCCCTTGAAGTTGTTTTGTTTGTATATTTTTACCCATGATAATCCCTTATATTGATTTTATTATTCTGTGCTTGTTCTGTATTTTTCTGTAAAATCACTCTGTTTGTAAGGGTTTTAATGAGCTGTGTAGAATCTATATGTGTTGCAAAATCATAAATAGAGAGTTTTATGAGATATTTATCATCAATAATGCAACGAGTTAGTTGCTGGTGCTTACATGGAATGGTTGATTGGGAAAAATAATATTCGCAGTAGTATAAACTTTCATCATTTCTAATAGAGTATAATCCGATATAAATTTTAAAAAATACAACAAATTCAGCGTATAATGCACCATCTTTATCGGCATATACACACTTTACGCGTGGAGTGAGGTAAAGCATAATGAGTGGTGAAAAAATCCAATATGCACATAAAAACCCAATACGCAAAGCACAATAACACCAATCATAACAACAAACCTGCTAAACTTTGGGGTTTTGTTATAGGGAGTAATATTTTTTAAAGATATGTTATTTTTGATTCTAAAAGAAATAAATTTATATAAAATTAGAATCTGAATTATCAAATAACAAATAAAAAATAAAATACCAAGTATATCTGTATAAGGCAAAAAACTCATAAAAAATTCCTTATTTTTAAGTTTTCCATCAAACATTGCTAACATAACCAATACCCCAAAACAGCAACTCATTAAAGCAAAAAATCTACTAAGAGTAAAGATATGTTTATACATCTTAATTCTTTTATAATCTATTGTATTTATGGAATCTTTATTATCATTTATTCGTGGTAATCCTTGCAATAAAAATGGGTCAAACCTTTTAGTAGTTTTATAAGAATCTTGCTTCATCATTGCTTCCTTAGAATTTGTATTTTTCCATCATAATTCATCAGTTTCAAGCCTATCGTTCGGGATACAGATGACAGAAATGCCATATATTTTATTCATTGGTTTTCCTTAATTACACTTTTAAGCGTATTTAGCATTACTCTATTAGGGTTTATCATATTTTCTGCACTATATCCCATTTGAGAATCTAGCTCTTCCCAAAGCTTATTGAGATTGCTTAAACCGAAGACACTAAATCTTGTGCATAAATAAGTAATAAAATATTTGTATTTTGTATTATCAAAAATTACAGGAAGGACAAAAGCTGTTGCACCAAAAAGTTTGCTCTTAATTGTTGTTGGTGATTGTATTAATGCTAAGTTTTCTCTACTAAGTTTCATATTTCCAAAGATTCTATACTCTAGCACAACACAATCTTCAAACAATAGAATCCTTTTAAGCAAAAATGGTTTGCTCCAATATAGATGCATTAAAACAAAGCAAATAATAGGTGGTATAGCAATAGCTAATATAGAACAAATAAGATAAACAATAAACATAAAAGTAGCCCCTAAAATCCATACACAATAATTTTTAAAGCTACTTTGATATTCGCATACTAGTAAAGGATTACTTTTATCAATATGCTTATTTATTAGAGTATTATGAAAAAAATTAACAAATAAATAAAACCATAAAATACAATAAATTATAAAAGTAATTATATAAATAATATATAAAAATATCCAAATATTATTATTTGATTTTTGAATCACAAAAACATTGAAAAATACAAAAGAAATTACACCAATAATAATACTAATATCATACATAATAACATTAACAATATTATTCCATTTTCGCTCCCTCTCACTTCCCAAGCCATTAAATAGTAATGGGTCAAACCTTTTAGTAGTTTTATGAGAATCTTGCTTCATCATCGCTCCTTTAGAATCTGTATTATAGCTTACATACTCCCCTAATCCCTATCTTGTTTTTCTCACTCACTCACTCTTCACCTCTCCACCTTTGACTACTAAACCATTAGAATCTAATATCGCTTCTACCCCTCCAGCCTTTAAGATTATTTTATCACTTGTAGCGGTGATGGTAGTATCTCCTATTTGGAGATTGATATTGTCTCCTGCATTGAGGGCTATATTTGCTTCTGTGCTTATATCTGTGCTATTAGAATTTATGGTAATATGTTTTTTAGAATCTAGAGATATTTCTTCATTGGCATTTACAAATATACTTGATTGTGCTGTTGTAGTGTGATTATTAGCAACAGATACATCAATATCCTTTTCCACATTCTGTGTGAAACTTCCTTGTATGTAAATCTGTGATTCTCCTCTCACATTCTCTATTCTTTCTCCATGAATAGATTCTATTGTATTGCCTTGTATAGTAGTCTCTTTATCCCCGCCTATATACTCACTACTATTCTTTAATACTCTTAGTTTATTATCTATCCCTATATTAAGAGTATGACTTCCTCCTACTATGGTATCCTTAGAGAGTGCTACATTGGTTAGATATTCTGCTCCTACTCTTACATCTTTTACTCCTAGTATTTCTTGTCTATGATATTTGTTGATAGATTCTGTGTAGTTGCCTTTGACTTGAGAGTCTTTATTATGTTTAATCCTTTGAGTAAAGTTATGCTCTATTATCTCATCATAATCTCTTTGTGCATGAAGATAGATTTGTTCTTTGTCTTTGATATTAGAGAGAGTAAGTTCATTGATACCATTCTCATCTCTGCCTATAGTCTTAGATGAAAGTGAGGTTTGATTATCATTAAAGGGTAAATCATTGATACTAGGATTACTCACATTATACAAACTAGAACTAATATAGGGCTTATCTATATCATTTTCTAAATAGCTTATAATCACTTCATCTCCTACTCTAGGGATAGCAAATAATCCACTATGATTACTTGCTATTGGAGAGGCTACTCGTAAGAATGGGGTATAGGAGATATGAGG
>NZ_NXLQ01000075.1 GCF_003364195.1 Helicobacter didelphidarum | reverse complement strand
ACCGAATAATCCATAGGCAAAATTATACACAATCATTCTTGAGTGAATTGGTATAGGATAGGTAAGAAATGTGTCATTATCCATAAATAATGGTGCATTATATGTAGGTTGTAGTTTCAATTCTAGCTCTTTGTATCTCTCTAGGAGTTCTTTAGAATCTGTTTGATAATAATGCTTAATCCATTGCTCGATAAAGACTTCAGCGATACCTAAACCAATATTTTTTGATAAATCAGAAATGAGTATTTTTTTAGCAATTGCTTTTGATGTTTGACTATGCCGTATTTTTGCTTCATTTGAGATTTGGTTTCTTCCACTATATTTTTTATCATCATGATAATCTATTGTTATGCGTAATGTATCGCTATCTAAAAATGCAAATAGTTTTATGCCATATCTATTAGCAATGATTTGTTTTTTAGATTCTAATAGATATTTTAGCCTATTTTGTAATTGATTTAATGTATCCATAATATGCTTATTATTTTTATTTGATGTCTTCATAATATTCTTGTTATTTTTAAATGTTTCAATCATATCTTGCATATTTTTTTCTAATACTTCAAAAGTTGCTTGTTTGATAAGGTATGGTATTTTTGTAAGCTGTATAAGTCCAGAGGTGTATTTTAGCGAATCTTTAAAACCAATACTTTTATTTACAGAATATATAGAAGTAAAGCATAATGTGGTAAATATGATAGATAAAGCCTCCAATTTTTTCTCTTTAGAATCTGCAAAAAGTATTTTTGTGGAAGGTAGGATTGTAGTTAAGATATTTTGTCCTATAGCTTTTACTATGGGGATAAGTGCCTCATCTAATTGTATCGTTGTTAATAATTCTTTGCCTAAATCTTGTTTTATATTATCAATACAAGTTGATAAGCTATAATGACTTAAGTTTTTTGAAAAAGGAGCATAATTGATAGTGCCTACTAAAATAGTAAATTCATTATGTTCATTTTTCTCAAATTCAACAATAGCTTGCTTGATTTGGTCTTTGATATATTGTAAATCAACTTTTATGGGTATTTTTTGAGTATATGAATCGTTATTAGGATAAAATTCAAATCTTGTATTTCTCCCATACAATTTTTCATCTATATCATCAAATTCGGCATAAGTCCCTAAAAAGCCCTGCATGATTTGTATATGCTCTTCCTCCATACAATAAAGTATCGTGGCTTTTATAAAAATACTATCAGCAGTATATGGTGACTTTATATTATCAAATATTTGTTTATAGTTTTGTATAACTTTTTTTACAGCTTTTTTTTGCATTTCTTTTATTTGTTCTAAAGTGCTATTTTGTATCATACAGCTTTGAATATAGTCTCTATCTGCTAGAGACATATTAGGCAAGTCTCTCCAATATTTTTTTTTGTTCTTTGTTGCTTTTACAAATGGAGAGATTTGCAAAAATAATTCTTTTTGATTTTTATTCTTCTTATCTTTCAAAATGTATCTACTATAATCTTGTGTTGGATTGTGCTTTTGTGCTACTGGAGGAGTTGGTCTGCCTTGTATTTGTGTTTGAAATATATCTGTTATAGCTTCTACACTTCCTGCCACATGCTTTTTGGGTGGTGGGGTTACTAAAATATAATGTTTATAATCTTGTGAGGCATAATTTATATCATCATATTTTATCGTTTTTGCTAAAAAACTAGAAGCAAAAATAGGGTGTTGAATATAAACAAGATTTTTATATGAATCTTGTAACGCAGTAAAAAATTTATAACTCACTGATTTGTTAATATTTGTATTAGAATCTATTAAAGCTGATACACACATACAAGAAGTATTGCTAAAATTATCTATATCAAATTTCTTATCTCCCCTTAGCAAATCTATTACATTATGCACATTGCCTGCATATTTTCCCTCTATAATGTGATTGGTATATGGCGTGAGGATAAAGCTACTATCGATAAATAGTTGCGGTAAATAAATACCACTCAAATCAAGAAAATTACTTTCATTATCCAGCAATGTTAATGATTGTAATTTAGGATTACATAAAGCAATAGCGTAAGCAACATTATCAAATAATACTTCCAAAAGTGGCACAACTATAGCTCGATAATATCTATTATCTTTTATTTCATTATATTCTTTTATAATATTATTAAATCCAAATCCAGTAGTAATGCCTGTAATACCCATAGAGAGGATTGCCAATATAGCTCCACCACCAAAAGATACATATATTGCAATGGCACCTATAGCTAATTTAAGAAACATAAGCAATGCCATACGGGCTTTATCATCATCTTTTTGTCTATAGGCTTCTTGAAGATTGATTAGAATCTTATCTCGTGTGTCTTTCAGTGTCGCTTGTAATTGATTTATTTGTTTCTGACGCTCTTTATTATCTTCTATATAAATTTTAAATTGTTTTTCTAGCATATTTGCTAACTCAAGAAAAAACTCTTTAAATACTTTAATTCCACTAGAATCTTTAGCATCTTTTTGTATATCATCTAAAGTAGTTTCAGAAATATAAGCTTTGCTATAATCCAACAAATCAATATATTCAAAAAAGCTAAAATTATCAAAATTCTCATTTAATATATTTCTTTTTTCCATATCACTTATGTGATACAAGTCTGCGGGATTAGAAAGGGGAGAGTTTAACAAAGATAAAAGTATATCAAGCATTTTTATCTGAAACGAGTCATCTACTGGCTTATTAATCTGCTCTTTAGCTGTTTTTTTTACATTGATTAAAAATTTACTAAAAGGATTCTTATCATTATTGTTTATAAACTCAATATTTAAGTCTTGTATTTTATTCCTTCTTTTATTAATTTGTTCTGTATTATGCAATTCATCAAAATTAATATTGTTATGACAATAAAATTTTGCTTCTATATTTTTATCTAAGATAAAATGATCATAAAGGCACTCTATAATGTATGAATTAGGTGCTATGATAGAAATATTTTTTTTAAGATTTAAAAAATTATTAATTTTATTTTTTACTTCTTTAGCATCTATTCCTTGATGTATGTTATTAATCATTATAGAATGCAACTTATCTTCTCCCATTCCCTACCTCACATATATATTTGATAGAGTATTATAGCTATTATGATTGCTTTGTGTATCCTCTCTATCCTCATTACCAAATTCTATCGTA
>NZ_NXLQ01000074.1 GCF_003364195.1 Helicobacter didelphidarum | reverse complement strand
GCTATCATCACCCCTGCAGACATACTCGACATTACCTATAAATACTATCTTGATGATAATGGCAAACCTAAAAATGGTTTGCTTGATGATAAGTTATTTGATGGCGACTTCTCCCCACTCCAAGCCAAACGCTTCTTTGAAAGATATGATTTATTAGAACATTGCCCTAATACAGATTCAGGCTTCTCCGCCACATTATTTGGAGAAAAACGCAAACAAAAGAATATAGAATCTAAAGAGATAAGTTATACTGCTGAATATGGATATATCAATTATATCTTAGCCTTTAGAGGCACAGAGCTTAAGGAAGCTATACAATGAAAAAGTTTCTTATACCTAAAAAGATTATTCTAACTCTTATTGTATTATTTGGAATTTATCTACTTGGAATCCCGCTTTATTATACTCCTTATGAATTACAACCAAGCTATTGGAAGTTTAAGGAAATATGTGAGTTAAGTTTGCAGCCAGATGATCAAATAACATATTATAATAAAGCCTTGGGATATTTCAATCTAAATTTAGATACTTTAGATTTAAATCAACTTAAAACCGATAAAGATGGCAATAAAAGAATATATGGAAAAGATAAATATCGAATTTCAACAATATATGCAACAATACTTTTTAAAGAAAAGAATAATTATAATAAGGCAAATATAAAATCTATTAGTCTAAATGCAACTTGGCATAATGGCAGGCTTATATTATTTGGCAATGAGGGTAATATGGATTTTAGTTTAGATTGGGATATAGTATCTTGTGGTAATATTCTTAAAAGGAATATGCCAGATTGTTTTAAGGACGATAAATTTATTTGTGAGGGAGCAAGATGAAAAATAGAGAACAGATTAAAAAGCTTAGGGATTATGCAGAGTTAGCTTGGGCAGCTTATGGATATTTTCATTTAGTTGGTAAAAAATTTCATAGTGAAAGTGATGACACACAAAGAGAAATAATCAAAACCGATATTTTAGATATTACTTACAAAAAATTTAAAGTTGCAAAAACTACACATATTGGAAATGAACAAAGAGAAGAAACTATCGGCAAACTCGATGGCGACTTTGGCAAAGAGCAAGCTAAAAGATTCTTTGAAAGATATGAACTTATCACACACCAAGAAAATACAGATTCAGGCTTCTCTGCTACCCTCTTTGGTGAAAAACGCAAACAAAAGAATATAGAATCTAAAGAGATAAGCTATACAAGTGAATATGGATATATGAATTATATCCTCTCTTTTCGTGGCACTGAATTTAAACTAGAGCAAATCAAGGACTTAATCAATGATTACTACATATGGGAATAAATAATGACAACAATAGAAACACGGCTTAAAAGAAAAAAGTATCTCATTAAGATAAAAAAGATTCTAAAAAAATTTAAATTCTTATTCTTTATTTGGATTATCTATCTTATAGGAATCCCGCTTTATTATACTCCTTATGAGCTACAACCAAGCTATTGGAAGTTTAAGGAGATATGTGAGGCTACATTTCAACTTCATAATCAACATATGGAGCAAACACAAAGAATAAAACCTATAATGCAAATTTTTAATGTAGATGACCAAAAAATTAAAAAGTTTGCTAAGTTGGAGAATAATATCTATATCTCTCGTATCCCATATCCACATTTTTTAACACGAATAGAAAATGCTCAGTTAAATATTTATAGTGATTTAAATTGGAATATTATCAAAATTGATACAGGAGACTTAGTATGGTATAATTGGAGACCCACAACACTAGGCAATGAGGGTAATATGGATTTTAGGATTGAATGGAATAATTTTTTAATGTGCGGAAATTTGGATAAAAGGAGAAAATAATGTGCAACAAAGAACAAATTAAGAAACTAAAAGACTATGCAGAATTAGCTTGGGCAGCGTATGGGTATTTTCATTTAGCAAAATCTCAAAGGATATGTTTATGGTATTATTTTTAGTGATATTATGGAATATTATTATCCCTCTTACTCTCTCATATTTTATATGGTGGCTCATATATAGAAAAGCATTTAAATCACAAAAGAAAATCTCTAAGTTTTTAGTATTTATTGGAAGCATTGCAATACTATCAAGTTTTTATATCTTTAATATTCCATATTATTTTCAACCAAGCTATTATAAATTTAAAAAGATGTGTAAGCTTAATGAATTACCAAATAATGAAGAAAAATATAATAAGATTCTAGGGTATTATGGATTAAGTTTAGATACATTAGATTGGGAAAAGATAGGGAAGAAAAAACCTCTCACACAATCTACATTAGAATTTTATTATATCAATTTTAGAGATAAGGACTTCTATGCCCAAAATACACCATTATATTCTTATTATGCCCCTATTCAACAACATAAGTTTGAAGATGATACAATAGAGATTTGGTTTAAAGGGCAAGCAAATAGAGAAAGTATAGATGAGATAGCATTGGATTTAGTAAGACAGACATATCTAGTTGATGGTATGGCATGGGATTTTGCTACTAGCGGGGATTTTAACATTTCTTTAAAAAAACAATATTGCTTTCCACAAACAAAATATAGAAAATTTCACGATTAGGAGATAAGATGACAAACAACAAAGAAATAATTAAAAAGCTTAGAGACTATGCTGAACTTGCTTGGGCTTCATACGGATACTTTCATCTAGCAGATAAAACCTATAAACATAATGATAAAGATAAAGAGAGACGAGATTATTTTCCAAAGCTACTAGAATATCTTGGAGAAGAAAAACGCGACCCCACCCACGCAGACATACTAGACATTACCTATAAATACTACCTTGATGATAATGGCAAACCTAAAAATGGTTTGCTTGATGATAAATTATTTGATGGCGACTTCTCCCCACTTCAAGCTAAAAGATTCTTTGAAAGATATGATTTATTACTTCATCAACCCAATACAGATTCAGGCTTCTCTGCTACTCTCTTTGGAGAAAAACGCAAACAAAAGAATACAGAATCTAAAGAGATAAGCTATACTGCTGAATATGGATATATCAATTATATCTTAGCCTTTCGTGGCACAGAGATGGGTAGTGATAAAATAAAAGCAATGCTAAAAGATTTCTATGAAGATTTCTTACTTGGGACAAACCAAATCCCAGAGCAATATTTTGATTTGATACACTTTGTAGAGACAAAGATTAAACCTAGAATCTATGATACATCATCAC
>NZ_NXLQ01000073.1 GCF_003364195.1 Helicobacter didelphidarum | reverse complement strand
AAACAATCCTGATAACAATACAAATGATTCTCTGCAATCTTATCAATCTCTCTCCTCTCCTTATCATTCACATATCTTTGAATCTCCGTATTCATTTACACAAGATATTTCATTAGATATTCCTCTGCTCTTATCTAAACAAAGAAGTCTTATTGCAGAGAATCTCTATTATGCTAAGAGTAATATTATCTCTTTAAATATTCATGAGAGAATAGAGATAGATGATGGGAATAATATTCTAAGAGAAACCATAAAGAATACTATACACAAAGATTCTCACATGAGAAGTTCTTATGAAGATTTAAGAGACAATGCTCATAATCATGTAAGCAATAAGGCTATCAATGGAGTTTCAAGTAATTTAAATAGAGATTCTAGTAATAGAGCTATAAGCCTACAATCTCATGGAGATTCAAATAAAGATTCTAGTAATACACCCCATAACTTTATTCTCATTGCTAATACTCAAGTCTTTATTGATGAGACAATGTTAGCTCATACTCTAAGTTCCAATGATAATGCCACACCAACAAACCCTACTTTCTCTTATAGTAATACCCTTACTTTACTCCCTCATCATATCAGCTTTATCCCAAGTCCTAAATGTAAGCCTAAAGCTCCAAATAATACCTTAGGGATAGTCATAGGAGAAGGATATAGTAAGGCAAAGAGTATAGAAGAAGCACAAGATTCTATACTTCAAGAAAGTAATACTCTCTATACAGATGATTATGGAAGAGTAAGAGTAAGAGTTAATGCCTTTGTCTCTCAAGAATATATAGATAGAAAGATATTAGGAGAGAATGATAGCAATGCAGATGATAGAGAGAGGAGTAGTAAGGCAAGTGATAAGGTAGATGGGAGTAATAATATAAATGATAGAGAGAGGAGAGATTCAAGTAATAGGGATTCTAATATATTAGATAGAGATTCTCATTTCAATCAAGATTCAAATCATTCATCTTATTTAAGAGATTCTCATTTATCAGATTCTAGTAATAGAGATTCTAAAGAATCTTTGCATACTTCATCCTCTCCCTTATCAAGAGGGAATACAGATTCAATCAATAATACTACAAACCCATCATCTCCCTATTCTTCATCTCACCCTCATATCTCCTATACCCCATTCTTACGAGTAGCCTCTCCAATAGCAAGTAATCATAGTGGATTATTTGCTATCCCTAGAGTAGGAGATGAAGTGATTATAAGTTATTTAGAAAATGATATAGATAAGCCCTATATTAGTTCTAGTTTGTATAATGTGAGTAATCCTAGTATCAATGATTTACCCTTTAATGATAATCAAACCTCACTTTCATCTAAGACTATAGGCAGAGATGAGAATGGTATCAATGAACTCACTCTATCAAATATCAAAGATAAAGAACAAATCTATCTTCATGCACAAAGAGATTATGATGAGATAATAGAGCATAACTTCACTCAAAGGATTAAACATAATAAAGACTCTCAAGTCAAAGGCAACTACACAGAATCTATCAACAAATATCATAAACAAGAAATATTAGGTATGAAAGATGTAAGAGTAGGAGCAGAATACTTAACCAATGTAGCACTCTCTAAGGATACCATAGTAGGAGGAAGTCATACTCTTAATATAGGGATAGATAATAAACTAAGAGTAGCAAAGAATAGTAGTGAGTATGTAGGTGGGGATAAGAATGTAGAAGTGGGAGGAAAGGTGGAGGAGAGAATAAGTGGAATAAAAAATATTTATATTAGAAATAATAAAGAGGAAACCATTGAAGGTGCTTATGACTTACAGACAATTAAAGAATATAATTTAGCTTCAGAATCTCAAATTAATATTATTTCTCAAGATAATATTTTGTTATCTAGTGCAAAATCAAGTGCCTTTGAGACTGAAAAAAACCATATAAATATGGCGGATAATATTGCAATGAATGCTCAAACAGATATAGAAATGCGAGCAAATAATCAAGTATCTTTTACAATAGGAGATACAACCATCACAGCTAAAGGAGATAGTGTGATAATAAAAGCAGGTGGTGTAGAAGTAGTGATAGATAGCAAAGGACTTGTAGTCAAAGGTGGAGAGGTGAAGAGTGAGTGAGAGCAATAATATAATATTATCTCAAGAAGAGATAATTACATTTAAGATTATAGAAAATGCTTACTATAAAATAGAAAAACCTATCGCTAATATAGAAGTTCAATTACGATGCTTGCGAAAAAATAAACTACTCAAGGGACAGACTGATAGACAAGGAATAGTTCAATTCAAATTGCATGAAGAACATAAAAGCAAATATGAATTATATTTAATTCTTTTAGCAGAACAAGACAACTACAGAAAATTACCTATCAAACAAAGGAATATCGTTAGTTATACAGCTTTAAAGGAAATACAAGAATTACGATTTGAAAAATATACTGATATATTTAGAGTAAATAAATATACACAAAATGGAAAATATTATTTTCAAAAAGGTAGTGAAGTAACCTTAATCGCCCATCACCCTGACTTTATAGCAAAAGAAGAAGTGTTATGGGCTTATACTTTTATTAGTAAAAATAAATGGGTTAATAGATACAGTAAGCTTACTCAAGGGGATGATAGCAATTTAAAAACCCATAAACAACCATTACAATATAAAGACAATAATAGATACTATATCCTTCGAGATAAAAATGGCAAACAATATAAAGGCTCAAAAATTCAATACTCTATTAATCATTTTATTTATAATGCTAAAATGATAATCTTTGCTTATACTAAAGAACCGATAATGAATGTCTATACAGAAATTATTTTAGATGATATTTTACAAATTTCCATTGATTGTTCTATGCAAGAAGCTTTAAATGCTAAAGATGAAGTTTCAAGGCTTGGCTGGACTACAAGCTATGTGCTTCAAAGATTATGGCACGACAATCCACGAGATGCAAAGATAATTCGTGATTTACACTATAAAGATGCTGATGATGTAATAGATAGTATAGAAGAACAAGATATGAAAACTTTAATTAGGAAATACGCTTCATTTATCAAACTAAAACCTTTAACTATAAAGCAAAAAGGAACGATAGATATATATTCTTGTTATGGTAATGAAATTAACCCTTGTAAATTCTATGTAGGACTTGACTGGGAAGAGTTCTATTTAAAGTTTGATTTAATGCAACAAGCAGCGACTAGATATTTAAAAATCTTTCCTGCAGTTTTTATGATAGACGAAGAT
>NZ_NXLQ01000072.1 GCF_003364195.1 Helicobacter didelphidarum | reverse complement strand
GTTTTGAGTGCGAAGGGAGAGAGTATCGGTAGGGGAGACATTCTTAGGGTCGTTGGCTAGTGTTTTATCTTTACTTGATAAACAAGCTTTTGTGAAAGGGACACACCAATCACCCTCTTTACCTATCACTTTATCTTGATTGAAACGAGCTTCGATAGCTCTAGCATAGGCGGTGTTGGAGTTTGGCAATATTTCCCGTCCATTTAAGTATCTATCGTTTTCTTTTGTTTGATTCCCAAGTCTTATGCCATCTGCTTCGTTCCACTTATCCGAATCAAAAAAAGCATCTATATCCTCAAACACAAAATCTAACTTTGCATACACTGCATCAGCACAATCTGCCATATTTTTAAATTTATTAATCATTATTTTATTTGTTGCCATTTATTGTCCTTAAGTATAAAATGCGTATTAAAGCCACAAGTTAATATTTTGTGTTCATTCAATCTAAACCCTGCTCCCTCATCGCCACTTAGCCATAAGCCATAGTTATGGTATCCAATATCTATCCCTTGATAAATGAGATTTTTCTTACCATCATCGTCTATATAGAAATATTCATAATTTATATATTGAATAATCCTGCTATATTTTGTAGATATTATTTTTTCGTTTTCATATAATCCATAACCGCTTCTTAATTGTAATCTGTAGCCATTTGACAGATGAGCATTATAATTTGTTTTTTCTGTCTCCTTATATAGCCTTTCATCATGGATATAGTATCCGCTCTCATTTTTACACATATCCCTTGCCACATAATATTGCCAATCCATATATTTAAAACTACACCCACCCACAAAAAATAAGATAAAGAATAAGGATATTATTGATATTAAGATTCTCTTTAATGTAAATATTTGCTTAAGTTTTAGCATTATTATTTCTTATTTTCATAAACATAGTGAAGCATTGCATAACTTGCATCGGCACAATCAGCATAGTCTTTGAATCTTTTAATCAATTCTCTACTTCTACCCATTTGTTATCCTTTAAATAAAATCTCCTGCTTACATCCCCAAGATAAAGTTCTCTTTCAATGTCCCAATGGAATCCTCCCCCCTCATCACCATGTAGCCATAAGCCATATTCTGTATATATAAAACCTCTCAAATAAAAAATAGTATGATTAACACCATTAGAATCTGTATAAACGAGAGTATGCACCACTTCCTCTTTAATTCTACTATTTATTTGTTTAATTTCAACTTTTTCTGGTTCTCTACTGAGATAATAGCCATTAGACAACTTAGCGTGAATCCCATTTTTATTGATGTCCTCATATAGCTCTGGCTCTACAACATATCCTCCACCATTTTTTGCTCCCAAATATTTAAACTTATACCACTGCCAATCCATAAGTCTAAATGAACACCCACCCACAAAGAATAAAATCACACACAAAGAAATTAGAAAGATTAAGATTCTCTTAATTGTAAATATTTGCTTAAGTTTTAGCATTATCATTTCTTATTCTCAAACACAAAATCTAGCATTGCATAACTTGCATCAGCACAATCAGCATAATCTCTAAACTTCTGTATCATTTCTTTATTGGTCATTGGTTGCATCCTTTATATAAAATATATTATTATCTAAATAATAATCTCCTACTTTTTTTGTTTTCCAATGAAATCCTCCTCCCTCATCTCCACCTAACCATAAACCATAATAAACATATTTAAAACCTTTTACCTTAGCTATGATATGTCGTTTGTGGCTTGAATCATGATACTGGTATCTTATAAAATTATATTCACCAATTCTACTATATCTTTTAATAATTTTATCTTCTTTTGTTGCACTAGGATTAGATTCTACTTCATATCCATTTGACAAAATACCTTTATACAATATATCTCCATTTGGTAATATTAAATTAAAATAGTATATCCCACCATTTTTTTTTCTCAATATTTCAACCTCTTTATATAATTTTTCATCATAAACATACACACCACTTTCATTTTCTAGTAATTCTTTAAACTTATACCATTGCCAATCCATAAGTCT
This sequence comes from Helicobacter didelphidarum, assembly GCF_003364195.1. Taxonomy (GTDB): domain Bacteria; phylum Campylobacterota; class Campylobacteria; order Campylobacterales; family Helicobacteraceae; genus Helicobacter_A; species Helicobacter_A didelphidarum. Next base: position 1,278 of record NZ_NXLQ01000072.1, on the reverse strand, counting down.
AAAACTACACCCACCTACAAAGAATAAGATAAAAAATAAAGATATTAGGGATATTAAGATTCTTTTTATCGTAAATATTTGTTTAAGTTTTAGTATCATCATTGCTTACTTTCATACACAAAATCTAGCATTGCATAGCTTGCATCAGCACAATTTGCATAATCTTCTAAATTTCTGTATTAGTTCTCTATTTTTACCCATTCATTATCCTTTAAATAAAATGTATTTATATATGAGTTATTTTTTGTCAAAAATCCACCAAGTTCCCTTTCAATGTCCCAATAGAATCCTGCCCCTTCATCACCACTTAACCATAAGCCATAATCTGTATATATAAAGCCTCTAGCATAAGATATAATATGCTTATCACCATTTTTATCAATAAAGTATTTGCCAAAAGCTCTATATTCTTGTATTCTACTATCAATATTACTAAAATTATGTTCATCATTTTCTCGTATCAAACCATACTCATTAGAAAGCATATCTCTTTGCATTGCCTCTTTATGTAATTCCTGCTCAAAAATATATAACCCACTTTCATTTTCTAGTAATTTTTTAAACTTATACCACTGCCAATCCATAAGCTTAAATGAACAACCACCTACAAAGAATAAGATAAAAAATAAAGATATTAGAAAGATTAAGATTCTCTTAATTGTAAATATTTGCTTAAGTTTTAGCATTATCATTTCTTATTCTCATATACATAATGAAGCATTGCATAGCTCGCATCAGCACAATCGGCGTAATCCTTAAATTTCTGTATCAATTCTCTATTTGTCATTCTTAAGGTCTCCAAATATTTGTGATAATTATACCAAGTAATACCATAATAAAAAGTGAAGTTAAACTGATAAAAAAATAGTGAAATATTTTTTGAGGTAATGATATGGGGTTTAATTGCATATTTTTATGAAATTTACTTAAATATGGATATGTTATCCAAACCATACAAGCCCAGATTGTAAATAATACACCAAATGATGGTCTAGCAATTTCATCTATTATTTGCAAAAAGAATCCTACAAAAAATATCAATATTACTATTATTGCAAAACTATTGAAGCAAGATTGTATAAATTTTGATTTTGTGCGGATAAGTGGGTATATAAGCCAAATGACAAGAGAAAGGATAACAAACAAAAACACCCAAGAAAATAAATCATATATATCCATTCTACACCACCTCTTTAGATTCTAAAAGATGAGATTCTATATTAATAGGATAATCATCTTGCTCCATAATCTATCTCATCATCTTTAATATTATGCTTT
>NZ_NXLQ01000071.1 GCF_003364195.1 Helicobacter didelphidarum | reverse complement strand
TAAAGTATAAGAGGATTCTTAGCGTCTAGCTTGGTATTGCTTGTATTTGTATGAGATTCAAAGAATACTGCTAAGGGATTGCTAGACATTCTTGCTATAATGTTTGATTTATCTTTATAAAGAGAATCTCTAAACTCTTGCATAGATACTCTTTTAGTGAATATAAAGGGTTGTTTAGATTTTATATATTCATTTTTTTCTTTGCAAGTAAGTGATATGATGGCTACATTACCTGTGTGATGAAAATCAGCAGTGCTAAAGTCTTTGATGGCAAGAGAGTTATTTTTACCTTTGATGATTTGTTGCTTTGTGGATAGATTTTGTGTAGCTATGATGAGTTTAGTAGTGCGTTGGTTGAGATTGCAATTTTTATCATCTATAAGTTCTATATTAAATTCTACTTCATAAGTTCCAAATCCATTAGAATCTTCATCTTTTACTTTCTTTAACAAAGTAGATTGATAAACTTTTCTATTTTCGCAGTTGTGGAGATAGATGGTATTAAATATTTTATTTTGCATTGTTTTATTGTGTGTTTTTGGATTCCTATAATCATAAGGGGCAATTTGAAGCTGTGCAAGCTTTAATGTAAAATTTGAATGAGAGGAACGCTCGATAATATGCTTTTTGATAAGCTCAATTTGAAGTTGAATATTGAACAAAGAAGTATTTGCACTAAAGGTAACAATATTATTTTGTTCATCATATTGATTAATGCAATCCGTAATTTTAATAAAATTGTAAAGCTTTAAAGTATGATTATCGTGCGTTTGTATATGAAGGATATTTTCTATATTTTGGGTGCTTTTTATATCTTTAAATTCATAAGTAATACTACTACTCTTATCTATAACAGAAAGCTTGTTTGTATCAATAGGGAGTAACTTGTTAGTAGCAATAGGTAAAAATTCATCTTTATCCTTTATGTATAAAAAGAGTTTGCAAGATGAAAATAATTGTTCACAATCTATGGTATTGTTTGGTAGTGAAATAAAAGTGTATGGAATATATATAGGCTTATCTTTTTCTTTTTTATTATTAAAGAAGGGTTGATAAAACTTAAGAGAATTTTTAAAGTTTTGTAAGATAAATATAAAAAGAGAAATATTTTTATCTGCACTCATTAATAGTTGATTAATATTTTCGTATTGCTTAGTATATCGTGTTATTACTTCTTTTAATTCTTCTTTTGTAAGTATATTAAATGGTGTTTCTTTTTTACTTATCCATTTCAATTTATTTTTATACTTATCTTGTATCTTTTGTATTTCTTTAGCGAGTGTTGCAATATTGTCTGTCTTGTCTATAATTCCTCCAAAGGATGTATAATCAAATGGAGTAAATATGAAAGATAGGATGAATTGTTGCTCTTTTGGAATAATTTTAACACTTTTAAGCACAGGATTTATTATTTCCTCAAATGTTTTTAAATTATTTGTATCAATGTAATTATTAATTGCTTGTGGGTATATAAATCTTTTATCTTTACTTGATTGAGAAGATAATTTTGTAACAATATATTCGGTAACAATACCATAATCATTATATTGAATCGTTTGCAAATAAGTAAAATCCTTATTTTTTAAACTTTCAACTAGATAGTCCTTTTTTATAGTAAAATTAAGATAAGCAAATATATTAATAAAACTTTGTAGTGATTTTTCATTTGATAAAGAAAAATTTTTTGCATCTAAACCTATATCTATGAGACAAGATTGCAATATTGCATCTTTAAAGTTTTGTATAGCTTTTGTTTTACTAGCTAAATTGACATAATATCTAAATCCAAACCACAATAAAAAGTAATTGGGAACCTTAGATTCTAAGACCCAAATAAAAAAATTTCTTGCATGTTTATATTGATAAACATTTCTATTTTGTAAATAGAGCAAGAAAAAGGCTACACCCTCTTTAGTGTATATTTTATTCTCATAGCAAAGTATTTTTTTATCTTGTAACATCTTAGTTAGCTTTTTATGTATATCATTCCTTTCATTGTCAAACATTTCTTTTATGGCTGTATTAATATCTTTTTTATCCTCTGTTATATTATAATTTATGCAATATCTTTCTTCGCCTAAAAAAGCATTGGTAATTTTAGTAAATTCATCTTTACCTAATGTTTTAAATGCGGATTGTGTGTGATCAATATGAATCTGCTTTGTATTGCTAGTGTTAATCATCTATATCTCCTATAAGAATCTGAAATAATGTAGTTTTATATTTATCCATTTTTATCTTTCTGCTTTATGTGTTGTTATGTATTAACATTTGATGGCTTTGTAGCGTTGTGATAGGTTCTTTAAGATTACTCACTTTTCACTTCCCCACCTTTGACTACAAGTCCATTAGAATCTATCACTACTTCTACGCCACCTGCTTTGATAATCACACTATCTCCCTTAGCGGTGATAGTGGTATCTCCTACTTTATGGGTGATTTCGTTTCCTGCACTTATATTATAATCTGTTTTTATTTCACTAAACTTAGAATCTGCAATCTCTGTATGTTGTTTATCTGTATATGTAGAGAAACTTTCTTTGGCATTTATATCTATATAATTCTTTGCTTGCAAATTAATATGTTCTTCACTCTTATAATTGATCCCTTTTGTAGATTCTATTCCCATATCTCCCTCCACCACCTCTACCTTATTACCTCTCACATTCTCTATTCTCTCTCCATGAATAGATTCTATTGTATTGCCTTGTATGCTAGTCTCTTTATCCCCACCTACATACTCACTACTATTCTTTAATACTCTGAGTTTATTATCTATCCCTATATTAAGAGTATGACTTCCTCCTACTATGGTATCTTTAGAGAGTGCTACATTGGTTAGATATTCTGCTCCTACTCTTACATCTTTTACTCCTAGTATTTCTTGTCTATGATATTTGTTGATAGATTCTGTGTAGTTGCCTTTGACTATAGAATCTTTATTATGTTTAATCCTTTGAGTAAAGTTATGCTCTATTATCTCATCATAATCTCTTTGTGCATGAAGATAGATTTGTTCTTTGTCTTTGATATTAGAGAGAGTAAGTTCATTGATACCATTCTCATCTCTGCCTATAGTCTTAGATGAAAGTGAGGTTTGATTATCATTAAAGGGTAAATCATTGATACTAGGATTACTCACATTATACAAACTAGAACTAATATAGGGCTTATCTATATCATTTTCTAAATAACTTATAATCACTTCATCTCCTACTCTAGGGATAGCAAATAAGCCACTCTGATTACTTGCTATTGGAGAGGCTACTCGTAAGAATGGGGTATAGGAGATATGAGG
>NZ_NXLQ01000070.1 GCF_003364195.1 Helicobacter didelphidarum | reverse complement strand
CACTTAATCCTATACAAGATAGTAGATTCTTTAAAGAATTGGGGATGAGGGAAGATAATAAACACAAAGAGAGTGGGATAAAGGCGAGAGATAAACTCTTAGTAAGCAGTGTATATGCAGAAATAAGGGAGAGAGAATCTAAGGAAAATATATCATCACAACAAGAAAATTGCCCTAACAACAATGCCAATACCATCTGCATACCAACACGCACATATAACTTTGATACAAGCACACTTGAAGACACACAAGCACAAGCAATACTACAAAATACCTCTATTTACCTCAAAGCCTATTATAATCAAGATTCTATCCCTAATAAAGACAAGCAATCCCAAACACAAAGACAACAATACCAAGCTAAAAAGAAGCAAACTAAATGGGGATATATTACTTCAAGTCCATACCAACACACAACAAAAGAAAATATAAGCTTTCCCATAAAAGAACACGAGACATTTAAAATTCTTACAGATTTAGAGGGCAATGAAATAATAGGCGAAGAAATAATAATAAATCTAAGAGAGGAATGGCTAGATAAACAGGTAAGATTCTTTGCTTTTGTAGAAAATCCCAAATATGAAGTAGGTATCACATTGCATATTTACTCTCCAATGCAATACAAAGAAGAAGGATTGATTGATGTAAGTGGGTATATTATAGGATTTGTTGGGGCTATTGGTAAGAATGTGGTTGTTAGGGGTGTGAAATTTGCTTCAGAGATACAAGGTAGCATATATGTAAAGAGGGAAAATAGAGAAACTCAAGGTATGCCTAAATATTCTTTAAGCAATCAAGAAGCAAGAGAATGGTATGTCAATACACAACTACCAAAAATAAAAGAGCTTGGTAATAAAATCTTAACGCTTGAGGAAAGAGCCAAATTTCATTTTAATTTTCGTAATCAAGCGAAAAAGGATACAAGAGACGCTATGAGAGATAGGGCAGAAGCAGGAAGATTAGAATTTCAAGAAAAAAATAAGACTTGGGAGGAATGGATAGAATATGTGAGGACAGAAAAAGGATTAACAAAAATGGAAGATATTTACAACTATACTATTAAATCTTCGAGTAGGTCAAGACCAAGTGTAAATGAAAATCTAGGAGTTATTCCAAAATGATACAGCAGATTTTGCGATATATAGTGAATTTATTTAAAGGAGAAAAAAATATGCAAAACAATAACGAAACTACAAAGATTACTTACTGGGGAGGATATTGGAAAGGTGAACAAAGCAATTATTTAACTTTTTATATAGAAGACTTTTACTGCAAAGAAGAGAAAGTGCCATTTTGTATAGAATCTTTAGCAAAATACAAGCAATACAATGTGGTATTAAATAAAGATTATCTTTTAGGTCCTGATGTGAGTATTTGGGATTTTACTATCAATGATTTACATTATGTGTGGATATGGGATGTTGGCTCAGGAGCAAATAAGATACAAAGAATTACAGATATACCAAATGATGAAGCAGAAAAGAAAACCCTAGAAAAAATAGTCAAAGATTTATGTGATATTCTTAATATGCTTGTAGAAAATGGGGATATAAAGATATAGGGTTTAAGATACCACTTAATCCTATACAAGATAGTAGATTCTTTAAAGAATTGTGGAGCAAAGAAGGCAAAGAGAGTGAATTAGGGAGGGAGTTTGCGGATTGTGAGATAGAAGATGGGTATATTAAAGGGTTAGGTATCATAAAACAACCAAAACCAAAATTAGTGGAAGAGACAGGATCGTTTAACAAGCCGCCCATAGCTATTGTCTTACACAGGACAAATTCTCCTACTGCAAAAAGCACATTAAACCATTGGGATACAAGCCTTTATGGAGCTCATTTCTTAATCGATAAAGATGGCACAATCTATCAGTGTGCAAGTTTGCATCAATGGACACAGCATGTGGGAGATATTCGCTCAAGAGTTGAAGTAGAAAAAACTTGGGATACAAACGAAAAGATGTTAATAGAAAATATGTGGAAAGAAAAAACTTCTTATAGCGCTAGAAAAACAAAAGTCTCAAATTATGAGAAAAAGAAACCATATCCCAACAGATACCCCATAAGCTCTGATAGTATAGGGATTGAAGTGGTAGGAGAATATGATGATAATACAAAAAGATACCCAAATGCTACACTTAAGCAGTTAGGAAGGTTAGAACAACTTGTTAGAGTGTTGTTTGAGTTATACCATATCAATAAAACTGATTTATACGCCCATGCTAAAATCGCCTACAAAGACACAAACTCGACAGAGGGCGTATCCTTACTAGAATATTTGAGGAGTAAATTATGAGAATTTTTTATATGATACTTGTAATATGTGTTTTTCTGTATGCAGATAATTTCAAAAGCATTACAATCTTAAAGTTAAATAAACCTACCTTTAAGGTTCATAAAGAAGATGAAGATAAAGAATATTATGTCAATGCAGTAAGAGAATCTTGCAATACACAAATAGTGAAAGATTTTCAAGAAGAACATATTATCAACTTTTTTAAAAAGGCTAAAGAGTATTATGAGGATAGTGGTATAGGTGTAGAAGCGGCATATTGCACTTTCCCTTGCAGAATCACAGGCATAATCAAATTAGATTCTATAATCTATGATTTTGAGCTTAATGAAGGGGGTTATGCTAAACTAAAAAATAAAGATGAAAAGCGAGATTTTGGAGATGAACAACGATATGGAGAATGTGGAATCTAAGAGGCGAAGCGAAAGGTGTAAATGAAAAAGAGTAGCATAATTGTATTATTTGTATGTAGCCTTTTTGCTCAAGATAATGTAATATACCCTCCTTATGCAGAATCTTTTGATAAGGAGGTCATAGAAGTGCTAGAAGTGGATACTGAAATAAATTGGCAAAATAGTGGGATAAGCGATAAGGAGGCAATGGAGCGTTGCAAAATGAGTCAATCTCTACCCAAAGACAAACAACAAATGGAAGAATATCTTAAAAAGCACAAAGTGGTATGGACTTTGCATTACTATAGTGGTCAAGGGTGTGCATATCGTGGCAAGGTAAAATTTGATGGTAAAGTATGGGACTTTACAAGTGATGGTGGAATGACTACATTTTTAAGAGAAAATGAAGAATACATATATCTCGTATGTGAAAGTGCAGAGTGCCAACCAAGAGCATGGAATGATTTTGAATAAAAGAAGTGCAAAATACTAAAATCGCCTACAAAGACACAAACTCGACAGAGGGCGTATCCTTACTAGAATATTTGAGGAGTAAATTATGAGAATTTTTTATATGATACTTGTAATATGTGTTTTTCTGTATGCAGATAATTTCAAAAGCATTACAATCTTAAAGTTAAATAAACCTACCTTTAAGGTTCATAAAGAAGATGAAGATAAAGAAT
>NZ_NXLQ01000006.1 GCF_003364195.1 Helicobacter didelphidarum | reverse complement strand
AAATGATAATAAATGATTTTTATGTATTTGACTTTTTAGATAAAGGAGATTCTAAAAATTCTTAAATCAAGAAAAAGGCTTGATTTGTTTTTTTTTTTTGTAGAATCACAATATGGTCGCAATTATAATGCTTCTATAAATGCTTCTTGCGACATGATAAATGTAGCATTTAATATGCTGAAAATAAAATTTTATTGGTAGAAAGGAAAAATATGTCATATTGTCAAAATTGTAAATTTGATAATGCAAAAGATCATGTCTTTTGTATAAATTGTGGAGCGGTGATAGGCGGAGCAGAGTTTCAGAATCAAAATGAATTGCAATCTCTCTCAAGAAAAGCACAAGATTTCATCAATGAAGTAAAAAACTCTGACAAAAATACCCCCATTGTCGCTCCTGTAAAAGAGCTAGAAGAAGTCTTTGCCAATGCACAAAGCATCAAGAATTTCTTAGAAATCTATGCAAGGTCAGCAGATAGTGATGAAGTAAAGGAAATTCATGGTTTCATCAATGAGATTGAGAGATTTTTACAACGAGATAATAGCTTTCAGATAGCATTTGTCGGTACGGTAAAAGCAGGGAAATCAACACTCATTAATGCGATACTCAAAAAAGATTATGCAAGTATGAGTGTAACACCTGAAACAGCGGTGCTAACAAAATTTAGATATGGTAAAGAAGCGAAGATGAAAATTAGCTTTTATAATGACAAAGAATGGGAGGAGTTATGGAAAAGTGTTAATACGAACAAAGATTCTCACCTCTTTTTAGACCAATACAACAACCACAATGCAGGTGCACATCTGTCAAGCTATGTAGGCAAAGAGAGTATCACGCTCCCTTTAAGCAAAGAGGAGCTAGGGAAATACACCTCATCAAAGTCAGTCTCACACTATTTTGTCAAAGAAGTCGATATTGAGTTCCCAGACTTCCCGTATGAGAATAATATCGTCTTTGTCGATACTCCGGGACTTGATGATCCGGTAGAATATCGTTCTAATATTACAAAAGCTTATTATAAAAGTGCAAATGTGGTTTTAGCCTGTGTCAATTCATCAGTTCTTACAAGCGATGAACTAGTTACAATTTCACTAATATTTGACTACACCGGCGGAAAACCTGAAAAGGTGTATGTGCTTGGCACAAAATATGATACTCTCCCAAATATCAGGGCAGATTGGGAAAAGCAAAAGGAAGAATGGACTAAATATCTAAGTTCTAATGAGAGCAATGAACGAACAAAATATACCAAAGCTTTGGCGGAAAAAAATATCATTCCTGTGTCTGGGTATGCAGATTTACTTTGCGAGCTTTATGAGAACAATAAAGATAAACTTGCTGAATCGGAAAAAAAATGGCTTCAGAAAATTAGTGTTGAAGTAGAAGTAGATGGTAACTTAGATAACAAAGATAATTTAGAGAAAATTAGAGAGTTTTCCAAAGTTGCTACTATTAAGACGCGAATAAAAGAAGACTTTTATAATGATGCACAAAGAGAAATTATAGAAGATGCTAAACTCTGTTATAAAATTTTACATAAAGAGATTACAGAACACTTTGAAAAAGTTGGCAAAGATGTAGAGAACGATTACAAAACTTCTAAAGGAGATATAGAAAAAATCAATAAAACGATAAAAGAAAAAGAAAAAGAGTTAGAAGGGCAAAAGCAAGATAAAGCAATACATGATGGCTTTATGAGAGAGTTTGAAAAACAAAGTAATACAATGCTACAACAGCTCAATCAAAAGATTGAGAATATTAATATATAAGGAGATAATATGTTTGGTTGGATAAAGGATGTAATAGACACTGGATTAACTGTTGCTAAGAAAGTTATAGAAGTTGTAGAGTGGGGTCGTGATATATTTTTTGGTAATAAAAAAGAACAACAAAAACAACAGGCAAAAGAAGAAGAAATGAAAAAAGAAATAAAGGAAACCTTGAAGGAGACTTCGCGTCAAAGTGAAGTGATTGCACAAACTCCGAGCTATGATCATAAAACAGCGAGTGTTCAGCAAACAATGCAAGTAAATGATACGCTTTCTGAAATGAAGAATACAGCCATGAACAAAGTCGATAAGATAGAGAAACAATTGACTGATCTCAACAATGCAAGCATTAAAAGGCTCATTAATTTTTTGGAAGAGCATGGTGATATAGATAAAAACTTAAAACAACTACTTAATAAAAATTTAGACACAACCTATAACACACTGCACAGCACTATCACTTCAAATTTGAGTCTTGATAACCCGAAATGTCTGGAGATTCTAAAGCGTGAGAAGGGAGTAGCAAAAAGGCAGGCTATGGATTATTTTATCCATGAGATTCTCTCAAATGGATTAAAGGATTTGGGTGCGAATATTACAAAGGAATATAAAAGCACCTTTGAGAGTGTGAAAAATAAACTCAATTCTAAGATTGAGACGCAAGAGCTACTTCTCCAAAGAAGTATCAAGAATTTAGAAGATCTTATACAGTCTCATGACATCAAAGAAAAACAAGCAAAAGAGATGCAAATCTTACATTCTCTATGTCAAAGTGAATTTGCTATCAATTTTTTAAACCAAAAAGGTATCTAGAGTGATGTTGCCAAGCAAATATTTAAGGAGCAATGAGGTTTTATGATGAAAGAGAAAGATTGTTGGGATTTTATCGATGATATTTTCTCAAATGGATTAAAGAACTATAAAAAACATGAAATCCAAATGTTGGCAGAATTATTTTTCATTCGTTCTGAAAACTTTCAAAGTTTAACTTATCAGAGATTGGATTCTCTTATATCATACCATGACATAAAATATATATTCCATTATTCTTCTGGTAATTTTATATTAAATAATAAAGATATGTATATGCTAAAAGAAAAGTATAAATCTCATTTACCTAAGATAACATGTCTTGTTGTAGAGCATTTGACAAAACTTTTTAAATCATTTGGATATTATGTTGATATACATCCAAGGGACTTGGATTTTGATTTTGATATTTATGTGTATAATGCTAATATTTATAGGAAACAAATGACGCGGAGATTCTTTCTCACGAGTAATATTAAAAAAGTATTCCATGCTAAATTTTTAGATTTTATAAGATTTCAAATAAGAAGTTTGATTAAAAATAATTATGAAGCCAAAATAGTATATAATGAATTTAGAAAAAATGTCGCATTAAAGGTATTGGAATCCAAAATTCTATAATTTTAGCTATATTGAGAATATAAATTTCATTTGCAATCAAGAGATTTTATTATCCTACGCATTATGAAATCGGTATGCTTTTAAGTGAGATTATGGGATATAGGATTACCAGTCTAATGTGAAAGCAAATACATTCTTTATCAATGGGGTAAATATTGCATGTGATACGGGGCATATTGTGGTGCATAGAGACAAGGAAAATGCGATGGTGGGACTTGAAAAAGTAGGATGCTAATAGTAAGATAAATACAAGAATCCTGTGAATGGTTAGAATAAAAATGATAAAATACTATTCAATTATCAAGACAGAGGTAAAATGATGAATATATCACGCTTATTTATGACAAAGCAGAAGCGATATAAGGAGCTTTTAGATAGCCTCCCAATTATTAGGATTCAATGCGAAGAAGATACTGAAGAGATGATAGAGAAAACACGGATATTTAAGAAATAATGGAATTTTATGATGAAAGATAAGAAAAAAGATGAAGTCCAAATGTTAGCAGAGTTATTTTATATCTATACCCCAAAGTTACAGAATTCTCTTCATGCGAGATTATATTCTGTGCCAACAAGCAGAGAGTTAAGATGTATAAAGCATTTGCGTTTGCCTAAAGATGATCAATATAGCTTTCTATTGAATACTATCGCTATGTTGGATTTAAAAGATAAATATAAATCTCATTTACCTAAGATAACATGTCTTGTTGTAGAGCATTTGACAAAACTTTTTAAATCATTTGGATATTATCTTGATGTATATATAAGGTACTTGGATTTTGATTTTGATGTATATGTATATAATGCTTATTTTTATAGACGACAAATGAGACATAATCTCTTTCAAACGTGCGATATTAAAAAAGTATTCCACGCTAAATTTTTATATTTTATAGAAAATCGGATTCAATTTTTTATGAACAATATCAGATATGATTATAAAAAATATGAAGCAAATAGAATAAATAAACACTTTAATGAATTTCAAAAAAGTGTTGCATTAAGAATATTAGAATCTAAAATTCTATAAAATTTACACAAGGAAACAACAAATGACTTTGCAAGATTTAGAAAATCTAACTCAAGATGAGATGATAGAGAAAACGCAGAATCTCTATGAGTTACTTGAGATTTTTGCACCATTACTTTTAGCATATTTCAAAGACCCAAAACTTACTGCAAAGCTTACATTTTTAGCTTTGAGATTAAAAGATTGTTTGGGTGATTTTCCTCACAATACAAAAAACCAAAAAATTGATAAGACTTTTCATGCACTTGATTTAATCTTACAATTTAAAAAACAAAATCAAGATGAGTTTGAAAAAGTCTTTGAGATTCTGCAAGATTTGCTTGAGACTTACAAACGCGATAAACAAGCTGTGCTTCATTCTATTAGAGGATTAGCACAATGAATATCCTAGCGATACTCTCACTCATCTGGCGTCATAAGGGATTTCTCTTTTTTAATTTCTTCACACTCAAATCTTTCGCTACACAACTTAACAATAATATAAACAATCTCAAAGATTCGCAAGAAATCTCACAAAAAGTGCATTATAGCTTTGAGACACTAGAGACAATACTTGAATTTAAAAAGAAAAATCCAAAAGAATTTGAAGAGCTATTAGATACATTAGAATCTCTCCTAAATGATTATAAAAAAGACCCAGATTCAATACACAACCTTTTTAAATGATTGGGGGCAATATGGCAAATCTCTTTATCCTCTATAATCCCTATTATCAAAATAATGTCATTGAGGAGCATTTAAAAATCCTCAATGAAAAGGGCAAAGTCGCCTTTGGCAAAGTCCGCTCCAAGCTTAAAGATAAAGCACATAACACCCAAGATGAATTAGATAGAATCTACCTTGAAGTAAGCAAAGATAATCCCTTGCAACTTTTCTTAAGTGATTATTGTAATCTCTTTGTGGCAAAGGTAGTGAGTGTGATAAGCGAAGATTCTCACTCTATCGCACCACCATATTACGCACAAAAGGGCTTAGAAGTTACGCAATGGTTTATCATCACTGATATGCGTGAGCTTGTGCGAAATGACTTCAAAACATTGCGTGATAACTTCCTAGCAAATTTCATTACACCTAGCTTTGGCAATCACACCTACGCACTTTATGGCAATTCATATGACTATCCTTTAATCATAGCAATGAAGCAAAAATTTAACTATTTTGATGATAATCTTTTGCATTATAGAGATGTCTATAAAAGTGATGAATATCTTGCCATTAAGGCAAATATTATTACTTATAGCTTTGGTGAAAAATTTATTCATTCCATGCACCCAAATACACTTGACAATCTTATCTCCGCAGAGATAGAATATCAAGCAAATAAGCAAAATCCACTCTATGACTTTAGCTCTGTGATAGTCAAGTATTCTAAAAGTGTAGAAGCGGAAGTTTTCTTACTTATTCGCACACTTTTTGAATTTCTCGTCAGCAAAGATGAAAATCTTTTGGATATTAGTTATGAGATTCAAGGTAAAAGATATAGCTTAGACAATCTATTCATACAGAAAGCAAACTATGGGACATATAAATATCTCCTTAGAAATACTCAAATCTCTGAATCTATACAGGCACACTGCCCACATCACATGGTAGGCTATTTTCAAAAAAGATTCTCTTATCATATCAATCTTATCCAGAATGTCCGCAATGAAAGTGTGCATGAAAAACCAGCCACATGGCAAGAAGCACAAGATATGCGGGATTCCATACTTGGATTATCCACAGAGAGTATCATTATTGGATTTGTCAAAAAACGATGTGAACTTGCTTATTTCTACCAAAAATAAAAACTTAAATGATATGATAAAGAATCATAAGGAGAATGAATGTTTGAGAGATATGAGAAATATACATGTAGAAAATGCAATCATGATGAGATACGAAGATTATCTTGCACATCAGAGGAATATATGTTTCCTCCCAAATGTCCGAAATGCAATATCGATATGGAAACAAGTCAAGTGCCAACAGAAGAATTTTGGGAACAGCAAAAAATCTTAGAAAAAGAATATAACAATCAATCCAGTATTTTTGGTAATTTATACAATCTTTTTATGAAGAAATAATAAGAATACTTTTTAGGATAAACTATCAGCCTTTTAGAATCTGATGAAATATCCTTATATGGCTTATTGAACTTAAAAATAACTTTTTAATTTTTATGATACAAAATTACTCTGCAACATAACATCTAAAAATAAAATGGAAAATATTCCAAAAATTTTATGGAGAATCTTTATAAACTCTTATCTTTGTTGTTGTATCCATCACTCTTGTATATTGTAAAAATGCTTTGCTATACAATCTTATAAAAATAAGATACAATACAAAATTAGAATTACCAAAAAGAGGAAATATGCCATTTTCAGATTATTCAGATACAATTTTTATGCAAATTGCCATTAATCATGCTTGGAAATTCCAAACTTTGACATTGCCAAATCCAGCAGTCGGAGCACTTATACTTTTTAAAAATACCATTATTGCTTTAGAGGTACATTTCAAAGCAGGATTCCCACATGCGGAAGTCTTAGCTTGCAAGCAAGCCTTTATTACACTTGCAAAAAATGACAAACAATCGCAACAAAAAATCCTACAAACTCTTTCTGATTCAAATGATATTGGCAAAATAAATCAAGTAAGCAATTCTACACAAGGATATTTGGAAAATTTTTCAGATGATACTTTGTTGAAATCTTCTAAAAATCTACTCAAAGATTCACCACAAAGACAACTTGAAAATCTTATTCAGACATTAGAACATATACATGATTCTCATGCAATCCATGATTTTATAACAACATATCATAGTGGTATATTTTATCAATGTGATTTTTTTGTAACACTTGAGCCATGTAACCATTATGGCAGGACGCCACCATGTGCAAATCTTTTGAAAACTATAAAACCAAAACGTATTGTTATTGGACACAAGGATATAAACAACAAAGCACAAGGTGGATCAAAGACATTGCAACATATTCACCTTACACAGCATATTTTAGAATCTCAAGCAAAAGTTCTTCTCTATCCGTTTTTACAATATTATAAAAAAAAATCTTTTTTACTTTTTAAAGTCGCACATCGTCTGAATGGAGATTATAAAAATGGACAAATTAGCAATCAAGATTCTAGAATCTTGACACACAACATGCGTTGCATAGCTGATAATATTATTATTTCAGGTAAAACTTTGAGAGAAGATAATCCATTGTTGGATACACGTTTCGCACAAGATATATACAAACAAAATAGTAAGCTTCCAACAATTTATATACTCACTAAAACGATGCAAAAGAAAGATATAGAAAAATATAGAATCTCTAACCGCAAAGTCTTTATTATAAAAAGTATAACAGATATTCCAAAGCATGGTTTTAGTGTAATCGAAGGAGGATTTGAATTTCTTACCTCAATATTACAAGAAATAAAACAATTGCAAGAAACACAACAATCTTGCTTAAATATTGATTGTATTTTAGGATATATTGCACCAAACTTTCTATCAAATAATCTTTGTATTCATGCAATGAATAGTCCTGTGCAAAATGATAAAAAAGATATTGCAGAACAAAATCACTTAAACAAATTTGACAAAAACAACAATATTTATGATAATGAGATATTAACAGATTTTTACCTAGCATATACACAATCTCTAGAGAACTCTTTGCATGATCCTACTATACAAGATTCTAATAATATTTTATGTTTCCAATCTTTTTTTAAAGAGTATTCCAAAGAATCTCTAAAAAATAATGCTTCATTACCGCAAAATATAAAAACACAAAAATTGGATAGGAATGTAGATTCCAAAGCGAATATAATCTATTGGCTTTTTAGGAAAATTGTATATGATAAATAACTCCGAAACTTTTCAATAAACTTTTCTTCATTACTTCATAAGAGTTTATGCGATATTTTTTGGGATTTCAAAGAAGCTTATTGTTCTGTAATAGCACATAATTTATCCTAGTTTATACTCTGTTTCTAAATATTTTGTGTAAATTTTAGAATCTTTAAAATCTTGATTATCCATCATTTTAATATGAAATGGAATTGTTGTTTTAATTCCCTCAATGGAAAATTCACGCAAAGCTCGCTTCATCTTTGCAATAGCCTTTTCTCTTGTTTCACCCCACACAATAAGTTTGCCAATCATAGAATCATAAAACATCGGCACAGAATACCCCGCATAAGCATGCGTATCAAGACGCACATTCGCACCACCGGGCGTAATCCATTCAGTAATTTTACCCGGACATGGATAAAATTTCTCTGGATCTTCGGCAGTAATCCTACATTCAATGCTATGACCATGAAATG
Source organism: Helicobacter didelphidarum (assembly GCF_003364195.1). Classification (GTDB taxonomy): domain Bacteria; phylum Campylobacterota; class Campylobacteria; order Campylobacterales; family Helicobacteraceae; genus Helicobacter_A; species Helicobacter_A didelphidarum. Next base: position 80,887 of record NZ_NXLQ01000006.1, on the reverse strand, counting down.
TAATGGTATCTTGGCTAGGCAATTCTTCACCCTCTGCAATCCGTATCATCCATTCAACTAAATCAAGTCCGCTTACCATTTCACTCACAGTATGTTCAACCTGCAAACGAGTATTCATCTCCATAAAGTAAAAATCTTTGTTGTTAGAATCTAATAAAAATTCAAATGTCCCTGCACCAACATAACCAATATGTTTTGTGGCTTTAATCGCTGTTGCTAGTAATTTTTCTCGGACTTCAGGAGAAAGCACAACCGCTGGAGTTTCTTCAATAAGTTTTTGCTGTCTTCTCTGCATTGAACAATCTCTTTCACCAATATGCAAAACATTTCCATGTTTATCGGCAAGTATCTGCACTTCTATATGTTTTGGTTTATTAATAAACTTTTCCATATAGATTGTCCCATCACCAAATGCACTCAAAGCCTCGCTTTCAGCTGCTAGATAAAGATTCTTGAGTAGTCCCTTATCTGGCACAACACGCATACCGCGACCACCACCACCCGCAGCGGCTTTTAGAATCACGGGGTAACCAATTTCATCAGCAACCTTTAATGCCTCTTGATACCCCTTTAATGGACCATCACTCCCAATAATAACTGGCACACCGGCTTCTTTCATGTAATCTTTTGCTTTTGATTTATCACTCATAATCATCATGACTTCTTTGCTTGGACCGATAAATTCTATACCATGATGTTCGCAAATCTCTACAAAATTTTGATTTTCACTTAAAAAACCATATCCGGGGAAAATCGCATCTGCTTCAAAAAGATCTGCGGCACTCATAATTGCTGGAATATTGAGATAGCTTTCACTACTTTTTTCCCCACCAATACAAACTTTTGCGTCTGCGACTTCAAGATAATGCACATCTTTATCAGCAATCGAGTGAATAGCGATTGCTTGCTTTCCCATTTCTTGAATCGTGCGAATTGCACGCAATGCTATTTCACCACGATTTGCAATAAGTATTCTTTGAATCTTTTTCTTCTGTATAGCAGATTCTTTATTAGTTTTTGTACTTTTTTGTGCTTTGGTTGCCATAGTTTCGAGATTCCTTGTTTGTTTTGCCATAAAAGCCCCTTATATTTTTTCAACCATGACAAGCTTTGTGCCAAATTCAACAGGTTGTGCATCATTTACTTCAATCTCTAAAATTTTACAATCAAATTCAGCCTCAATTTCATTCATAATTTTCATCGCTTCAACAATACCAATAGTCTGCCCTTTTTTGATTGTATCGCCAATACTTATATAAGGTGCAGCACCAGGGCTAGGCGATCGATAGAATGTGCCAACCATAGGAGAGGTAATGAAATCCGCTGTTGTATTTGTAGCTTTTTGTGGTGCTTGTATAGCCACTTCAGCTTTAGGAGGGAGTGGAATTCGTGGTGCAACTTGTGCCACAACTTCTTCTATCACCTTTGGTTTTTTACCCTCTTTGCCAAGCTTGAGAGAAAAGGTTTCAGATTCTAATTTGAGTGTTGAAAGTTTTGACTCATCAAAGATTGTAATGAGCTCTTTTATTTCTGATAATTTCATGGCGGAATCCTTAAATTAAAGTTAAAGTGCTATAATAGCATAAAAATATTACAAAATTTAAAATTCAGGAAGAATTATGGGATTAAAGTCGGATAGTTGGATAAAAGAGAAAAGCCTTTGCAATCAAATGATTACCCCATTTGTGGAGTCGCAAGTAAGCAAGGGAGTTATAAGCTACGGTCTAGGTAGTTATGGCTATGACATTCGTGTGGGACAAGAGTTTATGATTTTCACAAACATCGGTGCAACTCTTGTTGATCCAAAACATTTTGATGAAAAAAATGTAGTCCAGATGAAAGCGGAGGAAAATGGATTTTGTATTGTGCCACCAAATTCTTTTGCATTAGCACGAACAGTTGAATATTTTAAGATTCCAAGAGATGTCCTAACAATTTGTCTAGGAAAAAGCACTTATGCTCGTTGTGGTATTATTGTAAATGTAACTCCATTTGAACCAGAATTTGAGGGGCATATTACTATTGAAATTTCAAATACAACACCACTTCCTGCAAAAATCTATGCCAATGAGGGTATCGCACAAGTTCTCTTCTTTACAGGAGATGAGGTTTGTATGCAAAGTTATAAAGATAAAAGTGGAAAATATCAATATCAATCAGGCATTACCCTACCAAAAATGAGTAAAAAATAAACTCAATCAATATTACGGAAATCAAAAATAAAAACTTCTCAATCAGAATAAGAAATTTTATTAAAGATTGGGATAATAGATAATATTGGTTCATTCAAAACAACAAGATATTTGCTATTTCTCCTCAAAAATACTTAGAAAGCACATACAATGTTAAGAAGATTTACAACTAAAACGGCTATATACCCACAATTCCACAGAATCTTTATCTTGCACAAACATCATTGTATCAATTACACCGCAAATATTATCACTTATCTCAATCATGTAGAGATTTCCTAGTGGTTCATATACATATGAAATATTGTGATTTTGTGATTTTGTTTTGAATTTTGGTAATTGTTTAAAGATTTTGTCAAGCTCACCGCAATACATGCAAGTAAAAATTCCTCTATGTTTCAAGATTTCTTCATAAGCTTGTGAAATATTGCGTTTCATAAAAATCGCTTTGCTTAACTTAATTGCATCAAGTGTGTTTGAATACGGAGTATTTTGGTGCAGTGGATTTGCGAATATATCATCTTGTCGCCTTGTTTGCATATCAAGAAATTCATTTTGTCCTCGTTGCCCTAAAAATTCATATTGTAAAGAATCATTTTCTTGATTGCCATAATCCTCATCAAAAAGATTTTGTAATGCTGAGTTTTGCAAGGAAGATTCTAGGTTTTTTAATTCATTAGGGGTTGGCATTTTATTTACATTCGTCGAATTTTGTTCAGAATCTTGAAAAAGCATGGATTGCGTTGCATTATCTAAAATAGGATTCTCTATGGAATATGAAATAGTCCAATCACATGTTGCACAAGCTTTTTTTGGTGGACTAAATTTAATTCTTTTTTGCCATTGCAAAAAATCAATTTGTCGATTAATAGAATCTCCAAATACATATTCTACATTAGTAAATAAAAAAATACAGAGAACAACTAAAGTCTTTATGATAAAGTTATGTAATAATATTTGATTGTTTTTGTGTTGAAAAACAAAATTTTTATGTCTAAAAAGTTGTATTTTATATAAAAAAATATTATTTTTTATAATTTGAGTTATAAAGTTATAATATATTATAACATTTTGTCGTTTGTGTATATTGATTTGCATTTTACTCCTTATTGTTACAAATTCACAGAGATTCTCAACTATACAATACTCAAAAAAGATAAAATCAGAGTACATAGTTTTAGAATCTTCATAACTCTAATTCATTAGTTTGCATCATAAACAAGCACACTCATGCCTATACGCAAGCCCTTGGTTTTTTCTATGGGTCGAGCTTCAATCTCAAAAGTTTTCATATCATAATTCTGTGTGCTGGCAGTAGCTTTCCAAGTAGCAAAGTCTCCCATTACTGCAACATGTGACACACGGAATTTAATCGTCTTATCAAGAGCGGGAATATAACCATTAAATTCTGCATTTTTTGCAAATTGGGGCAAATGTTTTTCATCGACACTTAAACGCAACCACGAATCCTCCAAATCTACAAGCATTACAACAGGAAATCCACTTGGTGCTAACTCGCCACTATGCACTAAAATATTACTTACTTCCCCATCTGCTGGTGCTAGAGCTTCAACATCCTTAAGATATGCTTCAACTTCTTGAAGTTGTCCTAAAGCCGCCCTTTCTTTCTCTAAAGCCGCTCGTTTTGTTTCATCGCGTGTGCCGCTTAATGCAAGTTTATATTGTTGATAAGCAGTATTTTCATTATATTTTGCACTTTCATAGGCAGTAAAAGCTTCATCGCGTCTTTGGAGGCTTACTACACCATCATTATAAAGTTGTTGGATTCTACTATAAGTTTTTTGTGCGAGTTTTGCTTGTGAACTTGCTGCTTGCCATACATCTTTTGCAGATTCTATGGTTTCATCACGTGTGCCATGATTTGCTTCAGCATTCAGTGCTTTTGCTGCTTCATATCCTGCTTGTGCTTGTGCAAGTTTTGCATCAAGCTCGGGACTTGCGATTGAAAATATAACATCTCCTTTTTTTACAATATCTCCTTTATGCACGAAAATTTTATCAATTCTTCCAGCGAGTTTAGAACCCACACTATATTCCCGTGCACTAATTTGTCCTTGAAACATTTGTTTTTTAGGCAGATATGCACGATAAAAAGTAATAACAAGCCATGTAATAATAAGGATTGCCAAAATACCAATAAATACGAATGAAATAGTTTTTCTTTTGTCTTGCAAGATTTGTTTAAACACATTTACTCCTTATTGAATCTAAATATTATTGTTGCACCTTAAAAAACTCTTCAATATTACCACTTAGAGCTTGTAATTTGGCATACGTTACAATCGTTTTGTAGGCTACTGCTTGTTGTTCCATGATTGCAAGAGAGAGAGCGTTTCTAGCATCAACAACTTGATCATTTGTAGCGATTCCTTGCATATACGCTTTCTCTTGTAATCTAAGATTTTCTTTAGCTAAGGCTACGCTTGAATGTAAATTTTCATGTTCTTGTTGATAAAAAACAAGCTGTTTATAAGTCTTTTTTACTAGTAATTCCATATCTTTAACAGCTTGAGATTCTAAAGCACTTGCCTGTAATTGCATAATTTTTGTTGCTTGAAATTTTTGGAATCTTCCTTGTGGCGAAACAATTGACCATTTTGCTGCGATACCTAAATACCAATTTGGCATCATTTGTTCTAATTTTGATTGATTATCTGTAACAACAAAAGAGGCAAAAGCACCAATTTGTGGCATAAATTTCCCAAATTCAAGTTTATGTTGTTGTGTCGCACTTGTGATTTTATTGCGTGCAATTTGTAATGCGGGGTAAGATTGCAGGGTAATATCAACATAATAATTTATTTCTTTGAGTTTCATTGTTGGGCTAATCTGCAATACAGAGGTGGGTAAAACATTTTGTGATTGTAAAATACTATCAAGGGCTAATTGTGTAACATCAAAAACATTTTGTGCTGCAAGAGTATTATTCCGAGCTTTGTCATAAGCAACCTGCGAACCAAGTAGTTCTAAATCAGCAATTTGTCCAAGTTTATGAAGTTTCATCGAGTTTTGATAATGTTTTAATGCACCCTCCTGCGTTGCTTGCAACACTTCAAGAGATTCTTTAGCTAAAACGACACTATAATAAATTTCTACAAGCTCCTCAAAAGTAGCCAACTCCTTCAATCTTAGAGCTTGATAAGAATCTTTTAATGCAATTTCAGCAAGTTTATTCCCATAGAATCTTGTCCCACCCGTATAAATTGGATAGAGAATATTTAATGCCCCCACAATAATATTTCGATTCATAAGCGTAATAGGTGTATTAAGGGTTGTTATAAGAGAACACAATTGTGGTAAAGGAGGGCTACTATTGCAAATTTGTTGTTGTGCCAGATTCACTTCATTTTTATTGTGTGCAGTCAAGTCAAGCTGAATCCTATCCCCCATGTGCAAATAAAAAGCATTCAAATCAATTTGAGGTAAGTAAGAAAGCCTAGCCGCTAATCGCATTTTCTCCATTGCTTTGGTGTTTAGATTCTGTGCTTTTAAACCATCGTGATGAAGTAGAATTTTATTCCATGCTTGTTGCACATTTATCGGCGTTTGTTGTGTATAATCTATTTTGGATTGTGTGTCAGAAGCTTTAGATACAGGGATTTTTGTAAAAGAAAAATTTTCTTGTGATATTAACATAGAATCTGCCCAAACAATTTTAGTTATGTAGCAAATAAAGAATATAAAACGATACAAGAAACAACCTTAAGTGTAGTTTGTAATTTATGTCGAATTATATCTTATTTTTTTGTTTGCTTATCGAATTTCCAAATTTGAAATGTATGAAATCAATATGATTTTTTAAACTTTTCTCTTCTTGAAATATATTTCCTAAAAATCTTAACTCAACACCTTTTATCTTAATTGTCATTGCAAATATCAAAAGTTATAAAACCTAAACCAAGTCCCAATAATTATAAAAAAGATTTAAAATTTAAAATATTAAAAATACATTATTTTTAATAATACTTTGCGATAAAAAATATACAAAAAGTAACACCTTAAGCACTTTCATATTAATTTTTTTACAAAAAATCACATTGATAATATAAAGACATGTAAATTACAATGAATATGTTATAATATTATCTAGCCTTGAAATATTGACTCTTACAAAGAGGTTTGTTTCTGGTGTTAAACAACCTGTTGGTATTCTTAAATATTATTTATACAGAATCAAGAATAGCAAACAGCATTTGCTCATCTTAAATTTTTCAAGAGCAAAAATTAATATTTAATGTAAGGAAAAGTATGCAAACACTTGAAGTTCAGGGTTTAAGTTTGCCCATATTTGCAACATTTGGATTATATGCACTTGTTATGATCGCAATTGGTTTTTATTTTTGGAGGCAGACAAAAAATCCAGAGGAATTTTTCCTTGGTGGTAGGAATATGGGTCCAGCAGTTAGTGCATTGAGTGCAGGAGCATCAGATATGAGTAGTTGGCTTCTTATGGGATTACCCGGTGCCTTATATGTCGCCGGATTGCTCAATGCGTGGATTGCGATTGGCTTAAGTATTGGAATGTTTATTAATTGGCTTTTGGTAGCAAAGAGATTGAGAATCTACACTGAAGTAGTAGCAAATTCTATTACAATTCCAGATTATTTTGAAACAAGATTTTCAGATGATAAGCATATCTTACGACTTATTTCTGCTGTTGTTATTTTAGTATTCTTTGTATTTTATATCTCTTCTGGTTTGATTGCTGGTGCAAAACTTTTTGAGCAAACATTTCATATTGATTATCAAATAGCATTAATTATTGGTGCGGGAATTATTGTTGTCTATACATTCTTTGGTGGATATTTGGCTGTATGTTGGACGGATTTATTACAAGGTTTACTCATGATGATAGCTCTTGTGGTTGTCCCAATAACTATGCTTTATCATATTGGTAGTCCTGCCACCGCAGGAGATTTTATTCGTCAATCAGATGAACAGTATAATGAAATTGCAACGAACACACAAAAATTTATCGATACAGATTTGAATTCTATTTTATTACAAATAAATCAAAATATTGAAGGAAAAAATGCTAAACAAATCGATAAGGAATTATTATCTGCAGATATGATTATGCTTTCGGATTCTTTGAACGAAGTTCATGAAATCTCTAAGATAAATACAAAAAATGCTTTTGCAAAACTTTCTACCAATGCACATGAGATGGCTACAACTCTGTTACAAGATGAGAGAGTAACAGAATCTTACCTTACTTCACTAAAGGGATTCTTAGCAACTATACAAAAAGAGTTGCAAAATGTAACAACACTAAAAAACCACTTTTCATTTTTTCATGGCGTTACTTGGGTTTCAATTCTATCTGCTATTGCGTGGGGACTTGGTTATTTTGGACAACCTCATATTATCATTCGTTTTATGTCTATTCGCTCGACTAAAGATATTCCAAAAGCAACCGCTATTGGTATGTCATGGATGATTATTAGTCTCTGTGGTGCGTGTTTTGTTGGCATGTTGGGGCTTGCATATATTACAAAGTTTAATTTAAATTTCAATGATCCAGAAACAATCTTTATTGTTATGTCACAAACGCTTTTTAATCCATGGCTTACAGGAATATTTCTTTCTGCCCTCTTAGCTGCAATTATGAGTACAGCAAGTAGTCAACTCCTTGTTTCTGCTTCTACTGTCGCTGAAGACTTTTATAAAAAGATTCTCAAAACCGATGCAACTCCAAAGCAAGTCATGTTTTTTAGTCGCGCCAGCGTTCTTGTTGTTTCATTCATAGCATTTTTTATATCAACCAATAAAGATTCGAGTATTCTTAGCATTGTCGCGTATGCTTGGGCTGGATTTGGAGCAAGTTTTGGAAGCGTTATGCTATTCTCACTCTTTTGGCGACGCATGACTCGTATGGGTGCAATTGCAGGAATGGTTGTCGGTGCACTTGTTGTAGTTATTCATAAAAATTTTACTTATGATTTGTTTCCAATATATGAGATTGTTCCGGGTTTTGTGTGTGCAAGTATCGCTATTGTGCTAGTAAGCTTTTTGCAACCTGTGCGTCCAGGAACAAAAGAAGCATTTGATAAAATGATGCAAGAAATGAAGGAAGGAAATATTTAACATTATAAGAGTTCATATTGTCTTTATTTTTGCAAATGTTTTTCAATTATAGAAATTTTCACAAATCTATCATAAGATTACTTTACTGTTTTGCTTTCTGACTTCCTCAATTAAGACTTTGAAAGATAATGAATGTTTCTGTCAAAGTATTATAGAAAACTATAAGCAACTTTCAAGTTATCCATCATTAAATATTTCTATTTTCTATATTATTTTAGAATCCTAATTTGAAATATATGAATGCAAACCTGTGAAGTAAAAATTTACCCCAAAGTATGACATAAGAATAGCCCCAAAGGCAATAATGCTACCAAATGCAAAAATAGTATGTCTATCAAGTCCCTTAATAAATCGCATATGTAATACAACCGCATATACAAGAATAGAAATAAGAGTCCAAGTTTCTTTAGAATCCCACCCCCAATAACGTCCCCAATTTTCATTTGCCCATATTGCCCCAAAAATATTTCCAATACTTAGTAAGCATAGTCCAACTATCATGGAAATTTCATTCATATAGCAAAGATTTTTTGCATTATGTTTGAAATTTTTAACTCGTATAATTTGCAAAGTATAAGAAGAAATTTTATTGCAAATATTCTCTTTATGTAGATTCATAAGTTTTGAAGTTTTTTCTAGTATTTTTTGTTGATAAAAAACAGAAAGAGAAAGCAGAAGTGAAATAATACCAAGAATACAACAAAGCCCGAGAAAACCATAGCTAGCAATAATTGTAGCTACATGGATATTGAGCCAATATGATTGTAGAGCAGGCGGAAGAACTCCAATTTGAGGATTCATAAAACCTAAATGTGCGACAAATAATGCAATCCCACAAAGCACACTAGAAGCAGCGATAATAAAATAAGATTCTACTATATTATTTTGGATAAAATTTGATGTCTGTTTATTTATAGAAATATTTTGTGTCATTTGCATATTTTTTATTGGTTTTAATTTCTTCCAAAAGATTTGAGAAGTTAGCAATAAAGGCATTATTGCACCTACCCATGCAATATATACCATGCTTTCATAGCCATTGCTAAATGGAGCATGATTACTTATTAACCAACGAGCAATCAAACCCAATGTATGAAGCATCACACAAAAAATAAAACAACCATACAAGATTTGAATATAAGGCAATTGTAAAAATATTGTTATTATTTTTCGTATTACACTCTGTTTATCGTGAAAGCCATATTTAATAGTGGCATTTGAATCCGATTGATTTGATATATTCAAAGATATTTCTTCTTGCTTTTTTGTTAGAATAGAGTGTATTAATGGAGGTTTTCGAGGTCTATGAAAAAATAATTCTTTTATTGCAATGAGAAAAAAACTGCAACTAATCAATAAGTATGCCAAGATAAGATTCTGGAAAATATGAGTATGATTAAGCAATATTTCAAGATTCACTTCCCATTTTGATGGGATATGATTTGTAGAGGCTGAAAATGTATGCATAGCTTCTTGTTGATATGAATCTTGAGTGAGAAAGTTTATGCGAGACTCATCATGATTTATTGTAGTATCTTGAGAATCTTGCATCAAGGTGCGTATGGATTGTTGTTGAAAGATTTGTATATTTTCAAGATTTTTATTTGCTTCATGCCAATCATTTGTCTGCATAGCATTATAAAATGAAACGATATAAATACCCAATAGACTTTGAATATTGTCAAGAGTTTGTTTATCAAATTCTACTTCATTGCGAGGTGAAAGCCAATAAATTTGTTTGTGGGTTGATATGTGTTGTTTAGAATCTTGCATAGGGATTTGATTGATAATATTATTGTTCATAGACTTATTATAAGGAAAAATTCGCAAAATATTAAGTGTATAGACCATGTATAAGATATTCATTTTTTCATGCACTTCCAATACTTCTTTATCAAATATAGTGCGATTTTGTGCTAAAGTATTGCTTGATTTCAAAACATATTGTTCAAGTTTATATTCATTATTTTTAAATAAGTCATTAAAAGTAATACTTTCTTGATTATGATGCATATCTAAAATCTTGCGTAATAATTGATGTTTGATAGGGATTATTTGCAGATTCTGAAATATTTCAGGGAAAAATAACATACCTAGAAAAATTTGGTTGTAATTTAACGCATAAGGTATTTTATATGTTTGTTGAAAACTTGTTTGTCTTTTGATATGTTTTGTTGTTATAGTGTTTTGTTCTACATTGTCTGAATCTTTGGGAAAATTTTGTGTAACATTTCTTAAATCTTGTATAAAATTATTTTCTTGGATTGTGGGAGTTTTAGGATTTTGTATAGAATATGATTGTGTTCTACTCAAAAAAAGAGGTTCTTTCAATTTGTGTTTATTTGTTATTTTAGAAATAATATTGAGCGCAAGTGTATCAAGAGGCATAACACGATTTGAGTCTGCGACAAGGAGTTTTGCAAAATTATCGGCATGATTTTTTGTACGAGAAAAATCATGCAGAATTTGTCTTGGGGTATCGTATGGTATTGAGAGATTTTGTATATCTGCCATTTGTGTGGGATTCTCTTGTAGAGAAAATTTATTAGCATGTAATATATGCGATGAAGAACTTATACATAAAAGAAAGATTAATACAACGGGCGTGTATCGATAGAGTTGTTTTTTAAGATATGCAATTCGTCCTTTTTTTGAGAATATAATTCCTAAGAAACCAGCAATTAGCAAAGCATAACCAATATAAGTTGGAATCTTTCCGGGATCTTTATTGACTAAAAGAAATGTCCCCTTATAATCTTTATCATAGGTTGATTGGAATAATCTGTAACCTTTATAATCAAGGACTTGATTTGGGGAAATTATGAATTTTTCTGTGTTACTTTGTGTCATATTAGTTTTATCTATATTTGTAAATACATGAGAATTTACAAGAAATTCTTTTGAAAGATTTATAATATCTTGTCCCATAGGTTGTTCGTGTGCTAACTCTTGATTTTGCAACACAACATGAGAAGCATAGTTTGATAATGTTTGAGAATTTGGAAATTTTTGTGTTATAAAATCTTGAAGCGTTATCCTAAAGGGTAGTTCTAACTCTCTTTGCCCCCACATAATTGTAAGTATAGAATCTCCAAATGAAGTTTTTGTTTGCTGCATGTTAGTTTTATTGTTTTGCATTATAGAATCTGCAATCTCTCCTTGATTGTTTTGCTCTTTTGTATTGATAGTTTCCATATTCATAGGAGGATTCCAATATACAAACACATCTTTACTTTGTGTATCATGTGATATTCGTAATTTTATCATTTGCGTTTGCATATCAATAAATGTATAATCCATGAGTCTGAAAGAAAAGCTTTTATTACCAAATCGTAAGGTTGTATGGATTGATTGTTGTAATGTTGGTGTCAAAACAACGGGAATATGTTGAATATGAATATTTTGAGAATCCTCAAGAGTGATAGTAAGAAAGGGATGTGTCGTTAGGAATGTATTTTTTGTTTGTCCAATACGCAAATGAATATTTCCCTCTATACCAAAATGTCGCGTGATAAAACTTCCAAACAAAATAACAACAAATGAGCAATGTAAGAGAAAAAGGGCATACCTTTTATTTGTAAATATTTTTTTTGCAATAAGATTCCAATAAGATTGCACACCACAAGAACATGAAGAATTTCAAACCAAAGTGCATTGTAAATAAACATTTTTGCATATACTACACCTAATTTATGTTCCATGAAAGTTGCAACAGCACACACAAACACATAAATGCAAAGTAAAATTATCATAACTTGAAATGAACAAAAAAGACGAATTATACTCACTCATGTTTCCTTTTATTTACTGCTTTAAAAAAATGAAAGAAAATGGTATCTATCAATAGAGATTCTTAACGAATTCTATTTTCTCATTTCTTGTTGATGGGATTAATATTTATTGTAAGAAATAATAGAACAAAGTTTTAGAAAGCAAAATTTTTAAAGGCTATGTTGTGTCATAAAGAAATTTTTTTATAACCCTCTATAATTTTATTAATTTCTCTTTTACTTCCAAAAAAACAAGGTGTTGTTTCATGTATGGATTTTGTATCAAGCAAAAGTAAACGATTTTGACCATCAATAGCTTCCCCACCAGCATTTTCAAAAATAAGTGCGAATGGAAAAACTTCAAAAAGTTTGCGCAATTTCCCTTTTCTGGAATCTTTTGTAGCGGGATAACTAAAAATACCTCCACCTTTACATAAGATTTGATGTAAATCTGCCACCATACCACCACTATACCGTAGCCTATAACCTTCTTGGAAAAAACCCTCAATAATTTTCTTATGTCCATTGAACCACTCTTTTTGCGTTCCACCTGGTGCATTTATTTTCCCTTTTTCTTGTAAAGCAAATTCTTGGATAAAATCCCATGTATGCGTAGCATAATTATAGAGATAATGTAAGCTTTTTTTATCTCTTGCAACCACCATTTCTAAGCGAGGTCCATAAAGAAAATAGATGCCACAAAGAAGTTTATTTCCTATAAATTCACTATGATAGATCCCAAAAATGCTGCCAATGGTAAGATTACTATCAATAAGGGAAGAACCATCGAGAGGATCAAAACCTACAAGCAAACTTTGCATAGGTATTTCTTGATTTGTATCATACATGTTATCATTATCATAGAATATTACTGCGGATTCTCGTTCTTCACTTGCAAATCCCTTAATACCTATCTCACTTAAAATATTTCCAAAGAGTTTATCAGCAAGAATATCTACTTTAAGTTGATTATCTCCACTTGAATTTGAACCGTGTGTATATTCCACCTCTCTCTTTTGCAAGAGGTTTGCAACCTGAACAGCGGCTTTTTGTAATTCCTGAATAATTTTATTGATAGCATCCATTTATATTCCCTATAATGCTTGTGTCAAAATCTAAAATACATTAAAATTTTAACGAAAAACTAGCAACAATCCTATATTTATTCCTAAAATTCTGGCACATATCATTTTGCTTTATCAATTAAGTTATGAATTCAAAGTTATTTTGATATGTGATTTAATTTTTCTTAAGAAAGGCTTTTATGTCCATGTGGTATGAAACTAGAAAGTATTACTATAAAAGTATTTCTCTTAATTTACTTATAAGAACAAATAAGATAGAATAATAAACTCTTAAGAATTATTAGGTGTGAATGAAAAAATAGTTAAAAAATTAATAAATTCAAAATAATCTAAAATCGATTTTAGGCGAGGAATTATACAAGGAGATGTATGCTAACTTTCTTACCCACACCAATTGGTAACCTTTCAGATATTTCATTACATGTTTTAGAAGCACTAAATGAAAGCGATATTGTTGTTTGTGAAGATACAAGAGTAACAAAGAAATTGCTTATACTTTTACAAAGAAATCCTATCGTCTCGCAACATTTTCCAATGATTGCACCAGATAATAAAAAGTTCTTGAGCTTTCATTCGCATAATCAAGAAAAGTTTATTCAACATTTAACACCAGATTTTTTCAAACAAAATATCGTATTTTGCACTGATGCAGGTATGCCAAACATTAGCGATCCCGGAACCTTGCTTTTGCAATATGCTCGTAGCCATCAAATTAAATATCAAGTGTTGCTTGGTGGTAGTGCCTTTAGCCATGCATTTGTCAATAGTGGTTTAGAGGGTGGATTTTGCTTTTTAGGATTTTTACCCCACAAGCAACACGAACGACAAAATATGCTAAAAGAATCTCTTGAGTTTCATAAAACATTGCATATAATTTATTATGAAAGTCCAAAAAGACTACGAGAATCTCTCAAGGATATTGCCTTAATAATGCCTCTTGCAAAAGTTTATTTGTATAAAGAACTTACAAAATTATACCAATCTGAAATGATTGGACTTGCTAAAGATATTCTTTCCAATCTTCCCAAAGACATCTTGGGAGAATATTGTATTATTATACAAAAAGATGACAAGCATATAGCCCAGAATAAGATTCTCAGCCTTACTCAAGAAGATATTTTACAATTAGATATAAGTTTAAAACAAAAATCAAAACTTTTGGCACAAATTAGTCAAAAAAATGCAAAAGAATGGTATGCCCTTTTACTTGAACATTCATAGTGTATAAGTTTTGAAAGAAAACTGAAGTAGTTTTGGTATGCAACAAGAATACATACAAAAGTCTTACAACGGAGTATATTTTTGAGTATTTTACAGAGATTCTATTACAGTCGGAATAGAGAATCTCACACATAAGATTATGTTCTAAAAATTTTTCGAAAAAATTTTCCGATAATTTTATAAAGTGGCTTATTAATTTGCTTTTCTAGCTCAGCCATTTGTTTGCGAAGTAGTCCTATAGCATCATATAATTCACTCTCCTTCAAATTATTTCGCAATTTTTGTAGCTCTTCTTGAAATATTGGCATACTCAACGCAATTTCCCACCATGTATCAAACACCAAATGCCTTGTATCTTTATCTGCTAGCACAAAAAAATTACTCCAAGGTTTTGCATAGCCATTGCAATGAATAATCTTAATATTATCAAAGATTTCTTTATATTGCATCTTTGCTGTATCGGGAGCGAGGATATATTGATAAATAAAGATTCCCCAATTTGATGTTAATGCCAAAGAATCTTGTGCAACAAAATTTAATGGGTCTTGATCTGCAAATTTAGATTTATATTCCTGTAAAAACTTTAGACATTTAGATTCTATATTTTTCTCTCTCCATTGAACCATATTAATAAACATTAATCCAGAGCAAAAATAATTTTTAAATGAAACTACCTTGTTTGACTTCTTCGTATTAATTGCTTTAAATTTTCTTCTCCATGGTAGTATTTTAATATCTCCAGATGAACTCGCCAATATGGCATTTCCTAAATCTATTGCAAATAATTCTCGCACATCACATAGCACAAGCATGTCAGTGTCTAAATAGAGAACCTTTGTAACATCTTTAGGAAGGAATCTATTTAACAACAAGCGATACCATGCAGCATGATTCTGTGTCTCAAAACCCCATTTTTCTAAGTGGGCAAACTCATCGTTATTTATAATATGAATCTCAATCTTGCAAGGATAAATTTTACTAAGATGGGTTTGAAGGATTTGGAGTTGTTCTTGTGATTGAAATGTAATAGTATCAATTAATATATGGAAATGATATAATTCATCTTTATCGAATAATTCCTTCGCATGTGATTTACTTTCGTTGTGGCTAAAAACTTCTGAAGCATAGTCTGTATATTGTATATTTACCATTGCACTTGATTGAAAACTTGTAAAATTTTTACTCGTATCTGTGTATTTTATGATATTTGTTATTAAGACTGCAACATATTTTATGTAATTTTCATCACAATTAAAGGCTATATGAAACATAATTAATCCTTAATTATTTTACTTAGAGAACAAAGTCTTATTGTATCAAATTTCTATGAAGTATTGAATAGTTTGGATTTCGTAGTTTCTATAATTCTAAGAAATTACGCATAATTTTAAAGCCATAATCATGGCTTCTCTCTGGATGTGGTTGCATCCCAATAACATTTTCATGTGCCACAATGCTTGGGAAAGATACGCCGTAATCACAATATGCTACAAGATTTTCTTTTCCACAAACAGCATGGTAACTATGGACAAAATAGAGATAAAACTCCTCAGGCATATCTTTTATAATACAATGATTTTGTGTTTTAAAATTTTTATTCCAACCAATATGCGGAATCTTTAAATGATTTGGATTATTTTGACAAAAAAGATTAAGAGATTGGTTACTAGTATTAGGAGTTATATTGTCTTGTTTCTTGCCTTTTTCATGAGACAAATCTTGGATTACAGAATCTTCACTACCAAATTTTATTACTTCACCTTGTACCAAACCCAAACCATCATGTGTCCCAAACTCATAGCTCTTCTCAAATAATAACTGCATACCAAGACAGATTCCAAGTATAAAACGACCACTTTTAGCGAACTCTATGATTGCATTATCAAGATTTTTTTTTCTAAGATTTGTGATAGCAACGCCAAATGCACCAACACCAGGTAAAAGAATCTTATCGCAAGTAAAAATAATGTCAGGATTTGAGATTCGCAGAATCTGTATTTCTCGCTTTGATGAAAATGCAAGGGAACTTATGCGTTCAAGACAACGTATAACATTTGTGATGTTTCCAACATCATAGTCAAGGATTCCTATACGCAAAATTATTTATCCTCTTCGATAATATATGGCGTTCCCTCAACTTTCCCTTTCCCCATAAGTTGACGCACAACTTCAGAAACTGCTGTCCTAGCTACTGAATCTGCGTCTTTTGCTTTATAATTCTTATCATAGATTTTTTTCAAGAATGCAATTTTTTCTGAATCTGTTTTAAGATTCTTTGCATTTGCATAAATTTCTGCTACTTTGTCTGCAGAACCTTTGCCCATCCAACCGATAGGAATCATTGCCACATCACCATATTCAAGTCGTTTGTCAATATTTGCAAGCTCTACTTGACAATGCGGACATAGCGGATCTGATATAATATAGAAAACCTTTTTATTTGTTTTACCTTTAATATAAACAATATAATCTTTTGGTAATGAATCAACTATTTTTTTTACACTTGCATGAGTTTTGTATGTGTCATTATAGCTTTGCACAGATTGCATTTCTCGGATAATTAGCTCCCTATCTTTATTGTTATCGGTAAAAACTACTGGTGAAAGCCCGATCGCTATATTCTCTTTTTGATTCACAAGAAAGTTTGCTTTTACGCCATGTTCTTCATCTTTCACTGTTATAAGTTTTAAATTAGAATCTGCATTGAGAGATTGCTCTTTGATTACACCTACTTTGACACCCACTTGTTTTGTGATTATATCTGTAATTTTGCTTGCATAAGCAAAATTACAGAAAAAACCTAATAATAAAACACTCAAAATTTTATTCATAAAAACTCCTAATTACCTCTAAAAGTTAAAATTATTTCGAGATTCTAGCAAATTTAAAATAATAGAAATACAAGAAAAAGTCTTTTTCTTAATGTTATATCTTGGAAACAAAAGTTTTAAGAATAGTATTTATGTATCTGATTAGCATGAGATAGGATAAAAAGTTATATTTTATAACTTCAAAAAGGAAAACTCTCTATTGAAATTCAAGTATAATACAATAATATGGTATCATTTTTGATTATATATTGTCAATTATTTAAAGTTATGGAGATACAAAATGGAACATGATTTAAAACCAATTCTAACAAAACATGCAAAAGAAGTAATTCAGTATCTCATTGGGCAAAATATACATTTTTCCGTGCAGTGCCAATCTTCACAAGTGCAATTTGACCCAATATTACCTGAAGAAATTAGCAAACATTTTCACCCAATTATTGACTTTATTTTAGCCGGTTTTACTTTTGAAAGTATTGAGATATGGGAAGATGAAATGTCTTTTGAAGCGGGTTTTGGTAAAGATAATTTTTCTAGTCTCGTTGTGATTCCTTTTTCAAGTATTATACAAATTTCGATACCAACAAATAATAATATTATGCGTGATATTTGTGTATTTATGAATACAATGAATTTTCTTAATCTCGAAATTTTTGATAATTTGCCATCACAATTGCCAGATGATTTTGGAGTTGAAGAAGAAGATGAATTAATGGAAAGCTCAAAACGTGCAATTTTATCCAACCCAGAGAATAAATTTCACTAAATATTGCCCCAATCTAAATCCACAAATACCTAGAAATAGAAAAATAAAATAGATAAGGTTCAATAAAAAATAATAGCAATCTCCTAACTTTTGTCTTATAATTGCATGTGTAAAAAATAATTAAGGCAAACTCAATGTTAAATAACACAAAATATATTTTTGTAACAGGCGGGGTTCTAAGTTCTCTTGGCAAAGGGATATCATCTTCGTCTATTGGCACACTTCTTAAGAATGCTGGATACTCTGTTTCAATACTTAAAATTGATCCTTATATTAATGTTGATCCTGGAACAATGAGTCCACTAGAACATGGGGAAGTGTTTGTAACTGCAGATGGTGCAGAAACTGACCTTGATATTGGACATTATGAAAGATTCTTAAATACAAGTTTTTCTAAAAATAATAATTTCACAACAGGTCAGATTTATCTTTCTGTCATTGAAAGAGAACGAAAGGGTGATTATCTTGGGAAAACAATCCAAATTGTTCCACATATTACAGATGAAATTAAGGCACGTATTAAACGTGCAGGAAATGGATTTGAATTTTTGATTGTAGAACTTGGTGGAACCGTTGGTGATATTGAAGGAATGCCCTACTTAGAAGCCATGAGACAACTTAAACATGAAATGGGGACACATAATGTATTAAGTATTCATGTAACGCTTGTTCCGTATGTAAAAGCTGCTGATGAGTTAAAGACTAAGCCAACCCAACATAGTGTCCAAGAACTGCGTCGTATTGGCATAAGCCCACAAATTATCATTACACGTTCTGAACTCCCTCTCTCAAAAGATACAAAGTTAAAAATAGCTCTTGCATGTGATGTAGATTCTGATAGCGTTATTAATGCTGAAGATGCAAACACAATATATAAATGTCCTATTAATTTTATTAGTGAAGGTATATTGTCTCCTATTGCTCGTGTATTAAGTCTTTCTAGTCTCTTACCAAATATGACTGAATGGGATATGCTTGTAAAAAAAATTCTTTCGCCAACAAAAAATATTAGTATTGGTTTTGTGGGAAAATATCTTTCCCTAAAAGAATCATATAAATCACTTTTGGAAGCACTCACGCATGCTGGAGCAAATCTTGATACAAAAGTAGATGTGGTGTTTATAGATTCTGAAAATATTGATTTAGAAAAACTCTATAATCTTGATGGAATATTGGTGCCAGGTGGATTTGGGGAACGTGGTATTGATGGAAAAATACAAGCCATTCAATATGCAAGGGAACACAATATAGTTTTTCTTGGAATCTGTCTTGGTATGCAATTAGCCTTAATTGAATTTGCAAGAAATGTATTGCAGATTCCAAATGCAAATTCTACTGAATTTGATAAAACATGTAAAAATCCAATCATTTATATGATAGAAGATTTTATAGATTCACAAGGTAAAAAACAAGTTCGCACACATAATTCACCCCTTGGTGGAACAATGAGGCTTGGTGAATATGAATGCTATTTAAAAAATGATTCTAAACTCGCAAAAGCATATCATAATCAAAAGATAATAAGAGAAAGACATAGACATCGTTATGAAGCAAATCCAAAATATCGTGATCTTTTTGAAAGCAACGGGCTTATGATTAGTGGTGAGTGCAACGATCTTATCGAAGCTATTGAGTTAGAAAATCACCCATTTTTTGTGGGTGTGCAATTCCATCCGGAATTCACTTCAAGATTACAAAGTCCAAATGCAATTATTCTAGAGTTTGTCAAGCAAGCTCTAGCACACAAGAAGTAGGTTTATAATGGAATCTTCTACATTGCAAATTTCACAAGCAGTTAAAGATATTAAAGAAGATTTAACGACTCTTGAAAATCTCCAAAGTATTATATCTCTTTTAGAGTCTCGCTTTAAAAGTTTTCGTTTTCACACACTCAAAGATATTCCACACCCACAAGAGTTACTGAATAATATGGAAGCAAGTCTTTTGGTAGTTCAAAGTATTTTTCTCCATGAAAAAGTTATTGTTGTTGGTGATTATGATGCAGATGGTGTGTGTGCAACTTGTATCATACTTGATTTTTTTGAAAGTTTAGGTTATTCAAATATTTCATATTCTATACCTAATCGCTTTAAGCATGGATATGGTTTTAGCCGTGTTTTATTGCAAGATATTTTACAAGAACACCCGGATGTAAAACTTATTATCACGGTGGACAATGGTGTAAGTAGTTTTGAGGCGGGAGAAATCTGCAAACAAATGGGGATTAAATTTATCATAACAGATCATCACACTCTCGAGATTGATAGCAAGAACAAGTTGAAGATCCCACCTTGTGATTTCTTAATTAATCCCCAACAAAAAGAATGTGGTTTCCCTTATAAGGATATTTGTGGGAGTTTGGTAGCATGGTATTTTTGCTGTGGGATTAAAATCAATATACAAAAAGTATATCAAAATCCATCTATGCTCTTTCATAATGATATACAAAATAATCTAGAATCTATAAAAATGAATAATACTTATTGGGATAAAGATTCCAAAGCTCCATCAGCAATGCAAAATGTAAAAACAACTACCAATATTTCATACAAAAAGATTAAGAAAAAAGCAAATCTTTATGTATCCAACCTCGCTGATACGCGTATGGAGGAATTTTTGTTGCTTGTTGGCATTGCCATTATATCCGATGTGATGCCGCTCAATGCACTCAATCATACAATTTGTCGCTATGCTTTAAAAAACTTTACAAAAAGCAAAAAAAGTGCAATTCAAATTCTTATAGAATTCCTAAATTGCAAAATAGATTCTCAAGCATTAGGTTTTAAGCTCATTCCTCTCTTAAATGCAGCGGGGAGAATAGATGATGGTAAAATCGCACTTGATTTTTTGCGTTCCAAATCTATCTTAGAAGCAAAGCAATATTTTAAAAAACTAAAAGCACTCAATATGAAACGCAAACAACTACAAGATGAAGTTACGCATGAAGCTTTTGAGGCAATTGGAAGATTTAAACAAAACTCTCACATAATATGTGCTGTTGGCGATGATTGGCATGAAGGTGTGCTAGGAATTGTCGCAGGAAAAATGACAAATGACTTTAAAAAACCTTGTTTTGCACTTACGAATATCAATGGTGTTTGTAAAGGAAGTGGTAGAAGTTATGGTAACATAGATTTAATCTCAAGTATGCAATCATTGGGACATTTAACAAATAGACATGGGGGACATATTGGGGCTGTTGGACTTGAGATTCCATATGATAATATTCAAGAATTTATTAATTCTTTCAGACCTGTTACACGTAACCTTGAAAAGCCACAAAATATTTTAGGAATCTTACCACCCAATCTTGTTACACATGAGCTATTGCATTGCATAGAACTTTTTGAACCTTATGGCAATGGAAATCCAACGCCAAAATTCTTTCTTGAACTCAAAATAATTGATTATAGACGCACTGCACAAGGCTTTCTGGAATTTAAACTCGATTGTGGTCAAGATTCTCTAGGAAATACACAAATCATTAAGGGAATGTTCTTTAACTCTCAATATGCTACTTACCCATTTCGTTGTGGCAACATTTTACATTTTTGTGCTATGGTTGCTCCCGATATGCAAATATCACATCAACAACAATATCGTGCAATGACAAATCGTGATAATATTATGCTTATCATTGAGGGAATCTATGGGATATGAGTATTTTACCCCATACTATTTGCAAGTTTGGATATAAAAACTTACTTGTTATTGAAAACTGCCTATCTGACTAAAGTCTCAAATCTCTATCCATACAATTTCTGGAGGATTATAGATTCTGGGAAGCTTCCAATTAAAACTTAATCCTCTTGAAACAACAAGGAATTTCCCAAATTCTACATTAAAGGAATTTTGCCAATTAGGAAGATACATCATAGAATCTTTCTTTTCATATTGTTGCAATGATTGATGAGTGCTAACGAGACTATATGCACCACCGGCATACTTTGGCAAAATTCCTTGATTTGGTGCATAAAGACCATTTATGACAAATGGGATTCTCACTTGTCCTCCATGTGTGTGTCCACTTACGATGAGGTTAAATGGAAGTTGTTTATAGATTTCAATAGATTCGGGACGATGTGAGAGAAGAATTTTATAGGATTGTTGTAGAAATTTTTGATAAATCAAATCATCTGAAGCTATATTATAAGTATCATAAGAATCTTTATAAAGAATATCTTGTAGCCATGTAAAAGATAGATAAAGATTAGAATCTTGATAGATTTTTATACTAGATTCTGCTAAATTTTGTAGGGTTGAAAATTGTTGCAAGAGAATTTTACTCCATTTATCCTGCCAATCTTTAGGATATTGTGTATTTATAAAAATTCCATTTTCATCATATTTTATACTATATGGATCATCAATACCTGCAAGAAGTAAAATACGCTTTTTAATTTCTATAAGCAGACTAGGAATAGCACCATCAAGGACAAAAGTATTATGTTCTCGTGCAAGATTTTTATATGTAACAACACTTCCACTCCATAATTCATGATTGCCAGTAACATAAAACTTGGGTATCTTGTCAAATGGTGTAAGATTAAGGCGTTTAAAAAATTCTCTTGCTCCCTCAATGTCTTCTTTGTCATCAATCATATCACCACTCATTAGAATCAGATCTAACTTTCCAGCATTATAAGCATCTTGTAAATTTTTTAAGATAGTATTCAAATAAAAAGTGCCAGAATGCAAATCACTAAGCAAGGCAATATAAAGAGATTCTCTATTGTGATGTTGAATATGATTTTCTTGTGGATATTTGTTATTTTGAATAGTATTAAGAGAATCTTGTTTTTCTATTACATGATTATTTATATGTCTTAAATCATAAAATGTTTGCGATAATGGTGCATACAATCCAACAAGAATAAATAACAACAAAAAAAATAGTATGTAAAATACTTTCATATATCTCCTACATTCATTATTTTGTTGTGTATTATATTTGTTTTTTATAAAGTATTTATAAAAATGTTGTGGAACATGACTTTTTTGATATTTGTGAAATAATGCAAATATCAAAATCTTTTGCCAAAATCATGGGGGCAATATGGATCTTTTTGCATGATTCTATTTTAGCCTTAGTATCTTAAGATAATCTTATCAAAGTTTTCTATCATTAGTCTGTTATTTGTTGGTTTTTATAATTTAACAAGGCAAAAAACATACGGTTATTTAAAGATTTTGTTGAGTTGTTATGGAGTAAATATAAGTTATAAAAATTCTTATTTTTTTTGATATAATTACTTTTTTATGGTATATTAGAAAGAGATTTCATTTTTATATACTTTATTTAAATATATAACAACAGACTTAATAATATTCGCCTAAATATGATTCTATAAGAGTAAGGCACATAATCTACCGAATAAAATAAGAGTCTTATACATTTACATTCTATACTTATACTAAGTTTAGCAAAAATTGAAGGAAATAAATGCTTCGTTTTATTAATTTTATTTTATTCTTTATTGCAATTTCATGTATTGTTCTTTTCTTTTTGTTTCAAAAGGATAAAATTACACAAGAGGTTCTTGACTTATTCCCCCAAACACAAGATAGACAAATTATAGATATATATCAAAAATTCTCACATTCTCGTTATATTCTTGTCGCTATTAAAGGTTTTGATGAAAAGGCACGCGTAACACTTAATGAGTTTTTAGACAAGATACAATCGGTAGAAAATGTGCAAACAACACTAACAAAAATGCAAGCCCCACAAGAATTGCAAGAGTTTATTCAAGAAAATTATTTTTATGTTGCCCTACCAAAAATAGGGCAAGATTCTGAAGCAAACGGAGAATTCTCAACAAAGATTTTACAAACATCAGATATTACATATACAGAACCAATACTTTTTACTTCACAGCAAATTTCCCAAACAATTACAAAGACATTAAAAAGCTTAGAAAGCCTTGAATATGTTTCAGAAGATGAATACGAAGAGGCACTTGAAAAATTGAATTTTAATCCTTATGATCCGTTTGGTATATTTAGGATACAAGCAAATCGACCTAAAATTCTTGTTGCTAAAGATTATGGTTATATGGCACTGGTTGAAATGAAAAGTGTTGAGAAACCAGAAGTAGAAAAGACTTTAAATGGTTTTGAGATGATTGCACAGGAGTATCCAAATATTCGTTATTTCTCTCCAAATTTCATGGGGGTAAAAAATCTCAATCTTATTCTTTCTGAAGTGAATTTTCTCCTTACATTCGCCTCTCTTTTTTTTATTGCATTATACTTTATTATTATTAGAATCCCAATTCTTACTCTTAATACAATTTGCACTTTGGTTGTTGCAAATGTTGTTGCAATTTTTGTTGTTTCAAGTGTTTATCCAAAAGTTACGATTATGGCATTAAGTTTTGGTATGGGAATTAGTAATATTGCAATAGATTATATGATGCATCATAATTTTTTTAGCCTTTATTCTCAAAACAAAAGGGTTTTTAATCGTCCTGTATTTTATGGTTATATTACGACAATTGTTGGATTTTGTGCGTGTTTATTTATTCCATTTCCATTACTTACACAGCTTTCGCTATATGCGATTATTTCTCTTACTATATGTTATGTAAGCTTTGCATTTTTATATCCTCGTATTGGATTTGTCGAACCTAGATTATTTTTAAGAATGGCAAATTTGCGTTTTCCAATTATTCCTAGTTTGTGGTTTTTATTTGTTTCGCTAATATTATTTATAGTTGCCTTTATGAATGTTAAGCTCGATTTTGATCTTTCAAAGCTTGATTATCAAAATAAGCCAATGCTGCAAGAAAGAGATTTCTTTACAAAAGCAATGGGTGTAAATGAGACACAAATCCTTTTATCAAGTCAAAGCATTGATGGATTAATTCAACTATCAAAAGATCTGCAAAAAGGTATTGACAAAAATATGAGTTTAGCAATCGAAGTGATGAAACCTATTGATACAAAAGAAGATTCTATGAATAGAAAAACTTTTATTCCTCTTAGTATTTTGCCATCAAAGGCACAAATGGAGGCAAACAAGGCTTTCTTAGAATCTGATACAATGCGAAAAAATAAAGAAACATTACTCTACACTCTTCCAAACCTTAAGACACAACTTATACGAGAGATTAAAGAAAGTATGAAAAATACACAGAACTCCGAAGTTTCCCTTGAGGATAAATTGGAATTTATTGATGGTATTTTTGATACTTTTGCACAAAGTTATGAGATCAATGATATGCCGGTACTTAATTTAGAAAAAGTCAATGAATTAGGTTTTAGCATAATTGCACTCAATAAGACACATCTAACACAAAATTTAGAAATAAATGAACAAAATATCTCAAAAAAATCATTGCAAGAATTACCACAAGAAGCACAAGATTCTACACTTATATCACACAATCAACGTTTTTATTATTTAGCCACAATTCAAAAACAAGATTTAGAATTTGTTAAAGAATATGCAAATGCACTCGAATCTCTACACACCAACACACAAGAAGATAAAGAACAATCACTAATAATGACTAAAACTAGCTTTTTGCAGTCTAATCCACACATTGAAACACGAAGTTTGCATTCTATTATGGATCATATTACAGACAATATCTATTCTCCGATGCTGATTGTCTTAGGGATCGCTTTTTCATTGATGGTTGTTATGCTTTTGATTACGGCAAGAGAAGCATTTTTAGATTCTATCGTTTTTATTTTATTTCCTTTATCTTGTGCTTTGTGTGTAATTGCTTCACACAGTCCATTAAATATTATGCATCTTTTTGCCTTATTAATATTAGTTGTTGTAAGTATAGATTATGGAATCTATTCCGTCAAAGAAGGTGATAATCCACGCACAGCACATGCTATATTCTTTTCTGCGATTACAACTGGTGCATCTTTTGGTGTTTTAATTATTAGCAAGACAAAAGCATTAAACTCATTTGGTGAAGTTATTTTTGCGGGTATGCTATGCGTTCTTTTTATGCTTGTTTTTCATAAAGTAAATCAAAGAAAACTATCTTGACATTTCAGAAAAAATTAAACAAATAAAAAGGGAATGTAGAATCTGATTAGGAAAATTATTCATAACATGCAGAATAAATTTATGAGAGTTTTTATCTTGTAAAATCATGAGAGATTATATAAAATAACATACAAAAATACCGATTGTATATTATTCTCTTAAGAAATAAGGAGATTATTTTGAACTCAATGAAACAAGTAATTTTTTGCATAGGTATATTTAGTTTTTTTTCCATTAGTTATGCTGAGATGTATGGATCATTAAATGAAGAAGAATGGCGATATACTTATAATTTTTGTATGCAGAATAATGCAAATGCGTGTGATTATCTTATTGATAATGGTTTAACTTCCGCACAGAATTGTTACCCAAATCAATGCGATACAATAGGTATAATTTATACTCTTGCAGGACGATATAGCGAAGCATTACCATATTTTGAACGATCTTGTGAGTTTGGAAACATGGCTAGTTGCGGAAGCGTTGGCGACACTTATTATTTTTATTTAAAAGATTATTTTAAAGCAAAAGAATATTATGAAAAATCTTGTAAACAGAAAAATAGTGCAAGTTGTTATAATTTAGGTTTCATGTATGGGAGTGGTGAAGGTGTCCGTCAAATAGTAGCCAAAGAGGATAATTTCTACCGACAAGCATGTAGTGGCAGAGAGCCTCTTGGCTGTTATAACTTAGGTGTATCATACCAAAATCAAACAAATGTCAAAAATAATTATTCTATTGCAAAAGAATATTATGGTAAAGCCTGTGATTATGGGTATCAGGCAGGTTGTGATCGTTATCGTGAATTTAATGAAAGTGGAATAAAATAATTTATCATTATAATATTTTTGTTTTATGAGATCGCATAAAGGTTAATAGAATTATGAACTTGTTACTTTGCAGTAAAGATTCCATAAAGTTTGTTGGGGATTATTATGAGAGAGAAAACTCATTTTAGCCATTTTATGTTTCAGTGGCTGTATGATTCTAAAATGGGTTATTATACAAAAAATAATGTAGGTAAAACAGGGGATTTTTATACCTCTGTAAGTTTAACAAAGTTTTTTGGTGGAGCAATTAGCCGTTTTATTCTTAAGATTTTAGAATCTTCTAAACTTTCTCTTCCAATCTATATCGTTGAGATTGGGAGCAACAATGGAGATTTGGTAGCTGATATTGCAGAGTTTATTAAAGCTTTTAGTAATGAGGTTTTTGTTGCTAGCACTTTTTGTGTCGTTGAGCCATTACAGCAACTTATTCCTTTACAAAAAGAAAATTTTTATACGCGTATTACACAGCGATTTCAAAAAGAATTACATATTTTTTCATCATTTCAAGAGCTTGATTTATTTGCAAAAAATAATATTTTTTTTATTGCTAATGAATTATTTGATAGTATGCCTTGCGAAGTTGTGAGAGATTGTTCTATGCTTTATTATAAAAATAAAAATTTTATATGGGATAAATTAGATTCTGAAGTAGTTAAGTTTTATGAACAATACAATCCAAAAGGATTTGAGATTCCACTTTCATGGGATACCTTTATTGCAGATTTGAGTTCACAAATTCATCAAAAATGGTTTTTTTTGACATTTGATTATGGTGATTTTCTCGCACGAGAAATGAATTTACGCATATTTTATAAACACAGAGTTCATAATTTTTATGAGGAATTGGAGCAAGGCAAGATTCTAGATTTTTTTATGAAAAGTGATATTTCATATGATGTTGATTTTAGTTTGCTTTGTCGGATTTTCCAACGCTATGGAGCAAAAGAGGAATTTTGTCTCACACAAGCAAAAGCCCTTATTGATATGTGTGAAATACTAGAAGTTTTTGAATCCTTTACGCAACATTTTACACCAAATACTTTACTCAAACAACGCACAAAATTGCAAGGTTTAATTTTACCAAATGCAATGGGAGAAAGATTTAAAACATTGTGTATATCGCAAATATAGCTTATATTTGCATTGGAGATTAATAAAATTGCTTACAGCCAAGAAAAGAATTTGTATTGTAGCATTTTATTAATCATCAAATTACTTAAATGTTTTCTAAAGATGTAAAATATACAATATTAGATAATGTTAAATTAAAATCACTTTTTCAATGTTTCTTGTTACCAAAATGATTTCCTTAGTATATATTTTACTCCTCTTTTTGGGTATTTTTTCATATTATATTCATTGAAACTTATTTAATATATCAATTTCATGGATAACTATGGTTGAAATTGTTTGAAAAGATTTTAAATACCCCACCCTTTCGAAAAATTCAATCTCTTTGTTAGAATTGTGATATAATGTAAAATGTTTTTATTATAAGGAAATCTATGGGACGAAGAAAGTTTTTAAAAAATATGGTAATTGCTGCTGGTGGTGCAACATTAGGTTATAATTTACTTCAAGCAAATCCAAAATTTACAAAAAAAGTTCCAATCATTGTGATTCATGGTGGAACAAGTGGTCTTGGACTCACAAAAGAAGAATTTGCAAAAAGAGAGGCTATAATGCAAAAATCACTTCTTGCAGGACAAAAGATACTTACTGATGGTGGGAGTGCAACTGATGCGGTTATTGTGGCAATTAAGATAATGGAAGATAATCCTCTCTTTAATGCAGGTAAAGGAGCAGTATTTACAGCCGACGGATTTAATGAGCTTGATGCGTCGCTTATGGACGGATCAACAAAAAAGGCTGGAGCAGTAGCGATGAGCAGGGCAATTAAAAATCCAATTGAAGCTGCTAGAGTTGTCATGGAAAAAACCTGGCACACACTGATTGCAGGAGAAGGTGCTGATAAACTTGCAAAAGAAAATGGACTTGAAATGGTTAATCAAAAATACTATTTTACGCAAGAACGTTATAATCAGCTTCAAGAGGCAAAAAAGAAAGATAAGCTTTTGCTTGATAGTGATAAAGTAAAAACACATTTGAATCTCTATACAGAACCATATCTTGGAACAGTCGGTGCAGCAGCACTAGATTCTAAGGGGAATCTAGCAGCAGGGACAAGCACAGGTGGTATGACTAATAAAATGACGGGACGCATTGGAGATTCGCCAATTATTGGAGCTGGTACTTATGCAGACAATGATTCTCTAGCACTCTCTTGCACGGGAACAGGTGATATTTTTATACGCGTAGCCACAGGGCATGAGGCTTCATCGCTTTATAAATACAAAAAATTATCAGCTCAACAAGCTGTTGAAGAAACAATTAAGCAAGTCGCAGCTCTTGGTGGAGAAGGAGGTATTGTATCAGTTGATAAAAATGGGATACCGGGTTTTGCATGGACAAAAAATAAGTTAGGTATGTTTCATGGATTGGCGAGAGTGGGTGAAAAACCACAAGTATTTTTTCCTGTTGCAAGGTAATTATATTCTAATTTGCCCTATATAATAAACTCATTTTAAAGAAGAATATAGTGTTTGCTGACATTTTGGGGGCTATATTCTTTTCTAACATTATAAACTTTCTCTGTTTATTTTCCACTATTAGTTAAGATAAATAGTATATTGGAGAAATATTCTCCAATATATTTATGGATTAGCCCTGCAAGACCTATTTTTATCTATTCCCAATTCTAATGCACCATCAAGTCGCAAAATACCAAATAATACTTTTTTACATCTAAGAGGTTTTCATGTCATATTATAAAAATCATGATAACTTGTGATAATCCCTTTTTTAAAAGCATAATGCTTTAACTCCTGCAGATCAAAAAGTGCATTGTTTCCATAATCAATTTGCATATAAAGGGTATCAATTTCATCTTGGACTTCATTTATAGTTTGAATGTGGTTATATCTTGTTGTATATTGTGCAAGGAATTGTTCTTTATTTTGGATATTCTCGTATCTTTTACCAAAGTAAAATTGATAGGGCATAGTTGTGTTTGGAATCTTAGGAGTTATTATTCCAGCATCATTACATGGATTAACTCTTTCAAAAAGTAAGTCTTGGATATTCTTTGTAAAATTTTTAATACCAGTACATTTAATTGTTACATGGAAATTTCCGAGATTATATTGAGGTGAGATAAACCGCAATTCATTTATAGAATTGATAAAGTCTCCTAAGTATGTCTCACCAGAATTTTCAAGATTTGAGACAAGTTGTTTCACTTCTTCATCAAAGAATTCTTTGGTCTGAACATAAGAATATTTGATTCCGTAATTTTTATTTTCATATGAAGTAGTGTTATTTTGGAATAAGAAAAAGCAACCTGAAAATGTAAAAAGAAGTATACAATATACACAATATGATAGTATCTTTGACATTTTATCTCCTTAAATTTTCTAGTTTTTTGTTCTTCAATAGAATTGTATTATATCTAAAATAATAAATTCCTTAAGAAAATGTTTTTTATTATAGAATATGAGAAATGATAAAATAATGTGTAAATTACTCCAGACTTTCGGGTAACTTCATACAAGATTCTATTGGTGCTTCAAGATTCTGCAATAAAGAATGTTAATAAATTTAGAAATAAAATTCAATAATTTAAGGAAAAATTGTAAATTATAGAAAGAGCAAAGATTATTGAGATTCTGTATTCTACTTAGGATAGAATCTCAATAATACATATAAAAGTCATTAAAATACTATGAATACATAATATTATTTTGCATTAAGTTCAAGACTAATTGAGATTTCTACTTCTTCACCCATAGTCGCACTCGTAGTATCTAGGGCGATATTGAAATCTTTACGATTGATTGTAGCTTTTAAAGTTAATCCATACACTTCACCTTTTGTCATAGGATTCTGTGCTGGTCCTTTCAAATCTCCCAAGAAAACAACTTTCTTTGTAACACCTTTGAGCGTTAAATCCGCCTCTACTTTGATACCTTTTTTATCTTTTGAGACTTTTGTCATCTTGAATGTGCCTTTTGGATATTTTGCTGTATCAAGATATTTATCTGCTTGTAGATGTTGATCTCGTGTTTCGTTGCGGGTATTGATTGATTTAATATCAATTTTACCTTCAAGTTTTATTAATGTTTTTGTTTTAGGGTCAATCTCAACAACCCCTTGAAAATTATTAAAATTTCCCTCAACGCTTGAAACAACCATATGTCCAATTTTAAAAGCAACATTTGAATGTGATTCATCAATATCATATGGGGTAGCTTGCAAACTCATAAAGCCTAAAGTACTCGCAACCATCGCACTTAGTAAAATGTTTTTCATGTCTATCCTTATAAATAAGATTGCCTGTAAGACAAATCCATTATAGCAAATAAAGGTAAATAGTGATGTAGAGTTATCATTTCATTATTCTCATAGATTTCAATTTTTCACTTCTTTTTAATTTTATGCCATATATTGAGGCTATTGGGATTTCCCTTCAATTTTACTTTCATTTTGTGAGTTACAAATTTATCTTTTTATTCTGTGTATCTCATTGTACCTCAAGATTGAGATTTTTCTACTTCTCATGTTCTAAGTCTTTTTGCACAATTTAAAATCTCCCAAACCAACCCCCCAATCCACCCCCCCCCCCCCCATTGCAATCATAGAGATTACAAAATAAAGAATCCAAATATACACACCAAAGTCTGCATTTTTGTCTCATAAACTTCGATAACTTTGGCTAAAATAGTAATTGATAAATACCAAACATACAAAATAAGCAAAATATATAGTTTTTTATACATAAAAAGCATAAGAAATCTAGGTATATTTCCCTATAAACAAACTTTTTTTAAACATTATGATATAATCGTATCATCTTTATTCTACAAAAATAAAGATGATACGATGAGACTGCCAGTTGGATAAAAGATTCTCATATCTCAAGCATTAGGAAAAGTATATTGCGACATGTATTATGGAAAAATACAATACAGAATCATCTCCATGCTTTTAGTCTTATTGAAGTGCTTTTTGTGTTGGTTACTATGGGTATTTTAGGTGTTACAACATTAAAAAGTCTAACTGCATTAAAAAAACAGAATCATAATACACAGAAATTTTTGACACAACATGGGAGTCTTTTTGAAACAAGTCTTTTTATCAATAAAAATCTTAGTATAAGTAAGCCAGATTCCATTAAAATCACTCCAAACAGCCTTGAATGGAAAGGATATACCAAACTTTTTTTACAGGGACAAAATAACGCAGATTATATGAACTTTTCTCTACAAACAGAAGTATTTTCTCTTGAACGACACAATAATAATCTTTTTTTCAACAACACTCTACTTTTAAAAAATGTAAGAGAATTTGAAGTCAAAATAATAAAAAGAAATGCGGATAGCATATTGGAATACAAACTTTGCACAAATATTTGTGTTCAAGATTTTATTTTTATTGAAGAAAGTGAAATTGCCTTATGAAACATTACATAAATTCTTGTAAAATGACTCATAGATTCTGTGATTTTTATAAAATTACCTTTACACATAAGCGAAATAGAAAACCATATTATCAAGATTGCAAAAAGAATCCTTTATGTGCTTCAATAAAGTATAATGCTTTTATAAGTATTTATGCACTTTTACTTTCGCTTAGTATTAGTCTTGTTGCACTTCATACTTTACGCTCCTTTACACTAAAAAAAGACATTTCACTTGCTTTAGTTTTTCAAAAGCAATCTCAACTTTATGCAAAAAGTCTCAAAGAGATTGCACTACGATGTTTAAAAGAGTATGATTTACAAACTTGTGCAGAAGATTCTATAAAATTTGATGAATATTTCAATGGTGAATACAAAATAATAAATGAAATAATACGCGATAATACGCACCCAAACTATCAACATAATATCCTTTTGCTTGACATTTCAATCCATGCAAAGACATTGCTTAGCACACACCCTTTGCGTCATGCAAAACGATATATTATAAAAGGATATAAATGAATCTCTCAACACTTTTTCATCTTGCCATTCGCTACAATGTAAGTGACATACACATTGATAACTCAATTTATTTTCGTATTAATAAACAAATCGTGCTTGTTGCACCATGTAACACAAAAATAGATTCAAACATTGGAGCTATCACACAGAATGATATAGAGAATATCAAGGTTGAGTTAGTGAATCTTTTAGAAACATTCAATAAATCTTTTGATAACCTCAACGAGCAAAGCCTTAC
The DNA here is from genome assembly GCF_003364195.1 of Helicobacter didelphidarum. Classification (GTDB taxonomy): domain Bacteria; phylum Campylobacterota; class Campylobacteria; order Campylobacterales; family Helicobacteraceae; genus Helicobacter_A; species Helicobacter_A didelphidarum. The sequence continues at coordinate 47,795 of NZ_NXLQ01000006.1, read as the reverse complement.
AATTCAAGTTAATCAAGTCAAATGTCGTGTAAGCACATTTTTAAGTCATAGAAATCTTCATTTTGCACTAAGAATTTTACGAACAAAGATTCCTGATTTACAAACACTTGGCACTCCACCAATTTTAGAACATTTAAGTATGCAAGAAGCGGGATTATTGCTTGTTTGTGGTTCTACCGGAGTTGGTAAAAGCACGACACTTGCAGGTATGTTAAATCATATAAACATACATTCCAGACGACATATTTTAACAATTGAGGATCCTATTGAATATGAGCATGAAAGCCAGCAATGTCTTTTAACACAACGAGAAATTGGGGTAGATTCTCAAAGTTATGGAGATGCCCTTAAGGCAAGTTTGCGACACGATCCAGATGTAATTTTAATTGGGGAAATTTTGGATTCTGAAGTTTTGAAACTCGCGATTAATCATGCACTTAGCGGACATCTTGTATTAGCAAGTTTTCATGCCAAGTCTTGTTCCCATGCAATAGCAAGAATCTTGGGCATGACCTCTGGCGATTTAAATGCACATGCAAACCTTGCTGATTGCTTGCAAGGTATTATTACCCAAAGGCTTTATGAGCAAGAGAATGTATTAAGGGCTGATTTTGAAATACTTGTTGCAAATCCAGCAGTTCGTATCCTCATTAAAGAAAACAAAATAAATCAAATAGATTCCCAAATATCAATGGGAAAAGAATTTGGTATGCAGCATTTCAGCAAACATCACAAACCTTAAAAGTTAAAATTGGTAAGTCTAAGCAAAGGCTATTATATATTGCGATTACTGCATTTGCTGGGATTCTAAAGTTGCGATAATAAGGATTAATCATGGAAGAAAATTATCATAAAAAAAAATCTCAACAAACAGAAAAATATAAACAAAGCTTTTTTGATTCATATTTTTTTTATCCCAATTTTTTGCATAAAATTCTTGCTTTTTTGCTTTTACCCTTTTCTTTTCTTTATTATATTATCACAACATTTCGTAAAAATATTGGAACAAAACAAGATTTTAGGATAAAAATTCTTAGTATTGGGAATCTTGTGAGTGGTGGAAGTGGTAAAACTCCTTTCTGCATTGCGTTGGTAAAATATTTGGAATCTTTAAATTATGGCGATATATTCATTATCCTACGTGGTTATAAACGGCATTCAAAAGGGTTACAAGAAGTAAGTCTAAAAGGAAAAATTCTATGTGGTGTTAAAGAAAGTGGTGATGAGGCAATGCTGATTGCAAAATGTGTAAAAAGTAGTGTGCTTGTTTGCGAAAAAAGAGAGAAAGCAATAGAATATGCAAAGACACTGGGAGCAAAAATTATTATTCTTGATGATGGGTATCGTTTTAGATTCCATAAATTTGATATTTTACTTGAACCAATCATATTACCCTATTTTCCTTTTGTTCTGCCAAGCGGGTATTATAGATTCCTGCCGAGTGCATATAAAAATTGTGATTTACATTTAAAAGAAGAACGGGATTATATTCGTAAAACACATATCCATTTTTATACACAATCCTTTCAAACTACGGAATCCTACAATACAGATATAATGGATAATACAACAAATGATCCTTTAAAAAATAATTCCTTAAATGTGCAAAATCCTATGCAAAATTCTTATGAATTTCAAGAGAGAAATAATAAAACCATGCCAGCTTATGATGGTGTATGTTTTGTTCTTGTAAGTGCAATTGCAAATCCTATGCGTCTCCAAAAATATTTACCAAAAGAAGTGGTTGCTATGTATTTTTTACCTGACCATGCAGAGTTTGATTACCAAGATTTAAAAAATCTCTTACAAAAACACAATGCAACACATATTTTGATGACACAAAAAGATTTTGTGAAATGTGAGCATTTTGATTTAGCCTTTGCCCTTTTAGAACTAGAAATTGAAATAAAAGATTCTATTTTGCAAGAGATTTTATATTTTCTTGATTCTAAAAATACTTTATAAGAAATTGTAATTACGATAAAAACTCTGAATTGTGTTACAAAAAAATATAATTTGGACGATATTAGTAGTTCCAGAAAGGTATAAGCCTTAATTTTATCAAAAGGAATAATTATGAAAGCTCTAAAAGCAACAATATTAGCAAGTATTTTAGGTGTTGGTGTTAGCAATGCAGCAATTATTAGTGCTGAAATCGGAGGTTCTTTCTCAGCATCAATGGGTAATGTAAAAGCTTTTAATCTTGATGACAAAGCAGTTTTTTCGGGTGGTGCATATGCACGAGTTTGGCTGAAACCAAGTATTCTTCGTATAGGTGGTTTCTTTAAATGGGAAAGTATTGGTTCTTTAGAACAAACATCTAGGTGGAATAATTTCCAATATGGTGGTTTGTTGGGATTTGAAATGGCTAGAATAACTCCTTATATCGGTATCGCATATTCACATTTTACTAATATAGCATTTAATCCCACTTGGGCGCTTAATTATGGAGTAAAATTTAGTTTGCCTTTCCATATTACCCTTGGTATTGAGGGTTCTTATCAAGAACCAAGAATGTCTGGTGTAAAAGTTGAAACACACAGAATAGGTGCTACACTCGGACTTGAGTTTTAACTAAAAAATATTACCAATATAAAAGTAGTTATGGGTTATTGTATATCTTATGTTTAGAATCAATTCCTATATACAATGACTTGTAAGATATTCTGATTTAGTTATAGTAAAGAAGCCATAAAAATATTCTCCTCCTTAAGCACATTATAAATTTTTTGTATCATATTTTGTCGATGAATTGGGCGAATAAATTGCAATGTATAAAATGCTGTGATAATATCTGCTGGTAGAAATGTTGTTTGTAAAAAATCTTGATGTAAAAAAGTAATATCTGCACCTAAAGCATTTGCTTTTAGTTTTGCTCGTTCAATCATTGGGAGTGAGTTATCAATACCATAAAGGTTAGCACAAATGTTATGTGTGCTAAATGTATCATATAATCGTAATAAGAGATTTCCCGTAGAACTACCTAAATCATAAATAATTGGAATCTGCACAGAATCTGTTTTTTGAATTGTATGTGTCCAGTCTTTTAGATTCTCAAGTATAAAGTAAATTGAAAGATTCATCATTTCTTCATAAAAAGGCACAGAACGTTCAATCATATCATCAAAAACACTTGCCACAAGATTATTAAATTCAAATTTTTCATTATAATCTTGCATAAAGATTGTATCTTGTTTGGTTGCATTCTTTTTACTTGAGAGAATGTTTTTATTATTAATGTCATGTTTGTATGATTTCATGATACTTCTTTGTAAGAATTATTATATTATTTTCACTTTGTATCAAATATATTTAATACAATAAGTGTTAGTGAATCTGCATTGTTATACAATGCAAACTGCCATATTGCTGTATCAGTGCTTCGCAGTTTATAGGAATAATATTATACTCTGGTAATGCTTTTTTCATAATCTCTATTGCACTAAAATCTGTTGGTTTATTATAGATTGGTAAAAGTAAAGTATTGTCATTTAAAAAAAGAAAATTTGCATAGCTTGCTGGGAGATAAGGCTTATTTTGTTTTATTTGCCTGTGTAAGTCTGTATCTGATTCTATAAGTATATCATTGGGATATTCACAAAAAGGTAGAGCAATAAGTTTAAAATTATTCACTTTAGCGAGATTTTCTAGTTCATGCTTCATAGCATTTAATTCGGTAAAATTAGGATTTTGTAAATCATCACATTGGATATATACAATCGTGTCATGATTAATAAATCGTGCGAGTGTGTCAATATGGCTATCTGTATCATCACCAAGTAGCTCACCGTGTTCTAACCACAGAATCTTTGAAACATGGAGGTATGATTTGAGGGATTCTTCAATTTGTTCTTTTGTAAGATTTGGATTACGATTTGGTTCTAAAAGGCATTTCCTTGTTGTAAGCAAGATTCCATTGCCATTATAATCAATGCTTCCACCTTCAAGCACCATTCCATAAGTTTTCAGCATATCAAAAAATCCTACTTGGTGAAGTTTCACGTTCAATTGATTATCAAAATTTGCACTATATTTCAATCCCCATGCATTGAAAATAAAATTTGCAAATTGATGATGTATAGTCTCATTTTCAGAATCTTGTCTTATAACCTTATCCAAAAAACCTAAAGATTCAGACTTTACAGAATTTGCACCAAACATTGCATTTGCGAGGTTGGTAACTTTTTGGCTTGTTGTTTGTTCTTTAACGGAAAGAGCAATGCTATCTCGTGCCCATACATCATTGCTTTCAAATTCAAAGATTCTGCAGTTTTTTGCTTCCTCGCCGATATTTCTTAATAATTCTTGCACACGTTCTTTTGCTTCATTATCTTTTGGATGCATAATAAGATATACACTTTCAACCTTTAGAATTTCTGCAATAATATTGTCATAACAATCTTGCACTTCTTCTAAATTTGCCTCAAAATCACAAAAAACATGTGGATAAATTAACACAATTCCTTTTTGTTTTTCCCACTCTGCAAACATGAATATCCCTTAAGCTTTATTTAGTAATGTAGGATAAAATTATAGCATTAAATCAAAATTTTAAAGAGAAAATATGAAAATTTTAAGCATTGAATCAAGTTGTGATGATAGTGCATTAGCTTATACTGATATAAAAAGTGCAAAACTTTTGTGGCATACAAAAATTTCACAAGAAGAAAATCATAAAATTTATGGTGGTGTTGTGCCAGAACTTGCCTCAAGACTTTTTGCAAAAGATTTACCAATTTTATTGCAAAAATTTCAAGATAAATTTGATTTCAATGACATTGCTTGTGTCAGTGTAACCTGCGAACCAGGCTTATCTACTTCACTTTTAGAAGGTGTGATGATGGCAAAGGCACTTGCACTCTCATTGCGTGTCCCATTGCTTGGAATCAATCATCTCAAAGGACATATTTATTCATTATTTATCAATCAAAAAGAGGAAATATTCCCCATTTCTGTGCTACTCGTCTCCGGAGGACATACAATGATTCTTGAATGTTATGGCTATGATGACATGAAAATTATTTCTCAAACACTTGATGATAGTTTTGGTGAATGTTATGATAAAGTGGCAAAGATGCTTGCACTTGGTTATCCTGGAGGTGTATTAATCGATACACTGGCAAGAGAAGCTATGCAAGAATTTTTCCCCCATGGTAATTGTTTACAAAAATCCTCTAATATCGCAAACAAAACTATACAATCTCCCAATGAATCTTATAAGATAAATCAATCTTTCATACAAATCTATACTCATTGCTCTCTGCCAATACCACTTGTCAATCAAAATACATTAAATTTTAGCTTTTCTGGTTTAAAAAATGCTTTTCGTTTAAAACTTCATAGTAATTTAGAAGTTATGAATATTGTAGAATCTGCAATTTCTATGCAACAAAAACTAAAAGAATTATATGCTTATTGTAGCGATATTACACAACAAGAAACAATACAAACTAAGCAATCACTTGAGAATGAAATATGTGAAAAAGAAGCGATATTGCATGATATTCTAACACAGATTCAATCTCACCCCTATGTCCGTGCTTTAGCACTCTCTTTCCAAGAAAGTGCCACAACACATCTTGTCCAAAAATGCAAGAAATATCTGCAAAATACTAACCATATTAAACATTTTGCAATTGTTGGTGGTGCAAGTGCTAATTCACTGCTGCGAGAAAAATTACGAAATCTTTGTCAGAAGTTCGATAAAACTTTATTAATGAGCGATATTGCATTTTGTGCAGATAATGCTGCTATGATTGGTAGAGCAACACTTGCTAAAATACACTCAAACCCCGATATTATTAAACAGCGAGATTCTGTTATGCAAAATATTACTTCCAAAGGTTACTTGCAAATAAAGGACACGGATTTACTAGACCAACACATTAAAAATATAAAACAAATAGCACAAGATAAACAAAACTATATATACAGTCCTCAAAAAAGCCTTTTAGAAAATGTACAAAATTTATGCAAACAAAAACAATTAGATGATACTAAAGCAAATGGAGAGGTTTCAAAAAAATCTTGTATCACACCTGATGAATCTGAAAAATACAAAGAAAAAACTTACTCAGAGCAAGAAAAAGACATGAAAGATAGAGATTCTCCTTTCTTTGATTACTTGCTACAACAACTTTTAGAACTAGACATTTCACCAAGAAATACAGAAATATGATAGTTGAAAAAGATTCTGTATTATCAGCAAAAATATTTTTTAGCTATAATTTAAAACATTACACCCATAAAAGAGTTTAAGTCTTACTTATTTTAAATCTGCCCAAGTTTTTCCGATTGCAAGGTTACACACAAGAGGCACACGAAGCATATAAATATTTTCCATAATATCTTTAATTTTTTCTCCAATATCTTTTGCACATTCTTCTTTCACTTCAAAAATTAACTCATCATGCACCTGCAATAACATTTTTACATCATTGTGCTTTAGTAAATCAAATTCTTCCACAATAGCATTCATGCTAAGTTTAATTAAATCTGCCGCACTTCCTTGAAATATAGTATTTACCCCTTCACGCAAATAATTTGAACGCATGAATTCTGTTGCACTAAAAAAGTCAAAATGTCTTTTCCTTCCAAGAAGTGTTTGGCTATATCCATGTTTTAAAATTTCTTTCTTTTGTTGTTCTAGATATTCTTTCACGCTTGGAAAATTTGCAAAATAATCTTCAATATAACCTTTTGCTTCAGCCTGTGTAATATTGAGCGTTTGAGCTAATTTTCTCGCACCCATACCATAAATTAATCCAAAATTAATGGACTTTGCTATATTCCTAAAATCAACAAAAGTTTGAGAATCTTTATCGATAGAATCTTTCATATTCTGATTGGAATTATTGCATATTGAGATCTTGTCCTTAAAAATTCTTTTAGCTGTTTCTGCATGAATGTCTGCATTGTGTTTAAATGCTTTTACCAATACACTATCTTGGCTAAAATGTGCCAAAAGTCGCAATTCTATCTGCGAATAATCAAGACTAAGCAACACTTTTGTTTTCTCTGCTACAAATCCGGCACGAATGCTTCTACCCAATTCACTTCTTACTGGAATATTTTGTAAATTAGGAGATTTCGAACTTAATCTCCCTGTATTTGTCCCTGTCTGCATAAATGAAGTATAGATTCTATGATTATTTGTACTTAATTTCAAGATTGGTTCAATATATGTGCTAAAAAGTTTAAAAGCCTCACGATATTCCAATAATGTTGGAATCACTTCATGTTGATGAATAAGGTTTGTAAGGGCATTTTCATTTGTGCTAAGAGATTTATTATTTGTAGCATCAAGATGTAATTTATCAAAAAGAATTTCACTCAGTTGTTTTGGGGAATTAATATTAAATTCATAACCACTCTGTTTATAGATTTTTTGTTGTAATGTATGTAATCTTGCACTAAAATCATTTTTAAGTTCCAAGAAATAATCACGATGAATTGCAATGCCACAATCTTCCATTATACGCAATGCATAAATAAAAGGAAATTCTAAGTCTTTTGCTACTTCAAGTAAATGCGGTTCAAGGAGATTTTCAAGCTTTTGGTAAAGCACATAAGTTGCCACAGCATCTTCGCTCGCATATTTTGCAGCACACTCCAAACGAATGCTATCAAATGTCGCACCCTTTGGCACAATAGATTCAAAGCTTATCATTTCATGATTGAAAAATTCACGCATAAGGTTATCAAGACTAACACTTTGGCTTGGATTAAGAAGCCATGCTAAAACCATAGAATCTTGAATCTCTATTTTATGTAAAAAATTTGTATTATTTATATTATTTTTGTATGTTTCTTTAAATGTTGGTAAAAGTCCAAAATTATACCAAGTCATAGCTAAATCAAACTTCAGATTATGTCCAATGAGGGGGTGTGTAAAAATCAATTTAATTGCTTCTTTTGCATCTTTTTGTGAAATTTGCTTTGGTGGGTATGAATCCTCAAGAAGAGTTTGATTTGTTGTCTTTTGAGAGTTTCCTAAAGAATGATGTGGTGTCTTGTTATTTGAAATATCACAAGTATTGATAGGAAATAGCGAAAAATTTACATTATGGCTTGTTTTGTTCTCTTGCTGTATAGAATCTAGATTCCATAAATTTGGTTGAGAATCTTGCATGAAATTATTAGTTAAATTTAAACTTCTATCTCGCTTAACTCCACCATGTAAAAATGGCACATAATACCCATTTACCCCATCGTAGCAAAAACTAAAACCAACCATATTATCCTCACGGACATTTAATCCATTTGTTTCACAATCAAATGCTATTGGGATATGAGGTGGTAAAGATTCTAGAATCTCAAATAACTCTTGAGATTCTGTAATTAAATGTGATTGAAAAGAAAATCCATTTGATGTAGAGGGAGATTCAAAAGACATCTCTTGTGGCATATCAGCAATATATTGATTTTGCAATAGATTTGTATTTATTGTATTTTGACGAAGAGAGTTTTCTGGATTATGCTTCTTATTCGTAAGAGATTTCCCAATTTTTTGTAAAATTTTTTGTAATTCATATTCTTCTAATTCTGCTGTTATTTGCAATAAGGGTGTTTTCTGAAAGCTATTTAATGCAACTGAAAAATCAAAATCTTGTAATAAATCTTGTTGCAAAGTTACGAGCTTTTGACTTAAAAATGCGGAATCTTTATGTTCTTGAATGAGTGATAGAGTTCTCTTCCCTACAATTTCTTCAACATTTTTTGGATTATTTTCTACTGCTTTATATAAAGATTCTAAAGTTTTAAAATGAGTAACAATTTTTTGTGCCCCCTTTGCACCAATTCCTTTAATGCCAGGTATATTATCACTAGAATCTCCAACAATGCTTTGATAAGTAATAAATTCACTTGGCAAGACACCAAATTTTTGCTCACATTCGTGACTTGTGATTATACTCTTTTTAGCGTAATCAAAGATATGAACTTGGTCATTAATCAATTGGTAGAGATCTTTATCATGACTTATAATTTCTACCCGAAAGCCTTTGTTTTGTGCGATTTTCGAGAGTGTTGCAATGCAATCATCTGCTTCATATCCTTCAATTTTTAGAGTCGTTATGCCCATTTTTTCAAGCCATGAAATCGCCACTGGGAGTTGCAATAAAAGATCTTGGGGAGTATCTTTACGATTTGCTTTATATTGTGGGAAAATTTCTTTTCGTTTATTGTCATGCCCCTCAAGTGTAAAAATAATGTTTGCATGAGGATTATCTTTAAAGATATTAAAAATGAGTGTTGCAAAACCTGTAAGCAATGATGTTGGAAAATTTTTAGAATTATGAAGCGGTGGTAACGCATAATAACTACGAAAAAAGAATCCGAAAGTATCAATGAGAATAATCTTTTTTTGTTGCGTATTCTGTGAGTTTATTTGCATAATATTCCTTACTCTATTTAAGATTCTCAATTATATTGTAATTTTATTAAAAAACAGATTCTTTGATTATTTCACGATTTTATCTATCAAAATGTTACTATGCTTATTTGTAAAAGTAGAGGGAATAAAAAGAAGCTATTGGGGGAGATTTCATAGAATCTTATTTTTAATTTCAATTAAATATTTCTAAATTTTTTGTATTATTTTATCTATATTTTATTTTAAGCGAGATAATATGCAAACCAATAATGAAACGATGTTGGCACAAACAAGAAGCAATACACCAACAAACAAAACATTTGTCCAAGCAATGCTGAATCCAAATGCAGATTTTGGGGGGCTTTATACTTTTGGGAAAATTACTCCTTTTGAGAATCTTACAAAGATTTATGCACTCTCTTATACTGAAATTTGTAAAGAAATTTTTCAACAACTTCATATTCATTTCGATTCTCATCTTTTAGAATCTGCACTTCAAAGTTATCAAAACTTTGGTTCAAAAGATATTGCACCTTTAGTAAAGATTTACCCCAATCTTTATTCTTTAGAACTTTATCATGGACCAACCTATGCTTTTAAAGATATGGCTTTACAGCCTTTCTCAAAGCTTTTAGATTCCATAGCAACACAACAAAAGAAAAAATATCTTATTTTGAGTGCAACAAGCGGTGATACAGGTCCTGCAACATTGCAAGGTTTTGCACACTCTAAAAATGTCAAAGCGATTTGTATATATCCAAAAGGTGGCACGAGTGAAGTCCAAAGATTGCAAATGACAACACAAGATGCACCAAATCTTAAAGTTTTTGGTATATATGGGGATTTTGATCTTGCACAAAGCACATTAAAATCACTTTTACGCAATAAAGAATTTAATGCTTATTTAAAAACGAATGGCTATGAATTAAGTGCTGCAAATTCTGTAAATATTGCAAGGATAGCATTCCAAATCGTATATTATTTTAAAATTGCAAAAGATCTTGCAAAGGAAAATCTAGAAGAATTTAGTGTAATAATACCGAGTGGAAATTTTGGCAATGCACTTGGTGCGTTTTTTGCGAAGCAACTTGGTTTGCCAATCAAAAAAATTTGTATCGCCTCAAATCCAAATGATATTCTCACACAATTTTTTACGACTGGTGTATATGATATTCGTGAGAAAGAATTAAAATTGTCATATTCTCCTGCTATGGATATTTTGAAAAGTTCCAATATTGAACGATTGCTTTTTGCATATTTTGGTGCGGATAGAACAAAAGAGCTTATGGAATCTCTTGAAAACAATGCATACTTTAATCTTACTGATAATGAGTTAAATACATTACAGAATCTTTTTGAAGCAAAAAGCTTTAGCGATAAAGAATGTTTGCAAGGGATTAAAGAATCTTTTGCTTCTGGATACATAATTGACCCACATACAAGCAACGCATATTTATTCGCAAAGGAGAGACAAAATAAGAATGAAACACAGGTGATTATTTCTACTGCACATTTTAGTAAATTTGCTAAAGTTGTTTTTTCCGCTTTGTCGGGCAAGAATCCAAAAGATTTAGAAGCTCTTAATGATAAAGAAGCCCTTCATAATATTTTAGCGATTATTCATTCAAATCTTGACACTAATGTAAAATTAGATTTTGGTATTCTTAATATTTTTACGAAAAAAGAAATACATACGCAATCCTATAATGCCAATGAGTTAGACACATATATAATGCAATGGATAGGAAATGAGATGAATTAATTTTGTTGCCAAATAAAAAATCAATAAAAACTATCTTTATTTATAATAGTGTTAAAAATAAATTTTTATTCTCTTTTATAGAAAAAAGCCCGAGAAAAAAGGATGGAATACAATCAGATAGCAAGTTAAAACTTTATGACTTATTCATGTATCGCGAGGTTAAGAATCTCAATAAAACAATTATTAGAACAACATATAGCCCTTGCTTGATAATATGCAAGATTACTTTAAAATATATTTCTGAATAAAATTTATGTATTGAGAGTGTCTTGGTGTATCCCAATAGCACGTAAAAACTCGCTTTTAGCATATATGCGTATAGAATCTAAATCCTCTAAACTCATATCAGTGCTTAATAAATCATTTTCAATTTCATAATCCATATATTGCACAACCTCCCTTGTATCCCTTTTCACTGCTACTTTACCAGAGAGGGAAATTTTATCTTTTCCTGTTATTGGATTTTTAATTAAATGCACAGATTTCCCATTAATCTTTGCCCAAGTCATTTTTGTTACTAAGCCTACATCATCACGAATTCCTGAATTATAAGCGTAACTTCCTATTCCAAGACATAAAAACTCTAAAGGATTAAAATTATTATGCTTACACCATTCATAAATCATTCTTGCTCTCTCTATCGTAATAGCATCACCATAAATAATTCTAACATGATGAAATCCAAAATATTCATGCACAAGACGTATAACACCCTTTTTTTCTCGATCATCATGCGCATGAGGATTGCCTGTCAATATAAGGAATGGATCACCTGAATCTGGACGCAAAACAATTGGTTGCTTTCTATTTTGAATCGTTAAAAACATTTCTTTATCGTTTTTAAGCAAATCAATAATATTCCATAGATTCCAAGTATCTGCAACGATTGAAACCATTGAATGAGGGAATTTTTCCATAATTCTTTTAAAAGTCTCTAGCTCATATTGTTGTCCTCCAAGACACATTACACTATGTTCACTCGCAGGTATAGAACCTAATGTTTCTATACTTTTTCCATAATTATCATAAACATTTCTTATTGCCATAAGAGAATCTGTTCCGCTAAAAAAGAGTAAATGCCCCATACTTGAGATATAACAATCCTCAATCCCATTCATTCCTCTTGCAGCAAAATCATGGAAATTCAAACTCTTATCAATATAAGATTGCAAAAAATCATATTCTATTTTCTTAAATAATGCTGCTTTTGTTGCAACAAAACAAGTTTTCCATAATTCAGAATTTAAATAAGTTTCAATAAAATTTACAAACCAACAATGCTCGCTTTTTTGACATAAAACAGAAATAATTGGCGTGTTGTTTGATACAAATGTCCCTTCTGGCAAAGCCTTAAAAGTTACAGGCATTTCATCTGGTAAATTTAACCATTTTTCAACAAGAAATTTATAAGATTCTTCATTAGGATTAAGTTTCATAAATTTTATATAAATCCATTCAAGTGCTTCGCGTAAAATATTCTCCTCACATTGTTTAAATTCATAATAAAGTTGCTGCAACTTATGAATTACTTGCCTCATACCAAATGCAACAATATGCCCATTGAGAGATTCTAAATCAAGTCTTGGATTTCTACAATAAAGCAAACTATAAACTTCCTCCACGCCATTAGGATACATCGCCGCATGGGTGTATTTATAACAATCAGAAATAAAAAGTAACTTGGGATATTTCATAATTACGCCTTTAATAGCAGTTTATCATCAAGAAAATGAATCTCTGTATGAGAAAGCTTATAAACATGATATAAAAAATAAACTCAATATTACCATAATTCATAAATATTTTAAAGAGTATCAAGAAAACTTTGATTTTTTGGGGTCTTTTCTCTTTAAAAATCCAATATTCAAAAACAACCCTTCAAGCATATTTAGGAAAATTATGAAAGAACATTATCTATCTTAAATATAATTTATACTTTTAGTAAGTTAAACTTATTAAAGTTTATATTAATAAACTAAAGTTTTTTTATTCTAATAATATAAAATTATAAATAAATTAGCACAATTTTTCACTAATTGCTAAAATTTATGTTATACTTCCACCTAATCTTTTGTAAAAATAAGGAGACTATCATGAATATTTTTGATAAATTAACAAATCAAATGCGAGAAATATTAAACAATTCAGCTCAATTTGCAATCAAACATAAAAATGCACAAACAGAACCAATCCACACGCTACTTGCTATGGTAGCAGATTCTAATCTCTTAATGTATCAAGCATTACAACGAAATAACGAAGATATTAATGCACTCATTAATACTCTTACATCAGAAATTGAAAAACTCCCAACAACAAGTAATGTAAATACCGAGAATATGAGTCTTTCCAAAGATGTATTCAATGCTTTACAAAATTCACTTACTTTAGCGACAACTGAAGGCGATAGCTTTATTGGCGTGGATAGTTATGTAAGAGCAAATGTCGATTCATATTTTAAAGATTTTTTGAAAAATATTGATAAACTTGAGCTTATCAATACTCTTAAAAATATGCGTAAAGGCATGAAAATAGATTCTCAAAGTAGTGATGATGTCTTAGAAACTCTTGAAAAATATGGTATTGATTTAACAAAAATGGCAATACAAAATAGTCTTAACCCGGTTATTGGTAGAAATGAAGAAATTGAACGAATGATGCAAATTCTTATTAGAAAAACAAAAAATAATCCTATTCTCTTGGGCGAACCGGGTGTTGGTAAAACTGCTGTTGTAGAAGGCTTAGCGATTAAAATTGCTAAAAAAGAAGTGCCATTATCATTGCAAAGTAAAAAAGTTATCGCACTTGATATGACTGCACTTATGGCTGGAGCAAAATATCGCGGAGATTTTGAAGAGAGATTAAAAGCTGTGGTTGATGAGGTTAAAAAGAATAACGATGTAATTTTATTTATTGATGAGATTCACACGATTGTTGGAGCTGGAGCAAGTGAAGGGGGAATGGATGCAGCAAATATCCTAAAACCCGCTTTGGCTCGCGGAGAATTACGAACAATAGGTGCTACAACACTCAAAGAATATCGCAAATATTTTGAAAAAGATGCGGCACTTGCAAGAAGATTCCAACCTATTGCAGTAAATGAACCAAACCAAAACGAAGCTATGCAAATTATGCGAGGAATTAAAGAGAGTTTAGAGTCTCATCATAATATCAGTATTACAGATAGTGCATTGGTTGAAAGTGTCAAGTTATCAAGTCGCTATATCACCAATCGTTATTTACCTGACAAAGCAATCGATTTAATTGATGAAGCGGCGGCAGAGTTAAAAATGCAGATAGAATCTGAACCTAAAGCAATTTCTAGAGTAAAAAGGGAAATTGAAGTGCTGGAAGTTGAAAAGGCGGCACTCAATCTCGATAAATCCGATAATAATACGCAACGTCTTGAAGAAATTGAAAAGCAGTTAGCTGACAACAAAGAGAATCTTTTAAGTCTGCAAAATACTTTTGAAAATGAAAAGCAAATTTTTAGCAATATCGCAAAATTCAAAAACACGATAGAATCTTTGCGTCGTGAAAGTGAACTTGCAAGAAGAAATGGAGATTATGCAAGAGCTGGTGAAATAGAACATGGTGAGATTCCAAAATTGAATATTGAATTGGCGAGTTTAGAATCAAAATGGAAAGAGTTGCAAAAATCTGGCTCTTTGCTTCAAAATGCTGTAACAAAAGAAAGTATTGCAGAGATTGTATCTCGTTGGACCCAAATTCCTGTCGGCAAAATGCTTGAATCTCAAAAAGAAAAGATTTTGCATATAAAGGATAATCTCAAAGCAAGTGTAATCGGACAAGATGAAGCAATAGAATCTATATCTCGGGCAATTAAACGCAATAAAGCTGGATTAAATGATGCGAATCGCCCTATTGCGAGTTTTCTTTTTTTGGGTTCAACAGGAGTTGGTAAAACACAGAGTGCAAAAGCATTAGCAAAATTTCTTTTTGATAGTGAAAAAGAGTTAATTCGCATTGATATGAGTGAATATATGCAAGAAATTGATGCAACAAAACTTACAGGTGCTGCACCTGGATATGTAGGTTATGAAGAAGGTGGGATTCTCACTGAAGCAGTAAAGCAAAAACCTTACAGTGTTGTGCTTTTTGATGAAGTAGAAAAAGCACACCCAAAAGTCTTTAATATTTTATTGCAAGTATTGGATGATGGAAGACTGACGGATAATAAAGGGGTTGTTGTCGATTTTAAAAATACAATTATTATTTTAACAAGTAATATTGGTAGCGATTTAATCTTACAAGGAATGGATAAAGAAGAACAGCAAAAAGCTATTGATAATGCACTGAAGATGTTTTTTAAGCCAGAATTTCTCAATCGTCTTGATGATAAAATAATATTTAATCCACTCACAAAAGAAAACATTCGTGATATTATTGACATATTGATTGAAGGTGTACAAAATAAGTTAAAAGAAAGGCATATTATACTGACACTTACTCAATCCATGAAAGATTTTATTGCCAATGCAGGATTTGATTCTGTGTTTGGTGCGAGACCTTTAAAAAGAGCGGTGCAAAGATTTATAGAAGATGAGTTGTCGGATTTAATCCTAAGAGATGAAGTTCAAGAAAAATGTGAAGTTATATTTGATGTTTATGATGAGAAAGTAAAAATAAATATCCAATTATGTAAAAATGATTGATTGATGAAAATTAAGAAAGAAAACTACAATAAACCATAGTTATATTTTAAATTAAAGTATAGCTTTCTATTTTTGCTACTCTTTCGATAATATTTCAATTTTCTTGAGTATTAAGTTTTTAGATTGCTCTTACTATTTTGTTCAATATATTGAGGTCTAATTTATGTTGCAATCTTAAGATTCTTTTGATATTATTTTTTCTCAACAATCTTATGATAGAATCACGAAATTTTGTAAAAAGGTAAAAGTATGGCAATTGATGCAAATAAACAAAAAGCTTTAGAAAGTGCAATGAAACAAATTGATAAAGCATTTGGCAAGGGGATGCTTATTCGACTTGGTGATAAACAAGTCGAAAAAATAGATTCTATTTCCACCGGTTCATTAGGTTTAGATTTGGCACTTGGGATTGGGGGGATTCCAAAAGGGAGAATTATTGAGATTTATGGACCAGAATCAAGTGGTAAAACCACTCTTTCATTGCAAGTCATTGCAGAATGCCAAAGAAATGGTGGAGTGTGTGCATTTATTGATGCGGAACATGCACTTGATGTATATTATGCAAAAAATTTAGGAGTTGATACAGAAAATCTTTTAGTTAGCCAACCGGATAATGGTGAACAAGCCTTAGAAATACTTGAGACAATTACGCGAAGTGGCGCTGTTGATTTGGTGGTGATAGATTCTGTTGCCGCACTTACACCAAAAGCAGAGATTGATGGAGATATGGGGGATCAACATGTAGGATTGCAGGCTCGTTTAATGAGTCATGCATTACGTAAAATTACAGGTGTGCTTTTTAGAATGAATACCACTTTGATTTTTATCAATCAGATTCGTATGAAAATTGGCACAATGGGATATGGTAGCCCAGAAACTACAACAGGTGGGAATGCCTTAAAATTCTATGCGAGTGTGCGTATTGATATTCGTAAAATCGCTACTTTAAAGCAAAGTGATAGTATCATCGGTAATCGTGCGAAAGTGAAAGTAGTAAAAAACAAAGTTGCTCCACCATTTCGAGAAGCTGAATTTGACATTATGTTTGGTGAAGGCATTAGTCGTGAAGGTGAGATTATCGATTATGGCGTGAAACTTGATATTATAGATAAAAGTGGTGCGTGGCTTTCCTATGGAGATAAGAAAATAGGACAAGGTAGAGAAAATGCAAAAACATTTCTCAAAGATAATCCAGATATTGCAACAGAAATTGCAAATAAAATTAAAGAGCAAATTGGCACAAGCGATGAAATTATGCCTCTGCCAGATGAGCCAGAAGATTCTCCAGATTGATTTTCTTGAGCATGATTAAAAAGTAAATTTTGTTTCATATTATTAAAATATGGGGTTAATAAAATGCTTAACTCAAGATAATTTACTTATATATTCTGCCCAAAGTTTGCAATCAGTTTAGGTAGTAGAATTATACAATGAAAATTAAGTAAAGTTATAAAAATGATAAACTGGAATTATAATTGCGGTAATTAAAAGATATTTTGCCTTGAATGAAAAACATGGTTGAAGTATCAGATTCAAAAGATTTAATGTTTAAGTCAAGAAAAGGAAAGTTTATGTTTAATTTGGGTAAAAGAAAGAAAAAAGAAGTCCCTAAGAGAGAAATGACAAGCCTTTATTTCAAAAGTAATGAGGCTAGGATGCGTGTTAAAGATGTGCTAAAGGCTAGAGATGAAATAGGACAACAACCTATAAAGTTTGCACTAGGCTATTCTTTGCCTAGCGTAGATTTATCGAAAGTTGCACATGATATAAAATCGGTATTGCCCAATGATTGTATGCTTATAATGGCTAGTTCTGCTGGGCTTTTGTGTTCACTCGATGATAATACACCGCTGAATGACTTGTATGGCGTAAGTATTGGCAATAATGGAATGGATGGTGATAGAGTGGACTTAATGCTATTTTCTAGTGATATGATAGAACATATACATGTTGTAAGCATTGATTTAGGTGTTAAAATCACAAATAAAGATGAACAAATTAAGTTTATAGAAAATGAAGTTCGCAAGGTAAAGATCCCTTTTAAAGCTACATCACATAGCACTTTGGGCTATGTTTTACTAGATGGTATAAGTTGGGCTGAGAGCTTTTTAATGGAAGCTATTTATAATGCCGGTTCACTTCCCTGTATGTATGTAGGTGGTAGTGCAGGTGGTAGGCTTGATTTTAAAAATACTTATATTTTTGATAATAACTCAGTGGTTAAGGGGAAAGCAGTTATTACTTATGTAAAACTTAAAAAAAATTATCATTTTGGTATCTTTAAGACACAGAACTTTGAGGTAACAAATGAAAAATTTTTGGTAGTAGATTCCGATGTTAAAAGTAGAACTATTAATAAGTTTTTAGATAATAAAACTCATAAGCAAAATAGTGTATTTGAAGCTTTGAGTGATAAATTGAAATGTGATTTATCAAAAGTACCCAATATTATGAATGATTATACCTTTGGTGTAAAGATTAAAGATCAAATGTTTGTGCGTTGTATAGCAGATTTTAAAGCCGATACAGAGAGTGTATCAATGTATTGTGATGTTGATAAGGGTGAAGAGCTTACTCTCCTTAAACGCGTAGATGTTGTAGAACGCACTAAGATGGATTACAAAGCGTATGCCAAGAATAAACCAGAACCTTTGGGGGTAATTTTAAATGATTGTGTATTGCGTAGATTGCATAATATCAATATGCTTAAGGGTATAAATGTGTTTGACAAGATTCCAGCAATAGGCTTTTCTACCTTTGGTGAGATTTTGGGAGTGAATATGAATGAAACATTAAATGCGATATTTTTCTATCATCATGAGGGGCATTTTAGTGATGATATTTTGGATACCTTTCACTTGCAATATAGTCAATTTAAATCACATTTTATCTATAAACGTATAGCACAACTTGAAATCATTAATAATATAAATTCTCTCATGCTCAATCAGCTCAAGTCTTCCATACCCACTATTAAAAATATTGCCGATACACTCACAACAACATCAAGGGATTTTAAAGGTATGGGGGAGAATCTAGATTCTGTAAATGAGCAGTTTGGAGCGTTTGTAGCACAATTAGAAAGTGGTATGCAAACAGGGAGTGAAAATATGAATCTAGGAGAACAAATACATAGATTATTGGGCGAGATAGATGGCTTAAATCGTGTCTTAGACATTATATCTGGCATTGCCAATCAAACAAACCTATTAGCATTAAATGCTGCAATAGAAGCTGCAAGAGCAGGAGAACATGGTCGAGGGTTTGCTGTTGTAGCCGATGAGGTAAGGAATCTAGCCGAGAGGACTCAAAAGAGTCTTAGTGATACAAATGCATCGATAAAGTCTGTTATAGAATCAGTGCATAATATCGATAGTAGTGCACAAAATGCCTCTTCAAATATGCTAGATATTTCAGAACGTTCTAAAAGTATTTCTGCTATCATTATGAATCTTATTGATAATGGCAAAACCTTGTCTAACAACATTAGCTCTAAAGCAGGTGCCAGCGAACAAATAGAAGAAGAGTTGCAAAAAATAAATGTTTATGAATCTATACTAGAAATCTTACAAAAAAAATAAACTATAAGCTGTCTGCATTGATTCTAAATCAAACTAAGAAGACAAAAAATACCAAAGATATAAGATGTGAGTTTGCATGAAATAAAATAGTAAATAAAGTAGTAAAAAATACATATAATGTAGGCTTAGTGATATTAGTTTAGCAGTTATAGAATGTCAAAATTGCAATACAGATTATTATCAAATTTAAATTTATACAGAATAAAGTAATTGCAAGAATGCTTTCACAAAACTATAATAATAAGGCAAAACAATTTATAAATCAAGTGAATTTCTTTCATCTGAATTGCAAAATACAAGAGATTTCAGATAACAAAGATTTTTATAAACTTTTAGTTATGGTTTTCTCTGGTAAAAAATATATTGTATCTATATCTCAAAGAAATAGAATTTAGATATAATGCTAAGGTAGAAAAGGAAAACTACTTAAATTATCTTAACCAAATATGTATTTTGCAATTTAATCTTAAAAGATATTGATTTTTTATTGTTAATTTATTAAAAGAGATAGATTGATCGTTTCGTTTGGCTGGAAATTTATAGATAAAATCATGGGACAATGTTTAGTTTTATTTATATTACAATAAGAGAGATTGTGGAAAGTCATCTATAATTAATTTATTAATGTATGCTTTAACTCATAGGAGACTTTTAAATTATTATTTTGAGCTTTAATTAAGATAAAACATGGAGGTATAAGAGTTATTATGCAAAAGATTTCATGCTCTCATTGTAAGCAAGAATATACAGACAATATGCTAAAAATTGTGCGTGATACACAAAGCGGAGAAACTCTGTATTTTTGTTGCAATGGTTGTGAGTTAGCATTTCAGCTTTTAAGAGAAAATAATTTAGAATCTTTTTATACAAAACTCGGAAATAATGCTTTAGAAACGAAAAATATACAAGATTCCATTCATACAAATTTAAACTATGATTCTATTAATTTTAAACAAAAATATGTAAAAGATCAAAATGGCTACAAAGAAGTCCATTTTATTCTTGATGGTGTTGTATGTGCGGCGTGTGTGTGGCTCAATGAGCAAATTTTATTGAATCTCAATGGAATTAAAGAATTAAAAATTAATTATACAACACATAAAGCAAAGGTTTTATTTGATGAAAATACAATAAGCCTTGCTACAATCATTCAAAATATTCGTAAAATTGGCTACAATGCGATTGTGTATAATCCACAGGAAAAAGAAAATAAAGATTCCCAACGCAATAGAATCTATTATATTAAACTTGTTATAGCAATTTTTTGCACGATGAATATTATGTGGGTCAATGTTGGACAATATTTAGGTTTTTTTTCTGGAATTGATTCTATTTCAACAAGCATTCTTAACCTTGCAAGCTTTATATTGGCAACCCCTGTGCTATTTTTTTCAGCAAGTGGATTCTATAAACAAGCGTTTTTGGGGTTAAAACATGGTATTATTGGTATGGAAATGCTTGTAATTACGGGCACAAGCCTTGTATATTTTTATTCAATTTATGCTTGGTTATCTCAAAGTGGACACACCTATTTTGAATCAGTTTGTATGATTATTTTATTTGTCCTAAGTGCAAAATTTCTAGAATCTTTAAGCAAGAAAAGTGCAAATGATAACCTTGACAAATTGAATAATATTTTACCTCTTGAAGCACGATTAGAAGATGATAGTATAATTTCTGTATATGATATAAAAATTGGCGATAAATTATTAGTATTGCCCGGGGAGACTATTGCTTGTGATGGGACTTTAGAATCTAGTTTTGCTACTTTTGATTACTCAAACATAAATGGTGAAAGTGTGCCAATAAATATAAAAAAGGGCGAACCTATAAGTTCTGGTGCTATCGCTATCAATACTGCATTATATTATAATGCTACGAAAGAATTTAAAAACTCTAGCATGAGTAAGCTCGCCAACTTATTAAAAGAAAGTGAGTTTTCGACACCAAAGATTGCATCATTTGCATTTCGTATCGCTGGATATTTTAGTAAGATTGTGTTAAGTATAGCTTTTCTTGGTTTTTGCTATTATTATTTTTTCGCACAAAGTGATTTTGAATATGCGTTACTTATAGCTGTATCTGTGATTGTAATTGCATGTCCTTGTGCCTTAGCTCTTGCAACACCGATTGCAAGTGTTGTGGGATTAAATGTTGGTTTTAAAAACCATATTATTTACACAAAGGCAGATTTTTTAGAATCTTTAGCAAAAGCTGATTGTGTTGTATTTGATAAAACGGGTACACTTACAGAAGGTAAAATGCGTGTAATAAAGGTAGAAAAACCCATATACTCTCATGCTCATAACACAAGTATAAAGGATTTAGCAAAAAACAAAGATTTTAAAAGTATGGAATCTGTTGATTTTACAAAAAAGCAACAAGAAGCCTTACAATCTGCAACAAGATTCTATGTTGCTATGCGTAGAAAAAATGATGAGTTCAAAAAAAGCAATGGAAATGTTTTAGATTCTGATTGCAAAAGTCTCATTATAAAGGCTATGCAAAAAAATCCACATATAATAGCAAAAGCGATTATGGAATATTTTAAAGAAGATTCTCAAACAGACTTACTCGAATCTAATAAACATAAAATATCTCAAAATATAGAATCTGATAAAAGTAATAATCTATTTGAATTAATAGAGGGCAGAGGCTTTTATGCTGTAATTGATGATGTAGAAATAATAGGAGGCAATGAGAAGTTAATAAATGAAAAACTTTCTCAAGATTCTAATGCCCCATTTGCCTTAACACATATTTTTTACTTGCAAGATTCCGTAAAATCAGGAGCAAGAGAACTTATACAAAGTCTCAATAAACTGAAGAAGAAAACAATTATTTTAAGTGGTGATAGATTTGAGGCTGTCAAAAGTCTAGCAAATACACTCGATATTAGTGAATATTATAGCGGTCATACACCTTTACAAAAAGCAGAATTTATTAAAAAAATGGTGGAATCTAAGCACACAATCGTGATGATAGGAGATGGGCTAAATGATTCTCTTGCATTAAAATACGCTCAAGTTGGCATTGTTATGGGAAGTGGAAGTGAGATAAGTATAGCTCATAGCGATATAATTATCCTTGATGATAGCTTAGAATCTTTACATAAGGCTTTTAAAATCTCGAATCTTACTTTTAAACGCATTCAAGAAAATCTTATTATGAGTTTAATTTATAATGCCTGTGCGATTCCTTTTGCATTATGTGGTTTTGTAATTCCACTCTTTGCAGCACTTTTTATGAGTATAAGTTCTATAAGCGTTGTTTTAAATTCTCTAAGACTTTACAAAAATAAACTTTAATATTATTTTAAATCCGCTATAATTTAAGGTTTTAATTAAAAATCAATTTGGAGCAATATGCGTTTTTTTTTCGTGAGTTTATTATTTGCTGTTTCATTTCTTTATGCAGAGATTGTGCAATCAGTAAAAATTTATAATATAACTTATATGTCAGAATCTTTAGCAAAAGATATTATTAATATTAAAGTAGGTGATAAACTTGATGGTCAAAAGATTGATGAAGCTATTTTAGCTCTTTACCAACAAGGTTATTTTAGCGATTTATATGCAACTTTTGAGAATGGGATACTAAGCTTTTATGCAACAGAGAAACCAGCAGTAGCAAGCATTGAGATTAAAGGATATGGTTCACAAAGCGAAAAAGATACATTATATGGGCAACTTGGCATTAAAAAGGGTGATACTTATGATGATATAAAACTTGAAAAAGCCTTAGAAGTGCTAAAACAAATGCTTGAATATAAAGGATATTATGGCAGTGTTATAGAGCCAGAGGTAAAGGAATTAAGCGAAGGTCGAGCAGTCGCTATTACTTTAAATGTTAATCGTGGAGATTCTATCATTATTGAAAAAAGCTATTATGAGGGTGCAAGTCAATTAAAAAAGAGAAAAATAGAATCTTTGAGTGCAAATAAACAGGCTGATTTTATGGGTTGGCTACCCGGACTAAATAATGGGAAACTCATGCTAAGTGAATTAGAGTTAGACCCTCTTAGAATCCAAGATTCCTATATGCGTAACGGCTTTTTAGATGCAAATGTGTCTCACCCATTGCTTTCAGTCAATATGACAAATCATAAAGCACAACTTTATTATAATATCAAAGAGGGAAACCAATATAAAGTTAAAGATATTGAATTTATTATTGATGAAGAACATAAGGGATTAATTAGCGATGAAGAATTGCGTAAGAACTTGACTACAAAAATAGATATGGTTGTGAATGTCCAAAATCTTCGTGATGATTCTCAAGTAATTAAATTAAAAGTCGCTGACCTGGGATATGCTTATGTTGCAGTGAATCCAGATTTGAAAAAAGATACAGAGAAAAAAGAAGTAACAATTATCTATTATATAGATTTTGGTAAAAAAGTCCATATTAACGATATTGTAATCACAGGAAACACACGGACGGGAGATAGAATCATTCGTCGTGAAGTCCTTATTGCACCGGGCGAGACTTATTCATTAGGCAAAATACAAAGTAGCGAAATAGCATTAAAGCGGATTGGATATTTCGAGAATGTGCACATTGATGAGAAAAGAATCAGTGATGATTCTATGGATTTAGTCGTAAATGTTACAGAAGGGAGAACAGGGGAACTCAATTTTGGTATTGGCTATGGGAGCTTTTATGGATTAATGGTAAATGCGAGTATCAATGAACGTAATCTCTTTGGGAGTGGATTTGGTGCAAGTCTATATGCAAATGTAAGTTTTGGTGGAGATTTCTCATATTATCGTGGTGGAGCAAGCAATTTCTTTGCACCTACACAACAAGCCTTTAATCTAAGCCTTACAAATCCTAGAGTGTTAGATTCTAAATGGAGCTTATCATTAAATATCTATTATAGTCGTTATCTAAATTATGTCTATACACAACAAAGCATTGGTGGAGGATTTACCGTTGGTCGATTACTCTTACCTACATTGCGTCTAAATATCGGTTATGATATTAATAAGACAGATACATTTGGATTCTATAACCTCTATACAGGACAAGCACAGCCACAATATCAGAAGTATTATGATTCTGGGAATATTGATTATACTGTTAATAATCCAAATTATGATAGTAAAAACCCACCTGGTTCCACTCAAGATTGTACTACAAATACAACGCAATGTAGTAGTTCTAATACCACTGATAAGTTTTTTAAATACAGAACACAAGGTTTATGGGATAGAAGTTATTCTGGGTGGAATAATGCACCAATTAAAAGTTCGATTTCCCCAAGTTTAGTCTTTGACAATACAGATGATTATTATTTCCCTAAAAATGGGAATTCCACAACTTTATCTCTTAATATCGCAGGAATTGGCGGAGATGTGTATTATACGAAGTTATATGCAAAGACTGGATTCTATGTTGATTTACAAAAATATACAAAGCTTGATTTTATCTTCCGTTATAAAGCACAAGGCGGGTATCTTTTCCGCTATAATCAAAATCACTTTTTACCGCTCAATGATACGTTCTATATGGGTGGTGTAGGCACGATTAGGGGGTATTCAAGTTATTCTATCACACCTCTTGATAGTGATAGATTGCGTGTTGGTGGTGATGGAATTTTTACAAACTCTATTGAATTAAGCTACGGACTTATCCCTAGTGCAAAAATGCGTGTGTCTCTCTATGCTGATTATGGAATCTTAACTTATCATGGTGCAAATAATAATGCAAATTTTAAACAATATGGCACACTTGGTGGACAATCAAGTATCTTACAAAGAGGTGCTGCGGGGATAGCTATTGAGTGGGTATCACCTATGGGACCGATTGTGATTGTGTTCCCAATGCTGTGGTATGGACCAACAGATCCAGAAGGCTTGGGACCACCTCAATTCTTTAGCTATGGAACTGCAAATAAGATTCGTGCAAGCGGAGGTTATTTGACAAATTATCCTAGTTTTTTTGAATTTACAATGGGAACAAGATTCTAGTTGAATAGATTAAATAACTTTTTACAATAATTGTATCGAAATGGTATTATTTGAAACAACAATCATTGAAATCTATTGTTTATTAGGAATATAAGAGATTGGTTGCAATAAAAATAAATAGCTCTTTTTATCTTATATTTTTCATCATCTTCATATTATCACAAAGATTCAGTAATTCCTCGCTTCCATGTGAGAGAGCCTTAAAACAATATCCATGTGCAATCTTTGTAATCCCAGCATGTATGGATTGAGATTGCAACCATTCTAATGCTGTGTCATATTGGAAATTTGAATCTATAATAATAAGATTGAGATAATGTGTAAAGTTACCAAATCTACATATATTTCTTAGATTCAT
The DNA here is from genome assembly GCF_003364195.1 of Helicobacter didelphidarum. Lineage (GTDB taxonomy): Bacteria > Campylobacterota > Campylobacteria > Campylobacterales > Helicobacteraceae > Helicobacter_A > Helicobacter_A didelphidarum. The sequence goes on along the minus strand of NZ_NXLQ01000006.1, from coordinate 22,073 downwards.
TGTGTTTGGTTGCAACAACATATTATCTACAAAGATTAACTCATTTTCCAAATAAATCTTTAATCTTGTGTCGTAATTCCTAAAAGCAAAAACTTCCCCTATTCCTACCCTACCTGCGGTCATAATCTCACTATAATAAAGTTTTGCTGAATTTTGAAGATAAATTTGTGTTGAGTTATAAAAGCTTGAATTTGCAAATGGAATTGTAGGAAGCGGTGAAAAGTCAAGTAAGGCATTTTTTTCAACTACAATAAAGCTATTGCGTTTAGCACTATCTTGTCCCATATCATGAATTTTCTCAAAACTTTGCGAACTTAATTTTAGCTTAGAACCCTCACATACACATAAATGTATCTCTTGACTATCTCCCGCTAGTAATCCCGCACTCACAGAAATCAGCATAACATTTGCAATATCATTCTCATAGAAAGGTTCAATAATTTTTAATGGTGGCGTAAAGAATAATGTATCAATCACACTTTTACCGCCATATCCTAGTTTTGTGGAAAGCTTAAGCTTGGTTTCTTGTGGGTATGCAGTCATTATTCTTCCAAAAGTGCATTTTTCTTAATCCACGATATTACTTTATCCATTCCTTCTTTTGTGCGGATATTGGTAAAGTAAAATGGTTTATTCCCACGCATTTTTTTAGAATCTCTTTCCATAACTTCAAGACTAGCACCCACATAAGGTGCTAAATCGATTTTATTAATAAGTAATAAATCTGAACGAGTAATACCCGGTCCGCCTTTTCTAGGAATCTTATCACCTTCAGCTACATCGATAACAAATATCGTTACATCAGCCAAAGCAGGACTAAAAGTTGCACTCAAATTATCACCACCACTTTCAATCAAGACAATATCAAGATTGGTAAATCGTCTTTGTAGCTCTTCCAGTGCTTCTAAATTCATTGAAGCATCTTCTCGAATGGCAGTATGAGGACAACCTCCTGTCTCTACACCAATAATGCGTTCTCTTTCTAAGATTGAATTTTTTGCCATAAATTCAGCATCTTCTTGTGTATAAATATCATTTGTAATGACACCGATTGAATAATCATTCGCCATAATCCTAGTCAGAGCTTCAATAAGTGCGGTTTTACCACTTCCAACAGGTCCGCAAACACCAATTTTAACCATAAATTTCTCCTTATGACATATAAAGTCGTGAATAAAGATTCTGATGAATTATCGCAAAAATATCATAATTGGGTGCATTATTCCCTAAAGATTCTTGACCTAAAGATTTTATCTTTGCAATAACATCAATAAACACATTTTGTAGATTATATAAGATTGATTGCCCACTATCTTGAGAAAGCGGGATTAGCTTCACACCATTCACTACCATATTGGCACTTTGTGCATAAAGATATGATGAGATAGCTCTATCAAAATCTATACCATTATCAGCACAAAACACACCATAGCTTGTGGCATGAGTGGGTTTGAGTGTATGAAGTACATAATTACGCCATATTTTACCATTTTTGTCCAGCATTGCTTCTATTGTTTTGATAAATCGAATTCCAAGTTTTGCATTTGCCTCGCGTATTTCTTGCGGTGTTGTGAGAGCAAACAACAATGATTCTATCTCCAAGATTTTTTCTAAATTATTTGCATATTCATAACAAAGTTTTAAAGCTAACAAATCACTATATAAAAGGCTATCTACAAGATAACTTTGCATAAAACAAAGCATATCGTTTTCATTGCAGACTAAACCTTTTTGCACAAAACTCTCCAATCCAAATGAATGTTGAAAACTCCCAATTGGGAAGAGTGAATCATTTATTTGCAATAAAAGAAAATTATTTTGTATTGTCATATTTCCTCTTAATGAGCTGTTTTAATTGTAATCTTAAAATCCGGTGAGAGTATAAAACGCGGCTCTGGTAGTATCGGAAGAGAAACATAGAATCTCTGTTTTGGATGGAGCTTCGTAAGAATTTTTTCTGTTAAAAATCCAAGCTTTGTAAGAGTATTCTCCAAAGTCTTTTCATAAGGAATGTAAAACTCATTTTTTAAAGAAGATACAAAAAGTGGTATGTGTGCATTCCCAATTTCATAACAAAGTTTTGCTATTTCAAGCTTATTTCCCCATTGAATCGATAATACTTCACAAGGCACAATTTCAACAATAATACCAAATTTACTATCAAGATACAAAATATCACCATCATCTAAACCATATATTAAAGGCTTCGGAAAGCAAAGTGCTATATCCAATCCATTTTCAGTCTTAAACCTACCAATGCGTTTATAAGTCTCATACCATTCCATATAAATCTTATCTATACACTTAGGAGGTGATTGATAATCCCTCATATTTCCAATTATAGAATTAAGCTTTAGCACTTTTTAAGACCAAATATACATAAAGAAAAGCCACGCAGGAAACCAAGCTGTGAATATGCCTTCAAGGATTGCAAGATATGGAACAAATTTCAATTCGATATTAAGAACAGTTTCAATCCAGCCTGTAAGCCACAAGATTCCCCAAGCAAACCAAATTATAGCAAACCAAAAACCTTGATTGGTTGATTTCATATAACTTAAATATGCTGCTGGAATAGAATTAATTGCAACAAAAAGACTATACCATCCAAAAATACGCCAATCAAGGTTATAGATATGAATGATTGCATTTAAAAGGTAAGTAAAACCAAAGAGCAGACCTGTAGCAGCTACATAATAATCTATCTCAGAGTTTGTCATATCTCCATGTATGATAATTATAATATTACAAATTACAGATAATGTTCCCACAAAGACATTCATGACTGCTGTGCTTTTTGGATCTATCTTAGAGATTCTACAAATCCCATTATTAATTAACACAATCCCAACATATAAAAGAACAACGCCCAACATAAGAAACCTCTAGAACAAATAATAAAGTTGTCCCAAAGACACTTTATCCACACATCGTGAAGTAACTTTCTTGCCATTCACTTTGACTTCATAGGTTTCTGAATCTACTTCGATATTTGCTACGACATCATTATATTGCATGTCTTTTTTTGTGATATTCCGACAATTTTGCACAGGCAAAATTTTTCTTTGAAGCCCTAATTTCTCTTTGATACCACTTTCATAGGCAATTTTAGAGACAAAAGTAATACTTGTATCAAATTTTGCCTTTCCATGGTGTCCAAACATTTCATGATAAACCACTGGTTCTGGTGTAGGAATCGAAGCATTGAAATCACCTATTTTTGAACCAACAATCATACCATTTTTGATAATCATTTCAGGTTTACTCCCAAAAAATGCTGGTTTCCATAACACTAAATCAGCATATTTTCCCACTTCGACAGAGCCTACATATGATGATATTCCGCATGCTATCGCAGGGTTAATGGTGTATTTTGCGATATAACGTTTGATGCGGAAATTATCATTTTCTCCACACTCTTGTGGTAACCTACCAAATTCTTTTTTATTTTTATCAGCCGTTTGCCAAGTTCTTGTGATTACCTCTCCAACACGTCCCATTGCTTGAGAATCTGAACTTGTAATAGAAAAAATCCCCATATCATGCAAAACATCTTCGGCAGCAATCGTTTCTGGTCTAATTCTAGAATCTGCAAATGCTACATCTTCTTTAATTCGTTTATCTAAATGATGACACACCATAAGCATATCTAAATGTTCGTCTGCGGTATTTTTCGTGTAAGGAATTGTTGGATTTGTTGAAGCGGGAAGCACAAAAAGCTCTCCTGCAGCTTTAATAATATCTGGTGCATGTCCACCTCCAGCACCTTCTGTGTGAAAAGTGTGAATGGTTCTCCCATTAATTGCTTTTAAAGTATCCTCTACACAACCACCCTCATTGAGTGTATCTGTATGGATAGCTGCTTGCACATCATATTGCTCTGCTATATTTAATGCGTGGTTAATCGCTGAGGGTGTGCTACCCCAATCTTCATGAATCTTAAATCCTAATGCACCAGCTTGAAGTTGATTATATAAGCTTTTTTCATCGGAAGTATTCCCCTTACCAAAGAATCCTAAATTCATTGTATATTCCTCCGCTGCCTTCAACATCTCATGCATATTCCATTCCCCAGGTGTGCAAGTTGTAGCATTTGACCCTGCTGCTGGTCCTGTGCCACCACCAATCATTGTTGTTACCCCACTATAAAGTGCCGTTGGAATCTGCTGTGGGGCAATAAAATGGATGTGTGTATCAATACCCCCAGCAGTTACAATCAATCCTTCACCGGCAATCACTTCAGTCCCAGCCCCTACAATCATATTAGAATGCACACCTTCTTGCATATCTCGATTACCTGCTTTTCCAATTCCTATAATCTTACCCTCTTTAATACCAATATCAGCTTTATAAATTCCGCTATAATCAATAATTACAGCATTTGTAATAACAACATCAAGCATATTTTCATTATAAGTTGCACTTTGTGCCATACCATCGCGAATGGTTTTCCCACCGCCAAATTTAATCTCCTCACCATATACTGCATAGTCTTTCTCAATTTCTGCATATAAATCTGTATCAGCCAATCGAATCTTATCACCTTTTGTTGGACCATACATCGCAACATATTCTTTTCGTGAGATTTTTGTCATAATTTTTCCTTAATCAATTAAACTTTATGAAATAAAATGTTCTTTTTTTGCATTTTGCAATGCTTTCTCTTTTGCATTATAACCAATTTGCCCATTTGTCAAATCATTAAAACCAAAAATTCTTTTGTTACCACCCACATCGATAAGATTTACAACCTTACTTTCCCCAGGTTCAAAACGCACAGAAGTTCCAGATGCTATGTCTAATCGTTTTCCAAAAGCTTGTTCTCTATCAAAAACAAGTTTTTTATTTACTTCAAAAAAATGAAAATGACTACCAACCTGAATTGGTCTATCGCCTTTATTTGTAACTTTTATTGCAATAGATTCCCTATCTTGATTGAGTATAATATCTTCTTCTTGAAGAATGATTTCTCCTGGTATTAATGCACTATTTTGTTGTATTGGATTATGAACTGTAACAAGCTTTGTTCCATCGGGAAACAAAGCTTCTACCTGCACCTCAGCTACTAAACCTGCCACTCCATCCATAACATCATCAGGTTTTAAGATTTCTCTACCATATTGCATAAGCTCTGCAACAGAATGTTTGCCTTCTCGAGCAAGTTCCATAATCTCCATACTAATGAGTGCGATACTTTCAACATAATTAAGCTTAATGCCTCTTTCTTTACGCGACTTTGCCAAAGCCCCAGCATAATGAAGCATAAGCTTATCTAATTCTCTAGGTGTTAATTTCATGGTCTGATCCTTATATATTACCTAAAATTAAAATAATGTAATACATTATGATAATGTGTTCTCTTAAGAAACTTAATATAAATTTAAAAAAAGAATTTTTATATTATACATTAGTAATATTTAACGATTGGTAACATAATATGATATAAAAATAATAGTTAAAAATCTTATTTTTATATAAATTTCTTAAAATCAACAGGCATAAGAAATTTATGGGTGCTATACAATCAAATATTTATAAATATATTATCAATATACTAAATAAATATTATATACATATACTAAACTTTATTTAATATTTATACTAAAGGTTTTATTTATTTATCAAACTTATGCTATAATTGCTAAATTTTATATTAAAGGAGCATAATTATGGCAAAAATAGCCTTTCAAACAGAAATTAAGCAATTACTTGACTTAATGATCCATTCACTCTATTCCAACAAAGAAATCTTTTTACGAGAACTTATTTCTAATGCAAGCGATGCACTTGATAAGTTGAATCACCTTACACTCAGTGAAGATGCCTATAAAATTATGGATTTTAAACCACGTATTACAGTGAGTTTTGATTCTGATAAAAAGATTCTAAAAATTGCAGACAATGGTATTGGTATGAATGAAGAGGATTTGAAAAATCATCTTGGAACAATTGCAAAAAGCGGAACAAAGAATTTTTTAGAATCTTTGAGTGGTGATAAGAAAAAAGATTCTAATCTTATTGGGCAATTTGGTGTTGGTTTTTATTCATCATTTATGGTTGCTGATAAAGTTATTGTAAATACAAAAAAAGCACTTGATTCGCAAGCTTGGACATGGATTAGTGATGGCAGTGGAGAATATGAAATCTTACAATCAGAAAAAGATTCTTATGGAACAGAAATTACACTCTACCTTAAAGAAGAAGGTAAAGAATTTGCAAATAAATGGAGTATTGAGGATATTATCAAGCGATATTCAAGCTACATTCAATTCCCAATCTTTCTCCAATATATAGAAGAGAAAAAAGAAGAAGGAAAAGATCCAATAAAAGAAGAAAAGGAAGAGCAAGTTAATAGTGCAAAAGCACTCTGGACATTACCAAAAAGCTCTTTAAAAGATGAAGATTACCAAGAATTTTATAAAACAATTTCGTATGATAGAGAAAAGCCAATTAAATATATTCACACGCTTGCAGAAGGGACATTAAGCTATAAAAGTCTCTTTTATATCCCTGCTACACCTCCATTTGATATGCAAAGAATGGATTATAAGCCAAATGTAAAACTCTATGTAAAACGCGTATTTATCACAGATGATGATAAAGAATTGTTGCCTCCATATTTACGTTTTATTTATGGTGTGATTGATAGCGATGATTTACCATTAAATGTGAGTCGAGAAATCTTACAAGAGAATAAAATTTTAGAACAAATCAAGTCTGCATCGGTAAAAAAGATTCTTAGCACCATAGAATCTCTTGCTAAAGATTCTGAAGCATATAAAGATTTTTATGCAAAATATGGTAAGGTTTTAAAAGAAGGTTTATATGGTGATTATGAAAACCGTGAAAAATTACTCTCTTTATTGCGTGCATATTCTTACAAAAAAGGTGAATATATTAGTTTGCAAGAATATAAAGATAATATGAATGAAGGGCAAAATAATATTTTTTATACGATTGGCAAAGATTTAGATTCTATTAAAAATAACCCCCTCTTAGAAAAATTTAAAGAATATGATATTTTACTTTTCAGTGATGAAGTTGATAATTTTGTAATTCCACAGATTGGGGAGTATCAAGGTATAAAATGGCTTGATATTAATAGCAAAGATGCAAATAATGAGATTAAAAGTGAAATTAGCGATGATGTAAAAAAAGAGTTTGAACCTCTTATTGAATCTTTTAAACAATTAGATTCTGTAAATGAGGTAACCCTTACTGAATCTATCACTTCTCCACTCGCATTAAGTGAAGAAAGTGGGCATAATAGCTACATGGAACAAATCATGCGACAAATGGGACAAGAAATTCCAGAGCCAAAGAAAAATGTAGAAATCAATATCAAACATGAATTAATTACAAAAATCAATAAACTTGATACAGATTTGCAACGCAAATATTGTCTTGTGCTATTTAATGGTGCAAAAATCCTTGAGGGACAAAGCCTTAAAGATTCTAAAAACTATGTAGATAGTGTGAATGAATTGCTCCTAAAAAATCTGTAAGAGTTATGAAATTAGGTTAATAAATATAAGCTATTTTCAAGGTATTAACTTAATACATATTTCATCGCAAAAATATATGAATTCTCAAGCCTTATGGGGTTTGAGAAAAATTTATTGAATATTCTCGCATCTATTTGATATAGCAATAACATATTATTCTACTATCTTTAGAATATGTAAAAGAGAAACAGAAAATAAAAATATTCTTAAAAATTAGAATTTTAAAAGACTTTGATTTTATTATTACAATACATTATATAAAATACAATATCAAATAAAAAATCTATAAACAACAAGTTATAATCTAAAAACAAATACATTGGCATTTAGATTCTTCATATTACTTACTCTCATTAAGGTAAGAAAGAATAAAATCATAGAAAGGATAACTAGATGAGTGTTTTAAAAGCTCAAAATTTAAGTAAATACATTAAAAAAACAAAAATTGTTGAGGATATTTCACTAGAAGTCCATAATAATGAAGTTGTTGGTTTGCTAGGTCCAAATGGTGCAGGGAAAACAACAACCTTTTATATGATATGTGGGTTACTAAAACCTAGTAGTGGGAAAGTTTTTTTAAACAATGAGGACATTTCTCATCGTCCTTTGCATGAGAGAAGCAATTTAGGGATTGGTTATCTTCCACAAGAATCAAGTGTTTTTAAGGATTTAAGCGTAGAAAACAATCTCTTACTTGCAGCACAAAGTGCATTTAAAAGTAAAAAGGAAATTCATACAAGAATTGAACAAATGCTCGAAGCTTTCAATATTGAAGCTATTCGTGACAGACGTGGGATTAGCCTTAGTGGCGGGGAGCGTAGACGCGTAGAAATTGCACGAGCATTGATTAAAAATCCAAAATTTGTATTGCTTGATGAGCCTTTTGCTGGGGTTGATCCTATTGCTGTGCTTGATATACAAAAAATTATTACAAAACTCGTTGATATGAACATTGGTGTGCTGATTACTGATCATAATGTGCGTGAGACCTTAGGTGTATGCCATCGTGCATATGTGATTAAGAGCGGAGCATTATTTGCGAGTGGTAATGCAGATGAAATTTACTCTAATCCACTTGTGAAGAAATACTATTTAGGAGAACATTTTAAAGCCTAGAATATTATTATCTATCAAAAAATAAAACTATCCATACACTATAAATCTATTTTACAGAGATTATCTTGCTTGATAAATCTCTGTTGCACAGGTTTGCATGTATTTATGTGTGTATTCAGGGGATTCCATTTTTTGTTGGATTTCCATAATCTTGGCTGGATTCTTTAATCGTTCGCTAAAGCTAGAATCTATAATCAGCTTTATCTCATCATCACTAAATGTATCAGTCATGTGCTGAGCGGTGCATGCAATGAGTTCTTTGGATATTTTTGTGCCTTCGGGTGCCATCATTGGCAATGTTAATCCCAAACCACTTTCAATCTTCTTTCTAAACTCTGTGCGTAAATCTTTTGGCTTATCACTGCCACATCCAATCACAAGAACCATTATAGTAGCTATAAAAAAGTAAAATGCTTGTTTCATATATATCCTTTAAAAAAAATATAATCATATTATATAAAACGCAATAATTGTCTTTACTTATATCATGATTACAAAGGAATACTGCCAACAACCAATTGGTCATGATATATATTGCTATTACATTTGTAAATACAAATTAATAACCACTTAGGGTTGTAGTTGTAATTCTTTAGGAAAAAAGTCTTTTTCTTCTGTAAGCATTTCTACATGTAAATCTTTGTTGTCATTAATATATTGTGCTGAATATTCAAACCAAGTTTTTACATTCGGATCTAGCCCCTGCATAGCCTCTAGCATTTCTGATATTTCAGGTGTTACCTCATTTTCTGGAGTAAGACTTACAAACATTGCATAGTGCAACCCTTTTATGAGCTTAATGAGTGCTGGATTGCTCCACTTTGCCTTACATATAATTTTCTTTTCTTTCTCATCGGTGTTATTTAACATAAAGCTACTATATTCAAATTTACTCTTCTTAGCATTATCTACCAATTTTTGCTCTAATAAACCATCTTTTACATGCCCAAGAAACTCTCCACCAAGACCATTCTCCTCTGTTATTTCTGTTATTATCTTGTCTAACTCTTCTAATACTACCTTATCATCACACTGAGGGACTGACTGCCCACAGCCTACTAAGACACCACATAAAGCGATACTACTAATTAATTTTAAAGTTTTATTTCTCATATTTATTTCCATGATTCTAACTCCACATACACTTCTTTTTTATCATCAGTATATCTTGCAGTATAGGTAATCCAAGAATCTATTTTCGTATTTTTCCCAAAGCTTTTTACATTTGCTTTACAATAATTAGTCCGACTTTTTTCATCAGTCATTTCTGTCATAAAGCCACTATAAGACAATTTTATTTTCTTGCGATCTGATTCTTGCCATTCTGCGAAGTTATTTTCTAAAATTATATTACTTAATACATCTTGCACTACTTTATCACTACAACTAGGGATACCACCACCACACGCATTTAAAAAAAATGCTATTGCCACTAAAGGCAAAACTTTTGCACTTAACTTTTTCATATTATCTCCTTAAAATTAAAATAAAGTAAAATTATATATATATATATATATATATATCAGCTTAAAGTAATCTTAAAGTTAGCTTAAATTTTTAATTTTTGGTAGTATAGACGAATGTAAAGCTAAAATATGACAATATTTTGTTTAATTATGATAAACAAGAATTATGATATTCAAGGTTATACTATTTTTGATAATCGTGAATGATTATTGTATCAATTTAAGAGATTACACCAAAATGTTGTTAAAACAAAAAATCAATAAAACACTATTTGCAATATATTTTTTAATAAGATTGTTATATTAACAAGAATCTTATGTTTCATCTTGGGAGCTATAACTTTAGCTTTTATTGCAAAATACATAATTTTTGTTAAAAATTTAAAAATAGATTCTTAAAAATAGTGTGGATATGAAAAATAGTAATATTTTGCAACATTATCTATTAAATAATATTGAATATACAAAATAACATAAAATAGGCTAAAGCGAATATTTTTTATTATTAATGAGGCTATAAATTCCCATTATGTAAAAATATTTAAGAAAATAAAGTTATAAATTAAAGTATAATAATAATGTTTTATTATATCTACATAATAAAATATTAATAATTATAATAAGGAGATCTTATGATAATAAGACATTTATTTTTGACAACACTATTAAGTGTAAGTAGCATGGTTACAAGTATTTATGCTGATAATTGGGGATATGACACAACAAATGGTCCTGATACATGGGGTAAAAATCCAGATTTTGAAGCATGTGATATTGGACAATTCCAATCCCCAATAAATATTCTTAGCGATACAGCAAAAAAGACAACCAATGAATTGAATTTTAACTATCAATTAGATTCTAAAGATATTATAAATAATGGACATTCGATGCAAGTAAATTTTGATAAACAAGGAAAATTACTTTTCAAAAAGAAACAATATAATCTTATACAACTACATTTCCATACCCCATCAGAAAATCAAATTGATAGCAAGGCTTATCCTTTGGAAATGCACCTCGTGCATGAAAATGACAATGGGGAATTACTTGTTGTTGGTATATTTTTTGAAGAAGGAAAAGAAAATGCGGTATTGCAAAAAATGATGAATGCTTTCCCACAAGAAATTGGAAAAACACAAGTCTTCAATAAACTTGATGTTAAAAAAATTATACCAAAGATTACAAGCTACTATGCTTTTGTTGGTTCGCTCACAACTCCACCATGTAATGAAAAAGTGCAATGGGTTGTTCTTAAAAATTCTATGCAAGCATCAAAAAAGCAAATTAATTTTTTTCATAGTGTGCTACATGGCAATGCAAGAGGTGTGCAACAACTTAACAATAGAGAAATAACAAGTGCTGATTAATACTTCAATGAAAGAAAATAAAAGTAGAAGCTCAAGTTTGCAATACAAATGAAAACTTGTAGCTTCATTACTTAATAAAAATGAGATAACAAAACGAGTTTGTTATTTGGCTAGTCCGCCCTAAAAACTCCTCCCAAACCATTAAGGGCAAAACCCCATTGAGATTCTATTAACCATTTCAAGCAATTCGCACTAAATCCCTTTATTTCTTTATTATTGACAACACCAACAGCATAACCCTGCCCTATTGAGCAAATGCTACCTCGTGCTTCAAATTCAAATTTAGGTAGCGAATCTTTTTGAATCTCTTGATTTGTTTTTTGTGCATGGAACAAAGTTTCTAAAAGTTGCCCCACATATTCACCTTGTTTAGCGGATATTTGTGCTGTTGGTGGATAAAACCTTCCTGTTTTTTCATCTTTTACCGCTGCACAATCCCCTATTATAAAAATATTGTGCAATTTTGGTATAGATTCTAATATTTCTTGAGTATGAGAATCTTGTTGTGTGAAGTTAAGTTTTGTTGGTTGTAGCCATTCATCTACGGCAACTTTACTTCTTGCACTTTCAAAAAATGGCGAGTTCGCAATTACTTCGTTGCCTTTTACACCAGCAGTCCAAATGATTGTATTTGCAAAAATTTCATTTTGTTTGCCATTTTGTTCTACAACAACGCAACCTTGCCTACATTCCAAAATCTTTGACCCCATTAAAACACTCACACCAAGCTCTGTTAATTTTTGCAATGCCACATGCATAAGATTTTCACTAAACATTGGAAGAATCTTTGGCATTGCCTCAATACAATAAATTTTTACTAGTGAAAAATCAATTCCAATAGATCTGCACTGTTTTTTAAGTTCTTGAGCAAGAGAACCAACAAACTCAATACCTGTAAATCCACCCCCACAAACAACAAATGACAAATCATTGATTTCTTTACTTTGCAAATATCGTTGCAAAGCTTGAGTAATTTTATCTTGAATCTCTCTCGCACTATTATAAGAAGTGATGCTCTGTGTATATTGCACTACACCAGGTATCCCAAAACTATCAGAACTAAAACCTAAGCCGACAATTAAATAGTCATATTCATAACTTCCATTTTTTGCGATAACGGTATGCGATTCAATCCTTTCTACATAATCTTCTATAATTTCGATACGCCTATCAAGCACATCTTTTAGAGGAAATAACACGCTACGATTATGCTTTCCACTTGCCACATCATGCAAAGCAATTGTCTTGTAATGATAGGGTGTATTATTTATAAGTGTCCATTGTACTTGAGAAAAGATCTCTTTATTAATCGAAGTAAGCAATTTCATATTTGCATATCCTGCACCAAGCAATAAAACTTTTTTCATAGTGTTCCTTTCAAATAAAAATTTTATAATCTAATAATACTCTCACAAAAGCTTAAACATTACATATTTTATTAAAGTTGAGATACTCCTAAAATTCTAACTAAAATTTCATTCAATATGATAAAAAATATTTATGATATAAAAATTTCACACATAATACCCTATAAGATTATCCAAAATACGAACTACTAGGGGAGTGTAAGTGTATTAACATCTATTCTGCGTGATTGCAAAGGTTCAATCTCTGTGTCGCTGAGCTTATGCCATTCAAAAGTTTTGCCAAAAAATCCCATAGAATCTTTGCTCGCCTTTAATTTAAGAATATTGCCATCAAATTTTGCACTTGCATGATATTCTCCACCATTGCTAAAGCTATAGATTCTTCCACCAGCATATTCACCCGCACTTTTTTTAGTAAGATTCCACACAAATACAGAACCACGAACATCTCTATCCCTTAATGCGGGGTTTGGATTTTTTAGATCTTTATCACTGCTTACACCATCTTTATTGGCAAATCCAACAGCATAAAACTTATTGTTCTTTTTAAAAATCTCAACATAAGTTTCTTTTCCCTCAAACTCTACTTTATAAATACCTGATATATCAACAGCCCAGACCATATTAAACAAACATACCATAAATATATATTTTATCTTATTCATTTGTATTCCTTCATTTCATTGGGATTTATCATATATTCGCATTATACCATGATTTATAAATTACCTAGATAATAAAAAATATATCCCAATAAATTAGATACTTTTTTATATATTTTTAAGAACATATATAAAATATAATCAACCACTATTACAACGTAATGCTTGGGCGTGGGTAAGAGCAATAGCTAAGGCATCGGTTATATCAAGTGGTTTTATCTCTATTTGCAAACCCAAAAGTATTTTTACCATATAAGCAACTTGTTTCTTGTCTGCCTTGCCATTACCCGTTAGAGACTTTTTTATTTGCAATGGAGTATATTCAGCAAAATTACCTAATTCTTGTAAAATTTTTAAACTGATTGCACCACGAAATTGTGCTAATTTTATTACACTTTTTGGATTATACGCATAGAAAATATCTTCAATAGCCACCTCATCAATATGATATGTCTTTAAAATAATATCAATACCTTCTACAAATTCGATAATTTGAGATTGCAATTCACGCGATTCAATCTTAATAACACCTGCATCGATTAGTTGAGGTTTGCAAGATTCTAAAGTAATGATACCATAACCACAATTTCTGCTACCCGGATCAATTCCCAAAATTACCATTTTTTAAATTTTCTCTCTCATCTTATAAAAATCCTAAGTTTGCATTGTATCGACAGTTCCAAAGACCGGTAAATTAAATATCATGTTCTTAGGAATAGAATGTAAGATTCTATCAAGGAAACATTGCTCTAAAAGCAAGTCACCACAAACAAATACTTCTTTAATACCATAATTCAACATAATATCACCAGCAAGAGTGCCAATAAATTCAGCCATAGAATCTATCACACCATAACACAATAATTCATGTTCAACACCTGCTAAGTGAAAACTTGCTACGCTTCGAAGTAGTCTTGCATAATCAATAACAATATTGTTTTCACTATCTTTAATCAATTTGTAATCAATCCTTGGACCCCTATCACGTACACACTGATTTGCAAAATCTAAAACACACTTTTTCAATCCCAAAAATTGCTCTATGAGTTCAAAAATATCTAAAAGATTCATAGAGATATTCTCATTATTTAAAGTGGTTTGATGATATTGTGTAGTATGAGAAGCTACTAAATCATATAAACCAATTTTTTGTAACTCTTCAGGATTCAGATTCCATGTGTGAAGCAGATCTTTATTGGCGTGAGCAAAATTGAGAAGTAATTTATCGCCATTCTTATAGTCATGCAAAATCTGTAAATAATACCCTAAATTACGCATTATTTTAATCTCTAAAATTTGTTGATAACGAATATTACTATGAGGATTTTCAATAAAAAATTTAGAATTATGCTGATGTGAAAGATAAATTACAAACCTTGGATTGTCGGTTGCGTTTCTTCGTAATATTTCTATAAAATCTTTGCATGTTTGGTGATATGCTAAAGCAACATTTTCGCCCACAACAAAACTATTATGCTTAAAATTTTTTAATGGATAATCATCAAAATATCGCAATGCAACATTTTGACTAGATAAATGAAAATCCCTTTTAATATTGTATGCTAACTCTTCATAAAAAAGAAAATCAATGCCCTCATCTAATTCTCGTAATCTTGCAAAAAGCAATAATAAGATGCAATCATTTGGTAATTTTACAAAAGGTGAATATGACTTAAATTGTTTATAAAAAGCATTTTTACAAAAGATTTTTATAAAAGGAGATTCAAAACTTGCAAGAGCAATTTTTTGAGACTCACTTAATCGTAAATAGCTTTGTGCATTATAAAGGTCAAAGAATATAACACATGGATTCTGTATGGCTTGCAAATGCTCACACGATTTAAAATTTATTTGTAAGTTCTTTTCTTCTATTGTTTTATTGTTCATATTTACCTGATTTTTGGAATCTGATGTGTTACAATTTTGCTGTGTATTTTCCAAACAAAAATCTGTATCCAAAAATTGTCCTCTTTTATCTTTGTCAATATCTGTTTGCAAAGATTTATAACTTTTACAAAGCGAAAATACGCAATCATTGCGTTGTAGTATAATCTTTTTAGATTCCAAAATCTCTTTTGCAAGGAAATCAATTACATTATAAATACTCTCTATATGGCTAGAGATATTTACAATATCTAGTGAAAATAAATCAGTTTCTATTAATTTTATATATTCCCCTATTTTCGCATAGTTTCCCTGCTTTCCCTCCCTCATTGTATTTAATTGTTGAATGTTTGGTAAAAAAATTGCATGTTTTTGTGGAGTTTTAAAATATTGCGATATATCATTACCTCTTTGAATATCAAGTATATCTTGTGTGCTAGCACTTTCTTTTTGTTTGTCTCTATGCAATTCTAATGGCAAAATTTCCTTAAAATGAAAATTTGATGAAAACGGCAATGCGTGTGATAAATACTCTGAAAAATCTAAAACTTTTTTGGAATCTGCATACATATATAATACAAAATCATGGGAAAAAGTTTGTGTTTTTTCTAAACTTACATGAGATTTATCCTCTGTTTCAGTTATGTTATGTAAAGGAAATGCAGTTATTTCTTTTACTTGTCCGTATAAAGAGAAATTTTGAGAATCTTGCTTATTAGTGCATTGCAAAAATTCTAAAAAATCAGTAAATTTTTTTATATCATCTCTTATGCCACACAAAATCTCTGTATTTTTTTCACAAAAATCATAAAGTAAATTTTCCAATAAAATTTTCACAACACCTGCGTATGCAGTATTATTGCTAGAAAATCTCATAAGACATTCAATCATTTGTGAATCTTTTAATGCATTTTCTTTATCTAGCTCATTAGAAGATAAAGTAGTATTATTTAAATCTTGTGTAATAAAAACCACCTCGTCATGATTCATGCAAAACCTTTATATGAATTATTAGCAACTTCTTGCAATGAAATATTATTTTTTTTGGTTGCTATAAAACCAAGAGATTCTATATGCTTAATTGCTTCACTCTCCATGATTTGTGCACCTTTGATAAGAGACTGACTTAGACTAAATGCTGTCTCTTCGCCAATAACTTCAGGCACAATACCAATAATATAAACAGGTGGCAAATCACCAAGTAATTTTGTGAGATGAAGAGTTTGGAGCATTTCAACTTCATGAGCACTACCAGCCCAAGTAATAAAATTTGGGACTTTATCAAAACTAAAGCTAAAGACATCGCCTATGTTTGCACCACTCACACTTACGCAATCAAGAATCAAGACCCAATCATATTCCACAATAAGTGGAATTAACATATTTGCCAATGTTCCACCATCAACAAACTCAATGAGATTTTCTCCTTCTGTTTTTCTTTTATTTTCTCCATCTATCAAAGATTCACTTTGCCATTTTGCGTCCAAAGATTCTCTATTATCTTGCTCCGCGTTTTTTTTATGTTCCCCTACACTATTGGTGCAAGGTTGTTGTGAAATTGCATGCGAATCTTTTACATTTACACTATCTTTTGATGTAAATTTGTAATTCACTTTCAAGTAATTACATAAATGTACACCAATACCTTCATCACCAAACAGAATATTCCCGATACCTAAAACTAAAATTTTCACCTTTCATTTTCCTTAAATAAAACTTGACAACAAATAACTTACCGACAAACATATTTTTCTTTTTATGAATCTTAAATATTAAGGATTCATAAATTAAGTTTATAAATATTTTAGAAATCACAAATATTGTATTAAGTTCGTTTAAAATTAGTTTCATTTTTTATACATTACAAACCTTAATCACCGTATCAATTATCAAAAATCCTAAACAAATATGAAACAACAATTAAGGATGCTGCTCGTTTTTATATGTAAGTAGATACTCTTCATATGAACCATGAAAATCAATGATTCTCGCCCCTTCTTTATCTTCTTGTATTTCAATAATCCGATTGGCAAATGCCCCAATCAACTCTCTATCATGACTTACGCAAATAACGCCTCCCTGATAGCTATACAATGCTTCGCCTAGTGCTATAATTGCTTCCAAATCCAGATGATTTGTAGGTTCATCAAGCAATAAAAAATTACTTTTTGCAAGCATGAGTTTTGATAGCATGATACGATGTTTCTCTCCACCACTTAATGAACCAACACTTTTTTCTTGTTCCTCACCACTAAAAAGCATTCGCCCAAGAGAAGTGCGAATTTCATTAGAATCTAAACTCTTATCAAATGCCCTTAACCATTCATAGAGACTCTCATTACCTTTTATAATTTCACTTGTATCTTGTGGGAAATAACCCATTTCAATGGTAGCACCCCATTTCACAACACCACTATTTGGCTGCATAACTTCAGCCAAAATCTTACAAAGTGTGCTTTTACCTACACCATTCACACCTATAAGTGCTATCTTTTCATTTGGTAAAATTGTAAGATTTAAGTTATTAAAAATTTTTCTCTCCCCATAAGCATGACTAATATTCTCAATATTTAAGACTTCATTTCCAATGTTTCGCCTTGTCTTAAATGTAATGCTCGGATCCCTCCTACTTGATACCTTTAGAGATTCTAAATTAAGCTTTTCAAGTTGCTTTTGTCTTGAAGTTGCTTGTTTCGCCTTACTCGCATTTGCACCAAATCTACGAATAAAATCTTCTAATTCTGCTTTTTCTTTCAATTTCTTATTGCGTTCCATCTCTTGTTGTTTAGCAATCAAAGTTGAGGCGATATACCACTCATCATAATTCCCACTAAATTCTCTCAGAGTCTTAAAATCTAAATCTAAAATATGTGTGCAAACAGCATTTAAAAAATGTCTATCATGTGAAATTACCACAAGTGTTCCCTCATGTCTTTTGAGATTTTCCTCTAACCATGATATTGAATGTAAATCAAGATTGTTGGTTGGTTCATCAAGTAATAATGCATCTGGCTTTGGGAACAAAGCTTGTGCCAAAAGAATTTTAAACTTATCTCCACCTGTAAGTGTTTTCATTAAATCATTGTGAATATGAGATGGAAATCCAAGATCTTGTAAAATTTTTTCAATTACAACTTCACATTCATACATTGGATCTTCTTCAACATAAATCATCTCAAGTTCACTTAATCTTTCATTCACTTTCTCATCATTTAAATCTGCATTCGCATAAAGATCTTCTTTTTCTTTTATAACATCATAGAGCCTCTTATTACCAATCAAAACAGCATCTTTAAGACTTAAATTCTCGTAAGCATATTGATTCTGACTTAACACACCTAATTTTAAACCAGAATCCAATATAATGTCCCCGCTACTTGGTTCAATTTCTCTGCTTAAGATTTTTAGAAAAGTTGATTTTCCCGCACCATTTGCACCAATTAAACCATATCTTTTCCCTTTATCAAGCTTAATATTAATATCTTCAAATAAAGTTTTACTCGCATAACGCATACTTACATTGATAGCTTGCAACATGATAAAATACCTTTATAACTTAAAGTAAATTCTTAAAATTTTGTTCAAAATAATAATGAAACTTTAAGTAAAATTTTAGCATTAGAATTATATAATTTAGCTTAAACCCAAAGTTTAAATTATAATTTACTAAAGGATAAATTAATGCAAGAGATGTCTCAAAATAAAAAGGATGCTTCTGTTGTTCCGCAGAATTTTCGCAAGAAACGATACATAGGATATATTATTATAACACTTATTGTTATGGTTTTACCTTTTATTCGATTAGGAGATGCTAATCATCATATTTTTTTATTATCATTTGACCACAAAGTATTACATTTAATGGGTGTTGAATATAGTATTCAAGAATTTTATGTCATGCCCTTTATGCTTATTATTCTCTTTGTTGGAATATTTTTTATGACTTCAATGGGAGGAAGAGTATGGTGTGGTTGGGGATGTCCGCAAACACTTTTTAGAATAATATATCGAGATATTTTACAAACACATATTCTCAAATTACGCAAGAGAATATCAAACAAACAAGAAGTACTTGTGCTTGATACAATATCCAAAAAAATTCGGTTTGTTATTGGTATCTTGGTTTTTGCTTGTCTCGCCCTTATCGCTTCGGCAAACTTTTTATTCTTTTTTGTTCCGCCAGAAGATTTCTTTGTGTATGCAACAGACTTTGGAAATCATACCGTGTTATTGGGGTTTTGGCTAATAATTGCAACATTTATGACTTTTGAAGTGTGTTTTATTGCAGAGAAATTCTGTATTTATATGTGTCCTTATGCACGTGTCCAATCTGTATTATTTGATAATAATACACTTATGTCAATCTATAATCAAAAACGCGGTGGAGCTGTTTATACGCCAACAGGAGATTTAATTAAAATTGCACCAAAGAAACAAAACCCATCGAATGAATGCACAAATTGTCATCAATGCGTTAAAGTTTGTCCAACGCACATTGATATTAGAAAAGGAGTGCAACTTGAGTGTATTCACTGCCTTGAATGTGTTGATGCGTGTTCTGAAGTTATGGGTAAATTGGGCAAATCAAGTCTTGTAAATTGGAGTTCCCCAAATGCAACAGAACAAAATACAAAAGTAAAATTATTTCGCCTTAAAACTATTGGCTATATGATTGTTTTAGCATTAATTTTTGTAATTCTTATATTTGTTAGCACTATGAGAAAAACAATGTTGCTTAATATTACAAGAACGGCAGGACTCTATGAAGTGCGACAAAGTGGTGCAGTTGACAATGCCTATAAATTTGTGGTTCAGAATATTGATAAAGATCCACATAGATTCAGTTTTGAAATACAAGGTGAAATAGCGGACAAGTT
Source organism: Helicobacter didelphidarum (assembly GCF_003364195.1). GTDB lineage: Bacteria > Campylobacterota > Campylobacteria > Campylobacterales > Helicobacteraceae > Helicobacter_A > Helicobacter_A didelphidarum. The sequence goes on along the minus strand of NZ_NXLQ01000006.1, from coordinate 1,826 downwards.
TGAAATCAAATTCCCAGATCATCTTAATGAAAAAGATTTCTTAATTGCACCAAATGAAACAAAAATTCTTGTTGTTCTCTTACGTGCCAAAGAGACACTAAACTCTTCGGATAGTGAAGACAAGAGTATTCCAATTATTATCAAAGGTTTTGCAACGGATAGTAAAGATAAAATTAATATTACTTACAGCACATTCTTTATGTATCCTAGTCAAAAACATATTGCAAAGAAACTGAATAAATAGTTAATACGAGACTTAATTCTTTCATATTTTTCTTACGCGGTTATATAAACACCTTAAGTAAGAAACAACTCTATGAAACAGAATTAGCTATTAAATGCGATTTATACTTTATAATTTTTAAATATTACTGAAATTGATTCTTGTAAATTACAAATAAATGAATTATAATTTTTCCAGCAATACAGCTTCTTTATTTATAATAAATGGCTACAAAGGGAATTATTAATGTTATATAATAAAGATAAGGCAATAAAAACACATCTTACACAAGAATTATCAAAAAAAATAGATAACCAACTCTATAAAACATTGTTTCCTTCTATGCTCGGCAATATTACGCTTATTGCCTCTGCCAATATGCTTCATGGACTCTTTATAGATGGGCAAGATATAAATAAATCACTTCTAACAAATACCATAGAGTTACGAGAAGATGAGAATCTTACCATATTTAACTGGACAAAGGCATGGCTTGAGTGTTATTTTAGGGGACATAATCCTATTGTATCCTCACAAATAATGAAGCATGAAGCAATGACAAAATCCTTAACTCATTTATTTTCGCAATCAGTAAGATTGCCAATTTATCCACAAGGGACAAGATTCCAAATGGAGGTTTGGGAGATTTTATGTGCTATTCCTTATGGAGAGGTAATAAGTTATGGAGAGATTGCTCGGATTCTTGCTCAAAGGCTTGGTATCAAGAAAATGTCGGCTCAAGCGGTAGGAGGTGCAGTAGGGAAAAATCCTATTTCTATTATAATCCCTTGTCATCGCGTGTTGGGAAGTGGGTCAAGACTCACAGGCTATAATGGTGGAGTAGAACTAAAAAGCAAACTTTTAGAATTAGAGGGTATTGAATTTAAAAAATAGCCATGGTTTATTACTAATTGAGGGGGCGATAAGCTTTTCTTCTCTTTTATTTCAATGGAGTAGAGTTTATTAAACCTTTCTTGTTACAAACAGGGTATAGGTAAAAGTATCGTATTTATCATATCCGAATCAAGATTCTCTTAATTTTCATTTGCTATTATGTGGATTGTTGAATTTGAAATGATATATATTCAAGACAATCTTTTTCTCGTTGTCGTATGTTACTTTTATGAGGACAAAACTACTACTTTAAGAAGTCGATTAGTTTAAAACTATCTTGGGGATTCATTACACTAACAATATTTATAGTGCTTCAGAGAAATTATAGAGCAATAGAGATTCTCTAGCAATCAATATCCTCTTTTTTAATCAATGTAAAATCAATACACCTAAACAACCCCACAACAACAATCAAATACAATAAATAAAACAAATAAGTATGCAATATAAACAATCAAAACATAATAATTCGATATAGATTCAAAGAATATTTCTTATAAAATATTAAATATTTTAATTTTTTTAAAAAAAATCATCACATGTTACTTTTCTACCACATTGCAAATATTCTAATAAAGCATACAGGTAGTATAGATATTATGATATTAATTCTCTTTTTATTGTTTTTCATATTCTCTTTACAAACTCCCTATACTACGATATTTCTAAGAAATAATGAAAAAAAAAGGAAGAAGAAATGTTAAAAAAA
>NZ_NXLQ01000069.1 GCF_003364195.1 Helicobacter didelphidarum | reverse complement strand
CTTTCTTACTATCATTTTTCTTTGTTCTTTATAGCTTAGCTTTATAAAAGCTTCTTTTTCTTCTTTACTCCATTTGATACCATTGCCATTGGGAGAAGGGCGATAGGATTTGAGGGTGGAGAGGATAAAGTTGTAATCATTTATTCTTGCTTCTTCTGGTTTCATGGCGGGATAGTTTTTTTCTTCATCTCTCATGTTTTTCCAAATATTTATTTCTAGTCGTTCAAATATTGCACCTTTCATATAACTCTCCTTTCCTTAATCTTTCACATCTATGGTTGTGGGGATATATTCTTTATCATAGATAAGATTGCCTGCTAGCCATTCATCGGGACTTGGTTCTTTGATAGAGAGTCTATTGTTGGGCATTTTGTTGTTTTGTATCTGTGGCAAAACTTCCTTTTCCTCATAGACTCTATAGTTCCATTCTGCTATTCTTTTAAGCTGGATAAGAAAATCTCTATTAAATCGCACTCCACCTTTTGCATTGCCTTCCATTGTGATAAAATTTTCTTTTTTGTTATTCTGTGCAAATGATTGGTTGTCTTTATCTTGTGTTGTTTTTAGTTTTGTTTGGATATAGGCATCACTTGTAAGATTGCGTAATGTGTAGTATTTGGGATTAACTTGTAATTCATTGCGTAGATAGGATTCTAATTGCTTATTTTCTCCCATATCAAGATAAAACCATAGCTTAGCGTAAGCTTCTTTGACTATCTCACCTGATTCAGCTCCGAGTTTCATAATATCCACCTTATCATTCATAAGATTTCTTAAGGTTTGAGTAAGTGTTTGCAGTGCTTTTTCATTATTTTCACTAAAAATCGCCACACTTGGAGTATGCACACAAAACCCACTATTTAGTGGAGAGCCACCAATTATCATAGCTTGTAAGTCTGCATTTATAAGAGTTTGCGTGATTTCTATGGGGAGTGTTAAATATTTGCTTCCTTTTTTGCAAGTCGCATACGGTGTGTCTCTATGTCTATTCATAGCAACAAGCAGGGCGATAGCTTTTTGTTTCATTGCTTCGATATTTTTTATCTGTGTGGGGAAAATTTTATCAAGTATCGCATTGGCAACATAGCCAATAGTTACTTTAGCTATAATAGATGTAAAATTGTATATTTTTTGATTTTTTGAAAATTCAGTTAGGCTATTTAGTTGCTTAATATATGGATTTTTTGCATCTTGGATATTAGCAAAGTTTGTTGTTAAATCTTTTAAAATACCTTTAATATTATCATTAATAAGCGAATCGAGAGTGGAATATTTATTTTTCAGTAATTCCTTTAGCGTCTCTTTTGCAGAATCTTTACTTATATCAGCAATTCCATTTAATATTGCCTCTAATAAACCTTGTGTATTTTTGTCGTTATATATTTTGTGAATCTTCTCTTGTATTGCTTTCTCTTGTGTAGTTAATAATTCGAATATAGCGAGATTGGTATAGTAGTTTCCAATTAGATTTTGTAATACTTGATGTTGTTCTTTATCCTTAGAATCCTCAAGTTGTTTTGCATAATCTTTTATATTATCTATAATAATCGTGTAAAAATAGAGTGTTTCCTCATCGCTCAAGTAATTCAGCATTGAATCATCTAATGGCAAGATAGGGTCTATCACACTTTTTAGTATATTTGTATATTCTATTTTATCTCTATCTTTTATAGATTTTTCAATATCATCAAATTGTATTTCTTGGTATCTTTGCGAGAGATATTCTAAGTTAGCAAATAGCTCTGATTGTATATTTTTATTAAAGTATCTATTCAATATACCTATACATAGGTCTTTTATAGAGCTTATATTGTAAAAAACATTGTATTCTTTGCTAGTTGTTGAATTATTTTGAAGGTATTGTATGCTAAAGAATTTTTCTATTTCCTCTTTTTGCTTTTTGTATATCTCGTCAATATTTTTTTGGTATTGTTCTAATTTTGCAAAACTAAAAGTATTAAAGTGAGAAAGTATTTTAGATATATCGGTAATGATTGCATTCATTTGCATAAAAATATCTTTTATATTTGACTTTGCTTCTTGATGTTTTTGTTTATTAATATAATGGTCAACTATATCGACATGTTTTCTTGTGATAAACACCATACATAATTCATACATAAAATTACAAAATTCATTAGCATCCATATTATTTACTGAATTATCATTTAATGAATATGATGTGATACGACTAACAAAACCATAAAATGTTGCCCTGTTAACCTTGCCAGCTCTATACTTATCAATCAATGAACCAATATAGTGTGTTAAGTAACTATCTGTTAAGCGACTTAGCCATTCTGTATGTGCATATTCTTCTAATTTATTAAATAAATCTGTCATTTGTTTTAAAAATTCTCGCACAACTATACTTTTTTCTACTCTATACATAGCCGATAAAAATAAAATATTTTTCTTTGTATTCTCATTATTCTGTAAGGTAGTTTTAATATGCTGTTGCACTTTGTATTCTGGCGTCCCATTATGCAAACAATTTGTGAGAAAAAGGGCTGTTTTGTTTATCCTTGCAGGATTATTTTGATTACTTGTTTTAAAGCTTTGCATAAGAATATCATTTGCTAATATGGAGCTAAAACTAGAGGTTTTTACAAACAAAAAGCTATCGAATCTTAAAAATACATTTTTAAAATGTTGGAAAGCTGAAGATTCGCTAAAAATAGCTGTGCTATCTTTTATAAAAGGTGCATCTTGAAAGCTAAAAGTTGAAAATTGAGTATTTGCCATCTCGCAATGAGAGATTCTATTGCTTTTTTCAAATATATTTTGCAGATATATATCATTTTGTATTTTTTCTTCTTGTAATGATAGACTGACTTTATAGGATATATCCTTAAAATTTAGAGTGTTGTTACTAATAACTTTATACATAAAATCAGATTTAAATATATCATAGTTAGGATACAAATGATATGTCAAAGTATTAGTATTTTGCGTTGTAATGAGATTCCCAAATCCAATATGTCCAAAATTCAAAAGACTAGCTAAGGAATAGTCAATATTTTCATAAATACTTATGATTGCTCCATAAAGTCTATATGCTTCTGCAATTCTTTTATTTTCCTGCTGTTTATTAGCCAAAAAATCATAGATTTCCACAAGCAACCAAACTATAGAAATAAATATACCCCAAGGTCCTGTAATTCCACCCAAAACAATCCTAAAAAGAAATTGTTTTGCTACATTGCTACCAAGTTTATGCACTAAAATATGTGCTAATATTGGAGCGTGTGTTGTGCCAATAATGTTTGCACCAAGAACAATAAAGTCTTTATCAAATCTATTCTCAAAATCCTCTTTTGACATATTTTCATATTTTTGTAATGATTTGATTATTTTTTCTAATGAATCTTTTCCTTTTTCCAATATTTTTTTAGTATCAGAAAAATCGCAGTCTTTGATATTATCAATATTTAATGTTTTGTTTTTGTAAGATTCTAGATTCTTTTT
>NZ_NXLQ01000068.1 GCF_003364195.1 Helicobacter didelphidarum | reverse complement strand
GAAGCAAAAGCAAAAGCAATTATTGAATATCGTTCTAAAACAAGATTCAAGAAAAAAGAAGATATTATGCAAGTCAAAGGCATAGGACAAGCAATATATGATAAGATTAAAAATGATATTATTGTAATAACACCAACACCACAAGTGAAGAGGTAAAAGATTTATGGGGTAAAATGATTTGTAGGTGCATAAAGATAGAGAATCTAAAGATTTTACACACGAAATATAGCCCAAACTCATTTTTGAAAGTTTATCATCTCTTAAGTCGCAATAAAATATTTATGAAATTTTTTAATGAGGGGATAACAAAATTGGGTATTTATATTCTGTTTTTATCGATTTATCTTTCATAGCTATTCTAAAACCTTAAGTTGTTTATGATTTTATCTTTACCTTTTGATAGAATCTTTATTGGTATTCTCTTACTCTCTTTCTAGATCGAGACAAACTTATTATGTTATTTACAAGAATTGTGAATTGTAGCTTTTCTGCAAATAAAACTAAAATGATATAGAATCTTACTTTATTTCCCAAAAATTATAAAAAGTGGCTCTATTCTTAGTTATCAAATTTTAATTTAAAGATTTTCTTATCAAAAACAGCAATATAAAACATACCATAAAAAATTTTAATGTCAAGTAAAAACCCCTCAACCTTAACTTCACATTTTTTCGTATCGTCTTGCAATGCTTCGGCTTTAAATATGACTTCATGTCCAAGTTCAATGGGTGCAAGGAATTTAATATCAGCACCTATAATAAGACTATTTTTTTTGTTGAGTGCTGTCAAGGCAGCATGTGAAGCAGCACTAAAGATAAATCCACTATGAATAAGTCTAGAATCTACACACATATCTTCTATGGGGGTAAATTTTACCTTAGAAACATTGTGAGCTAAACCTATCAATTCCCCAGATAATCGAAAGCTTATATCCTTTGCAATACTTCTATCTTCTAAGTGATTGGTAAGTTGATTTCCTTGTTCTTCTTCAGGTTGCATTTTTTCTCCTTAGACAATAAAATAATCACATAGAAATTTACCATAAAAAATTCAAGATATTATAGAAATATTGAGTAAATATTACGATAAATGACAAACCATAATATATTTAGATTAGGTACATATTGAGTTTCCACTTATATGTAAAGTATTCTGTATGAACAGCAAACAAGATTCCACATAATTAGGGGGTGGGTGGCAATACAACCACTTAGCATTATTGCTACATTACTACTGCTCTAGTTGCCTCTATCGGAGTGAGAGTGGATTGGGTATGTTTAGTAAGGGAACACAGAGGAATAAATCTGGTCTTAAGAGAATGTATTAAATGGGAAGAAATTAGAGTATCACACAAGCTAAATCCTGTGTGGGTTTTGATAATATTGAAGATTAAATGGTATTAATAGATGTAATATTTATTTGGTATAGAAACTTAAAATAGCTACATGTAATTTCTTGAAGTATTTAGATGTAAGACTTGCAACCTTAAAGTTTTATTATAACCATATAATTATTTTGAGATGAAAAGTTACAACAAGTGTAATATCTTATATAATATAACTATATTTCGAAATAAAACTAAAGTTACAAGTAAAGAATAATGTTTATTTCACTAAATCCTGATTACAACAAGCACATTTATTACTTTGTGCATCTTCGACAATGTTGATAATCGTATTTGCCACGCGTCTAGCGGTCTTATCAAGGAACTCCACAGGTGAAGTAAAGCCCACGCAAGAGCAGTTAATCTCACCCAAAACATACTTATCTTTGCCATTTTCATCAGTATCAAGGATAAAGTCTGCTGTCCAAATAAGTGGTAAGTCATAGTTGCCAAGCTTTGTTTTAATCTCTGGAAGATTAGAGAGGAAATAATCCACCAATTTGCCCCATTGCTCTGGTTTGTCATAGCGATATTTTGCACCACTAAAGAGTGTCGCAGAGAATGCGTCAGCTCCTTCGGCTGGTTTTTTATGCACGACATAAATAGGGTCTTTATAGAGCATAAGGATTCTAATCTCACCCTCTTTAATGCGTGGCAAGAAAGTCATATCCACGAGCATTCCATTATCGCCATGCAAGTATTTCTCACAAAAATCCATAAATTCGCCGAGTTTGCGCTCCTCAACATGATTATCAACAGCCTCTGTGCAACGGATTTCTGCATCAAGAGGCAATTCGCTTACACCCTTATATTTGCTAGGGTCTTTGATTTGCACACGCCAAATACCTTCACCCGTAGAACCACGATTTTGCTTTAATACTCTCTCGCCTTTTGCAAGGGTTTTTGGAAAGTTTTTCTTAAAATCATGCTCGCCACCAGCAACCCAATTCACACCGATTCTCTTTGCTTCTGCAGGGTCATAGTAAGCAAGTGTATCTGTTGGCACAAGCTCTGTATTGCGTAATTTTGTCAATGCATCTTTTGCCCCATAACCAATCATCGCATCAGGGTGAGGCATACCAATCACGCCATCACTGCAAAGCTTACGCAACACATCAAAGTAGAGTTTTTCCTCTTTCAGGTTGCCCGGATTCACACGCGAAACATACGCATCAGCCGCACCTTTCACATATTCATAAATCTCATTTCTTTTTTTCTCATCTTTGAGAATCTCATCAGTGAAGAATACAACTTCTGCATTCCAGCCTAGTTTCTTCAGATAATCCATCATTGGCACAGTGTCTTTTCTATGTCCGTCTTTACCCTTATCGCTACCGCCTACTGCTTCGAAAAAAACAACATGTTTTTTCATGCTTTCTCCTTAAAAATTGAAATTCTAATAGTCTAACACATTTTTGCTTAAAAAAATCATAATTACAGAACATCAATTTTTAAAATATAATTTTTTATGATGTATGTTATTTTATGTTACATTTTTAGATAAAATATGGCTTTTATCATGCAAATAGAGAAATGTTGATTTTATTACAACATCTTTGAATATTCTTAAATGTCCATTACTAAAAGATTTATATATGAAATTTATTTTTACATTAAGTATAATATATGCTTTCAATGTCCTCTCAGGTTTATTAAAATTATCTCATTTTTTGGTCTTTTATGCTTGCATAAATGTTTAATTCTGCCCAAAAAATAAACATTTACTCTATTGTTCAATTCCAAACCTCAAGGGATTCTTTAAGAGAATCTTAAAAAATTATGTAATAATAAATTTCTATGCTCTTAGCATACTTATATGTTAGAAAACAAAACTAGGAGCATGAAAAAAGAGTAAAAATTTTGATAAAAATTATTTTTTGTAGTAAAATCTACTATAATATCAAACTAGAAATATTCAAGATATTTCTATATTTTAGTTTTATAAAACCTTAACAATAAAGTTTGGTTTTAAATATTATTTATAGAGTCTAAAATATAATTCTTAACTTATATTCAATTATCATGCTATAATCCATAGCACTAAAACCATAATCTTTATGATAAAGCAATTTCATATCACAAGGAGAATCCCTTGCACCCTCTCTTAGAATCTGATAGCTT
>NZ_NXLQ01000067.1 GCF_003364195.1 Helicobacter didelphidarum | reverse complement strand
AGAGACTTAACACAATGGGAAAATCATTACTTCTTAGAGCGAAGTGGATATGATTGTATTACACCAAACTTAGAGCTTAGAATCCCAGAGGGGAGGTATGAACTCTCATGGCATAAATCAGAAAGATACCTTAATCCGCAAGGAGAAAAATACACCAATCAATTGCGACAATATTGGAAAGCAATAAATGCAAATAATGAGCCACATAAAGATTCTAAAGGCAAAATAAGATATTGGAAACCTCTTTTAAACTTACATAATAAATATCTCCATCAAGATAGAAATATATTAATTCATAGTGGAGGAAAAATCCAAGATTCTCAGGGTTGCTTACTTGTAGGTGAGAAGATTGATAGAGATAAATCTCTTAATCCAACAAGAATTGCAACAAATAAAACATTTGATATAGCAAGCAAGTTGATGTCATTTTTAATGGACAATGATAAAAAACAAATCATTCAATATAAAGGTAAAAGCATAGAAAAGTATAATCATCTACTTGCAACAAATAAAAAAATACCAATCCCAAATATAACCTTTATCATAAGAAATAACTTTGGGGAGATAGCAAAGAGTGAAAAGATAAAGGCGAGAGATAAACTCTCCCTTAGATTCAATGGCAAAGAATTAATGATATTAGAGTATGGGGAGATAAAGAGAGATAAGGCAGATTCTACTAAACCTCATAAAGATAGAATCTTTGTAGCCTTTAGTGGTAATGCCTTAAGCCTAAAAGAAAAAGAAGAGTTACAAGAAAATAAGGGCTATACACACTTTGTAGAATATGAGGAGAAAGGATTATTGAATGATACAACATATTATTTCTGTCTTGATAAAGAATGGCAACAAGAGAAAGATAAAGGAGCTATGCCAGAGGGAGAATATTATATCAATATCAATGATATAAATGATAGAAGGACAATCTTTAGTGAAAATACATTTGGTAAGCATACAAGTATCTATACAGATAAAGAATGTGGTAATGGAGTAGAATCTCACACACAACGAGATAATTTCTATCTTTCAATCTATACAGACAAAGATTGCAGCAACACAACTGAATCTCATACACAAAGAGAGAATTTCTATTTGCATGGAGGAGATAAATATGGAAATAATGGAGGGATAGATGTAGGGAAGAATGATAAGAGATTCTTTAATACATTAGAAACTCTTAAGAAAGAATATAATATAAATACAAATGATAGAGTGATAGTAAGGTTGGAGGTGGAGTATGGGGAGGAGGATTTAAGCAACATTGAGGTTGTGGGACAAAATGGAATAGATATAAGTTTAGTTTCTGAACATTCTAAAAATATCTTAAGAAAGATAGCTAAAAATTCCAATTATACTAGAGTTGTTATAAGTAGCACCGCTAGAACGCCTAGAAGGCAAGCTGAAATTATGTATAACAATATCATACAAAATGGCATGAAACAACAAAGAAATACATACAAAGCACCGGGTCAGCAGGTATTAAATACTTACGAGAATCAAAAAAAGGCAGGAAAATCTAAAGAAGAAATTATACAAGCAATGACAAATATAATTAATAAACTTGGTGCTTCAAATGTATCAAGACATTGTGCTGATTTTAATGTCGTCAATGTGGTGGATATTCCGCATTCATCTTTAGGACAAACTAAAGAAATATTTAAAAGTGAAGTTGAGAAACTTATATCAAGCAGTAAAATAACTCAAGTGCTTGATGAAAATGGCTACTACCATATTGTGATACCACAACCATAAAAAGAGGATTAATGAAACGATTATTATTTGCTGTATCTTTGGTGTGCTTTATTTATGCAGATAATTTACCCAAATATGTCAAATCATGGCAGGGAAAAGTCTATACTTCTACATCAAATGTCAATGGCAAAGACATAACGCAAATATTTAAGATAGATGATTTTTGTGTAAAGTCTGATGGCATATTGAATGATAGGGACTTATTTGGAGAAAATTATTGCGAGATTGGGTATTCATACAATGGTAGTGCTTTTGATGATTGGAATGTGAATTTTTACATAGAAAAGCCAAATGATATGAATTATGGCTTAGTGCGTGTGATAAGTATAGAATCTGCGACAAAAGCAGTTATCAAGGTGGTTTCAATGGAATATGCTAATGATTTTTGCAATATTGAGGTAACAAAAGATGAAGATATTATCACGCTCCACCCATCAAAATGCAAGATTGATGATTTGGTGTTGCATAATAATATTTTTCATACATATCATCAAGAGTAATGATACGCAAAAAAAGAGCGATAATGGTTGGAATATTGAGTTGCAATATGACCATAATTTCAAATTTAAAACGCCATTTTTATTTACTACCAAACAATGCAGGATTCTATAATGAGCTTGTATAGTATAATTCTTATCTTTTGTGTCATTATCAGTGCTATATTTGTCGCAAGAAGTATTAGCTTACAAAATAATACAATAAAATATATCGCTATATTTTGGTTTGTGGTATCAAGCATTATGCTATATGGAATGATTTTTCAATCTAGCAGAGGTTTTTTGTATTGTTTCAAGAGGGATTCTGGATAATTATATGTATTTTTTTGCTAGGCATCATAAGTATCATTTGTGAAAGATATATTAGCAATATTGCTATTACTTACTTCTTGTTATGTTATTTTAGCCTACCCATTATATATGCTATAAGCGTATTTTATGGATTGTTTGTAGAATCTAACCAAACTTTATCTATCATGCAAATAGGAATGTATTGTGGATTTTTGCTATTTGCGATACTATCTCTCATTGGTTTTATCTCTTGGGTAAAGAAAAGGTATAAGATATGCAGGATTTGCTTTGTGTGTTGTATATTTTTTTATATCCTATTTTTACCACTTGGCGCAATTACTCTTGGCTGGATAGACAAATGAAAGCAGAGTGCGCAATGCGAGATAATAAGCATAATTACATTGCAAGACTTAAGGGACACAACAAAGGAGTAAATATGCAACGAGATAGAACACAAATTAAAGAGTTTCTTTATTGGCTCTATACTCTTTGGCTGTGATCCTATTTTTCATTATGTTATTATTCGAATACTTTTTAAGTGATAAAAAGATTCTTACAATCATCTTCCTACAATTAGCCTCTCCTCAACAAAAGCCCCATTGTTACAAAAACCTCTTAAGCAAGAATCTTATCGCAAACTCCAATCTTAATTATAGTATCTTATCACAACCCCTATAAAGCACTTTTGTGATTTCTTGCAAAGCTTAGAATCGAACATCTACCAACCCAATCATCATTGATATTATAGCTTCTAATTTGCTTTGCACTTTCTTTTATGGTTTTTACTATCATTCAACCCTTTTTATGTTATAATCCTCTTACTATCAATATCAGCACAAAGGACTTATCATGGCACAACCAGCATATATTAAGATAGAAGGCTCAACTCAAGGCTTAATCTCTAGTGGTGCAAGCACAGAGGCAAGTATAGGCAATCGTTATCAAGCAGGACATGAAGATGAGATAATGGCTCAAGAAATCTCTCATATTGTT
>NZ_NXLQ01000066.1 GCF_003364195.1 Helicobacter didelphidarum | reverse complement strand
ATTCACTCGCAATGACAATTATTCCCTCACTTTATTGTTATTCCTCTTTTTCAAAGTGGATTGCCATTTCACTTGTGCTTCATTTGCAATGACAGATTGCTATCTTTGTCATTTAACAAAGAAATATGAATCTGAGATTCTTTTAATGCCTTCATAATTACTTCCTTTATCTTCTTATAGGAAATACCCTATAAGGTTCTAATCCACTTGCATGGATATAGCCTTCTTTAATAATCATCTTACTTGGAGATTCTAAGAATGTATCGGTATAAGATTTGTCATTTATATCATCACCTTTTTTATACTCATCGATATATTTATCATAGCGTAATACCCATACTTTTGCCCAATCTTTCTCCATAATATCTTGTATAAAGATGATATAATCTTTAGCATTTGCTTCTGTGCGATTATCTATATAAGATTCTCTATCAAAATAGAATGGATGTATCATAGAATCTTTATACTTAAGAAAATAGGCTTTTTGGAGCTTAAGCTGGGTGTTATACCACCCATAAAACTCATCAGATTCTCCTGCCCTTGCATAGAAATCATATTGGATTTCTTTATTATTTGTCCTAAAGCCTTGTGAATAAAGCTGCATAAGGATTTTGCTATCTTTAGAATCTGGCTTATCTCGTAGATTAACAAAGAAATCATTTTCATTTGTGGTAGTGGTGGCGAAAAGTCCTTTGAGTATCGGGATAGCAAAATTACTTTTCGTTGCATTAGAATCTACCTTAGGAATATCCTCTAAAAATGTATCGATATAATATTCACCTTGAAATATATCATTATATTCTACAAGTTCAAAGAATGTATTTACCACTTTAAAGCTTAGGATATTTGCCATTGGGAAGCCACCAAACTCTAGTGGAGTAGTTCTTGTAAGTTGCCATTCATACGCATCCTCATCATTAAAAAAAGAGAAATTATAATCCGCTATAAGCGCGCAAATAGGATTCTTAATCGTGTATAATCCATCGATATTGCCTATCTGTGCTTCAATAGCGATTGTCTCATAATGAAATCGCTTTGACATAAGGCGTCTAAATCTCTCCTCCCCTAGAATCTCCCTGACAATCTTGTGATTATATATATCATCTTTATAGGGACTTTTTAAAAGAAAATTACCTGTATCCATAGCTAAAGCACTTTCTTTATCAAAGAATATCATTATATCAATGGGGGCTTTTTCTTTTAGATTAAGGCTTTGTGAGATTCTAAGATTACCCTTTACTTTAAAGCTCCCACTATAATCACGAAAATGTGTGTAATATATCCCTTCTTCATCGCTCATTTCTATATGCTCTCTTTTTCCATCTTTGATAGATACAAGAGAAGGTATATCCTCTCCCTTTAAATACAAAGGCTTTATCCCATTTACCTTATGCACCTTGAGTGTCCAAAAGAGTGTTGTAGGGAGTGGGGGAATGAGCGTATTATACAATCCAAAATAGCCCCAAAAACCCATATCGTAAGGAATGAGATTGGTATTAGGGTGGATAATACAATCACCATGTAGAATTTCAGTCATATATAACATATTTACTCCTTTGTTGTGTCCCTTAAGTCTTGCAATGTAATTATGCTTATTATCTCGCATTGCGCACTCTGCTTTCATTTGTCTATCCAGCCAAGAGTAATTGCGCCAAGTGGTAAAAATTTGTAGGATATTAAATTTGAAATTATGGTCATATTGCAACTCAATATTCCAACCATCTCTCAAATATACTCTCATCAAATCTTTATCAAACAAGCTTAATTCATCATAAAAAATACTCTTACTTATATCATACATACAATAATACGCTATCGTAGGAAAGATAGAATCTAGTTCTTTCTTGCTAAAGCTAGGATAGATTGTAAAAACTTTATCTTTTATTTCACTATAAAATTCTTTTGTTGCCTCTATATTGATACTACCATCATCATTGTGATATAGATAAAATCTAAAAATATATCGCTTAATATACAAGCAATTTGTATTTGGGTTTGTTTATTTATTGAGCTATCCATATAAGTACCTTTTTCACACCCACATACAAGGGATAAGCAAGGGCGATGCCAATGATTGCATAAAAATATATCATAGCAGTAGCAAAAGAATGTATGCAAAAATCTTTTTGCAAATAATGCTCTTGTTGTGTTGGCGAGAGATTCGCAAAAGCAAAAGTATGGCAGAGAATCATATAATGCCCTTTTACTATTTGCATAAGCAGATTTTTACAAAGCCTATAAATACAAGAAGAAAAAAGTTTTTGTCGGCTTAGGGCTTCTTTGAAAAATTCCTCTTTATCCCAAAAGTCAAAATCACCTCCACCCCAATGGCTCATAGCACTAGGCTTACTCCAGCAAATCCACGCTACAAATGGAAAAAGCCTCTCTAAATCCTTTTTGCTAAAATCTGCCTTGATAATAAAAATCTTATTTTTTATCTCTATATATTTTTCTCTTACGCTCTCTAATGCTACTTCTTTTTCTCTATCTTCTATACGCACTAGCACTTCTTGATAATGCCTTTTAAATTCCTCTGTGTGTCTTGTGTCTTGTAAAATCTCTTTGCATTCTTGCACCAATTCATATTTTTGTTGCAATGAAGCCTTGTAATCTGTGCCAAAGTCAAAAACTTTGCTTATAATATAGCAAATTTCTAATTCTTGTTGTGATAGCTTAGTCAAGATTATGTTCCCTTAAAAAATCATTTATTTCTTGACTAAAATAATCATTCACAATAAAATCTCCAAGTTCTGCACCAAAATACGCTCCAGCTACAGACATTATGCCTACACAGCCAACAAAAAACCAGCCAGTAAATGGACATATTGCATAACCCACCATACCACCACCAGCACCTCCAGCCAATCCAAACCCAAAGCTAACTCCACTAGATAAAAAGGTTTTAATTTTATTTTCAGATATATACATATCATAGGCAAATGCACCAAAAGACACAATAACCAAAAATCGTCCAAGATATTTAAATCCTACGATTTTAAGATTTACACTCTGCCTGCTATTGCCCGATGATTTAATAATTTCTTCAAATACTTTTGTTTGTTCCTGTTTTGTAAGTTGTTCGAAAGGTTTATTGTATTCTAAATCTTTTATTTTTTTCTCTATCATTGCCTCAAAAGGTTTTCCGTCCTTTTTCATAGCTTCTGCGATACTTCTTCCAAAATAAGTGCTTTTAGCACGCATATCATTCATTGTTTCATTGCGAAATTTATTGGCATCTTGAGCTAATCGTTTTGCTAGAATCTTGCGTTTATGTATGTCTTGCTCTTTTTCTACTTCTTTCAATAATTGATTAGACATTTCTTTGATGTTTCGTATATATGCCTCACGCACATTCACATTTTTCATAATTTCTCTTGCCATATTTGCCACTTCAGCTTCAATGAGATACAATTCATTCCTAAGCTTTTCTATTGCCTCATCCATAGGTATAGCATTCTCATACTCCACCTCCAACCTTACTATCACCCTATCATTTGTATTTATATTATATTCTTTCTTAAGAGTTTCTAATGTATTAAAGAATCTCTTATCATTC
>NZ_NXLQ01000065.1 GCF_003364195.1 Helicobacter didelphidarum | reverse complement strand
CAATATATTCATCTTTAAATGTATCATAAAAGAGTGTAGCAGAAAACCCACTAAAAGTATTGGGTTGATGAAATTTCACTTCATATCTTGTGGCAAATCTTTGAGCTTGAATTGGGGAGAAGTCGCCGTCTAATAATTCACTAGCAAAAAGTCCAAAGACAATGCCATCTTTAGGCTTACCATCTTCATCAAGGTAGTATTTGTAAGTTCTATCGAGTATGTCAGCAGGTGTGATAATAGCAGTTTCATCATCTTTAATTTTTCTAAATTCCTTTAACGCTTTCTTAGAATCCTCATCTTGCGCATAGTTATATTTTAATCTATCAAAGTAACCATAACTTGCCCAAGAGAGTTCCGCATAATCTCTTAGCTTTTTAATTTGCTCTTTGCAGTTCATTGTAAAACTCCTCACATGGAATAGGTTGATTGTCTTTAAAGCACATAGGAGGCTGATTCGCATCACGAAACAAGAAAATACATATCAAGATAATTAAGAATATAAAAATTAAGATTTTTAATTTTATAAATCGTTTATTAGGATGAAGTATGTTATCTATTACAAGATAGTATATTATTAAAGGGGCAGCAATAAAACCAAGTGTTATAAAAAATTCATTAGTCCTATCTGGATTATGTGCAACTAAAGGTGAAATTATCCAAGTAAATATAAAAAATATAATCCAACAAATATATAATATTTTTAATGTTTTCATAAACTACAATTTCCACCTTTAATTTTTTCTTTGTTAGAATCTAACTTGTAAATTTTTCTAGGAATATTATTAGAATCTTTATCTAAATCAAAATAAAAATAAGATGCTTGAGCGAGTTCTGCATAGTCTTTTAGGTTGTTGATTTGAGTTTTAATCGTGTCCATAATTATCTCCAAAATTTTGCTATATAAAACATAATAAACTTTTTTATCCAAACAGCATACAACCACAAAAACGGCAAACCGCAAAGCAATACCGATGATATAACGCTATTTTTAAAAACTATAAATACCATAAGTGCTATTATGGGAATAAGAAAATATAACGCATATTTTTTAAAAAAGAATTTAAAATCATTGATATTTTGGTTATTTTTATTGCAATATATCTCAAAATCAACAGGGATTTTAAAGATACATAAAAAATATAAGTAAGGTGTAATGGCTAATACTATGCTCCCCAAAAGCCCCTCAAAAAAGTGTGGTTGATAAGCCATTCCTAGATACATAACAAAAACTAAAAGACAAAAACCTAGCCACCCAATATACAGAATTTTAAAGTAAGTTTTCATCAGGCAACACTCTTAGATTCTAAAGAGACATTATAAGTATATAAAGCTTTAATATTATTTCTATTTCTATCATCACATAGGCTTAACACAAATACTTGTGCGAGACAACCCCCTAATGAATGTCCTGTGAGAGTGAGGGAATTTGGAGCTTTTATCTTTGGATATTTTGCTTTACATTGATTATAGAATCTTAGCATATCGTTGTATTGTCCTAGTGGTGTAGAACTAAGAAGTAAAGAACCATCAGTAGTGATAATATCTTGCCAAGCTTGATTAATTTTAAACTCTGTGCCACGAATGGCTAAGATAAACTCTTGAGTTTCTTTTTCTTGAAATAAAGTGGCAGAAAAGCCCGAATCTGTATTAGGGCAATGTTCTACAAGATTGTAGCGTTCAAAGAATTTTTGTGCTTGAAGTGGGGAGAATTCGCCACCTAAAAAATGTTTATGATACCAAGAATCTTGAGGTTTGCCATTTTTATCTTTGAAACATTTATACTCTATGTTGAGAATATCAGAATGGGTGGGATAGGTGTTTTTATCTAAATCCTTACCCAACTCTTTCGCTTTAATTTCTCTAAAATACTCTAGCCTCTTTTTATCTGTGTTATCTTTCTCGAAATCATATTTTGGATTAGCTAAATGAAAATATCCATAAGCTGCCCAAGCCAATTCAGCGTTATCTCTTAGCTTATTAAGCATTTTTTTGGTTTGCATTATTTGCCCCTTTCTATTTAAAATATCCACAATTTATTGGTGTATTTCCCCAATACAATCCCACCCCTTCATTACCAAGTGGAATCGGTCTCTTTTGATCCCACCAAACCCAAAGGCTAGCCTTCTTAATGTTGTCTTTTGTAGCTCTTTCATCTTTGAACCAAAGAACAAAAGTAAAATCAATTCTATCTCCAATCCATTTTTCAAACCAATATGAAAAGTGCTTTTTATCATCGCTTATTCTTAATGTTCGCACATTTGACATATTATCCAAATCTGTATCAAAATACTTTAGCACTTTATTATAATACTCCTCATCTATCTTACCACCATTAGATTGATATATTTCTGGGTCTAGCTTACATATTTCTTTAAATTCGTGATAACTCGGCTGTAAGTTATATGAATATGGTGTATAGAAAAAAATAATTAATCCTATACCTCCAATAAATACTAAAAACTTAGAGATTTTCTTTTGTGATTTAAATGCTTTTCTATATATGAGCCACCATATAAAATATGAGAGAGTAAAGACAATGGGGAGAAAAAAGATTATTACAAATAGCATTGTAGCTCCTTTGGGGGTTTAGGTTTTATATTATTATAAGTATATACTTCATTGATATTTGCTTCATTCTTATTATCACATAAACTTAAAGCACACATTTGAGCTAAAAACCCTCCTAATGAATGCCCTACTATCATCATTTTAGGATAAGATTGAGATGATGTATCATAGATTTTAGGTTTAATCTTTGTCTCTACAAAGTGTATCAAATCAAAGTATTGCTCTGGGATTTGGTTTGTCCCAAGTAAGAAATCTTCATAGAAATCTTTTAGCGTTGCTTTTATCTTATCACTACTCATCTCTGTGCCACGAAAGGCTAAGATATACTTAGAATCTTTAGGGACTTCTTTTCTTTTGCCTGTGGATTTATCAATTTCTCCTAAGTCCTCAAACAATGTAGCAGAGAATCCACTTGAGGTATTGGGTTGATGAAGTAATAAATCATAGCGTTCAAAGAAGCGTTTAGCTTGGTTAGGGGAGAATTCGCCTTTGAGTTTGCCTACTTGTATCTCATCATCTTGTTTGTGTGGATTTAGCTCTACTGCGATATATTTGTTATAAGTGATGTCGAGTATGTCGGTTTGGGTGATGATAGGGGTTGATTCTCTGTCTATATCTTTTAAAATCTTTTTCTCAAATCTTTTACCTATTAAATTAAAGTAACCATAAGCTGCCCACGCCCATTCTGCATTGTCTCTTAGTTTTTGTATTTGTCGTTTGTTGCTCATCGTTAATCCTTTTTCTAAATGTCATCACACCATATTTCATAATCTTTCACTTTATGCCACGCATAAGAGGTAGAGCTGAAATAGTAAGAATAACGCTTTGTATTCCAATATACAAATATTTTTATATCTGCTATATTGTTTCTATCAATGTATGGCTGTAAGGTATAAAATTCCACAATTATAGCAGTAATACCTTCAAATTTGGGAGCATTATTTATTACAAATCTATTTTTGTCTATATACTTATATCTATACTCATCATCGGGTAGTGGATTTCTTGATAATATTTCAAATTTATAAGTTGTTTGTTTGCTATTTAAGGTATTAGATATTGTTTTCGTTTTATTCAACTCCTCCCAATCAAGCGTATCTAAACTCAATCCAAAGTAACTTAGAATCTTATTATACTTCTCTTCATTATTTGGTAATTCATTAAGCTTACACATCTTTTTAA
>NZ_NXLQ01000064.1 GCF_003364195.1 Helicobacter didelphidarum | reverse complement strand
TTTGCGTAGATTTGAAGAAAAAGGGCGTTTGGATATGACCAAGATTGATTGTGATTAAAGGATAATATCTATAAATACAAGGATTGAATGATGAAAAAACTAGCATTTATAGCATTGTGTGCGATGATAAGCGTGTATTTTGTGGGTTGTGGGATAAATGAGGATTCTATCCCTACTCCATCAAGCGAGGATTATAGCCATCTCCCAGAGTGTCAAAATGAAGAGGATAGAATTAATGGTTGCCTGTGGATATATAGTGATGAGAGTGGGAAATTTCGAACAGAAACTCCAATAAAAAATGGTGAAGCAAATGGTATAGGTAGGAGTTATCTTTATGGGCATACTCTATGTGAAACTCAATTTGTGGATTCTATCCCAGTGAGTGCAGCTCTATGCTTTGATATGCGAGGAAATCCCAAAAATGGGGTCGTTAAAGAATACCATGAAAATGGGAATCTTGCCTATGAGGTGGAATTTAAAAATGGTAAGGTACAAGGGGTAGAAAAGACATATCATACAAATGGTAAGCTTCGATTTCATGTCTCATACAAAAACGGCAAGAAAAATGGTGTGGAGAAAGTGTATGGTGAGAATGGGAAACTTTCAATGGAAACTCCATATAAAAATAATAAAAGAGATGGCATAGAGAAATCGTATTATGTAGATGGGGATATTATGCAGGAAACTTCATATAAATATGGTAAAAAAAATGGTGTGGAGAAGTTGTATGACGAACATGGCTTATTGCATTTGAGTATCGTATATGAAAATGATAAAGCAATAAGTGGCACATGTGGCAATGGCAAGACAATAGATTCTCAAAAACTCAGTGAGTTTGATAGGTGGAATACGAACAAGCTTGGCTGTGATTAGAGAGATGATTAGGCTAAATAATTAAGGATTTAAATATGAAAAAACTAGCACTTATAGCAATATTTGCGATAGTAGGTGGGAATGAGCGGAGTAGATTTTATCGTGCAAGATTCTATAAATAGAGAATCTAAAAATAAAAAGTAAGCGTTGAAAGTTTCTGCAAATATATTAAAGCAAAGGCAATGGTAAAGCTAATATTTTGAGGTTGATTTATCTTTAATGATAGGGTAGAGATACGCAATAAAACTAAACAATAACGATTTTGGAATCAAGGTTTGCCTATATGATACTTTAAGTTTGTGTAATGATTATTTCAAATTCTAATTTCATCTTAATTCACTTTTCGATTGGAAACAAAGTAATATATAAATACTAAGATAAAAATCAAATAAATATAATTTACATTATAAGTTATGTATTAGTATTTTATCTTCTACATTTTATCTAACATTTATATTTTTAGAGGCTTATTGTGAAAAGAATAAATGATAATATGCGAAATTAAGATTGCCCAAAATACTTAAAGATACTTTAGTTTAGATTCTATGCTATTTACCCTATTTTTAAGAATATAAAGTTTCCCTTACAACAAACTTGATATAATTATAAAATATTTTATTAGGAGCAAATATGAACTATTTTCTTTATTCAAGCATAGAGCTAGCAAATCAAAGGGATTATTTAGACCAATTATTTCGTGTATATCCTATGTCTCCTGATAATATTCGCACGATAGATTCTACCCTTTGGGAGAGATTTGAAAGTGCTTTTGGAGAGGATAATCAAACGCAAATTATAGAATCTTTGCTTGATTTTGATTTGTTTCCTATTAAAGATTCTTATATTGCTTATTTGCGTAGGGATAGAAGTGCAATTCATCGCAATCCCGCTACGATAGCTCGAATATGTGGGCGACTAAAAGATATGGGTATCAATAAAATTTATGAAAATCTCTCAACTCCCAAAGAAACAAATAGACAAATAGGACCACTCTTTAAAAGATGGGTAAATAGCGGGGTTTTAGGATTAGAACCTATCAATATAGAAGAATTTAAACACACCCAATCAAATGCTATTCTTAAAGCCTCTGATTCTGTTATGCAAAGCTTTGCAAAAGAATATCTAGGATATACAAATGACAAAGGATTAGATTTTATTGCGAGATTTAATGGCAAATTTATCATAGGAGAAGCGAAGTTTTTGAGTGATTTTGGAGGTCATCAAAACGCCCAGCTTAATGACGCACTCACACTTTTAAACACTCCATTAAGAGATGATATTATCAAAGTCGCTATCTTAGATGGCGTGTGTTATATCAAGAATAAAAGTAAAATGTTTCATACTCTTCATCAATATAGTCAAAATAATATCCTCTCGGCATTACTTTTGCGTGATTTTCTCTATCAAATATGAATTTATAAGGAATACAATGTTTCAAATCTTTAGCTCTCTCCTAAACAAACAAGATATTTTATCTCAACCTTATAGCTATAAATTGCAAGGAAATTATGAGAAAAATAATCTCTTAATCTTTGGAGAGAATCTCAATGCAATGCGTTATCTCTTGCAAGAAAAAGACTATAAAGAAAAGATTGATTTAGTCTATATTGACCCTCCATTTGGCACAAATAATGTTTTTAGACTTGGTGGCACGATGAGTGTGAGCAAAGAATCTGCTATTGCATATAGAGATAATTTTCGCTTAGAATCGTATTTAGAATTTTTATATGCTAGACTTGTTTTAATCTATAAAATGATGAGTGAAAAGGGAAGTCTTTATCTGCATATTGATACAAAAATGGGGCATTATGTCAAAATTTTGCTTGATGAAATCTTTGGAAGAGAACATTATCTCAATGATATTACAAGGATTAAATGCAATCCTAAAAATTTCAAAAAAAGAGGGTATGGAAATATAAAAGATATGATTTTATTTTATGCAAAAAGTGACAAATTTATTTGGAATGAAGTCTATGAGCAAGATTCTAATGATGAGATAACAAAGCGTTTTCCTAAAAGGGATAATAAAGGTGCTTATACGACTATTCCACTTCACGCACCGGGTGCTACACAAAATGGTGAGACAGGGCAGGAATGGAGAGGGTTAAAACCACCAGAAGGCAGGCATTGGCGATGCTCTTTGAGTGAATTAGATAGGCTAGAAAATGAAGGTTTGATTGAATGGAGTAAAAATAGTGTGCCTAGAAAAAAGATTTATGCTAAAGATTCTAAAGGGAAAAAGATACAAGATATTTGGGAGTTTAAAGATACACAAAATCCCATCTATCCTACGCAGAAAAATCACTCTATGCTAAGGCGGATTATTCAGGCTTCATCA
Source organism: Helicobacter didelphidarum (assembly GCF_003364195.1). GTDB lineage: Bacteria > Campylobacterota > Campylobacteria > Campylobacterales > Helicobacteraceae > Helicobacter_A > Helicobacter_A didelphidarum. Next base: position 647 of record NZ_NXLQ01000064.1, on the reverse strand, counting down.
AATAAAGATTCTATGGTGATGGATTGTTTTTGTGGAAGTGGAGGATTTTTGTATGAAGCATTCTTGCTTGGGAGGAGATTTGTGGGAATTGATGAGAGTAAAGAGGCGATTAAGATAAACAAAAAAAGACTAGAAAGATATAATCAAGATTCGTTGTATCCGTGTGATTATGAGTATATAGAATCTTGCAAAGAAGAAAAAGATAAAATGTGTAAGGTGGTTTAAGCTTAAGGTAGAGGTTTTTGGAATGATGTGGGAAAATGTACTGCAAATATACCCGCCCAAAAAGGGTGTATATATCACAAGTAATGAATTGGTAGGAAACATAATATTACTATGGCTTATCACCGCCCCCTTCTCTCATGTATGATTGCCTAATCACTCCATTATGTGCGCGGAGGATTCTAAGATAATTATATTTGGTGTTGAGCGATAAGCCATTGATGAATGCCTAAAGAGATAGAATTGAAGTGAAGAATTAAGATATGAATGATTAAAATAGATTGTATTTGATTTTTTGGTAATTTTGGAGGTTTTGCACAAAGCAGAAAGTCATCAAGACATCAAGTATTATCATACAAGTGCGATGATGACTTATGGGAATGAGATAAATAAGAGATTCTTATTTACTTTTTATTTTCCTCACC
>NZ_NXLQ01000063.1 GCF_003364195.1 Helicobacter didelphidarum | reverse complement strand
CTATGCAACACAATGTAGAGGAACAATATTCACTTCAAGCTGACAATGCTACGCTAGAATTACAAAGTGATTGTATCACACAAGCAGGAAATGAAATCATACACCAAGTGGGCGAAACCCAAATCATAGCCAAAGGAGACTCTGTCATCATAAAAGCAGGTGGAGTAGAAGTAGTGATAGATAGCAAAGGACTTGTAGTCAAAGGTGGAGAGGTGAAGAGTGAATAAACTTAAAAAGCCTATCAAGATGCTACAAAATGGCATATATCATCAAATGATATAAATAACAACATACTAAAGCAGGAAGGTAGCAATGGATAATAGACAAATACACACTTTTACAAGAGAGAAAGCGAGAGGGATTCTATTGATTTTTATGACACTAAGCCTATGTGTGAATCTAGCCTTTGCACAAAGCCCAAAGGAAGCAAAGCCTAGCTTTGATTGCACTAAAGCCACCACAAAGATAGAAAAGATGATTTGTAGCGATAGTGAATTAGCGAGGCTAGATAGATTGTATTCTAAGCTTTATTTTACCACACTCAAAGCTATCCTAAAGGATACGCCACAAGGGAAAGAGACAAGAGAGAATCTCAAGGCTTTTAATAGGCAAGTGATGGAAGCTAGAAACTCAAAAGCTTGTTATTATTCATCTTTGAGAAATACAGAATATATCGAGAATAAAGAGCTTCCTATTTGCATAAAAGATATTTATTTGGAAGCCTTAGTGTATATCGCCTATAATATGCTAGGGGAGCAAAAGTTATTAGAGTTTATAGAAAAGGATTATCCAGATGGCAATCCTTATTATAGTAGCGGGAGATATGACATCATAGCAAATCTTGCTTATTATAATCTCTATGATAGATTTTTTGATGCTAAACATAAAAATATTATTTTAGAATTTTTTAATTTTAGTGCAGAAAGATTTAATTGGGTTACCACAGGTGGAATGTCTGTAGATTCAGATTATAATGAGGTTGCGCTAGAGCATAGAGAATATTACAATAAACTTGACAAAGCTTTTAGAGTGGATACGAAGCTCAACAAACTACTAGGAAAATAAATGCTAAAAACGACTAATCAAAGCTATAATGATTTTGAAATAAGATTGCTTACTTTGGTAAGGTTAGTGGAAGGAGCAAGGAAATATATTTATACTGATAGTAAAACGATTGCAACCATTGGTATAGGATTCAATATTGAAGTAATAGAATGGAGAAAAGTAATTTTAATGTATAAATGCGGTATTCTTACACCAAGCATGCTAGAAACTCAAACAAATCTTAATACAGAACCGCAAGTAAAACGCTATATCAATTCATTACTTACCCATGCAAGCCAGTCAATGCAAACTCTTATCAATACAGCCTCTCAAGAAATAAAAAACAAGATTGATGAATATAAAAGGGATAATAATCTGCAAGCCAATAGTTCTCAAGAATCCCCTAGACGCAATGTGGTGATAATTCAAAATTTACAAAATGATATAAACACTATTTTGCAAAACAATATCGCTATTTATAATAATGCAGAAAATCGAAATAATCAACTTAATTCTAATATGGTATTTGAGCTTACAAATGATGAAAGTATTAATATTAAAAAAATTATTTCATTTGACAATAAAATAGCACTAAGAAATAAACTTAATACATGGGGCGTAGGGTATCTAAGTGCCTTAGTCAAACACAAGCAATCAATCCGCAAGAATTTATCCCTTTGCTTTCAATTTATTATCAAAGCCCAGCAAGATTTACTCAATTAGACAAATCGACATCAACCAAAGACCTTATTTTGTTAAAAAAAGCCTTGCAAAAAAAGAATAGGTTTTTAGCATGGTTTTCTATACGATATTATGCTGATATATGCAGATATTATATTCATAAACGAACATATACCTACTATCGTCGCAGAATTCAAGAAGCCGCCATGTTTAGATTAAACAACAAAGATGAAAATAATAATATAGAATATTTTTCTACAAGTATAGATATATTTTCTTATCTTAATTTTAATTTCAAAGAAGCAAATACTGCTAGAGGATTAAATTTACCTAATCGCTATACTTATCTATCTTTTTTGCAAACTTATAGTGAATGCACAGCGATTGATAGAATTGCTACAACACTATCAGGCGAATACAATAAATACCACACTACCGCAGAAAATTATTATTCGTATGTGAGCAATGAGGAATTTACAAATATTACCACTACCCTCTCCCCCTACCTCGACTATATCAACTTCACCTTTGCTAAAGGCACTATATCTCAATACGCACTAGAGAATATCTATGTCTTAGCAGATACGAGAGATTGTGAAAACCTAACTATCGCCCTTCAAGAAAGAGGTGATACAAGAAAACTTACAGCACTTCTTATCATTTGCCTTAAGTCAAATAGGGATTCTAGCAATAACACTCCCACTTATAGCTTCAAACAACCAAGTAATACATTCTTAAGTATTGTCGTATTTGAAGGGGCAAAGCTTGATGTCAGTGGTATAGATACACGCAATAGCGAAATACTCTATGCAAAGAGTGATACAACAAATAATATCATAGTTCATCTCTTGCTTGGCTCAAAACAATCAATGAAAAAAGAAAACGATAATACACTTAAAGCCATAGGTGATATGGGTGATACCAAAGAGACATATATATTTGAGAAAGCTCCTCATAGTGATGATAATTCTCATCTCATATCCCCGATACTTAGAATCTATAATGACAAAATAAATAATACCAATGATTTCATAGAAATACATAACTTTGCCAAAGATGAGATAGGAGAGGATAATATCAACTATATCTTAGGTAGTGATTGCAAACAAAGATACTTTGGAATAAGCCTCCACCTAGCAGATGATACCACTCCGCATAATACAGATTGTTCTCATGAGGGTAACTTTGAAGTTATCGTGCAAAATCTCAATCTCTATGGGTTAAATAAAGATGACAAACTCTATCTCTATGATTGTGAAAACAAACAACAACTAGAGCGAATCATCAAAGATGATTATAGTGCTACTTTTTCTCTCACACTCAATCTCCCACAACAAGATGAAGTCTCTCAAAGAAATCTAAGCTCTCACATAGTGATAGATTCTAAAGCTATAAAGAATGATAATGAAAGCATAGCAGAATGCACACATAATGCTAATGCAAATTTCCAAATCAACAAGTTAGCTAAACTTGCTAAACGATACATCATAACTGATGCTAAGCTTAAAACGAGCAAAACACCCTTGCAAACAAAACCAACAACACTTCGTGTCAAAGAAATAGTATATGAAGCAGGCAAGGCTATGTATTATAAACCTAATGATGAAGTCATGCTTAAAGCTAAGCATAATAAAGATAATCCAAGCAAAGAAGATAAAGATGAAACCAAGTGGGCTTATATCCTTACAGATTCTCAAAATCCACCACAAAATCCAAGTAGTCATAAAATGTTTAAGATAGATAAAGGCATTACAGGAGAAACCTATCAAGTAAAGATTCTGAAAGAATACTTTGATATAACTAAGACAAACTATCTCTATATCTATGCCTATATGGGTAGTCCTAGCCCTAAAGTATGTCAATGTCTTAGGATAGCCTATCCTTTATCTTTTAGATTTAATGGCAAAGAATTAATGATAGTAGAGTATGGGGAGATAAAGAAAGATAGTGTAGATTCTACTAAACCTCATAAAGATAGAATCTTTGTAGCCTTTAGTGGTAATGCCCTAAATAATAAGCAAAAAGAGCAATTACAAAGAGAGAAGGGCTATACACACTTTGTAGAATATGAAGAGAAAGGATTATTAAATAATACAACATATTATTTCTGTCTTGATAAAGATTGGCAAAAGGAGAAAGATAAAGGAGCTATTCCAGAGGGGGAATATTAT
>NZ_NXLQ01000062.1 GCF_003364195.1 Helicobacter didelphidarum | reverse complement strand
AAATCAATGAAGCTATCTCTCAATTAGAGACTATTACACAACAGAATGTAGAAATAGCTAATCATTCTAAAGATATAAGCACAGCAGTAGATAATGTAGTAGCACAAATACTAGCAGATGTGAATAAGAAGAAGTTTTAGATATTATTAATAATTTTGAGGTTAATGAAAACTTTGTATATTTAATCTAGTAGCTCATTGAGGATCGTATGCACAGAGATTCTAAAAGGTAATATGTAGCACAGATTCTACAAAATCCAATAGAATACTCTCTATCTACACTTTTTGAAATATAGACAATACTTCAAAACTTTATGCTAGACTTGTAATCTATTCATAAATAGATAATCTTAAAATCATAAAGGAATTCCTATGAATCTTTTTAAATCAGTAATTTCTTATATCAAAAATACAGAAATATATAAGCAATACAGGTATTATCGTAAAGAAAAAGGTGGCTTTGAATATGATGTAAAATACTTTACAACAAGACACAGAGCTATCTTTGGTTACACTCCTGATTTTAGCAATCCTCAAACCTTCAATGAGAAGATTATTCATAGAATCCTCTATGATAGAAACCCCATCTATACAATCCTTGCTGATAAACTCAAAGCAAGAATCTATATCGCACAACAACTCAAGAGTCTTGCCTACAATCAAGAACATACACACATTGATAATCATCAAGATTCTCGCATTCTAATGGGGGGGGGGGGGGGATAGAACAAGATAATACAATAAATGCCCCAAAAGAGAATGGAGATTTTCATCATATTTTCAATACAGATTCTCCCATCTTTGCTCCTATTGATTCTCTTACCCAAGAACTCTTTGCTACAAACTCTTGTCCTTATCTCCCTCAACTCTATGGAATCTATAAAAGCTTTGAAGAAATAGACTTTACTCTTCTTCCTCAATCTTTTGTGATAAAGACCAATCATGATTGCGGAGGTGTAGTGATAGTAGAGAATAAAGAGCAATTCTTACATAACCAACAAGTCTTTAATGAAGCAAAGAATAAGCTTACCAAACACTTAGAGACAAATTATTATCATATATCAAGAGAATATCATTACAAAGATATAGAGCCTAGAATCTTTGTGGAGGAGATGTTGGGGGAGAATTTACAAGATTATAGGTTTCATAGCTTTACACATATTCATTCACAAAGAGATTCTCTATATACACAAGATTCGATAAATAAAAATCCCACGAACTTAGACCACAAGGACAAAATAGATTCTCAAAAGATAGAATCTTATAGAGAATCTATGCAAGATTCTAAGGCAAACTTGCCTCACACACAAATTGGCTTCATACAAATCGCAAATCACACGCATACCAAAAATACACTCTATGATGAGAAGTGGGAGATTCTCCCGATTGCTTATCTCAATATGCGAGGAGAGCCGACTAATAAACCAACAAAACTCCCTCTTATGCTCCAAATCGCCAAAGCATTAGCCGCACCTCTTAGCTATGTGAGAGTGGATTTGTATAGTATTCAAAATAGAGTTTATGTAGGCGAACTCACTTTCACACCAAATGGTGGCACAGCCAGATTTACCCCACAAGAATGGGACAAAAATTTTGGGGATATGTGGGCGCACCAAAGCTCCATAGAATCTATAAGAGAGCAAAAACGAGACACAAAATCATACAAGGGTATGCAATGAAAAAACGTTACTCTAATATCAATGTCTTGTTTTTGTGTCTAGGGTGCATCATCGGATGGGGTGCTTTTGTCTTACCCGGCGAAGTTTTTATCAAAAATGGTGTAGCAAACTCGCTTATTGGTTTAACACTTGGTTCTTTGTTGATTATCCTTATCTCGCGTAATTATAGCGTTTTGCTTTCACGTTTTCCAAAAGTTGGCGGTGAATTTTATTTCACCCTCAAGATTCTAGGCAAGAAACATGGTTTTATTTGCGGGTGGTTTTTAGCCCTTGCCTATCTTTGCATTATCCCACTAAATGCTACGGCACTTTGCCTATTAATCGATGCCTTTGGGCTTGATTTTCTCCATACACAAGCATTATATGAAATCTTTGACACTCCTCTATTCCTTAGTGATATAATCATCTCTCTTGTTGCGATATTTTTAGCTTGTTTGATTAATTTACGCGGGATACATTTCGCTTTTATCTTTCAATTTTTCCTCACACTTTTTTTAAGTCTAAGTATTTGTTATTTTGCTTTTGGTGTAGGCTTAGAGAGTGTTTCTTTAGAGAATCTAAAATATCTTTTTACACACCAAGAGATACATTTTAGCTCAATTTTAATTGTCTTATCTCTTGCCCCGTGGCTCTATTTGGGCTTTGACTGCGGAGTGCAAATTATTCAAGATATTAAATATAATAGAACACATTTTAGCCTCTTTATGCAATTATCCATCGTGTTTGGTTGTATATTTTATATAGCCCTTATGCTTGTAGCAGCTGCAAGTATAGAATCTGGCAGACTAGATTCTATATCTCTTATTGATTCGAGTATCTTACGACAAAGTGTGCATAATCACTTTGGGAATCTCGGTGATTTTTTACTCATAGTGGCTATTTTTGGTGCGGTAGTAAGTGGTATAAATGGGTTTTTTATCGCTACAACTAAAGTATTATATGCAATGTCCTTGCACAATGTCCTACCTCATATTTTTGCTTCCAAAAATCAATATGGTGTAGCCTCTGTGAGCATAATTTTTATTGCTTGTATAGCATCTATTATGCCTTTTTTTGGTAGGAAAGCATTCTTATATGTTGTAGATATGTCGTGCGTAGGGATAATCATAGCATTTTTGTATGTGCATATCGTGGTGATTATTTTGCGGTATAAAAAGGATTTAAGAATCGATATGTTAGGCTTTATTGGGTTATGTATCAGTTTCTTTTTTATGGCGAGTCTCTTCTTGCCTTTTTCACCCTCTGCCCTCAAAACTCCATCACTTATCGCCCTTGTAGTATGGATAGTGATAGGCTGGGTATTTTTTAGACTAAGAATTAAGCGCACTTAAAACAAGTTTTGTGCATATAGATTTATATAATACAAATGGCAAAATTTTTGTCGGTGAGCTTACCTTTACACATTGTGGTGGAACTGATACTTTTACCCCACAAGATTGGGATAGAAGGTTGGGCGACTTGTGGGAGGTGAATAATATAAAATAAGCCAAAAATAAAATAGTTGGTATGCTTAGCAATAAGCAGAGGGTGGGTAAGGGGAAAATAAATATTCTTCATATACCGACTATATCAGATAAATTAATAAAGGGTGAATGTATCGCTTTCTTTGTGGCATTTGATATGGATGATGGAGATTCTCAAGATATTATAGATGATATTAAATATCATCAATTCAAATATAGAGCAATAATTAAAGATGATAGAACCTATGGAATAGTCTATTCCGTCGAGAGTCTCAATCCTAAATCTATTGGTTGCAACGATTAGGGAAATAATGCGTGAAACGCATAATTTTATCCTAATCCCTCTAGTAATATCTGATGAAGAAAATTTGAATCTGTTTAGCAGAAATATTACTAGGGTTTTAGAAAGAATGGCTTAAGCTAAAAATCACAATATAGCTTGTCTGTCCCTCAAGAAACACTTATTTTTGAGGGACTTTACATCATTTTACTTCCTCTCCGAACTTCAAAAAGTGTAGATAGAGAGTATTCTATTGGATTTTGTAGAATCTGTGCTACATATTACCTTTTAGAATCTCTGTGCATACGATCCTCAATGAGCTACTAGATTAAATATACAAAGTTTTCATTAACCTCAAAATTATTAATAATATCTAAAACTTCTTCTTATTCACATCTGCTAGTATTTGTGCTACTACATTATCTACTGCTGTGCTTATATCTTTAGAATGATTAGCTATTTCTACATTCTGTTGTGTAATAGTCTCTAATTGAGAGATAGCTTCATTGATTT
>NZ_NXLQ01000061.1 GCF_003364195.1 Helicobacter didelphidarum | reverse complement strand
GCATTAGCTTGTGTGAGATTGACTTCAAGGAATATGATTTGAGGAGGAGGGTTAGAATCTTGATTGTTTGTATTACTAGATTGATTAGGGTTTGTTTGACTAGGTTGCGTGTCTTTGGTGATTTGTGTAGCAAGTATTTCTTTTTCTTGCTCTATTACATGATTATCTTGTATGATTTGCTCTTTTTTATAGATTTTAATACTTTTTACATTTTGTTTTGCTATTAATGCGAGGTCAAATGCTTGTTTGCTTTTTCTGTGGTGTGCTGGCACACAATGGTTTTCATTGGTAAGCATATAATCACTAGAATTAATAGAGAAATAAATATGCTTTGCTAAGGCATTTGTTGGTATATCAAGCTCAAACTCTGCTATACCCTTTTTATTGGTTTGTGCTTCAATTCCCTTGCCATCAATGGTGATTGTTAGATTTTGTAATTTTTTTGTCGATTTGACATAGCATTTTATCGTTTCAGTATCAGCCATCTATCTATCCTTAAATCTAAGTAAGCATAAAATATTTTTATTGATTCTTGATAGGATTGTAAAAAGAGAAAAATATTATTTTTATATGTAACGATTTTATACATTTATTAAGCCTTATTATGATAAACAAGATTTATGTTTTTATGTGCTACAATTTTACTCACTTTTCACCTCCCCACCTTTAACTACAAGTCCATTGCTATCTATCACTACTTCTACTCCACCTGCTTTTATGATGACAGAGTCTCCTTTGGCTATGATTTGGGTTTCGCCCACTTTATGAGTGATTTCATTATCAGCTATTGTTTGTATAGTGCTTTGTGCAATAATGCCTAATGAATCAGATTCTATATTGGCAACATTTCTAGCTTAAAAAGAAAGTGTTTGAGATTCTATACTTTTTGATTCTATGTGGTAAGTGGCTCATTTGTGTTTCCTAAGTTATTTGCAATGTTCGCAATGTTGTAGCTTATTTTCATATTTCTCTTGCATTTCAGTAATATAATATATAGCTCTAGGGTAGCATTCTGGTAATAAACAAGCTAACTCTATATAACACATATCGCCACTATCATCACTGCGAGGACATAGATACCATTTTTTCATAGAATCTTTTATTTGCTCTTGGGAGCTAATGTTTGTCTTTAGTGTTGTTTTGCCACCCATACTTTCAAAATCCCAAATTCTACCAAGCATTTTTACCTTACCTTTATAATCACATTCGCCCACCAATGTAGTATCTTCAAAACTATGATGCAAATGTGGTATATGCAGATAAAGATATTTTTGCATTTGCTCTTTTGTTTTTTGGTTTACACATTGTGATTTTGTGCTATTTTCTAGCCCCATTTGTAATACCTCTATTGTTATGTTTCTGTTTTTTAGTGGTATATAATCTAACCTATAAAACAAAGGCAAATCTTCTTTTCTAAATTTTTCTACCTTAATGTTTTCTATTTCTTGGGCATAAAGGAAATGTGTTATACATATTAGTACATAAAATACACTACTCTTTTTCATAAAGACCTTTGGCTTCACCTCTAGTTTTTTGTGGCGAAATATCATCATGTTCGTAAATATCATCATTGCTAAGATTATACTCCTTTTTAAGAATTTCTACTAGATTCTTAATAGAATCTTTTTGAGCTTGTGTGGGGGTGTCCCAAGTATGAGATTCATATTGCAAGGAAGGATATTTTTGATATGTAATTTTTTCATTATTTTTAGTTGCTTTTCCAACTACCTCTATACCAATCGATTCATTGTTAGTAGGATAGCGATTTGGATATGTGAAATTTTTTTCCTCCTCTTTTCTTACATTACTATGAATTTGGGACAACACCTTGCCTTGATAATAACCTAGAATTGTTTTCTTATAATTTTCATCGCAGTTGTCATTGTCATAGCATTTAGAGCCTATTTTGCCAACATGCCAAGTATATTTTTTTAGGGTTTCAGCTTGATAGATTGTGCCGTCTTTGTCAATCAAAAAATGAGCGCCAACTGCATTTTTATTGGTGTAAGAATTAAGAGTAGAGAGTGCTGTTTCCTCATTTGTCCTATGTAAAACAATGGCTTTAAACTTTATCAATCCTCTTTCATCAAAATCATCAGCTTTTAAATCTGTTGTATGTCCTATATTGCCAATAATCTGCTTTCGTATATCAAAATCCTTGTAAGTTTTTTTATCAACATTTAAGACTTTTATTTTTTGACTCTTTATCCTCTCTTCTCCCTCTACTTTCCAATGCAAATAGCCCTCATTATCGATATAGTAAGGTTTTTCTACCTCCACATACACCGCTCTTGTTTCCTTATATGTATGAAGTCTTAGTATTATTTGCAGAGCTTGTAAATCTTTAGAATCTAGCAGTATTTGCTTTTCTTGTAATTGTGGAATCTCTTCTGCAAGAATCAAGGCTATATCTTTATTACTCTTTGTATCTTTTATAGAGAGGTTAGATTCTCTAAGTTCTAGTATATAGCCTATCTCACTCTTTAGATTCTCATTTAGATAGTGGGTATCACAAGAGTGTGAGAGGGTATAGGTGGTGTTAGTGTGAGCATCAAGGATAGTTATGGTTTTACTTGTTAGCTTAAGTATAGGGTATTGACTTATAGTAAGTATTGTATGAGGAGTGCCATAGCTTGTAGTATAAGCTGGAGATTTTCTGTATGCAAAAATGATAAGTTGTTGATTGTCTTTGAGATAATCAGTGGTTTCTTTTTGTGTGTTATTTTCTGTGATAGTGTAGGTGAATTTTGCATTGAGGTTAAAGCTTACTTTGGTATTATAAGTATCTTTGGAGGTGAATGTAAAAGGTTTAAGATCTTTTATAGCAACCTTGCTTTTTAGATTCTCATTTTTTTGCTTGATATAATAGCCCCATTGTATAGCAGACATCTTGCCACCTTGTAAGGTTTGGATATGAGCCTGTAAGGACACAAGATTTTGTGAATCTGTGGTATTAGCAGTATGGGTTTGGGCATTGCTTGATGTTTGTGTGGATTGTGTTTGGTTATTGGAAGCATAGGGTTGTGCAGTATATATAGGTATTTGTTCTATAGTGTTATCTTGTGTTTGTTCTTGATATATTGTGAGATTGGTTATAGCAAAGTTTGCTAATTGTGTGAGGATAGTATAGGGATTGTTTCTATCTTGGTATTTTTTAGAAAAGCAAGTTTGGGTAGATTCTATATATTCCTCGCTCTCAAGCGTAACTAGAATGAGATCATTTATATTCTCTGTAAATCTTAACTCTGCAATACCTTGTTCATCGGTCGTAGTGCTAATATCAGTGCTTATTACACGCACAGATATATTAGCAAGATTCTGGTTTCTATGTCTAAATCGAATAAAACAACTTATTTCTTTGCTCATTTTTTACCTCATTGTATCTTTAATTATTCAACTTACCCTTACTCACTCTTCACCTCTCCACCTTTGACTACAAGTCCATTAGAATCTATCACTACTTCTACGCCACCTGCTTTGATAATCACACTATCTCCCTTAGCGGTGATAGTGGTATCTCCTACTTGTATGGTGGCTTCACTATTAGCATTAGCATGTATAGCGGTCTGTGTATTAATGCCTAGCGAATCAGCTTGAATATGTGTGAGTGTTTTGGATTCTAAAGAGAGGGAATCAGATTCTAAGTAGAGATTTTTTTGAGTTCTAATGTTGCTATTAGATTCTGAGGCGATATATAGTTCTCCTCCAATATACTCTTGTTTATCTCCCTCTACCACTTCCTCACTACTGCCTTTAACTTTCTTGTGTGAATCCCCTCCCACTTCCTCTATATTATTGCCTTGTATGCTAGTCTCTTTATCCCCACCTACATACTCACTACTATTCTTTGCTACTCTTAGTTTATTATCTATTCCTATATTAAGAGTATTGCTTCCTCCTACTATGGTATCTTTAGAGAGTGCTACATTGGTTAAGTATTCTGCTCCTACTCTTATATCTTTTACTCCTAGTATTTCTTGTTTATGATATTTGTTGATAGATTCTGTGTAGTTGCCTTTGACTTGAGAGTCTTTATTATGTTTAATCCTTTGAGTGAAGTTATGCTCTATTATCTCATCATAATCTCTTTGTGCATGAAGATAGATTTGTTCTTTATCTTTAATATTTGATAGAGTGAGTTCATTGATACCAGAT
>NZ_NXLQ01000060.1 GCF_003364195.1 Helicobacter didelphidarum | reverse complement strand
AATCAATGCGATTCAAAAAAGAGGCATTTGATGGCAAACGCGAAGAGGCGGTGTATTTCTCTAAGCGAGTGAATGAATGCGCCTCACCAGATTCTATATATTTATATAGAATCTCATACGCGCGGCACTCGGAATATATTTCGCCAGATTTATCATAGAAATAATCGCTCCCTAGCCCATCTTCTGTGATGATATGTGTGATTTTTACACCATTTTTAAGAGTGAGATATACCACACCGCCCACACTTGCGCTACCCGGAGTAGCGGCTCTCACTAGAATCTTGCTCCCTTTGGGGAGAGAATGTGCTTCAAAAACTACTTTGCCCATTTTATGCCAATCCCCATAGTCCCCATGAGGAAACCAATCATCAACACTTGATTTATCATTTTTGTGTCCTAGAATCTGTATGCTTTTGATTGTCTCATTCAACTCTATCACTTCATAATCCACTCCCCACGAATTTGCCTTGACATAGGTTGCATCACTATAATGCTTCAGCACACCGCTTTCTCCGCCTACCTCATCGCCGCCATATTCCTTGATTATTTTGACTGCGTATTCTCCTGCCTTAATCTGTGCTTCAGAGAGACACAAAGGCTCTGCCCACGCATAAAACACTATAATCCCAATAATCCCATAGAGGGCGAATATGAGTTTTAGGCACTTTTTGAGAGTTTGCATACTTGCTCCTTGTAATGACTTTAATGACTTACAAAATTGTGATTCTATCACAAAACACGAGGAGAAATTATATCGTTTTTACCACTATGATTGAGTGTCGTATCCGTTTGGGCGGTGGTGAAAGAGAGGCTTCAACTTCACTTTTACCCCTACCCAAACGCGAGGCTTCAACAAAACACTTTTATGAATATCTAAGAAAGTAGCATTTAAATAAAATCCTTGTTATAATAGCAACTTGAGTAAATATGTAGGTAGGAATTGTGATTACAAAAGAAAATTTTAAAGCAAGTTTAGAATCTCTAGGATTTCAACACAATAATGATGAGGTGTATATAAAAATATTTGATGATTTAGAATGCGAACTACAAGCTGATTTTAAACACTCAAAGCTTCTTTATCCTAAGGGAATCATCATCAATGACGCAACTACGAGTAATTTTTCTAAACCTGAAAATTTTGTTGTCTTTGAATGTGTGCATAGACTTTTAGAAAAAGGCTACAAACCACAGCATTTAGAGCTAGAGCCAAAATGGCAACTAGGCAGAGAGGCAAAAAGTGGTAAAGCTGATATTTTGGTCAAAGATAATGAGGGAAATTCCTATTTGCTTCTTGAGTGCAAAACCACAGATTCTAAAAATAGTGAATTTAAAAAAGAGTGGGAGCGAATGCAAAACAATGGCGGACAGCTTCTCTCATACTATCAGCAAGATAAAAATGTCAAATTCCTTTGTCTTTATACGAGTGATTTTAATGGGGAAAATATTATTTTTGAAAATTATATTTTAAATATGCAAGACAATGAAGATTATTTAAGAAAAAATGATTTTAAAGATTCATACAAAAACGCTAATACGAATGAGGAAGTTTTTAAAGTTTGGAGTGAGATTTATAAATATGATGCTTCAAGCATTGGAATCTTTGAGCGAAATATCAATGCCTATGAAGTAGGAAAAAATGCTCTTTGTTTCGAGGACTTAAAAGAATTGCAATCTTTTAAAGATGATTCTAAAAAGCACGAAGATGGTAAATATCACGAATTTGCAAAAATCTTGCGAAAGTATAATATTTCAGGAAAAGAAAATGCCTTTGATAAGCTTGTCAATCTCTTTTTGTGTAAAATCTATGATGAGATTCACAATAAAAATAATCTCAAATTTGTTTATCGTGGCGTGATTGCAGATAGCTTTGAGGATATGCAAGATAGATTAATGTTGCTTTATAAAGAGGCGATGAGCGAGTTTCTGAAAGAAGAAGTAACCTTTATCGCAGATGAGACAATAGAAAAGGCTTTTAGTGCGTTAAATCATAACAAAAAGAGCATTTCAAGCTTGGAAAGCGAAGTCAAAGGATTTATTAAAGCATTAAAATTTTATTCAAACAATGATTTTGCATTTTTGGAAGTGCATAATGAGGAGCTTTTTTATCAAAATGCCTTAGTGCTTATGTCGGTTGTGAAGCTTTTTGAGAATCTCAAACTCACCCAAAACAAAACCAATCAATTCTTAGGCAATCTTTTTGAACTCTTTTTACAAAAAGGTATGAAGCAAGATGAGGGGCAGTTTTTTACCCCTGTGCAAATTTGTGAGTTTATAATGTATTCTTTGCCCTTGCAAGATTATATTGATACAAAGATTCCAAAAGTGCTTGATTATGCGTGTGGAGCGGGGCATTTTCTCAATACTTATGCGAATTTTTTGCAAGAGTTCTGCAAAAAAGAAAATGTAAAAGAATATTTTTCTCAAATCTATGGCATAGAAAAAGAATATCGCTTAAGCAAAGTTGCCAAAGTCTCAAGCTGTATGTATGGGCAAAATGAGATAAATATCCTCTATGCAGACGCACTCTCAAGCGATGCGTTAGAATCTAAGATGAATAATTTTAGTTTTGATATACTTGTTGCTAATCCTCCTTATAGTGTGCAGGGCTTTTTAGAGACTTTGAGCGAAAAATCACGCAAAAGCTATACGCTTTTTAGTCAGCAAATCAACTTAGAAACAAACAACAATATCGAATGCTTTTTTATCGAGCGAGCCAATCAGCTTTTAGACGATAAGGCTATCACGGCTATTATTTTACCCTCTTCACTCCTCAATAAAAGCGGGATTTATGAGCAAACCAGAGAAATTATCCTCCAAAACTTTGATATCATCTCTATTGTGGAGCTAGGGAGTAATACTTTTGGTGCGACAGGGACAAACACGATTATTTTATTTATGCAAAAGCGAATAAGTTTTGAAAACGACAAGCTAAACTCACAAAGATTTAAATTCCTTCAAGAGAGATTAGACTATGAAAATCTCATCAATAATGATAATTTTAAAGAAAATGATTTATTAGAATCTTATATAAGTTATAGAGGTTTTGAGCCAGAATCTTACAAATCATTTTTAGATTCTATATTGAGCGATGAGATATTAGAAAATGAAAATTTCAAAGAATACAAGCAAGAATTTCTTAAAAGTGCCTCATATAAAAAGCTCAAAGATTCTAAGATTTATAAAGATTGTGAGGATAAAAAAGCCTTAGAGGAGAAAGAATTTGTCCATTTTTGCCTTGAGAGAGAAAAAGAAAAATTGCTTTACTTTGCTTTGAGTATAGAAAATGAAGTGCTGATTATTAAATCTCCTAGTGAAAATAAAGAGCAAAAGAAATTCTTAGGCTATGAATGGAGTGATAGAAAGGGCAGTGAGGGGCTTAAAGAGCTAAATACCCCATATCTCACACCACTTTTTGAAAGGGGCAATCCAGATAATCAAAACAAGCTTAGCTTTCTCATCAAACAAAGCTTTTTGAAAAATGAATTTGAGATTCCAAATGATTTGACACAATACGCAAGTAGGGCAAGGCTTGTAGATATGATAGATTTTAGCAAAGTGGAATTTGATAAGGCGATAAGTTTAAGTCCTTCGCGGTCATTGCGAGGCGAAGCCGAAGCAATCCATAATCCTTTTGCAAATTATAGGTATCCGTTGGTGAAGTTAGAATCTATTTGTAAAATGTATCAGCCAAAAACTATTACTAGCACAGAAATTTTAGAACAAGGAAAATACAAAGTTTATGGAGCTAACGGAATTATTGGATACTTCAATGAATATAATCACAAAGATTCTGAAGTAGCTATGACTTGTAGAGGTGCAACTTGTGGAACTATTAATTTTACAGAACCAGAGTCTTGGATAACAGGAAATGCTATGGTTATTTCGCCATTAAACTCAAAAGAAGTTTTAAAGAAATTTTTAATTTATATTCTACCTTTATCAAATATTTCACACATTATTACAGGGTCAGCTCAGCCACAAATTACAAAAACAAATTTATCACAATTAAAAATCCCCCTCCCACCGCTTGAGATTCAACAACAAATCGTGAGCGAATGTGAAAAGGTAGAAGAGCAATACAAAACAATAAGAATGAGCATAGAAGAGTATCAAAATCTTATCAAAGCAATCCTTGTAAATTGTGGTGTCATCGCCCAAGACTCTAT
>NZ_NXLQ01000005.1 GCF_003364195.1 Helicobacter didelphidarum | reverse complement strand
AAATCAATGAAGCTATCTCTCAATTAGAGACTATTACACAACAGAATGTAGAAATAGCTAATCATTCTAAAGATATAAGCACAGCAGTAGATAATGTAGCAGCACAAATACTAGCAGATGTGAATAAGAAGAAGTTTTAGAAGGGGAGGGGGGGGTAGATGTACTCCAAAAGAATACTTTATTATACATGGAAGTTTTATAATGAGGAATAAATAATGTGCTATTTGTAAGTCACCTTTTTATTTTTGTGTGCTTAAGTTTTTTATGATATAATGTATATCATGAAAATTAATAGTAGGAACAAATAAGTGCTATTATGAGAAATATTGTTTTAATTGGGTTTATGGGTAGTGGTAAAAGTAGCACTGCAAAACAACTTGCAAATAGGTTAAATTATACTTGGCTTGATAGCGATACATATATACAAGAGCAATATGGACAAACAATATCTGATATTTTTGTGAGTAAAGGTGAAAGTTTTTTTCGCACTTTAGAAGCTGATTTTATAAAATATTTCAGTCAAAAACAAAATCATATTATTGCTACAGGAGGGGGTATGCCTATCTTTAATGATACAAAAAAACTTGGAATCCGTTTTTATCTTCAAAGTGATTTTAATGTAATTATGGAACGCATACAAAACCAAATCAAACAAGAAAGGCAGAATATACGACCACTTTTTAACGATATAAAACAAGCATATAATCTTTATATGCAAAGACAAAAACTTTATGAGTTACAGAGTGATGAAATCATTAATGCGAATGGACTGCAAGAAACAATTACACAAGAAATTCTTGATATTTTATCAACACAATATAAGATTGTGCCACAAGATTCACAATTAGAAAATAAATCTTTGCAACAGATAAAACATTATAAAAAAGCTTCTTATATTACTGATAAAGATTAATGTGAGAAAAATAGAAGCAAAGTAGAGTCTCTTATGTTAAAAATTAATCCAAATAAATCATATCATTTTCTTCTTATTCAGACTCAAAGTTATACTAATGGAGTACGCGTTATTCTTTCATTGCAATGTATAGAATTTTTAAAAACATATTTTCCACATGCAAGTATTAGTTTTTTGATTCATTCAAGTATGCAAGATTTTTTCAAACATAATCCATATCTCAACAAACTTTTTTTTATTGATGAAAAACATATTACACGAACATTGAAACATGCAGAAATTGACTTTTCTCTTTCCCTTTTTGATGAAAGAGAGAGTACATTAGCTGCATTTATGGCAGGTATTAAGACACGTATTGGTATTTTTTCAAGTATTCACTCTATTTTATTCAACTATAAAGTAAAACAAAAAAGGAGTGGCGGTAAGCATGAGATTCAATATAATCTTGATCTTTTAAAATCGCTTGGTTGTCCAAACCAAACACTTTATCCAAAGATTTATCTTAATATAAGTGAAAAAAATGAATCGCAACATTATTTAATGGAAAAATTTACAAATTCGTCTTTATCAGATTATATTGTAATCTCCCCAAGTAATGCAAATTGCAATATGAATAGCAAGAATGCAATGGGTTGGGCTACTAAAAATTTTTTACAAATTGCAAATGAACTTGCAACAAGTTATTGTGTGTTGATTGTAGGTACACAACTTGAGATTGACATGTACAAGTTAATGATTAAAAACTATGCGAATCTTAGTGAAAAAAATCTTTTTATGTTTGGTGATGTTGATGAATTTAATGACCTTAATGATATTCAAGGAGATGGTTTAAAAGAACAAATAAATCAAGATAATACAATACAACAAGAAGATTCTAAAATATCAAATAAAACCGAAGTAAGTAGTCAGGTATTACCATATGAAGAGAAGGATATTAAAAATAATCAACGAATAACAAAGGGTCTCAAGTCTTATCAACAAGAATCAACATTTAATATTTCAACACAAAGTCTATCAGCAACTCAAGACAATAAAGATGATAGTGCAATCAATGTGGATACACAAGAACAACAAGAGATACAAAAAAAAGATCTTATAAAGAAAATTATGAAAGCACAGGCACAAAAGAAAAAGCCTTATAAACATGGATATATGCGGATTATGCTTGGAGTGATAAGTCATGCAAAAGTTTTTATTTCTAATAATACAACATTACTTCATGCAGCAAGTGCACTTGACACTCCTACAATAAGTATCTTTCCATTTACCAAATCATATAATCCAATGCGATATGCACCTATAAATCATAAAAATAACCATATTATTGTTACACCATTTGGAATCTTTGATATAAAAAAACCAATTATTCATGACATTAATAGAGATGAATTACAGGGATTTCGTGTTGATGTTATTACACCAGAATTAATACTTGATATTCTTTATAATAAGATTTTATTGTAGAAAATAAGAAGATAAATTAATCTTATAAAACTTATAATAAATTGCATATAATGTGTGAAATTGTAAATTGATTAAAGAAAGGAAGACATGAGATTTTTTACTCGATTATTTACAAAATTAAAAGGAGAAAGATATTTATTTTTTAAAGAACAAATACACATACAAAATATTCGTAAAAATATTTGGAGATTATTCCAAAAGAATTTCATTTTTTTAAGGATTATCGAAGATTCTTATGATATTGCATCACAGCAAACACAAGATATTAAGAATCAACAAAATAATATAAAGCAGAATCAATATTCGCAAAATAGACAAAAGAAGTTTAAAAAACTTAAAAATATAATGCAGCATATTATTGTAGGAATATGTGGTGCGTTGATTTTTTGGTTTGGTTTTTTTAGTTTTGCATTTCATACATCATTTGTAGAATATTTCTTCCCCCAAACACTATCAGTGCAACAACAAGTTGCAACGCAAAGAGATTATGATAACCATAAATTTATAAAAGATTCATATGCTACACAAGTTGCAAATAAAGATTCTATGCAAAAATTATCCAATGACATTTTGACACAACACAATAATCAGAATCTAACTAAAGAAAAAAGTATAGCATATTGGGGCTATTTTGCATTTCAAATTGTATTTGGTTTCATCACTTGCTTGATAGGTATTTTACTCTTAAAACCCAGATTAGTAACATTAAAAAAAAGAGATTTTATCAATGATTCGATTACACAACACAATAATGAACTCTTGAATCCACATTCTATAAAGTCTCAACCTACACACACACAAGAAATATCTAGAATAAAAGCTAAAGAATATGAACAATCTTCCTTAAATACGAAATTAAATATGCTTACTAGTATTTTTTATAGATTTTTTTCTCAAGAATATTATATAGTATATAATTGGATACTATTATTTATTTATATCTTTGTCTTTTCTGTATTGCATAATAATGATTATGTGCTTGTAAGTATTTTTTATCCTATCTCTGCAATTATTTTTGTATTTTTTCCACGTCAATATCGGTTCTCCTTTGGTTTTTTTAGTGGACTTTTTGGATTTTATTGGATGACTCTTAGCCTCCGTTTTAATGGATTGAGTGAATTTATTCCCTTAAGTATGTTGTGTGTTGGTTTAGTATATGCAATATTTTTTTGGTTTTTATTATATTTTGAGAATGTATTTTATAGAATCCTTGCTTGTCTTTCTCTTTTTGTCCTACATCCAACAGGATTTAATTGGTTAAATATTGCGTACTTAAGTTCTTATAGTATTTTTAATTCTTCGTTCTTTGGTTTAGTTTGTGTGCTTGTTTTCCTATGGTGTGTTGCTCTTTCATCAAAAGTGCGATTTCTTGCCCCACTTTTTCTCCTTCTCGCATTTGATTATAATTTTGAGATACAATCTCCAAAACTCCATGCAAAAATTATAGAAACACATTATTTACAAGATGAACGGTGGCATTTAGACTCCCAGAATAAAATAATCGCAGCGAACTTTAAAGAAATTGAAAAGGCGATTAGTGAGGGATATGAAATGGTTATTTTACCTGAAACAAGTTTCACATTTGTATTAAATACACGCAAGGAGATTTATGAAAAATTACTTCAATTAAGTGAGAATATTATTATTTTTGTTGGTTCAATACGTTTGCAGTCTTCAGATACAAATACACAAGATTCTCTATTACATACCGTGCAAAAAAACAATATTCTTACAAATAACCCAAATATACCAAGCATAAAAAATTCTTTTTTCTTTTTTGAGAATCTTTTTATTCCCTCTGAAGCTAAAGATGGTTCGTCTGTGTCATTGGATATGTTAAAGAATCAAAATATTCCTTTTATAAAATATGATTCCGTAAAACAAAATGATAAGGAAAAATATCAACCACATTATTTTAATATGCCAAGCAATGAAGAAGGTTTCTTTAATTCAACTTTTATTTTTGCGTATGGTCAAAGTATTGTTGCGGATAAAATCGCCCTTGTTCCTTTTGGGGAGACATTACCATTGAATACAATCTTAGGACCTATTGCTTTATGGTTATTTGAAGAAAAATTTAGTTTTAATGAAGGCAAAGAAGTTGTGAAACTTGAATATAATGGACTTACGATAGCAAATGCAAACTGTTATGAGGGAACAATGGCTTTACCATATCAAACAGGTGCAAAATATATTATTATGACAAGCAATAATGCATGGTTTTTTCCATCAACACAGCATCTTATGCAGCAAATGATAATCAAATATTATGCTCGAGCCTATAACGCATTTGTGTATCATGCTACAAATCTTACACCACATGCTTTAGTAACTCCAAATAATGGAGGAAAATAAATACACATTGATTATATAATATTTGTGAAATTATATATCCATCTCGCTTAATGATTGCTTTTTAGGTATTTTATCATTTGTATCTTTTGCAACAGATTTTCATAAAAGCATTATATCAACAAACCACAATGCAGTTTTAGCCATTCATGCTAACGCCTATATCTAGATTTTCAAAAGCATTGCGATAACGTTGAACAAAATCAGAATTTGCATTAAATACTTTCATTCCATTTAATTTATTTGCATTAATAATATACGGGTCGAGCGATATATTCGCATGTGAATTTTGTGTATCAATATTTAGTGATTGTGCTTCTTGTGGGTGAAATTCCATTTTTGACTTCTTTAAACGTTCAATATCTGCTAATGGATACAGCTTTTGTACAGCAAGCATCTTTTCTGTTTCAGTCATACCTGCAGTTGCACGCATCCATGCTTGATATTCCTGATCACTCATTAATTCTAAAATAGCTAAACCATAAGTTTGTCGTTTTTGTTCAAAACTATCAGCTTCTTGAATATTTTCCTCATTCTGCTTTGCTGCAATAGTATTTTGCACACTAATTTCGCGTTTAATATAGTGAGTATTTGTATTATTTAAGCCTAAACTATTTAATGAAGCATTATTTGTATTAATCATCTTTAACATCCTTGATTGAGATTGATAAAATATTCTAAAGTATCAAGCAAAAATAATTCCTAAATTTTTATATTTTTTTTAAGAAAAACATGAAACTTATTTATAAATTAAAAGCTATAATGCCTACATTATTTTATTTTTGTAAGGATATAATATGGCACATTATGATGAAACGCTGGATAATGAATATACTGATGATGATTCACAATACGATGATGATATAGAAGATTATGAAGATTCTGATTATGATAGAGATTTTAGACATTTTAATTATGATGATGATGACTATGAAAGTCCCGATTTAGATTATGAAGATGAATAATGGAAACTATGCAATGGATACAATAAAACATATGAAACAAAAGAATTCTCTTATGGTAGCTTTAATTCAGCAAAGTTATGTATTTAATCAACAAGATGAATTTATTGATAAAAATCTCAATGATTCTACAAGACTTGAGCAATGGCAATTTGAGCTTTCTGAAAAAATGAAACAAAAAACTAGAGAGTGTATTCAAGAAGCAAGCAAAAAGGCTGATTTGATTCTATTGCAAGAATTGCACACAACACAGTATTTTTGTCAGAGCGAAGAAACAAAATACTTTGAATTTGCAAAAAAATTTGAAGAAAATATCGCATTTTTTTCACAAATTGCAAAAGAAAACAAAGTGGTTCTTGTTACTTCACTTTTTGAAGAAAGAGCTGCGGGACTTTATCACAATACTGCAATAGTTTTTGAGAAAAATGGGGAGATTGCAGGAAGGTATCGTAAAATGCACATTCCTGATGATCCACAATTTTATGAAAAATTTTATTTTACTCAAGGTGATTTAGGGTTTTACCCTATTCAAACGAGCGTTGGAAAGCTTGGTGTTTTAATATGTTGGGACCAATGGTTTCCTGAGGCTGCAAGGCTTATGTGTTTAAATGGAGCAGATATTTTAATCTATCCTACGGCAATTGGCTGGTTTGATGGTGATGATGAGCTTGAAAAACGCAATCAACTCTATGCGTGGAGAACAATTCAGCAAGGACATGCAATTGCTAACGGTGTGCCTGTGGCAAGTATCAATCGTGTGGGATTTGAGCCTGATTTAAGTGGAATGACACAGGGGATTCGGTTTTTTGGTAATAGTTTTGTGTGTGGTGTACAAGGTGAGATTCTATGTGAAGCAAGCAATGATAAAGAAGAAATTCTTTATGCGTGTATCGATTATGAAAGGACAAAGTCAGTGCGTGATATTTGGCCATTTTTGCGTGATAGACGAATAGAACACTACAAGGATATTTTAAGATTACATGGGAGTAAATAAGATTCTAACTTTTTATGCTAATCTATTGACTTTTATGGATAAATTATAGCTGGAATTAGAATCTCCACATGTTATTTATTCTATTGAATAGAGCATTTAAAATGAAACATTTGAGATAATATCAAGAAAGAATAAGATTCTTTATAGTGGCTTCAGACAAAGCCCAAAGCCACTATTAAAAATGATATGATATAATCTGTGCCTCATTTATAAAAACAAACTTAATTTCTTATATTTTTATAAAGGCTTGTAGGTATGATGATTAGCACTGATGGTTATCATTTCAGCATTCAATTCCTCATTGCATTTTGTTGCACTTCTTATTTATAGCTCCCTATTCTTTTGGAAAATACACATTTGTAGCTATTTTGTTCGTGTTAATAGGCTTTTATTGCTATTTTTTGAGATTATAAAAAGAAAAGGATGAAGTATGCAAAAAGATTCTCTGTCATTATGGCAAAAAGTAAAATATATGGTAAGTCATAGTCAAAATATGGCTTGGGCTTTGGTCATTTTTGGTGGTATTGTGGAGTGCTTTTGGGTCAGCGGACTGAAATACGCGGATACTCTCATACTCTATGCCCTCACTATGCTAGGCATTATCATTTCATTTGTAAGTATGATTGTAGCGACAAAGCGGCTTGAAGTAAGTGTTTGCTATGCGGTATTTGTGGGTATCGGTGCGGCTGGTGTCGTGGTGAGTGAGATTGTCATATTTGGTGAGGATTTTTCGCTGATAAAAGTCTCTTTGATTTTTACATTATTGCTTGGCGTGATAGGACTGAAGCTCACAAGCTCCCACAACAATGACGATAATTTGAGCGATAGAGAATCATTCTCTCCCACAAGAGATTCTCACATCATAGAATCTCCGCTTACAGAGTGCAAAAAATCAAATGCAATCAATCAAATTATAGAATCTGATTCCACAGGCGGTGTAAGATGAGGTGGATATTTTTTATTTTTGCTGGTTGGATGGAGATTGTGGGGGTGGTTGCGGTGAAAAAATTTGCAGAAACAAATAGCAAAATATATTTGCTAGGCATTATCGTGCAGTTTGCTTTAAGTTTTTGGCTACTTTCTTTGGCTATGCGTGGTATCTCTATGGGCGTGGCTTATGCGGTATGGACGGGCATTGGTGCAGCGGGTGGGGTGCTTGTTGGCATTGTGCTTTTCAAAGAAAGCAAAAATGCCTCAAAACTATTTTTCGTAAGCCTTATTTTAGTCTCTAGCATAGGGCTAAAGCTCATCTCATAGGGATTTGTGATTGGGTTTGATGTTTTTATAGCCAATAAATATTATAGTTTTTATCGTAGAAACTTCTCTCTACGATAGGGATGTTCTGCAATATATTCATAATTGATAAAATTTAGTCAGAAAATTATAAAAATATCATTTTTTATTAAGTTTTATGATTTTCTTGACAATCAAATATGCAAAATCATTCCTTATCTATGTCATAACCCAATTTTTTTAATAAAGTTTTATCTCTGCTCCAACCTTTCAAAGTCTTAACATGCAATTCTAAAAATATCTTAGATTCTGAAAATTGTTCACATTTTTTTCTTGCAAGTGTGCCTAATGCTTTGATTGTCTTGCCTTGCTTGCCAATGATAATTGCTTTTTGAGAATCTTTTTCGACAATAATTTGTGCCTTAATCCGTATTAAATGAGGTTCTTCTGTTACTTTAAGAATTTTTACATCACTTTCATAGGGAATCTCATCACTAAAAAATTCAAAGATAACCTCTCGTATCGCTTCTTTGTAGATTTCACGCATAAGAATTGTGCTTAATATATCATTATCATAAAAATGTGGATGATGAGGTAAATGTTTGGAGATTTCCAACAAAATGAGATTTCTATCATACACATTAAGATTATTTGCTTTAATTGGTATAAGCGAGAAATAATGTGATTCAAATTCTTGGTATTGTGCAAGATTCGCCAGCAATTCATCGTGAGTTAGAGTATCAATTTTATTTAAAATTACAATATGTTTTTTTTTATAAGTTTCCAAAAAACTTTTATAGTGTTCAATTTCTTTGTTATTCTTGCTTGCCACAGAAATAAAAACACATAAATCAGAATCACGCATTGCACTTGCAGTTTCTTTAAGCATATATTCATTTAAAATCTTCTCGCTTTTATGTAAACCGGGAGTGTCAAGAAATATAATTTGTGAATCAAATTCGTTATTTTGAAAAGGCACAATAAAATCCATTTTCTTACGCGTTGCATTTGCTTTTTTTGAGACAAGAGCAAGGGGACTTTGTATGATATTGTTTAAAAGTGTCGATTTCCCAGCATTTGTCCTCCCTATTACACTTACAAAACCACTTGTTACTTTTTGATTTTTGCAGTTTTCATTCATTTTGCCTCTTTAATTTTTGAAATTAATATGATAATTTCTTCATTTTATATTATTTGTGTGAAAAAAATGTTTTCTTTAAAAATTAACTAACAAATTTTACCAAATCTCTTAATTAAATGATGTATTTTAAGAATAGAGATACCAAGACTGCAGATTCTGCAACATAAAGGTTGTAAACATAATTTTACTTGCAACAAGTATATTATAACCAGCCTTTTTTCTTAAAGATTACAACAGGAATAATTGTTGAAACAAGCATAATTATAATGACAATTGGATACCCCCATTCCCATTTTAACTCTGGCATGACATCGAAATTCATACCATAAATTGTGCCAATGAGTGTTGGTGGCATCATCGCCACTGTTGCAACAGTAAAGAGTTTGATAGTCTTATTTTGTTCAATATTAATCTGGCTAGCAAGAATTGTTTGGATATTATCAAGAACATTAAGTTGTGCGACATTAAATTCAACAAGGGAATTTAAATCTTTTAAAACAATTGTTAGATTGCGTTTTATATCACTATCAATTTTATCGCTTTTAATAAGAGAGGTCATAGCACGTCGTTTATCAAAAAGAGAATCACGTACACGCATGTTTAATTCCTGTAAGCTTGAAATACCTTTGAGCATTGTATCATAAGTATATTCATTTCTTTCTCCAAATACATTGATTCTTAATTTCCTTGCTTCTTTATCAATCCATTCCAAAATATCTGCATCTTTCTCCACACGCACTTCAAACATTTTATCCAAAATATCATAGCCATCTTCAAAATTCTTAGGGCTTGCTAAGATTCTATGCTGTATTTCATCAAAAATTTTAAAATCGTTAAATCGAATAGTAAAAAGAATATTTTGTGTTGTCATAAAAGTAATTGTCTCATTTACAAGTGTTAGTTCATTGCCTGTTACACGCATAAGAAAGTGTGTATTTATTGTTATTGAAGTATTGTCTTCCCAATATCTTGAACTTAATTCAATTTCCTCCCTTTCTTCTTGGGTAGGAATGTCCAGGTGATATTTTTGGATAATATAATTCATTTCATGGGTTGTGGGATGCAATAAATCCATCCACAAAATGTTGGTTGGTAAGATACTATCTTCTGCATTAAAATTTAGTTTTTGCACTAAGCCATTCTCTGCTTTTGTATAAACACACAACATGCTTCCCCTTTTTGTGGTGTAATTTAGCTTTATATTTAATAGATGAGCAAAACTCCCAAAAAGCTTATTTATGGTGGAAAATTCTCTCACAAATATAAATAGTATATTTTACAATTATAACAAAAGAAATAGAGAAAGTATATTTGAAATATAATATTTTTGAAATACCAGAATAAGTGCTTAGTTTTTTGTGTATTTTACAAAAAATATTCCCACGCAAGATTTTATAACAACACAAGAATCTTAAAGCTAACATAAACAAGGAAATAAATTAGAAGTGCATAAAATATGGATACTCTATTCTATTATGTTTTAATCAGTTGCATAAATTCTGCTCTTGTGCGGGAATCTTTTTGAAATAATCCACGCACAGCAGAAGTGAGAATCTTTGCATTTTGTTTTTCTGTGCCACGCATGGCCATACATAAGTGTAAAGCTTCACATACCACCATTGCACCTTTTGGTCTTAGAGATTCCATAATTGTATCAGCGATTTGTTTGGTTAAATTTTCCTGAATCTGCAATCGCCGAGCAAAGATTTCAACAAGTTTAGCAAAATTAGAAATGCCAACAACTTGTTTATCTGGGATATACCCGATTGAGATTTTTCCAAAAAATGGTAGAAGATGATGCTCACACATTGAATAAAATTCAATATCTTTAATAATAATCATTTCGTTGCATACACCCTCATTAAAGGTAGAACTTAAAATCTCATTTGGATTATATTCGTATCCACTATAAAGAAAATTATGAAGTGTTGCTACCCTTTGTGGAGTTTTTATTAAACCTTCTCGATTGGAATCTTCACCAACCATATCACATAAACTCTGCATACAAGATTCTATATTCTTAAGATGAGTTTCTTTTTTAGACATACTCTTTGACATAATCTCTTCCTTTATTGTATCTATAAGGTTATTTGCTACTGCTTATTCAAAATTATAAAAAACATACAATAATAAGTCAATACAACTTACAAAAAGCATAAAAGCACTAATGAAGCAATATATTGAGAGTGCAATCTTGCTGAAGCAAGCATAAAGAGGCTAAAATTATGAAAAGAAAAATACAAATGCTATGCTTAGAATCATGTTCTGATGAAATTTTAAATATTTTAGTTTATAATACTATTTTTAATTGTAAGATATTACATACACATAATCAAGGAGTTTTATGTATTTTTTAAAAACAATATGGAATTTTATTAAAGATTCTTTGGGTTTTATCAATACTTATTTTAAAAGTATTATTTTATTGCTTATTTTATTTTTTATCTTTATACCAAGTGATGATGTGCAGGAGAATCGTAAGCCAAATTTAGCAAAACTTTATTTAAATTTCCCAATTTATGAAAGTGAAACATTTGCACAACAAATTGAATCTATTAAGAAAAATAAAAATATTAAGGGTGTTTTATTAATTATCAATTCACCTGGTGGAGGAGTAGGTGCAAGCATTGAGATAGCTGATATGATACAAAAACTAAGCCAAGAAATGCCTGTTATTGCCTATGTACAATCTCTCATGGCGAGTGGAAGTTATTACGCTGGTATGTATGCAAATAAAATATACGCGAATCGCGGTGCATTGATAGGTTCTATTGGTGTGATATTTAGTGGTTTAAATCTCGAAGAAGTTATGCAAAAAATTGGAGTTAAGACACAAGGTGCGACTGCTGGAGAATATAAAGAAGTTGGCACAATGATGCGAACATGGAGTATGAAAGAGAGAGAATTTATTGAGAATCTTACCAATGAGCAATATATAATGTTTTATACAGATGTTATCAAAGCTAGAGCAAAGCAGCTCAAAACCAAAAATCCAAAAGATTTTGCAGAAGGGAAAGTATTTAGTGCGAAACAAGCATTAGAATTGGGATTAATAGATGAAGTTGGAACAATGGATAATGCGATTAACGCTCTTGTTACAATGTCTGGAGTAAGTGAAATTGTGTGGTTGAAAAAAAGTAAAATTGATACATATATGGATAAAGTTATGAATGGAGCATTCAATAAAATTATTATGTCAAGTATGCCAAATATGTATGCGATATTGCGTTGATTCAATATCACGAAAATGCTTAATACTTTCAATAAAAACTATATCCATACAATCTAAAGGAGAAAATATAAATATAGAAATACTTTTAAATTTTTATAAAAGTAAAGATTCTAAGGGTTTTGCATAACAAATCTTGCAATTATCTGTCTATTGGTTTGCAAAAATTTATCCGAAAGTAATTCTAGAATCTTACATTATCTTACCAGCGATACCCTAAGCTAAAGGTAGCGATACGCAATTGTCCTACACCTGTTCCCGCATAGATACTTCGTGAGCTATCTTTAAAAGTCTGACTAAGCGCAAGACCAATATCAAAGTTTCTAAAATTATATTTCGCACCAACACCAACCATATATCCATCGCTATCAGGTATCCCAATCGCAGTTTGTGGCACAGGAGCATGATCATAGGCACCAGACATCATGAGACGCCATCTTTTGCCAATATAGCTTAGTCCCAGTCGGAAAGTATCAGTATCAACCCAGCCATTCCCCATAGCAACCGCAGAGAAATCTGCTAGATTTACCATATCTTTGAGTTGATCTTGAGTAAAACTTTCAGGCACACTTCCCGGACTCGCAGTAAATTTTGCTTGATCCCAGCCAAACTCTGTATCAAATTTCCTACCTTGACTCCAAAATGTCCTCTCATAGACTGCTTCCAATCGCAACTTTGCTTTATTGGGTAGGGTAATATCATGACTATAAGCTACTGTAAATATCTCTGGCATAGTTACATAGAGATAGAGTGGTGCGTCCATTCGCACACTCCCAACGGGTCCTCCAATGATTGTATCCGCACTCACACTTCCCTCAAATTTCATCGCAACAGGGGAATTGTAAGTTAAAGAGAACATGCCACCTTTGCCTACACGCACAGAGGTAGCTATACGCCATCCAAAGCCTAAATCACTCCCATTACTCTTTTGCACGACCTGTGCTGTGCCAACAAGACAAGTCTGAATCTTATTGACCAATGCTTTGATTGCATCAAGTCTCGTGGAATTTGGTTGTAATCCTAAAATAGGATGAAATATAGGATTATCAATAAGCATATCCAACATACCCGCCATATCAGAAGGGATAAGCCCATCAGGCAAGGTATTTAAAATATCTGGGTTAAATGAAGGAGTGCAATTTTTATTTGCATTTGGATTTGTTGAATTTTCAGGTAATGTATCACCACTTGGATTTTGTTGTTGTTGATCATCTCTTCCTAATGGGACATATACGACATTATTAAATGTCCCCATACCATAGAGGACTCTAGGGGCAAAGCCTACACTAAAAATATCTTTGTAGGTATAGCTTATCGATGGAGCAAACTCAATCAAAAATATCATGACATCTTGTAAAAACTCTCCGCCTTTGCCATTCCACTTCATCGCTAAACCACTAGGAGCAATGAAGCTTGCTCCAAAAGTAAAGCCATTATAAGTTTTTGATTTATAAAAAAACTTTGGGAGCATAAAATTTGTATCACCGGTTGAGCCATCTACGATATTTGTATCTGGTTCTGTATGCTGCAATTCAATTCTGCCTGGTATAAGTTGGATTCCCAATGTATCCATAACGGGTTTTAATGCTCCAACAATTCCACCATACTCCATATAAGTAACCGATTTTAACCCCTGATTTGTGCTTGGCACTTGGAAGCTAAAGCCGGGTATATTGATGATAGAAAAGTCAAATTCAAATTCATGCTTATTCTCACCCCAATCATTATTAAACCCCATATTTGCAGGATTGTAATAACTCGCATCAGCCCCTCTTGCCCCCGCGACATACGCGGAGCTTAGTGCGGTTGCATTTAAGCTCTGCTCTTGAATCTTAAATCCATTTGCAAAAGAGAGGATAGGCAAGGCACTCAAGCAAAGAGGTAAAAGCATATTCCTACAAGTCAATATTTTAGATTCTGATTGTTGTAGAAAATTTTGGAATGAAAGTGAAACAAAAATTGGCTTGTTGTAAGATTTTGTAGGTTTATTTTTTGATAAAGCACTCTTTTTGTCTATTGGCATCTGGATATTTTTGTTATATACAAATCTAAAACCAAAACGCCTTTTGAAAATAAAAGACATACACCACTTCCTTTTGCTGATACACTGAATTATAATTGCATAACCCCCCATAAAGCAACTATAATCTGATTTGAGCATGATACCTTAAAAAGAATAAATAATCAATAAAATATTGTAAATCTCTCTTTTTATGTTGCTTTGACTTCCAGAAAGCCAACATTATAAGCTATACTTTAAATTTGTGCATTTGAGATTTCTGCATGTTTTAGTGCTTTATATGTTTGGATTGCTATACATTGACATTTGTGTATGGGGGTAGATATGAGATTTTGAGATTTATGGATAGAATGTAGTAAATAAAGAAACTCTAAAAAGTGATTTTATTACACATCACTACTATTAATTAATATATTCAATTTCTATCATATCAATAATTAATTTATTTATATTATTATGATAATATAAACATCGCTCTTGCAGAAGGCGATGAGGGAGGAAGTGGTATATTCATAGGATTTGACACAGGATATACAATTAGTTTCAGCGACACAACTACAATAGATCAAGGCACAACAAAAGTTCTTGCAACTACTGCACCTGCGTTTATTAATGTTGGTTTAAAGTTGGGATATAGTCATTATTTTGGTAGTCTTTTTGGTGTAAGAGGTTATGTAGATTATAATTATGGATTTAATATTGGGAACACAAAAACAACTGAAAATAATGTAACAACAAATATTAATAATCTAAGTTCATTGCATAATATTACTTTTAATGTAGATGCACTGATTAATTTCTATAATTCAGATTCTATTTCGTTTGGTGCATTTGCTGGGATTGGAGTTGGCTATGGATTGATGAATAGCAACATTAATGAACAAAACGTGCAAACTACAACTAAAGTTGCTGATGGGTTTATTTTACCTGTAAATCTTGGTTTGAGTCTCATTGCTGGTGGAAAACATAGAATCGATTTAACAATGAAAATACCATGCTTAGGATTGAAACATGTGCCAGAACCTGGACAAGGAGGAGGAGGTGGTGATCCGATACCCACTGAAACTCAAATAACACGAATGCTGATAGGAACAATTGGTTATTCCTATACTTTTTAGAGGTTAATGTATTCTAGGTATTGTTTTCTTGCAATTATTTAATAATTACAAGAAAGAATTTATGAATCTACAAACTAAACTTGTTTTTACAATCTTTTTTACCATAAATATTTATTTACTAAGCTAAATAGTAAAACTAGAACCATTATATTTAGAATCTTGCAACTCATTAAAGGTTTTATTACTCAAAATCTAAAATATTTAAAAATTGCTTGATACGGTCTGTCTTTGGATTTTTAAAAAAAATATCTGCACTATCCTCTTGAGCTACTATTCCTTTATCAAAGAATAGAACCTTATCACTAATCGCCTCTGCAAAACGCATTTGATGTGTAACAATAATCATGCTCATGCCATCACTTGCAAGAGATTTTATAACTTCAAGCACTTCTTTTACCATTTCTGGATCAAGACTCGCAGTTACCTCATCAAAAAGCATGATTGTAGGATTCATACATAAACTACGCACGATTGCTACTCTCTGCTTTTGCCCACCACTTAGA
Organism: Helicobacter didelphidarum; assembly: GCF_003364195.1. Taxonomy (GTDB): domain Bacteria; phylum Campylobacterota; class Campylobacteria; order Campylobacterales; family Helicobacteraceae; genus Helicobacter_A; species Helicobacter_A didelphidarum. Next base: position 77,504 of record NZ_NXLQ01000005.1, on the reverse strand, counting down.
TCTTTTGGATAGCTTTTTATTTTTGATTCTAATCCAACTCTTTTGAGCCATTGCATTGCTTCTTGTGTAGCTATAGCACGATTTTTTTTAAGGATTTTTATTGGAGCAAGTAAGATATTATCAAGCACACTAAGATGAGGGAACAAATCATAGCTTTGAAATACCATACCTATTTTTTGTCGAATCTTTCTCCAGTTTGTTTTAGAATCTAATATTTTATTTTCAAAAATGATTGTTCCTGAATTAATTGATTCTAAGCCATTTAAGCAACGCAAAAAAGTGCTTTTACCACAGCCACTTGGTCCAATAATGGATACAACTTCTCGCTCTTTTAAAGAAAAATTTATCCCTTTTAGAATCTCAACTTCACCATCATGGGAATTTTTAAAACTTTTCCTTAAATCTTTTGTCTCTAAAATAATGTTTTCATCTTGCATATTTCTATTATTAGTCCTTTATGTTATTATTTTTTCTTATATATTCAAATATCTTGAATAGAGATTCTTTTTAAATCTTATGATATAATGTATTATATGAGTGATTATTTTTACCTAATAAAATATTGAAACAAAAATATTTCAAACTTCAGTATTACAACAAGATTCTAATTCTTGTCCCAAATCACTTTGAAACAATTTCTTTCCTCTTTGGTCTTTATCAAGATGAGCCTCCTCAATAATACTTCCATTTTGCATGAGCAAGATTCTATCGCAAAATTGCTTTGCTAAATTAATATTGTGGGTAATAAATAAAAAAGTGCATTTTTTTTCATGTTTCATAGTAGTAAATATTTGCATAATTTCTTGCTGCATAAGATAATCAAGATTTGAGGTGGTTTCATCAAGGATAATAAAACTTGGAGCAATAAGTAGGCAACGAGCAATACAAATGCGTTGTGCTTGACCACCAGAAATCATTGATGGATACTGATAAAGAATACGATGAGGTAGTTTTAATTCATCAAATAGCAATCGAATCTTTTGAAGTTGCGTCTCTTTATGTGTGATTTGCAAAAGATTCTGAAGCGGTTCTTGAAGATTTTCTAAGATAGTGAGACGTGGATTAAGAGAACTAATGGAATCCTGAAAAAGAATTTGCACTTGTTTATAAAATTCCCTCTTGTCATGTTGGCTTTTGAGCTTTATTTCTTGATTATTAAAAAGGATTTTGTGTTGCATAGAATTTTTAACAAAAGATGACTCTTTAGAATCTGGATATTGAGCTTGTTTGTGTTGGTTAGATTCTATAATTGGTTCTAAATTATGTAGAGTCTTATTTGTATGTGCTTCTTGCAAATGAGAACGCAAAAGTGATTGAGGCATATTTGGTTTAATAAGCTGTGCTACAATTTTTGCTATTGTGCTTTTGCCGCTTCCGCTTAAACCAATTAATCCTACCATTTCATTGTGATAAACTGAAAAATTTATATTCTTTAAAATTTGCACAGGAAATTTTTTTAATAACTTATATTTGTAATAACAATGATTTAAATTTTCTACTTTTAATAACATTTTCTATCCTATTTCTAATGTTCTTATAACATTGCATGAATAATTTCGGCTTTAATAAGATTCTTACTTTTCCTACTTTTGTCTCTATCCAACTCTTTAATAATCATGCCTTCATTTATAATAACCACATAGTCAGCTATTTGAATTGCTATATCTAAGTCATGTGTGATAAATAATATACCCAAGTTTCTCTTTTTTTGTAGTTCCAAAAGAATAGTCAGGATTTTATTTTGCACAAGTAAGTCAAGGTCTGTTGTTGGTTCATCTGCGATAAGAAATTGTGATTCGCTTAGAAGTGCTATGGCAATCATTACTCGTTGTAGCATACCGCCACTTAACTCAAAAGAATAGAAATTTAAAACTTCAGAATCTAATCCAACTTCATCAAAAATATTACAAACATGCTGTGTGTCATAAGTTTTTCCAATCGCTGTTAGAGTTTCGCGAATATGGTTTTTGATTGTATAAAGAGGATTGAAACAAGTTCTTGGATTTTGCATGATATGCGAAAAGAGTCTGCCTCTATGGTTTTGTGGCACAATTACAGAATCATTATATAATACACAACCATCTGTCTGGACGGTATTTGCTGGTGTTAATCCTGCAAATGCTAAGGCACTTAAGCTTTTCCCACTCCCACTCGCCCCAAGCAATAAAGTGATTTTACCACTTTGAATTTCTAAAGAAAGATTCTTGAGTAATGCTGTATTTTGATACATAAGTGTTATGTTTTTAATTGCTAAAGTCATCATTGAATCCTATTTCATATCTTCTAAATTGACATCATAATAATCACGCAAACTATCACCAAGCATGTTAAAAAGTGCTACACTTATAAACAAAGCAATGCCCGGATAAAGTAATAATTCAGGATTACTCCACATAAAATCTTTAGAATCACTTAACATAACTCCCCATTCGGCTTGTGGTGGTTGCACACCTAATCCTAAAAAAGAAAGACCTGCAATATGTAACATCATGTGTCCTATATCCATTGTAGCAAGAACAAGACATTGCGTAAGAATAGGTGTAAGCATATTTCTTCGGAAACTCTGTAATGGACTTGATCCATAAACTTTAGAAAGCAAGACAAATTCTTGATTGCGTAAAGATAAAACAATGCTTCGGATTATTCGTGCATACCATGCCCAATGTGTTAAAGCAATAGCAATAATAATATTTTCTAACCCCGAACCTAATATTCCTACAAAAAATAATGAAACAATGATTGTTGGAAAACTTAAAAATAAATCGCAAATTCTCATAATAATCTTGTCAATATTACCTCCCATGAAACCCGAAAACCCGCCAATGCTGATACCCATAAAGATGACTAAAAGTAAAATGAAAAAAGTCGCACTAAACGAAATTCTTGCACCATAAATCAAACGCGAGAAAATATCTCTACCCAAATGATCTGTGCCAAGCCAATGCGTGCTACTTATTGGGGTTAATTTATTATTTAAATCAACCATATCGGGTGAATAAGAAATATACATTGGAGCAAAAAGTATAAGGAGGATAAGAAGAATAAGGAGAACGCATGCTATTTTTCCCATAAGTTTAAATTTCTTTTTCGTAATTCTTTGATTGTGCAGTGATTTTTCCATTTAAGACTCCTCAATATTTCTTCGTATTCTGGGATCTAAAAATGCATACAAAATGTCTATAATGAGATTACAGAGAGTAAAAATAAAACACATAACTATTACAAAACACTGAATAATCGGATAATCATGATTAGCAAATCCTTGAACACTGTATAATCCAACGCCAGAAATTGCAAATACATTTTCTACAACCAATGCCCATCCAATTATCTCACCCAAATGCATACCAAATGAAGTAACAATCGGTAAGAGTGCATTATAAAAAGTATGCTTTAAATTTATTGTTGTTTTGTTCAAACCACGCAATTTTGCATATAATAAATGTCTTTCCTTTTTTACTTCCAACATATTAGATCGGATAAGCCTCGTATTCACACACATGGACATAAAAGCAATACTCAATGCAGGCATAATAAGTGATTTTGCACTTTCTAAACCAAGTGGCGGAAGCCATTCTAACTTGATAGAAAAAACAAAAATGAGTAAAAAAGCAAGCCAAAAGCTAGGTGTGCTTACACCAAGAAAACAAATAAAACGAATAATAAAATCGGGAATCTTGTCACGATACATAGCAGATAAGATTCCAAGGGGGATAGAAAAGAAAAGTAAAATTACAAAAGCACAACCACCAAGTAATAATGTTTGTGGTAGAAAATACAAAAAATCTTGCGATACACTTCTTCCTGTAATATAAGAATTACCAAAGTCAAGCATGACAGCTTTTTTTAGCCATAACCAGTATTGTTCCATAATAGGCTTATCCAAACCAAAATCATGTTGAATGGCTTGTATCACTTCGGGTGTTGGTGGTAGATTTGAATGGATAATATATTGTGTTACAGGATCTATATTGCTTACACGCAATGCAATAAAAATAACGAGAGATGATAGAAACAAAATAGGAATCATATAAAGGATTCGCTGAAAAATATATGATAGCATTATTTATAAAACTCCCAAAATGGAATCTCAAAAACTTGCACACCCATTTTTATACCTTTAATCTCTTTTCGTGCAATAGCCTTGTTTGTCTGATATGTTAGTGGAATATAGACATCTAGTGTATAAAGTTCTGTAAGTAGTTCTTTTGTATATTTTTCTAATGGTGTATTCAGCAGTTTTAACACATGTTCGATTTTGCCATAAAATTCATCTTTATTTGGTAAATACTGCAAAATCGAAGAAACATGACCCCCATGTCGCATAGATTTTAGCATAATAAGTGGCTCATAAGGTATCCCCCATGTTATTGAAAAACTCAAATCAAACATCGCACTGCTTTGTCTATTAAAATAAATTGTTGGGTCATTTGCAGAAAGTTTTAAAAATATCCCAATATCTTTAAATTGAGATTGCAAAATTTCCGCCATAGCCTTTTGTGCAGGATTATTCCCTATATACATAAGTTCAAATTCTAGTCGTTTGTTCCCTTTAGAGTAGAATCCATCTTTTCCTAAAATATATCCTAAAGATTCTATATTTTTCTTTGCTTCAGTGTGATTGTATTGAATTGGAGTAAAACCTACAAGATTTGAATAAGGCATGTCTGGAGCAAACAGAAAATTCGCTATTTTTTGATAATTATAAAAAACCGCCCGAATCAGAACCTCTTTGTTTATCCCTTGCACGATTGCTTTACGCATAATAGGAGAGGATAATGGTTCATTTTTTGGATTAATCGCCATAAATGTGGTAGAAATAGCTGGGCTACTAAAGACATTAAATTCTTTTGTTTGAGAAACATTATGAAAAATCTCAATTGGAATCTCATCAAATCCATAGATTAAATCAATTTGTTTTGTTTTTAAGGCTACAAGTTTAGAGTTAGGCTCTGTAATAATTCGCATAAAGATTGTATCAAAGTAGATTCCATTATATTTTGCTTTATCCCAATAATTTTCATTTTTTTGGAAAGTATCACTGACACCAAGATTACTTTTTACAAATTTATATGGACCAGTGCCAATTGGCTTTGGTGTATGTTTTATAAGATCCAAATCATCAGGAATCTGACTTGGTGCGATAAAACGAAATGGACGAACGAGCGATAATTCTTCCAGTGTTGGTGTATAAGCCCTTTTGAGTTGCAATATAATACTATAATCATCTTGCACATTTACACTTTCTATTATCATAGGAAGCTCTGCCCAAGAGTGTCTTATGCGATTTTTTAATATAGAATCAAAATTCTTTTTAACTGCATGTGCATTAAATTCTTCACCATTAGAAAACTTTACATCTTTGCGTAATGTGAAAATATAAGTTTTCCCAGAATCTTTTATTTCCCATGAAATCGCAAGTGATGGGATAATTTTACCTTCCTTGTTGGTCTTTACTAGACCTTCATAAATCATGTTTTGTGCAAACATCTCATTTGTGCCATAACCTTGAGGATTCATATCTCCAACATGATGAGGTATGGCAACTCGTAATATATTTTCTGCATAAAGAATCCCAGAATACAAGCAGAAATAAAACAATAAAAGATATTTTAAATGATACAAAATTCAGCCTTTCATAAAATATTAAGGATTAATAATAACATGGTATTATTAATTAAATTAAAATAATACTTTAATTCAACCCAAAAAGCATGGTGAGTTAACCAATAACTTTTCGCATTATTATAAACAAATTTATATGAATATTTCATAGAAAATCAGTTTTGTAACCCCTTTTAATTTTATAGGGAAAACCAATCGCATTGATGATTCTTGTATTTAAAACCTATCGAAATCCAAATTATTTTGTATTCAAATAAATTGTATAATAAAGTAACTAAAATTTCTATAAAGATGATATATTAAACTGAACTAATAAATAAAATATCAGAAACTATCTATTGCATGTAAGGATAGCGCCTGTATTTATCCTTTTAATCTATGCAAGTATACTTTTTTGTGTAGATTCTCTATTTCTGTATCATTCTTATTACTTTTTGTTTCTTGGATTATTTGTATTTTCTAGAATCTTTAAAAGCCACTATCTAAATATACTTTAGACTTCGCACTTTGAATATATTTGATTTATTATTCAATGTCTGAGTGAATCAGTAAATTAAGATAATCTAAGCTTAATATATATCAGGTATAAAATTTTGCAAAACAAATCGCTTGTTCCCAATCAAGAAAACTACCTATTCTATCTGTGATTGTAAATCTTTAGCTGTGTTTTTCCATTCAATGAGCTTTGTTTCTGCTTGTTCAACATTATTTAATTGAGATTCTATTTTTTTTAAGTCTTCTTTTATGGTATGAGAGTTTTTAGAAAATTCGTTTTTAAAAGTATCGCCAGTTACAAACTCCAAAAATTCTTGTTGCTGTTGCTCTAGCGATTCTGCTAGTTCATTTTTCATAGCATTAAATTTTTCTTCTTCCTCCGCTCTTTTCTTTGCGTCCCGCATTTCTAAGAAAATTGTAAGTGCCATTCCAATATAAGGCAAACACTTATTGATATTGGCTGCTAGTTTTATAGCCCCATAAGGTTTGAATTTCAGTGCCACATCCATACCAAGTGTTTTTGCAACCGATACCAAGCCATCTCGCCCTGCCAAAACAAGAGTGTTATTAATGATTCCAGAGTTTTGCAAGAGCCGTGTGCCTATTTTTATGCCATGTTGAGCCAATTTGCTATCATTTGCTTTTGCACGTTCTATTTCAAAGTCAATATTATTAGCTAAATTTATGAGTTCAGTATTGATTGATTTTGTCTCTCTAGCAATCTCATCATTGAGTCTTGTAAATATTTTATTCCCTTTATCATCGCCCATCTCTCTTTCATAAAAAGACTTAAAGGTTGTTATACTTGTGCCACTTAATTGTAATAATAAACCACTAAAATAACGTTCAGCAAAGCTTTTTAGACTCTCTTGTGCTTTTATCATGTGAGAATCTATTTTTGCTAAGTCTTTTTTTTGTTTATTGTATCCATTTTGTTGCTCTTCTTTTTGCTCATGCAGTATGTTCTCAAGCTCATGTATCGTTGGTAAAAATTTACAGATAACATCATTTATTATACTTTTTTTTGCCTCCTCTACGAGAGCAAATTTACCACCATTGTGGGTTATCTTTTTGATTGCTTCCTCTCTTAGGGTATCTATGCGAGATAGTTTCCTAAATTCATCTTTATGTTCTAGCCAATATGTTGTGCCTTTTTGATAAGGGTTTGCCGATACTGCGACTATACTTAAATCTTTTGCTTCACTCTCGCTTAATGCTATATTTTGTTTTAATCTTTCTATGATACTTTCTTTTTTTATCTCTAGTCTATCACGATAATCTTCCTCATCTTCTATATCTACTTCTTCATCAAATTTGCTTAGCACAAACACACTGCGAGGCAATAAGTTTAATTCTCTAAATAGCCAATTTAAATCTTCTGCATGACTTGCCTTGATAGGATTAGCTGGGTTTAAGACATAAAGTATAATATGTGCTTGGCTTACATATTGTTTGGTTATATCCTTATATTTTTGTATATTGCCATTATCATTTTTTTCTTTAAATCCAAAAAGCCCCGGTGTATCAATGATTTCTATATCATTATCTATATTATATACAGACACTGCATCGCTTGATTCACTCGTATTTATTTTCATGTCATTACTTAGCTTCTCTAACCATGCAGCTACTATTGATGTCTTACCCTCTGAAAAGCCACCAATAAGTGCTACTTTTAGCTTTGTATCTGTATTGTTTAACGCCTCTTTTGCTTTTTCTAAGTAAGTCTCTTGTATGTCTAACCCTAAGTCTCTGCCATCGTCAATGAGCTTCACAAGCTTTGTTAATAAATCCTTGTTTTTACTTTGCAATGTCTGAATGTCTTGTATAGTATTCATGTATTTTCCTTTGATAAGATTAATGAGAATCTATAAGATATGGTATCTCTTGTTTCATTGACTCTAAGTCTTGCACTACTTTTTTCAAAGATTCTCTATTATCGTGAATCCCCCATAGTAGAGATTCTAACTCTTGCTTTATATTTTCTATTGGTTCTTTGATAGCTTCCTCATTTTCTCTTAGTTTGCTCTCTAGATCCTCTTGTATTTTTGGGATAATCTTTGATAAGTTTTCGCTCAGTGCCTTTCTTTGCTCCGCCATTTTGTAATCAGAATCAAAGAATTTCCGCATACTTGAACCAAGAGTGAATAATGCTGTTACTCCGAGAGCTATCCAGCCAACAGGACCAGACACCAATTCTAAAGCTACGACCGTAGCCATAGCACCAAAACCTAAAGCTAAACCACCCCATTCTATACCACTATCAATATTGATTTCTATTTCTCCACCAAAGTCATCTCGTATATCCATACTCAAGGTATGTTCTAAAGAATGATCCATTTGATTTTTTAATCTTTGTAATTCCTCTTTTACATTACTTTCAAAATCTTTTTGTGCATCTTGTATTGTTTCCGTTAGTTGTGGTTTTAAGAAATCATCTATGCAATCTTCTAAAGTTCTTTCAAACAACATCTTAAACAGATCATCGTCTATATCATCTGCTATAGCATCATTTACAACTTCATATACCATTTCTTTAAACATATCAACTATATGCACACTCATTCTTTCAATATGATCTATGAAATCTTGTGCATGATTCTCTAAATTATGGTTTGTATGCTCTATCTCTTTGTTCCATTCTTGAAGTAGTTTTTTGAGAATCTTTATAACCCCTTCTAATTCTGCGATGAAATGATCTATAACGCTTTCTGCCTTTTTGCAGTGTGCATCTTTGATTTTTGCTTTCGTATTTGTGATAATATCATTGTTTAAAAATGTAGCAAAAGATTCAAATTGCGATAATTCTAATAATTTCTCTTTATCATATTTCTCAAGGAATTTTTTTGTATTTTTCCCTAGCTTTTTCTTTTTTTCGAGTTCTTCATCTTCTTTAGCAATACATATTCCCGCAACATTCATATCAGTTTCTAAATCTATAACCTCACCAGTGTTATTCAAAGCATGAAAGGCGACTAATGCAGAGAGACTCTTATGTCCCTTATAGTGTTGATTTAACACATCCTTCATTTTAGAATCTAGCTCTTCTAAGGTTTTTTCTTCTTCTTGACTGATGAGATTTCCCCCTAGTGCATGAGGACTTGTGATAGGTTTGTTAAAGATAGTATAGACTTCGGCTTGGTCATGCAAATTGTCTTTTATCTTTTCTATTATACCCTTTTTATTTTTATTATCACTATCACCTTTTTGTGGTGGTGTAGGATCTTTTTTGACATAGAATACCGCATGTGCCTTTTTAGTAGCCTTATCTATTTCATCTTTTACTTCACCTTCATTACCCTCTATTCCTGGGACATCGAGTATCTGAAATGTATTTTTTTGATTGCTAAAGGTATATAACTTTGTCTCTCGTGTAAAGTCGCTTTTACCCGTGCCTATGATTCCTCCGTCTTGATATTTTAGAATCTCTTCTAAATATACTTTATTATGTTTTACAAATTCTTGAGCTTTTTGTTGTTGTTGTGCTATTTTGTCGTGTATTTGATGACTATGTTTCTCTAACTCTTGCATATCATATTGGATTTGCCTTTGCTCTTGCTTTGTTATTTCCATTTGATTATCTAACTCTTGCAAGAGAGTTTGCAATTCACTTTGTTTTTGTTGTAGTGCAGAATCTTGCTTTTCCAAATCTTGCCTTTTAGATTCTAAATTTTGTAAGCTAGATTGGAGATTAGCTCTTTCATCATCATCTTGTGTTCCCTGTGCTAAGGTAGCATTATATTGATTTTGCAGGGTATTTTTAGATTCTGTGTTTTTAGTCATTTTGTTTTGAATTTCTTTTTGCGTGTGCAGTGCTTGTTCTCGTGCTACCAAAAGTTTAATTGCTTTTTCTTTTTCTACATTTGCTCGATAAGTGCTAGGAGAGAAGATTCTAAGAAAAAAGCTTTTTATAGCACCCATACTTTCCTTTTGTGCTTCTTTGATACCCATTAATTTAATATCATCTACTATTTCAGAATCTATTTTTGATAATAGTGAGGTTATAGATTCTAATTTTTCATTATTTTCTCTCAAACTATTTTCAAGGCTTAATATTTCATTCTCAATATCTTGCAGATTCTTATCCAAATCTTGTTGTGTTGATAATCCTTGCTTTTTAGATTCTAAATTTCGCAAAGTATTTTGCATATTTGCAATAGCATTTTTGTTTTGTTCTTTATCCGTCAAGAGAGTGTTATATTCATTTTGTAGGGCATTTTTAGATTCTGTATTTTTAATCCTTTGAGATTCTATTTCTTGTTGTTTTGATTGTATTTCATTCTTTTTTTGGTTGATATTGTCTTTCTTTGTCTCCACATCTTTGAGTTGTGATTCTAATTCATTGATTGTTTTCGTGATAGTTTGTATCTCATGTTTATTTGTATTATATTTATTAAGTGCATTTTCAAATTCTTTTCTCTCTTTTTGCTTCGTTTCTTCGTTGAGATATAATCTCAAAGATTCTATAAGAGTAGATTTTCCCGCATTTGTTTCACCATAAAAGGCTATGGTAAAGGTTTTCCATTCTTGAGCTTCTTTTAACTTATCTAAAGTCGTATCAGCTTCTTTGGCAAATTTATTAAAATTTTCTTTAGCTTGGTTTAGTTCCTTTTGTGATTTATCGCTACTTAACTGATAGCTGTGCTGTGTATTGGTTTGTTGTAAAGTATCCCCAACATTCTCAATCTTTTTTTTGACATTATCATAAAAACTCATTGAATTTCCCCTAAACCATATATTGTTCGTTGTTTTTTAGAACTGCAAAACAATATTATCAAAAAAAAAAAAAACAAATGAAGGTATTTTTAGTAAAAATTTTATAAATTTTTAGCCTTGTATGGATTAAATTCTTAAATGTGGGAATCTATTTTCCAAAAATATTCTGTTAGGTTGTTATGCGAAAGTAAGTAAATCGCAAACAATCACTTCATTGTATTATTATGCAAGTGATGATTTATTTTTTCTTTGCTTTTGTATCAACAAGTTGAAGCTTTAATTCGTGTTTTTCGTCTTTTACTTGCACTTTTAAAATAAATTCACCGGTACTTAGTTGTGAATATGGGAAGACAATAAACCCACTTTTTGCACTATTCTTTTTGAGAGTATTTTTACGTAAATAATGTCCTACGAGCGTTTTCCTCGCTTTATCTTCTGTTTGTTGTTGTGCTAACATATTTGCACGCGAAAATGAATAATCATAGAATCCATATCCAAACATGAATCCTCTATCAAAAAAAAGTGGATAATAAAAAGGACGATATGCAGAAATACTAAAATATGGATCATGCACATTTGCTTTCACAGATTCTATCTCAATGCCATAATCTGATAATGGTTGAATAAAATTAAAACCTGATTGTCGTAATTCTTGAAATGATAAGGGATATAAGGTTTTACCATTTAAATCTGCTTCAATATTTGTTGTATCAAATGAAATCTTTGTATCCGTAAGATTCTCAACAATAATATAAATTAAAAGCGGGGATTCATTTAATCCCCCTATCTCTTCTTGAGCAACTTCAAATTGTATTTTACTTGTTGGTTTTTCTTCTTGAATAATTGCAATACCATTATTATATCCTACGATATTTTCGGGTTTTACAAGTAATGATGAACAACCAATGAAAAAAAAGACCGCAGTAGCTCCTAGCAATACTCTATACAATTTCTTTTTCATAGTATCAACCTCTTTTCTAAAGTTAATAAGAATCTTATCATATCACAATAACAATATGGTATAATTCATTCTATTTGATAATATTTCCAAACACTCCGAGTTTGCTAAGGATAATAACACGATGATAATGCAAGGGCAAAAGCCACCTATACTACTTTATCTTGCCAAAAAAAACACATATATACGACAAAATAGAAAAAGAATAAAAAAACCATGTTTTTTTCAGAATCTTTTTTTAGCACAATTCATGTGTCCCCCATATAAAATCTTTAGTATATTGTTCTTTCTCTTATTTGTATCTTTTATGGAAACTTTATATGCTCAAGATGATACAATAGATTCTATTACTAATGCCACATTTTTTTCCAATGATGATGAAGGGGAGGCTCAAGAGCAAAACATTAGTAATAAGATACAAGATACAGACGAAATAGAATCTAAAATTCTCCATTTAGAAATCCTTAGTAATATTGATGAACTTAATAATCAAACGCTCTATGTGGGACAATATATCACAATACAATATCGCCTTATGCTTCTAAATGACGCACGCATTGTTTATACAGAATTTAATCCATCGCTTGAACAAAATCCAAAAGATAAAAAGCCACAAAGTGTTGCACTTATCCATGAAGGAGAGTGGCAAAAAACAGGGGAGTATTATCAAAGTAGTTTTACTTTCAAGATTCTTGATACAAATGTTTTAATCCCTTCCCTTGTTGTGCATGTGCAAAATAATGTTATGCAAGATTCTATGCAAACCGATAGTATTGCATTAAATGCTCAAAGTCTGGTTGCTAACCCTCAATATTGTGGTGTTGTGGCAAACAATCTAAAAATTGTTGATACAACACTCGAAAATTATGATGAAAATACAAACATGATTCTTATAGAAGTTGAAGCAATGAATAGTAATCTTGAAGACTTTCGCTTACCAAACATAAAAGATCAAGAATTTGGGCAAGGAGCAAAATTTGGGAGTGATATTGCAAGGGTAAATGTTCTTGCTCGAATTCCAAAATCTCTTACTACAATAGAATTTAGTTATTTTGATATTAATAAGAGAGATTTTATCCCCATAACCACAAATCTTGTCAATGCAACTTCTTTCGATGATGAGGTAAAAGAAGATCTTAATCCAAAAAGTTCATTTCTTCGTATTGCAAATATTGCTATTCTCGTTGTGTTGGCGTTCTTTTTGCTTATGACAATTATTAAGCGTTCGTATTTTTATGCTATTATTTCATGTTGTTTAGCTGGGTTTCTTATCTATAAGATATTTTCAAATACTTATAGTATTAAAACCTTACCAAATACTAGAGTTTTGATACTTCCAACACATAATTCGACAGAATTACTCCTTTTGCCAAATGCGACAAAACTTGAAGCTATTGATAAGAAAAATGATTATTATAAAGTAAATATAGATTCTAAGGTAGGTTGGATTAGTCGTCAAGATACTAATAAGAAATAATATGCTTGGTTTTGTGTTTCTTTAATAACAACGAAAAATCGGCAAACCATTAGGAGGTAAATATGAAGAAATTACGAGGATATTATGCAACACTCACAATCGCATTGGGGCTTGCAGTTATTGTCATAATAATGTTTTTTTATCGACCAAACAACGGGAGAAGTGCAAGGCGGATTTGTTCTGCATTTTTTCCTGCGAATGGATTGAAGCTAGAAAAATTTGGAGAATATGACTTAGAAGCTACGCTAATTGTTGTTAATCATCAGAGTGCATCAGATATTATTTGTCTAGAGGGCAGACATCCTGCTAATATTTGTTGGGTAGCAAAAAAAGAATTGGGAGATTTACCTTTCTATGGTTACGCATTGAAATTTCCTGAAATGATTCTGATTGATAGGGAGGATAAAAAGGGTATTATCCAGTTGCTCAAAATTGCAAAGGAAAAATTAGAACAAAATCGCCCCATAGTTATTTTTCCTGAAGGCACAAGAGGACCTGGGAATAGGAGTTTTCTCCCATTTAAACCGGGAGCAAAGATTTTGGCTGAAAAGTTAAAATTGCGTGTTCAGCCTATTGTATTTGTTAATACACGCAGAATTTATGATAGCAATCCAATTCAAGTGCAAAAAAGTGTTGCACGCGTTGTTTGTATGGAATCTTTTACGCCAGAGATTGGAAGTGATTGGTATGAGAAATTACGAGAAGATATGTTTGCTGTGTATTGCAAACACTATGATGAACTTAATCCAGAAGACGCACCATAAAAGCATGTGAGAAATATTGATAAATTCTCAAGAGATTATGTTAATCAATATTAATACAAGAATGAAAAATTATAAAATTTTGGATATTTGATAATCTTACTTTGTTATACAACAAATAAATACTTAACTTTCTAATTAAAGCCTATTTTGTGTCATCTATCCCTCAATTTCAATGGATAGAATCTGTTTTTTGTGTATTCTAATATAGAGTATCTATATGAGAATCTCTCATTTTGTTTCTACTTGGAATACATTTGATGTATAAAATTCTGAAATGTTTTTTAAACAATTTATATCCATAATTTTAGCAAATCAATGAAAAAATAACATGATATTTATTTGATATATTGTCTTGATTTATATTTCATTTCTCGAAAAAATTATTATGAAGGGGTATGAAATTTAGTGGAAAATATTGCTTTCATAAGTTTAAAGATTTTTAGTTTGAGTATTAATCTAGTAATTTTATTACAATAAAACTATGTTAATGTATAAAAAGAATTATGAGAATCAGAAATCCTAAAGTTAATGTAAGTTAGAAATAATTTACAGAGAATAAGTTTCTGCATGTTTTAGAATGTTGTGTCTAAAGTAGAATAACTAAAGTTATTTTTTTATAATGGCTTCCATAGGATTAATATGTTTATCGCCTTGTATAATTTCAAGATTCAATCTATCATTCACACGTCCGATGACATATCCTTGCTTAACAATAAAACCGGGCTTAAGGGTTGGTGCAATCTTATCAAGCATTGAATAAATTGTATGCATGTCGTTTGCATGTTCAACTACAACAACCTTTTTTAATCCCGACATTTCTTGAGCATAAATTACCTTTCCATCCATAATATTATATACTTGTGCGTCATCACTTTTTGGTTTTAAAACTACACCATTATTAAAAATCTTTATTTTATAAACAGGGTCAAGATAATCCCCAAAAGACTGCTCCAATGAATATAAGTTAAGTGGGGAAATAAGCTTTTTGCCAGTATATTTTGCAGTATTTGGCTTTTGATATACACTATCCACACGACGCAAGTCCTCAAAGCTATTGATAGCGGAACTTGCTTCTTGTGAGCTGATTTTTGCATCATATTCTCTTTGTATTGCTTTGTTTTGCTCACCTAAAAATTTTTGTGCTTTTTGGGTATCAGTTTTTGCTATTTTCTCTGCTTCTTCTTTTGCCTTTTTTTGTGCTTCTTCTTTTGCCTTTTGTGCTTTTCTTTTTTCTTCTTCAATTTTTTGTTGTCGCTCTTTTTCAAGTCTGGCTAACCGCTCTTTTTCAAGTCTGGCTAACCGCTCTTGTTCTTTTTTCTTTGCTTCTTCTTGGGTGTTTTTTTTAAGGATATTAAGTTTGCTAAGGAGCTTATCAAGCTCTTTTTTTTGCATGTCAATTTCTTTTATTCGTTGATTATAAACCTGCATTTCGCCTTTCATATTTTCAACCAAAATCTTTTGTTTTGCAATCATTGCTTGCAAATCCTGCTGCCTTGTTTCTTGAGTCGTGATAATTTGTGTTACTTGTTTTATATTTTTATTGATTTCGTTAATCTGATTTGTAATAAGATTTTGTTGTCGTTCAATATTTGTTATATTTGTAGTGGTTTGCTTCTTTAAAATGCTGAATGCTTCTCTTGTAACAACATCGTCCATAGTCATCACTTCTTCATCGTCTAACACACGCGAAAAAGTCATGAATCGCAAAATAAGATTTGAAAGTTCTGTTTGGGATTTGCTCATTTGCTCATTTAATGAAAGTAATTGATTTTCTAAAGATTGCAATCTTGCTTCTTGAGTTCTATTTTGATCTTTATTATCCTCTATATTTTTTGCTAGATTCTGAATTTCTGAATCTAATTTTTTAATTTGTGCTACATTATTGCTGATATTTTGCCCCAATGTGCTTAGTTTTAAATTAAGATTGGCTCGTTGTTGGTTAATATCTTTTTGCTTTCTTTCTTCTCGCTGAATATTTTTATTAATTTCATTTAAATCATTTACACCAAAACAAAATGTGGTAAAAAGTAAAATGAGAAAATAAATGGTTTTTCCCATTTTACTTTTTATAAGATTGTATTGCCTCATCTTTTTACCTTTGAAATTATCACAAAAATGACACAGAGACAAGATGTTCCAAATGCGACTAAAAAGAGTATTGCAAAATCTAATGGGATTTGAAAAATACTTAGCCCAATACCTAAGGTTTGTAAAATATCAAGCGTGATTTGTAAACTTGCAATATAAAACACAAGCAATGCGATACTAAAACTTGCAAAAAATGAGTCAATGAGAGCAAGTTTAAACAAACTACGATTGCGTATCCAAATATTGGCACCCAAAATATCCATAATCTCCATTTTATCTTTACTTGCATAACGCCAAATTTCAATTTGTTTTAGCATAAGCATAAAACTAATAACGGCTAGGATTATAGAGAAAGTAATCACACTTATTTTAATAAAACTCAAAAGTGTGTAATTTTCTAAATGTCTTTTAGAAAAAGTATCAACGGCGGTAATATTTGGATTCTTTTTTAATATCGCTTCAATGGCACTTAAGCGTTCTGTGCTAGGGAAATATTCAAGACGCAAACTATAAAAATATGGTAGTTCGCGTGTAAGGGAAGTGATTGTGTTTTCTTTTATATCTTTTGTTAGTTTGATTATAGAATCTTTTGGATTAAGCTGGGTAAGCTCTTTTGCTTCAACGATCTTTGATTGTATGGATTCAAAAGTTATGGGTTTTCTTGCCGTGATTCCAATGGCATATTTTTGTGTAATAAATTGCTCTTGCTTTGCAACTGTGCGTTCTAGAATCAATAAGCATTGCAGACTAAATACCATTGCAACAAGTGGAATAAGCAATGAGAGATGTTGTTTAAGCGTATTCATTTACTAATCCTTCCTTGATTTCTATTCTTCTGTATCGTAAATTTAAATGTTTTGGGATTCTGTGTGTTACAATTACAATTGTAATATTAAGTTGTTCGTTAGAAGATTTTAAAAGTCCCCAAATCATATCACTTGAATAATCATCAAGATTTCCTGTTGGTTCATCACAGAGAATTAATCTCGGACGATGGGCTATGGCTCTTGCAAGTGCAACTCTTTGCTGTTCCCCTCCACTTAATTCAAGAGGATATTTATTTGCTTTATGTAGGAGATTTATATGCGATAGGAGTTTTTCTGCTTGTGTTTTAATCTCAACTTTTGGAAATTTATTAATAATCATAGGCAAAGCAATATTTTTTTCAACATTCCAGTCTTCAATTAATTTATAATCTTGAAAAACAATTCCAAGCTTTCTACGAAGCATAGCCAATCTATGGGTGCTAATACGTTTCATATTATAATGCATAACGCGCAAATCACCAGCTTGTACGGGAAGATTCCCATATATTGAACGCAATAGTGTACTTTTGCCACTCCCGCTTGCTCCTGAAATAAAAACAAAATCTTTAGGATAAATTGAAAAGTTTGCATTCTTGATAACTATGCCCGTGCGTTTGTAACCTAAACAAAGCTGCTTTGCTTGAATGATTGCTTCCATATTTTACCTTTATTTCACTTTTTCTTTTTTCTGTTTCTCTTGTTGGAATTTTTTACAATGTAGTTTTGTCTCTGTAAGAATACCACATAAGAATTTATGTGCTAAACGATGAGAATTAATGTTTAATGGATATTTTAAATAATGCAATGACTTGTTCTCCTCTAATACTAAAAAAGTATTGAATGGCACATAAAAACTTCCAAAAGTAATTTGTGCAACACTGATTTTATGTTGTGCATGTGAATCTGAATAATAAAGGTCTCCGATACTAATGAACACTGAATTTGTTTTATCAATCCATTTTTGGTTACAAAAGATACCCAAATCATCAAGTTTCATTGGAAAATCAAAATGTGAAAGTTGCTCATTTGTATGAATCTCTTGCAGATTCTGTTGGAATAAATGCAACTCATAAATATCTTTGTGCATATTTTTCCATCGTTGCTCATATTTACTTATGATTTTTGGAATCCCATTTTTTTTCACTTCAAAATGTGCAATATTTGCTGTTAATACCTCATCAATGCAATCTCGCACATATTCAAGATCATCACTACGCAAATTAATATATCCATTACTTTTTAAGATTCTAAAGCTATTTTCTAAAAAGTCGCGATTGACTACTCGCCTATGTTTTGCATTATTCCATGGTATAGGAAAATGTAGATAGATTATCTCAACACTTCGAGATTCAAATACTTGGATAACAAGTCTTGCATCAAAATTACAAATATAAAGATTCTTTAAATTATAAATTTCAATCGAATTTAATACTTGTCGAATTGATGGTGCATGAATCTCAATTCCTAAAATAATTTTATTTGGATTATTCCTAGCAAGATCTAAAATATGCCTACCA
Organism: Helicobacter didelphidarum; assembly: GCF_003364195.1. Taxonomy (GTDB): domain Bacteria; phylum Campylobacterota; class Campylobacteria; order Campylobacterales; family Helicobacteraceae; genus Helicobacter_A; species Helicobacter_A didelphidarum. The sequence goes on along the minus strand of NZ_NXLQ01000005.1, from coordinate 59,058 downwards.
CTACCAAAACCTATTTCAATCAAATCTGGTTTAATATCAGTAAGATTAACTTGATTAATTAAGAAACCTGTCTGCGTGCCTTTTGTGTGTTTTGTATTGGTTTGATGAAGATTGTGTGTAAGCACTTCCAAATCTTTTGATAAGAATTGCAAAATTTCCTTAATTTTTAATAAATTGTTTGGTTTTGTGAGCTTATCAACTTTATATAAAAAACCATCTTTTCTCTCAATACAACGAATAAAAATTATCTGATTATCATACATTACAGGAAGAATACGGAGGTTTTTAAATTGAGCATTCACTAAGTATTCCATAATATACAAATCATTGTGTCGGCAGTTTGTTTGACAGAAAGGTGTTTTACTAATAAAATGTGGCATTTTCTCTTCTTTAAGTTAAGATTTGTTATTATTTTGATTTTTTGGGTTCATTTTTAGAATCACCTTTCTTTTCATTATGAGCCTTTACAGAATCTAAGTTATTTATATCTTGTGGTGTATCAGGCAAATCAAGCATAAGTGTTATTTTTTTGCTTGGGAGAGATTCTATGCCAAATTTATCAACACTCACTACATAATAAGTATAAGTAACACCAGCTTTCATATTGCTATCTATGAATTTTGTGTCTGTAATATCTTTAAAGCGGTTTGCTTCTCCATATCCTGCACCTTCACGATAAATAATATAGTTTTCTACTCGTTTATCGCTGACTTTTTCCCATGAGAGTGTAAAAATGTTATTTTCAATAAGACTTCTAACAATTTTAGGTGTTTGTGGTGGTGGCAATGTTTTACCTTTTACCCCTTGCTCTTGCGGTTTAGATTCCAACTTATATCTATCAACAGCAGTTACCCTGTAATAACGAATCGCACCGTTTGTATCAATTTTATCAATATAAGAAACTCCCTGAATAAAAGCTAATTTATTATATGTCCCATTTTCAGAATCTGCATACCAAATATTATAACCAATCACTTCTTTATCATCACTTGCCTTCCACTCAAGCCAAATCTCTTTTGGTTTGTCTTTGGTTGTTATAACACCTTCTATTGTTTTTGGGGCAGCACGAGTTTTTCCAATTACTTCTTGACTAGGGACAGACTTTGCTCCGTCATAACTTTGAGAAACAATCCGATAAGTATGCGTTGCATCGCTTTCAAGATTGTTGTCAAAAAATTCTACAAGCATACGATTTGATGTTGTTCCAATAGCAACAAATTTATCTTTAATTTTTTTTTCTATAATGTAATTTTTTACAACGGGATTTGGACTAGGACTCCAAAAAATCTTAATTTGTGAGGCGAGATTCTGTGAGGCATAAGCAAAGCTCACGGGATCAATAAAGGAAGTTTTTACATTTAAAATGCTACTTTTTGCAGAAACTTTAGAATCTTTACCGACACTCGCAATAGCATATTCATATTCAGTTTGTGGTTGTAACTTGCCATCATAATAATGTGTAGAAAATGCATTTTTAATAAAAGCAACTCTTATAAAATTTCCCGATTTATTTTTACGATAAATAATATAACCATCGATCAAGTGTGGATTATCTGGAGTTTTCCATTCGAAACCTATGGAAGTTACATCTGGGAGTGCACGGAAAGTTTTTACAACAGGTAAATTTGTATCGATTTCATCTTTTCCTCCAATAGAACCAAATGTCGAGGAACAAGAACTAAGGAAATAACTCAAAAACACAGCATAGCATAAGAAAATAAATTTTATAAAAAAGTTGTTTGCCTTATATTTCATTCTGATATTTACTCCTTAATTTTAACTTAATCAATAAGAACGCAATTCATTTTGCCATTTTGTTAAGTGTGATTCCAGCACATTTTGATAATCTAAAAAGTTTTCTTCTAGGAATTTTACCAAATCTTTAGGTATTTTTGCAATAAAAACATTTTCTTCAAAATAAAGAAGTTGTGCATGAAGTAACATTTTTGTTTTATAATCTTTTGCTAATTTTTCTGGACTATAAAGCATATCCCCATAAATATACCGTTGCAACACATTCAAATGTGCGCGAATCTGGTGTGTCCTACCGCTATAAAGTCGCACTCCAATAAGCTCATATTGCCCATTTTTACTTTGCATAATCTTTCTAAACTCACTTTTAGAATCTCGTGCTTGTGGGAATTTTGTTTTATCAAGTTTTGTAATTTTTAAACGATCATTTGGATTGCGTCCCAAAAAACATTCTATAATTACATTCTCTTTTAATGGGGAATTAATGACGCAAATATAGATTCTTCCCATTGTGCGATTTTTTAACATATTTGAGAATTTTAAGTGAGATTCATTATTTTTTGCGACTAAAATAGCCCCGCTTGTATCCTTATCAAGCCTATGGACAATACCAAAACGATTTTCGCCACTTATTGTAGATAGTTCATAATTATGCACTTTGAGATAATCTGTAAGTGTAATACCCTTTACGCTTGGAGCATGATGGACAACTAAATCTCGTGGTTTATTTAGTATGATATAGTCATTTGTTTCATGGATAATCTCTATGGAAATTTCTTTCAGCAGTTCTAAGTTTTGACAATCTTTTCTCTGTTTAACGCCAGAAATAGTAATTACCTCTCCTTTTTTAAGCACTCTACTTTTTTTAGCAACTAATCCATTTACTGCCACAAGATTTTTTTCTATCCATTGACTTACTTGTGAACGAGATATATCTAAAATTTCGCTTAAAGCAAAATCTAAACGAGAAAAATCATGTAAAATACAAAAAGAGTAAAGTATTTGCATCTTTATCCTTATAATTAATCATCTCATTTTATCAAAAAATTTGCTATAATTCTACATATCTGAAAGTTTCGTGTTTCTCTTTTCAAAATTGGTAGTCTATTTAAAATTATTTTTTGGGTTGCATACGCTATGTGTGCCGACATCTCTGTTCTATGAATAATAGTGAAAAATGCTATGCATTTTAGGACCTGTCGCCTAATTAGCAAATAAAGCCCTATCTGTTGTAGCTTTTGTTGGGCTTACACAATATACAAGAGTAACGTTCTTTTGGGTATTTCAGATTTTAATATTTAATAAAGTTAAAAATTAATCTAAATTGCAATATCGAAAATTTTAGTTTTATTAAATCTTAAACTATGAATATAAAAGGAAAATTTTGCAACACACAAGAACTCTACCGCAATCAGTTTTAATTATTGGCAATGGTGGGAGAGAGTATGCAATTGCTCTTGCCCTACAACAGGATAAAGAAGTCGGTGATATTTTTTTTGCCCCGCAAAATCCCGCAGCGACACTTTATTTGAATGCAAAAAGCTTGACTTATAAAAATCATGATGAATTACTGCAAGTAATTCAAGAAAATTATATTGCTCTTGTTGTCATTGGTCCTGAAGCACCGCTTATGGATGGTATTAGCGATTTTTTACGATTGCATGGAATACCCGTTTTTGGTCCAAGTCTTGCAAATGCACAACTTGAAGGTTCAAAGGCATATATGAAAGAATTTATTTCAAATATTCATGTGCCTACTGCACGATATAGGGAGATTATGCTTGAAAATATAATAGAGGGTTTTGCATTTATAGAATCTCTCCCTCTCCCAATAGTTCTTAAGGCAAATGGATTATGTGGTGGAAAAGGTGTTCTGATTTTAGATTCTAAAACAGAGGCAAAAGAAAAACTACAAGAAATGTTGGAGGGCAAACTTTTTGGCGATTCTGGAAAAAAGGTTATCATTGAAGAGTTTCTTGATGGCTATGAGCTTTCTGTCTTTGCATTAAGCAATGGAGATGATTATGTGGTTTTACCTGCATGTCAAGACCATAAAAGATTGTTTGATGGTGATAAAGGACCAAATACAGGAGGTATGGGGGCTTATACAAAACTTCCTAAGAATCTTTATAATGATGATTTGGAAGAAAAAATTAAAAATAAAATTCTTACTCCAACATTTCAAACACTTAAAAATATGGGGCAACCCTATCAAGGTGTGCTTTTTGCTGGTATTATGATAGTAAAAAATGAGCCTTATTTACTGGAATATAATGTTCGTTTTGGTGATCCAGAATGTGAAGTTTTATTGCCAACATTAAAGACTCCTCTTTTTAAAATTCTCTCTTCTTTTGCAAAAGGCGAGAAAATTGATACCATTGAATTTTATGATATATATTGCGTATGTGTTGTTCTATCAAGTAGTGATTATGCACAGAATTTTAAGTCAGAGAATTATCCTGCAAAAATTACATTTCAAGATTCCTGTAAAGATGTAGATTCTACATTACAAAATAAAGATTCTGAAATTGGACATTTTATTTTTGCTAATACAACCCTCAAAGATAGAATCTTATATGCTAATAGCGGAAGGGCTGTTGTCGTGCTGGGAAAAGGAAAAAATATACAAGAAGCACGAGACAATGCTTATAAACTTGCCACATGTATTGATTTTGAAGGCAAACATTATCGCAAAGATATTGGCTATCAAGCATTAAAAAATATATAGTAAAATTCTAAAAATATTTAAGAAGGCACTATGGATACTCGACTAGAAAACGATCTCTATCGTGAAAATATTAGTATTGCACCCATTATCACACGAATTGGTGCATATTTAATTGATATGCTAATTATTTTTCTTTTACTCGCACTCTTAGTTTCAAATGAACAAAAAGACAAAATTGCTATGGCAAATGAAGTCTTGTTGCAATCATATAAATCTCAACATAGGGAAATCAATTTAAATACTACGCCTGATAATGGTGCTGTGCTTGAGGAGATTCGTAAAAATAGTAAGAATGCTTTAGACATATTACTTCTCTATATGGTAATATGTGCCGGGTTAGAGATTATTTATAACTTTTTATTTGTATATCGTTATGGGGCAACACTTGGACAAATTATTTTGAAAATCAAAGTTGTAAATGCACAAAATTTTGATAAACCTTCATTACATATTTGCATGAAGCGATCTATTTTGAAATATTTGTTTGGAACTGCTTTATTAATTGGCTTTATACCTGCATTTATAGATAAATTTGCTCGTACATTTTATGATAAGATGAGTAAAACCATTGTTGTCTCTAATTAGATTTTTTTTTACTTTTGTTATTATTGTATTTATTTCACAGCTTTTTATTTTTGCTCAAAGCATGGATTCTGCAAAAAAAATAGATAATAGAAATTCTATGAACAATTCACCACTTATTTCAGAATCTACTAATCCATATTTTTATGATCATAAAAATAAACAACTAATCACTACACCTTCAACAAATCAAGAATCTTTATTGGAAGATAATCAACCAAAAGAAAAACTTACGGAAAAAGAAAAAAATGACATGAGTAAAAATCTCAAAACAGGTGTAGAGAAAAGAGATACAGATCAAACAAAACTTTTTGAACTCTTGGGTGAAAATATTGAACACTATGATAACTATATGGTAATTCATGGAAATGCGATTTTAAAAAATAAAGATGCATATATTATTGCTGATAAAATTATTTATAATCCCACATTGAGACAGGCTAGATTGCAGGGACATGTGAGAATCTATAAGGGTGATACACTCTCAGTTTATACACAACAAGCTACAATTTATCTTAATATCAATTTTGGCATTATTCGTCCATTTTACATTCAAGATACAAAAACAGGTATCTGGACAAATGCGGAAAGTGCAAATCAGCAAAAAATGACCTATCGATTTGCTCATTCAATAGTATCTGGTTGTTCTTATACTAATCCTGCTTGGAGAATTAATGCATCACGCGGATATTATAGTCAAGAAAATAAAACTCTAGCTCTTTGGCATCCAAAAATTTATATTGGTGATATTCCTGTATTTTACTCACCTTATTTACGATTTTCTTTAGAAAATGAACGCACAAGCGGATTCCTCTACCCAACATTAGGTAGTTCTGGAACTGATGGTTTTGCATATATTCAACCATATTATATTGCAGTGCAAAACTTTTGGGATATGACTCTTAGCCCTCAAATAAGAACATCAAAAGGTGTAGGAATGAATTTTGAATTTAGGGCAGTTGATTCTAGTAATGATAAGTATTTACTAAATTTTAAATACTTTTACAATTTTAATAGCTATATGCAAAGATTTAATGCACTTAATCAGCATGTATATGGTTTTGATTTTAAACATAGCAAGCGAAATGTAATTCAAAAATACTTTGGAGCAAAAACAAAACTTGACAATGGTATGTTTTTTGATTTTGCATTCATGAATGATATTGATTATATGCGTCTGAATGATATTCGCTATTATCTTAACACGACACATTATACTTCAAAAATCAATCTTTTTGCACAAACAACACACCATTATTTCGGAGTGAATATGCGTTATTATCTGAATCTGTATTCTCCAGTTAATGCAACTACCATTCAAGATTTACCCCATATTCAATATCATAAATATATGGGAACATTGTTTATTAAAGAGTTGCTTTACTCATTTAACTATCAAATGAAATATGGTTCAAGGCAACAAGGTTTCTCATATTTATCAAGCGAAATTTCACTACCAGTGGGTATGCAATTCTCATTTTTAAATAAGTATTTCTCCATTGGTGCATGGTTGAATGCCTATGCAGGAAATATTTATGCAGTCAATACAGAGAATACAAAAGTTTATTCTGGAATAAATTCACAAACACCAACACAGCTTAATGGACAAGTTGGAAATTATGCATATCTCAATTATCGGATTTCTCTTAATAGTGATATAGGGAAAAAGTATAATAAATTCTTTCATTCTTTGCAAACTTCAATTATTTTTAATTCTCCTATTGAATCTGCATTTTTTTCAAATGGTATAATTAATAAGAGTATATTGCAAGGTTTTGCAAACCTTAGCACCTCACAATTAGAGAGGATACAAAATGGTGAAGATATATGGGACCCATCTATCTTTAGTGGTTTAAATCAAACACTAAAGCGACTTGATATAAATCTGGCAAACTATATTTATAATAACAAAGGTAATGAGATATTTTATTGGAAACTTACACAATCTTTTAATTTTAACGATCCAATTTCGTATTTAAAGATTCCAATGGAAAATAAAATAGGAACTTCACCAATTTCTGGACTTTATTTGAATGCAAGTGTTTTTTATTCATGGTTTTATAACAGCTTTACAGAAGTTGGTTTGAATGCAAGTTATATCAAAGATTCTTATGCAGCAAGTATTTCGTATTATCTTAAAAGAGATGATACAATGTGGAAAAATGACCCAACAACCTTAACTTTTCAATCTGTTGATGCAACAAATTATTTGAGTGCTTCATTTAGAGGGGATTTGGGATATTTTGGCTTTGTGGCAGATATTGCTTATGATTTTAAGTCCAAAAATATTATTAATATTGGATTTGGTGTGTATAAGGATATTAAGTGCTTTGGTGTTGGGATAAAAGCTGGTAGTAATAGAACCCCAATTCTTTCGCAAGGTAACTCTGTAAGTATCATTGATAATATATATGTGCGAGCAGAGTTTAAATTTGTTCCATTAACAAGCTTTAATTATACATATAGATTGCGACCAAAAGTTGAAGAGAGATCACAACAATAATAGGAGAAAAAATGATAAACACAATTTATGAGGGATTTGCAAAAAGTGCAGCGATATGTCCTCAAAATGCAAAAATGATTCTCAGGCATTCTTTGCGTGATAAAATACCGCCAAATGATATGGGTGAGAATGTATTGCTTACACGCGAAGGCGAGGTAATGGCAGAACACTTTGGAAAATATTGTAAGTTTGATATTAATTGCATTCATACAAGTATTATTGAGCGATGTGTGCAAACTGCAAAAGGTATTGCTTCCGGATATGAAAAAAGCACAAAGAAAAATCTTGCAATTCACTCTACTAATATTCTTACAGATTCTTACATTAGTGATATGTCTCTTGCAAGGGAATTATTTTTAAAATATTCACCTTATTGGATTATGGCTACATTTATAAGAGGTGAAAAACTACAAGGCATGAAGGATATTCATGAAACAATGAAAATACTTTTTTCATATATTTTTCGAGAGCAAAATTTTAAACAAGATAATCAAATATTTCAAGGCATTAACAATTTTACACACAACAATGGTATGGAAATATTTGTTACGCACGACACTTTTTTAATTGCTATTGTCTGTTTTTGCCATGGTATCGTGCCAAAAGATGAAAAAGATTTCTTCTGGCCATACATGTTGGAGGGTGCATTTTTATATCGTAAAGATTCTAAGATATATTGCATTTTTCGTGGAGAAGAAAAATCAATAGATTTTCCTTTTTGAATCTCTTGTATTAAAACTTTTTAAATATTACAATTAATTTTTATTCTTAATAGTGTGGGTATCATTCTTTTGTAGAATACAAAAATTCTCAATAATACAATTATGAATGATAAAAGTATTGTAACCATTTTCATATTTATAGGATAAGTCAAAATTCTGTGCTTCAAGTGTGCTTTTTATAATATACATTCCAAGTCCAAAACCTTGTGAAAGTGGATTTTTTATATCTTTGAAATAAGGTTTAAAATATTCATTAATATTTAGCTTTAGTGGTTCTCCTTTATTTTTAATTGAAATATCATTACGATTTGTTTCTATGATAACTTTTGAATCTTCGCTATATTTTATTGCATTATCTACAAGATTCTTTATACTTAAAGCAAAGAGATCAAAATCTGCTTTAATCAGATCATTGTGGTGATTAAGTGTGATAATATTTTGATTGTTTTGGTCAATTAAAAGCATATTCATCACTTCATTAATCATATCAGTTACTAAAATTTCAGTTTTTTGAACATTATAGTTTTTACTTGCTAATTGCTCTATTTTTGCAAATTCATTAATTAATGTATTTAGACGCTCAAAAACACTACATAATCGCTGTTTCTGTTTATCGTTAGTTACCATTTCAGCAACAATTCTTCCTTTCGTAATGGGAGTTTTAAGTTCATGCATAATAGATCGTAAAAAAAGCATACGCGATTCATCCACAGCATTGATTTTGGCAATAGAGCGATTAAATTCACGCACGACTTCACCAATTTCATCTTGGTTATTTTCACCATGAGTAATTTTACGAAATACATTATCCCTCGTCATATTAATAATCTCTGATTTGATATGATTAAGCGGAATCAGCCGCTTCATAAGCATAATATAAATTACCACAAGGATTGTTGCCCCTAAAATAGTGATTGCAGAATATTTAGACCAACTAAATATTATAGGATCTTGATATATGATAAAGTCTTTTTGTGTACGTAGTGCAATAAAAATATTATCATCTTCTTGAATCACGCTAATATTGAAGCCACCAATTTTTGGGATTTGTGTGTTAGAAATAAATCGTGCCTTTTCTTCTTCTGTTAAATCCAGTTCATGGAAGTTTTCTTCTTCCAAGAACCATCGTATGTCATTTAGACTTGCATTAAATTGTCGCATTTTGCTAATTGCACTAACGATTGTATTATATTGTCTGATGCTTTCCAAGCTTGGTTGAATTTTTCCGTAAAAGAATGCAACAGCCAAAAAGCTGATAAGTGCACATGCAAAAAGTAGGCTAATCTGAAAAAAAATCGAAGTACTTCTCCACATTCCTAATATTCCTTAATAAATCCATTCATTGAAGATTCTAAAGAATCCATAAAAAAAATAAAGTAAAAATTATACAAATTTACAAAATAAGAATAAATCTCTGGTGTTTAAGCCATTAAGAATATTTATAGATTCCATTTTTAATAATCTTAGATTTATTGATAAATATATTGCATAATTTCTACCTAGTTATCATATCTATGTATTTCATAGTCTTTATAAAAATCTTTACTATTTTGATAAAAGTATATTTTTTTATAAATAATAAATAGTTACAATTTTGAATCATAGAATTATAACTTAATATATAAAGAAATTTATATGAATGTTTGAATATACCTATTTAATAAAAATATTTTTAATCACAAAAATTCCGCATTGCAAGAGATATTCTGTATAAAAAAGAAAAACTAGAAAGTGATAATAAAATTTTAAAAATATTATGTTATGATAATTTTAATGAAATTTGAGATGAAGGAATATAATGAATATCGCACAACGATATAAAGATGAATTAGCTAAAACTCCTCTAATACTTGGAACACGAGGTTCAATGTTGGCTCTTTGGCAGGCAAATCATATTAAAGAACGGTTAGAATCTCAAGGTATCGGTGTAGAGTTAAAAAGTATTAAAACAAAAGGGGATAAAATTTTAGATGCGCCCTTAGCAAAAATTGGTGGAAAGGGACTTTTTACGAAAGAATTAGAGAATGAACTTCTTTGTGGAAATATTGATTTTGCTGTGCATTCACTCAAAGATATGCCTGTCATCATTGAACCACAACTTATGTTGGCAAGTATCACAAAAAGAGAAGATCCAAGAGATTGCTTTGTGAGTGAAAAGTATCCAAACATAGAATCTCTACCCAAAAATGCAAAAGTTGGGACAACTTCACTACGAAGAAGTATGCAGTTACACAAAATTCGTTCCGATATTGATACACAAAGTCTTAGAGGAAATGTGCAAACAAGATTGCAAAAACTCAAAAATGGGGAATTTGACGCAATTATCCTCGCTGCTGCGGGACTAAAACGATTGGGAATAGCACATGAAATACCTTTTGTTATTCATCTTGAAACAAACGAGATGATTCCAGCTATGGCACAAGGTTCGTTGGGGTTAGAATGTCGTGATCCAAAATACTCTCCAAATTTTCGCGATCAAGCAATCTACAAAGTATTGGAATCGTTGCATCATAAAGAGAGTGCACTATGTTGTAATATTGAACGAGCATTTATACAACTTTTGGGTGGAGGATGTCAATCACCAATCGGAATCCATGTTACAAATCTTAAAGAAAATCAGCTAAAGATCGAATGCATTGTAGGAAATCTTGAAGCCACAAAAGTGCTTACTCAAGAACAGATTTGTTTAAAGGGTGAAGTAGAATATGTTTTACAAAACATGATAAACTCCCTAAAGAATCGAGGTGTCGATGAAATTTTAAGCGAAATTAACAAAAAATAGGATAAAATAGTAATTTTATTTTAGATAGTTGGGATTTCAATGACTACAGCAAATTATATAGATATAGGCATTCTTATTATCATTTTATTGCTTGGGATACGCGGATTAAAGAATGGCTTAATACATGAAATTATGGGAGTAATTGGAATTGTTCTTGGAATCTTTATCGCTTCAAAATATTGTTTGCAGGTAGGACATTATCTGAAGTTAGCAGGGCTTGATTTTGAGAATGAAACAATTATTTGGACACTCGCTTTTATTCTTATACTTTCGTGTATTTGGATTGCATTTTTAGTGGTCGGGGCATTTATTAGTAGATTTGTGATTATTATGCCAGAGTTAGCAATTGTCAATTATTTTGGTGGGTATGTTTTTGCAGCTTTGAAATATTTTGTGCTTTTATGTATTTTTGTATATGCTCTTTCTCAAATTGGATTTTTAAAAACGCCTATTAATGATTATATGAAGGATACAAAAAGCTATCCAATTATCATGGAAATCTCACAAAAAATAATGAGTCTTGATGCAATAGAAGAATTAAAGAAAGATATTCAACAAAAAGAAAAAGAGGCACAAGAGGCAATTAATAAGAAGATTAAGCAAAAAGCAAGTGATATAAGCAAAGCATTAACAAAATAACTTAGGAGATAATGTCTAAATGTTTAGTAATACTTATATACAACAGCGGATACAAAAAGCAAATATACTTAAAGAAGCAGGATTAAATCCATATCGTAACGATTCTTTGGTTGATATGGACAATGCAACATTTTTAGAAAAATACGCATTTCTTAAGCAGTTAGAAACTGAAGAAAAGAAAGAAGAAGATTCTAAAGTATGGATAAAGGGAAGAGTAAAGTTCTTGCGTTTAATGGGAAAAGCAAGTTTTATTAAAATTGAAGACTCTAATGCCATTTTGCAAGTATATTTTTCGCAAAATGAATTGGGAGATCTTTTTCAAATTTTAAAGAAAAATCTAGAAGTTGGCGATATTGTTAATATATATGGATTCCCATTTGTTACAAAAACAGGAGAATTAAGCCTCCATGCTCTTGATTTTAAATTACTGACAAAATCTATTGTACCCCTACCAGAGAAATTTCATGGATTAAGCGATATTGAATTGCGTTATCGTCAACGTTACCTTGATTTGATAGTAAATCAAGAAGTGAAAGAGACTTTTAAACTTCGTTCAAAAATAATCTCACTCATGAGAAAATTCTTTGAACAAAGAGGTTTCTTGGAGGTAGAAACACCAATGTTGCATCCGATTCCTGGTGGTGCAAATGCACGTCCTTTTATTACGCACCATAATGCTCTTAATGTAGAAAGATATTTGCGAATTGCTCCAGAATTGTATCTTAAAAGACTTGTTGTTGGTGGTTTTGAGGCAGTGTTTGAAATCAATCGTAATTTTCGTAACGAAGGTATTGACCATAGTCATAATCCTGAATTTAGCATGATTGAATTTTATTGGGCGTATCATGATCATTATGATCTTATTGAACTTACGAAAGAACTGTTTTACTATTTGTTGGAATCTTTATCATTAACACAGGTTTTACCCTTTGGTGATATAAATATAGATTTTAGTTCCTTTCAAACGATGACCTATAAAGAATCTCTTAATATTATTGGTGGTATTAGTTCTGATATTGTGGCAGATAAAGAAAAACTCAAAGTATTTTTAAAACAACATAATATTAAGATAGATTCTGATTTAAGTTATGGTAAATTATTGAATGAAGCTTTTGATAATTTTGTAGAATCAAAGTTAATCAATCCTACATTTATTATAGAATACCCAATTGAGATTAGCCCACTTGCACGACGTAATGATAGAGATTCTAATCTTGCGGATAGATTTGAACTTTTTATTGGTGGACGTGAAATTGCAAATGGATTTTCAGAGTTAAATGATCCTCTCGATCAATTAGAAAGATTTAAAGCACAAGTTGCAGAAAAAGAGAGGGGCGATGAAGAAGCACAATATATGGATGAAGATTTTGTATGGGCATTAGGACATGGTATGCCACCAACAGCAGGACAGGGTATTGGAATTGATAGACTTGTTATGCTTTTAACAAATAATAAAAGTATAAAAGATGTGATTTTATTCCCAGCCATGAAACCAACCACAGAAAATTATATTCCAATTCAAGAGAAGGAGTAGCCAATGGCTTATTACATACAGAATGAAGATTTAGAGATTTATGACTTGATACAAAAAGAGTTGCAACGACAAAATACGCATCTAGAAATGATTGCAAGTGAGAATTACACTTTTCCAAGTGTCATGGAAGCAATGGGTAGTGTGCTTACAAATAAATATGCGGAGGGTTATCCAAATAAAAGATATTATAGTGGTTGTGAGTATGTAGATGGTATAGAATCTATTGCAATTGAGCGTGCTAAAAAGCTTTTTGGTTGTAAATTTGCTAATGTGCAACCCCATTCTGGTTCTCAGGCAAATGGTGCGGTATATGGTGCCTTATTAAAACCTTATGATAAGATTCTAGGCATGGATCTTAGTCATGGAGGACATTTGACACACGGTGCAAAAGTGAGTATCACAGGAAAAACTTATCAAAGCTTTTTTTATGGTGTAGAACTTGATGGGAGAATTGATTATGACAAAGTAGCAGACTATGCAAAAGTCATTAAACCAAATATTCTTGTTTGTGGGTTTTCTGCTTATACAAGAGAGCTTGATTTTGCAAAATTCAAAGAAATCGCAGAGAGTGTTGGTGCAGTTTTGATGGCAGACATTGCACATGTTGCGGGACTTGTTGTTGCCAATGAATATCCTAATCCATTTCCATACTGCGATGTTGTTACAACAACGACACATAAAACTTTACGAGGACCTCGTGGGGGTGTGATTCTTACAAATAATGAGGAGATTGCACAAAAAATTGATAAGATGGTTTTCCCTGGTATGCAAGGTGGACCGCTCATGCATGTTATTGCAGCAAAAGCTGTGGGTTTTAGAGAAAATTTAAAGCCTGAATGGAAGACTTATGCAAAACAAGTGAAAAGTAATATTAAAAAATTAGCTGAAGTTCTTGTAAAACAAGAATTTGATTTGGTAAGTGGAGGAACTGATAACCATTTGATTCTTATGAGTTTTCTAAAAAATGATTTTAGTGGAAAAGAGGCTGATATTGCATTAGCAAATGCTGGTATCACTGTAAATAAGAATACAGTGCCAGGAGATATTCGTTCACCATTTGTAACAAGTGGCATCCGAATAGGATCACCCGCACTTACAGCACGTGGTATGAAAGAAAAGGAATTTGAATGGATTGGTGAAAGAATTGCAGAGATTCTTAGCGATATTAAAAATGAATCCTTGCAATCTGATATTAAGAAACAAGTATTTGCTTTAGGGAATAATTTTATAATATATGATAAATCTATTTTTTAAATATTGAGTATATGAGTATATTGGTAATCTTTTAAATCATATTTTAAATAAAAACTACTAAAATTCTTAAAAAAAATGTTACAATATATAATATGTTTTTGAAGTTAATTTTATAATATAGAGACAATGCAGATGACTGAAATGGAATTGAAGTTAATCAAAATGGATACAAGCCATTTTTATAAGAAAATTAATGGTTTAGGGCAGAAGACCGTTCATAATGGTAGAATCTTTTATGATAAATTCGAACATGTTAGTTCACTGCTAACCTCACAGATTATCCAGAGTCATTTACGTCGAGAGATAGTTGTCGCACATTCTCTTATTCTGCGTGGGAATAAAGTTGAAAACATTGTTTTTGATTACAATGGTAGAGATGCACAAAGATTCTATCATCGTGCCCAGCTTATGTTACGTGATGAAGGATTTATTAACTTTACAGCCTATACTACCAAAACCCAGGGTCATTTGCATCTTTATATACATAAGGGGCATACCGATTTGGAAGAGGGCAAGAAACTTGCAAAGAGTCTTTCTATGAAACTTGCTGCAAAATGCCCAATGGAATGGAGAATGTTTCCCAGTAACGACTTTCCACCACAATTTAATATTTTAACTTTACCCTATGAAGTGTTTGCAAAAGAAAGAAGTGCATGGGCTAGGCACATGTGATCAAAGACTAAAGCAATAGATTATTTAGGAGAAAATGAATGAAAAATAATTCAAATGTAAATGATATTTTTCAAAATGATAATAATAGCAAAAATAAAACAAAAACCATTCTATTACTTACTATTGTAATGATTATTTTAATTGCAGTTTTTTTAATTATTGCATGGGTTATGACACGGGATAATCCGATACAAACAATAGCAATAGAGGATACTGGAAAGAATAATCTTATTTTAAATGAATCGCCAAACTCACAAAAACCTATTCCTTATGCACATAATACTGAAAATGCAACACCTAATCCAACACTTGCGGATTCTGCGAACAATCAGTTAGGCTTGGACTTGGATTCTCAAAATCCGCATATTTCTTTAACTCCCCCTGTTGGTGTAGATGCAGATTCTAAAAATGTCCAACCAAATTTTCCTCCGTTATCAATAAATACATCGTCACAAACGCCATTGCCTAATTATGAGGAAGATAAGCAGTATCAAAATACTATCAAAGATTTACAAAAAAAACATGAAGAAAAGGGTAATGGGCACAATCAAGTAGTGGCAAATAATCAGAAGCAACCACCACAAGATGAGATAAAAATACCACAAAAAGTGATTGTGTCGTCTGCACCACAAGTTGTCTCAACTCCAATATCAGATTTACCCAAACAAGTTAAAAAACCAGAGGAAGTAAATAAACCAATAAAAAAACAAGAACAGGTACAGTCTGCATCTGGTAAAAAACCAGAAACAAATGCTGGTAAACCACTTGCACAAACTTCAGCACAAGACAATGTTATACAACGACCAGCGAAGCCAACGGATAGTAAGCAAGGCACAACTGCAACAAAAGGACATTATATTCAAGTTGGTGCTTTTTCTTTAAAACCAGAAGCGATATTCCTTAATAAGATTTCTAAATATTCTTATCGTATAGAATCTTATACTGATAATGAAGGAAAAACAGTCACACGCTATCTGATTGGACCATATAAAGATAAACAGGATGCGACACGCAATCTTCAGAATATTCGGACAGAGATTCTGCCATCAGCGACACACAAAGAAATCAAATAGTTATAGGGTATTAAACCAAAAAATTAATGGATTCCATTCTTTTATATTGCTTAGAGAATCTCCCGAAGTCATACGAATCTACTTATTTATTGCAACAACTTAGTCATGGGGAAAGAGGTGGTATAGAAGTTACTATCTCTTCTATTAGGCATCATAATAACATTTTATTTATAGAATCTTATTCCAAGGCTTTTAATACTTCACTACAAATTATTGTCTTCAATGCTCGTCCATATCATAAACAAGTATTTGTGCCTCATAAAACTTTGTGTGTCTTAGGCACGATAGAGATTCGGTTGAATAGCACCTCAAATGCATGGATACCAGTACTTATTAATCCAAAAGTGATTTCCAAAAAAAATACTATTATAGCAAATTTTAAACAAAGAGGGATAAGACTGGAAAACTTACAAAAAGTAATCACTCTGCAATCTTTGCAAGATTCCCAAATCCCAGAAATTTATGCTCATGCTCTTTATGAGGTATTTTATCCAACACAAGATTTCTTTCATGAATATATGCAAACAAAAAGTTTCCCTAAAAGACATTTAAACGCTATTAAATTCTGTGAAATTTTAGTTTATATGCAAAAACTCCGTAAAAAAAGAAAGCATTTCAATGCTAAATTCTGTTGCAATGGTGATATTTCACCATTGCTTAGTAATCTCCCATTTCAACTTACACAAGGACAATATCGTGCGATTCAATCCATTGCAGCAGACTTAGATTCTAATACAGCATGTAAACGTATTATTATGGGTGATGTTGGTTGTGGTAAAACAATAGTAATTCTTGCAAGTGTTATGATCGCATATCCTTATAAATCTATACTTATGGTGCCTACGACGATACTAGCAAAACAACTTTATACAGAAGCAAAAAAATATTTGCCATCAAATATCCAAGTTTCTTGTATTATTTCAAGCACTTCTAAAAAAGATATTTCACATTTGCAAAGTGATTTTATTATTGGAACACAAGCATTATTGTATCGGGATTCTGATTTTAGTAAGTTTGCTTTAGTTATGACAGATGAACAACATAGATTTGGAACAAATACACGCACAAAACTTGAGAGATTGCTAGAAGAAAATACAGAAAATGATAGAAAAAAACCCCATAATTTGCAATTCTCTGCGACACCAATTCCACGTACAATGTCAATGATTCAAAGTAATCTCATTAATTTTTCATTTATCAAGGAGTTACCTTTTCGAAAAGATATTCAGACTCTTATAATTAATAAATCACAATTTGGGGCACTTTTTGTGCGTATCCAAACAGAATTGCAGAAAAGCAATCAAGTAGCAATTATTTATCCGCGTATTGAGGAAATATCTGAAGATTTTGATAGAATTGATTCCCCAGATGATTATCAGAGTATGATGGGTTTGGGGTATAATCAGTATAAGAAATCACACAAAATCCCATATATGTCACTCAAAGAAGCACAAAAATATTGGCAAAATAGATTTGAAAAAGTCTTTATCACTCATGGTAAAGATAGGGATAAAGAGACAATCTTAGAGGAGTTTGCAAAAACAGATGGTGCAATTTTACTTGCTACAACAATGGTAGAAGTGGGAATTTCATTGCCGCGTCTCAGTGTCATTGTGATTGTAGGGGCGGAAAGATTAGGGTTGGCTAGTTTGCACCAATTGCGTGGACGTGTTAGTAGAAATGGTTTAAAGGGATATTGCTATCTTTATACACACAATAAAGATAATCAAAGATTACAAGAGTTTTCACACACATTAAGTGGATTTGATATTGCTGAACTCGATTTAAAATATCGCAGTAGCGGTGATTTACTTGATGGAAAGTTTCAAAGCGGAAATAATTTTAATTTCTTCAATATGTTAGAAGATTCTTCTATTGCACAAGAAGCACAAGATTTCTTAGATCATCACAAATGAATTCGTGCAATATTGGATTTCGCAAGAGAGTTTAAAAAATGATGCAATTTTTTAAAATATTATATTTCATGTCATATTTTCTTTTCATTAAATATAATTTAAGCAAAATTATGCTATTTTATCTCATTTATATACAATAATAGAAAAATTAATGATATTTTTTATTGGAATATAATTTTTATTTAAGACTTTTTATTATAATTTATGTATCCTCTTGATGAGGGTATATAAATTATAATAAGGACGCATCATGATACATGTTACTCGTATAACAATAGGTATAGCAGTAGTCGGTGCATTTGCATTAGCGGTTGCCACCACAACCACATTACCAAGCCCCAATGATCTCATCACAAAAGCAAAAGATTCTGGATTGGAATCTATCCCTGCAGGTAAAGCACTCACACAATACCAACAACAAAAACTTAAAGAAACAGGGATTGCAAGTGGATATTCTCCCCTCTTGACAAAAGAACAAATTGAGCTTGGTAAGAAACTTTATTTTGACCCAAGACTTTCTAGTTCTAATCTCATTTCTTGCAATACTTGTCACAATTTAGGTTTGGCTGGAACAGATGTGGTTCCTGCAGCTATTGGACATAAATGGGCAGCAAATACACAGAATTTAAATAGTCCCACAGTATTAAATTCTGTGTTTAATGATGTTCAATTTTGGGATGGAAGAGCACATCATTTAGGCGATCAAGCACAAGGCCCAATTGAAAATCCTGTTGAAATGAGTGCTCCATCAAAGCTCGCAGTAGAAAAAATTGTCTCAATACCTGAATATACACAAGAGTTTAAAAAAGCTTATGGTGAAAAAGTAAAAATCGATTTTAAACTTATTGCCGATACAATTGCACTATATGAAATGACTTTGGTTACCCCAAGTCGTTATGATAAATTTTTAAATGGAGATACAAAAGCTCTTACAAAAGCTGAGCAAGATGGATTGGATACATTTATTGAAAAAGGTTGCACATCTTGTCATGCAGGAATTAACCTTGGTGGTTCTATGCAGGCATTTAGTGTTGTTGATACATATAAATTTGAAAAAATTGGTGGTTTTAAGGGAGACAAAGATGGTTTGGTAAAAACACCAACATTACGCAATATCATGCAAACTGCTCCATACTTCCATAATGGGCAATATTGGGAAATTACAGATGCAATCAAAGAAATGGGGAGAATTCAGCTTGGTATTACAATAACCGATAAAGAAGCTCAATCAATAGCAACATTTTTTAAATCCCTTGATGGGCAAATGCCAAGTGTTACCTACCCACTTCTTCCTCCCGTGAGTAGTAAAACACCAAAACCAACTTTTTAATCAGAATCATAAAGATTTGAGTGATAGAAGATTCTATTACTCAAGAGCTGTTTCCCATAATTTAAAAGAATTTTAAGTTACGAGGAACATTTATCTAATACCCCACCAACGATTAATAAATTTTTATTGGTTAAAGTGCTAATCTTATTGGTGGTGTCAGATTATAATTAAAGATAACGAATCATTAAATGATTCAAACAGAATTTGAAAAAATACAAATGAATACTATTCATTAATATAAGTTCGCAAAAAGAAATTTGGTTGAATGTGTATATATTGTGTTGCGAGATAACGTTCTAATTCTAAATTTTTATTAAGAATAGGAAGAGAGTATTCTGCAATAATGTTTAAGTCTTTCAATTTCATATAAGTTACATGATGGCTAAAATCGCTTTCATCTTGTAAAATTCTCACAAGAGTTTTGGGTGTAATACCCGCAATAAAATCAGTTTCATGTTCGAGAACTAGTGTAAATATATTAATATATTTTTCGCTTAATTCAGATTTTAATTTTGAGAAAATATTCTCTCTTGTTTTAAAATATTCCATTTCAAAGCTAATTTTTGTTGGAATCTCCAATAAAAAAGCAACCAACATCACTACACATACATGGAAAAAGTCATCATTATGATATACACGCAAACACATGTTATATGGTTTTTTAACTTCGTAGATATTATCAAAACTAGCCACCCTCTCAAGTTTTTTAAGGAACTGACTATAATTGTGATTAAGATTATAGAGAAATTCAGTTTCATCAACACTTAAAATCATACTAAAACAACCAATAATATCGGAATAAAGGCTATTGTTTCTAATTACACTATTGGGGCTTGTTTGTAAAAGTT
Organism: Helicobacter didelphidarum; assembly: GCF_003364195.1. Classification (GTDB taxonomy): domain Bacteria; phylum Campylobacterota; class Campylobacteria; order Campylobacterales; family Helicobacteraceae; genus Helicobacter_A; species Helicobacter_A didelphidarum. The sequence goes on along the minus strand of NZ_NXLQ01000005.1, from coordinate 38,723 downwards.
TTGCAAGCAAAAGATTTGATCCAAAAGGTGGTAAAAGACCTGGCAAAAATGTATGTTGCGATCCAGAAACAAGTTTATATTTATAGGTTGTATTAATTGATATTGAGATATTGAGATGATTGATTGCATAGTTCATTTCGGTTTTATTGTAAGTAAAAAGACTAAAGTTTGACACTTCATTATCAAGGTTTGCTATCACATCACCAAGAGATGATTGCACGACTTGTATAGGAATAAATACTTGCTTTGCTTTGCTATAAATATATTCATCAGTATAAATTATTATAGAATCTGCTCCAAAAAATCGCATTTCTTGCACTTGTAAATATGCCTCATAAAAATTATAAAAAGAGCTAATAAATACCGCACTTTTTCCTCTATCCCAAACTAAAAGATTATCATCATGTAGGTATTTTGATATATCATCTTTAGGAATAATAATATATCCATGAGACGTTGTTCTAAAAGATTCTAAAAATTTAGAATCCGAATCAATAATTGTCATGAATGGACAAGCTTCAAAAATTGGATAAAAAATATAATACAAGAAACGGGCAGTTATTGTATCATTGAGGATTGATACATTACCAATCATGATGTTGCTCGCAAGTATTGAAACAATTTCACAAAAAGAAAGTTTTTTGGTATCAATAAAAATAGCTCCACTTGGCATCATGAGTACAGAATCTGTTTGATGGAGAAGCTGACGATATTCATAAGCATAGTATTTGAAAGTATCAAGACAGATATAAAATTGTTCTTCGAGAATATACGGAGGTGTATTTGGATAAATTGTGTGCAAAGTTATATGAATATCATGGGAAATTTCTTTTAATCGTGCGATTATAGAAGTAATAAGGTTTATGCGATTTAGTAGTATATCTTCTTGTTTTTTATATGCTAACTGCAACAATTCTTTTTCTTTTTCTGTGTTTAGGGAAAATACATTGGGTGTATTATTTATGCCTTGAGCACGGATTCTTTCCATGTCTTGTGTATTTAGATAAAGTATATCTTCAATCTTATTATAATTTAATGGATCAATAATAATAGAATCAAGTTCTTTTGCGAATGAATGCGATGATTGTTGGTTCATTTCTTTTGTAGGAGATTCTTCGGTAGTTAAAGAATCTTGAAAGATGTTTTGTTTGTGTTGTTGTTTGATTTCTTGTATTTTATCATTTCGTCTTGCATACAAAAGTGGTTTGCGTAACTCATAATCAAAAGTTTCAAAATTATAAGATTGTTCTTGTAAATAAAGTGCAGAATCTTGTAAGGTATCCTGTTTATGAGCTTTTATTGTATGCCAACTACGTTCAAAGGAACTATATTCTTTTTGTAATTCTTGTGTATTTTGGTGTAAGTGTATTGTTTTAAATAATCCTTGTTGTAAGAAAATAAAGTTTGATTTTAAGAAAAATGGTAGAACTTGAGTAAAATCCTTTGTGTAATATTGGATATGAATAAGTGATATATTATCTTTCTTAATAACTTGAAAAAGTGGATAGTTTAATTCCTTTTGCACTTCTAATGCAATATTGGAATGAAAAGTTTTTATGAAAGCTATCAGTAAAAAATTTTGACTTGCAACAATACAATCGACAATAGATGTATTTTCCTGATATTTTTGTAATAAATCAATAAAGTTACCCATTGCACTTGTAGGATTTGTAAAAATTGTATTTGGTTTATGGTTAAAATTTGATACAAAACTTTCATATTCATAATAAAAATCTAAGTCTTTAAGACGAATGATGAGTTTTGCTTTTTTCTTTTTGCAAAGATCTGTCCCCGCTTCAATAATTTTTTCAAACATATCCATGGAATCTAAATGATAAGTTGGGAGTGTAATTGCAATACTAATAGGATATGCAATATCTTGCACACAAAGCTTTACACTTTCTAAAATTTCATCAAAGAATTCATGGGTATTTTCAAGCACAACCATTTTTGCATTCGAATTATTCACAATTATTTTGAGATTCTCACTAATTTCACGAATAAGATTCTCTCTTCGTTGTAATTTTGGATTCAATGCAAGATTGAGTGGGTGAATCATTAAAATATCAAATTTCTCACGCATAAGAATATTTTGACATTCATGGATAAACAAATCAATCTCATTTTGCATATTTGGGAAAGGTTGGATAAAAGAGACTGCATTCCGCATATTTTTTTGTGGTTTCATCTTCATAATATCTTCATTAAGGATATGACGCAAATGAAATTTTACATCTTTGAGAAAGATTTTTTTGGTAAAGCTCAAGAAGCGATAACATAGAATTTTGAACATTTCCATACTTGTAAAAAAATGTTGTGTGAAAAATGTATTTAACATAAAATTATTTAATATAACATCAAAATTTTGTGCAATTTTAGAATCAAGGTAAATGTTTTTAAGATGAATTAATATAATTTGTTCTAAAAAATCTATATCATCCTTAGTAAGAAATTTACAACGAAAAAAAAATTTCATATCTTTTTTACGAATATATCGCCTTGATTTTTTAAAAAGCCATGTTGCCTGTTGTATAGTAGCTAAAATCTTGGGCGTATCAATATTATCTTCTTGTATTGTAGTGTTATTATGTTGTATTGCATCTTCTTTCATATTGCCTCAATGTTTTGTATTAGGAAATAACATAAATATTGTGCTAATTTTAACAAAAAATCAGTTATTTATGGGTTAAAACATGGGGCTTTAATAAAAAGTTTTTAAAAGAGATAGAATAAACTTCATATTTTTTTTCTATAATTACTAAGAATTTATGCAATAAAGTAGTAAATATGAAGAAAATTGATTGCGTTATTATTCCTGCACGAGGGGGGAGCAAAAGAATACCGCGTAAAAATCTTGCAAAGTTTTTAGGTATCAGTATGCTTGAGAGAAGCATTCACACAGCCAAACTTGTAAGTGATTGCGTAATTGTAAGCAGTGAAGATAATGAAATTTTAGAATCTGCAAGACAACTAGGAGTATATACACTAAAGAGGGAGAAAGAATTCGCAGATGATTTTACACCTACATTACCCGTTATTGCCAGTGTTGTGTATAAGATTCTAAGTGATGGGGCAAGAAAACAATTCCATGACTATATGCAACAAGATATTTATATGAACAATCTCGCACTGACCCAAAGTAATGTAGAAACTATCAAGCACACTTTGCAATATATACAATTTGCACCACAAACAAGCAATGAAGCACAGAATCTTGCAGTCTTTGACCTGCATTCTACTATATTATGTCTTTATGCAACTTCTATGTTTGCAACGCAGGATTCTCTTTTGCAAGCACTCCATTGCATTCATACCCAACAAAGTGCTTATGTTGTCTCAATTATACAAAATGCAAAGAATTTTAGAAGTTTTACACATAATGAAGAAGGATATTTTCAATTTATTTTCCCGCAATATATGCACACTCGATCGCAAGATTTACCCGAAGCTTTTAATGATGCTGGGCAATTTTACTTGGGATTTGCTAAAAGTTTTTTATTTCATATTCCAATTTTAGGGAAACAAAGCTTAGGGGTTGAACTTGAGTATGCGTGGGATATAGATAGCCCACAAGATTTAGCAATAGCAGAGACTCTCTTTTCTTTACAGCACAAAGGGAATTAATGAAAATTAGAATCTTAACAGAAAATATACAAGGTTTGGGATTAGGGCATATTGCACGAAGCTTTAATCTCGCATTGATATTTTTAGAAATGGGGTATGAAGTTGATTTCTTTGTGCGTGGAAGTATAAGTTTTCTGGATTTTTTAAAAAAACAAGAGATTGCTCCCAATCTTGTTGCTAATTTTTATCCTTTACATATTGAATGGTTAAAATTATGTCATACTGGTTTTCTTGAATGCAATATTTGTATTATTGATTCCTATCAAGTGGAAGATTTTTCATTATTTCTCAAGCATAGCAATGTCCTTTGTTTGCTTGATGACGATGGAAGACATTTCCAACTCCTTAAAAATAATAGAAAATCTTTTTTACAAGATTCTAGTAAATATGACACTCAACATAGTCAGATAAATCAAAAAACAACGCAAACATGTAATATGATGCGTAATAAACCTACAAAGCTTTTTGTATTGAATCCAAATGGATATTATAGAACATTGCATGTTGAACCAGATTTGTGTGATTATATTTTTTCGGGATTAGAGTATGCACCGATAAATCCATGTTTTCGCAATAAAAATCTTTTCCAAAAAGAAAAAACTTATGATTTTTTTGTATGTTTGGGCGGAGAAGATTTACAGGATAAAAGTTATGAAATTTTCATGCAACTTCAATCTTTTAGAAAAAGTGCTATTGTTGTTGTTGGAACAAATTATCGAGGGAAACTTTTAGATTCTGAATTCCTTTGCAAAGATACCGCAGAACATATAGAGCAGTATAGAATCTTTCATAATATTTCGCAACACGAAATAGCATATCTGATTGCTTCTGCAAAATCTTGTATTGTCTCTGGTGGTGGAATTATTTTCGAAGCCTTAAGTTTATGTGATAATATTTTTACCATTAATTTAGCAAGTAATCAAAACGAACAAATTGCTTTACTTTCAGAACAGGGTCTGGTTTGTGAAATTTCATTACCATTAACACAAGCAAGTCTTAATATGCAAAACAATAAACGACATATGCAAAACAAGGTTGGTGTAAGTTTATGGGATTTTGCCTCAAATTTAATTCTCCATGCAATTAATACAACACTGCAACGCACTCAAGAATCGGTAAAAAATTTTCATATAGATTCTTTGTATGCTGTTGATTTTTGTAATATTAGTGCGAATGAAGTCCTTAATGTTTTGGAATATCGCAACCATGAGTTTGTTCGTAAAAATATGTATGGGAGCTCAAAAATAAGTCTTGATGGGCATTTAAATTTTATTAAATCTTTGCAACAAGATAAACAAAATAAATACTTTCTTGTGCAAGAACATGGGCTAGATATTGGTGTAATCAGTCTTATTCGTATCAATCTTAAACATTCTCACGCCTATCTTGGAATTTATAAAAATCCTTTAATTCATACACAAAAAAATAGAGAAAATAACACTTTATTACCTTGTAACACAAGTGCAAAAACTTCACAAAGTTATGGGACAAAATTAATGAAAGTGATAAAACATATTGCATTTCAAGAATACAACCTTAATATGCTTTATCTTGAGGTTGTAGAAACAAATATGAGGGCTATCCAACTTTATAAACAAGAGGGATTTGAGTATTTGGGAACATTAAAAGAAGGTTTTAGGGTTTATGAAAAACAACATGAACATTTCTTGAATATTCTTCTCTATGGATTGAAAAACCCTACAAGAGAATGTAAAAAATAGAGAAAAAGAAATAGCGGATTGATATTTTTCTTTGGGAGTAATTAGAGACTTTACAAACAAAACCTAAAGTAGAATTAGTTTAATTTTGTGTATCTTATTATAATAAACTACAAATCAGACTTCTGTATAACAAGATATTATCAATCAAGGATAAGAGCTATCTGTTAGAATCACACGAAATCTCTTCACCTCTATTGATAGCATTAAGGTGAACTCGCGTAAGAGTTTTGCCATTATGACATTTTGCATTTGTTATCTTATTATCTTTGAATGTTGCTGTAAAAATAACCTTTTCATCGTAATCATATGATTTTAAAGCTCCATGTCTTTTACCATGTTTATATGAAATTTCACTTTTAAGTTTTCCATTGCCATAATAAATTTTTTCTATACCATCTTTCTTATCATCATGATATGAGGTTTCGCGTTCCAAAGTTCCATATCTCTTGTATTTTTGCACCCCATTTTTCTTACCATCTTTATATTTAGTTAATTCCACAGTGCCATAATATTTATTTTCATATCGCACCACACAACCTTTTGCTTTATCCTCTTCGGTTTTGCAATTTCGTGATTTTGAGTTTTGAGATGATGTTTTTGGACTTGGTGTTTCGGTTGTTTTAGTTGCTTTGGAATGAGATGTCTTAGAATCTGCATATACCATACTTAATGCACCAAATAATGTTGCTAATAAAATAATCTTTTTCATAGTGATACCTTTGTAAATGAAATATAAAGAAGTATTATATCAAAACCATTGCAAAATTGATACAAAAATATTCAAATTTATTCTTTTAAAATAAAAATAGATAGAATTTATAAATATTCTGATAATTTAAACATAAGATTTTTCTTATTTTAAATACCCTAATATTTCTTAACAAAATACATAAATTATATAAGCTAAATGTATGAATAGAATCTGAGATTACTTTAATATATTTCATCTACTCGATTTGTTAAGCCATCATCTTGACTTGTTTTGCTGATAGATTCAAAATTATACCAACCACTAGGAAGTTGATAAAAACTTGCGTTACTTGTAGAATAAATAGCTCGAAGTTGTGATTGTAATGAAGTTTCAAAAAGTTCTTTGCTTGTTGTTATGCCACGCATAAAAAGGGAATTATTCTCAAAGCGGATTTCATCAATTACAACATTTTCTGGAATCATAAAAAGAATATTTTCAATCTGTGTCCGCAATTTCTCATCACGATCTTTAATTTTTGCCGTAACTCCTAATTCATAATGTAATCTTTCACCTTCTTTAACAAGATTGTTGGTTGTAGTTACAATGCGTTCTTGTTCAATTTTCATTGCATCTTGTGTAGCCTTTGATTCTTCTATTTCTGTTAATAAATGAACCTTAAAGGCTATAAGAATACCAAATGCAAGAATGAAGTAAAAACCCCAAATTTTTGTTGCTGGTTTTAGAACATGCTTAGAAGTTGCTTTTGTAAAACTATAGGTCATGATATTCCTTTAGCTATCTAGCTCTATTTGAGCAAGGTTTGTAAGCTCTTTTGATAAATCAAGAGTAACAAGGGAAAGATCAATCATAAGATTCGATCGGACATTATCCACTGCCTGTGTGGACATACCATAGCAATCAAAAAATACAATTTCTTCAATAAAATCACCCTCATATAAAGAATTTTGATAAAAATCCTTTATGGAAGCCTGTAAAAGATTAATAATCCCTGTTGATCTCCCTAAATCATTAAGACTATCCATTGTGCTAGAATCTTCATCATCGCTACTTGTTCCACTAATATTTTCATCAGTTGTTTCCACACCAATATTATTAAAATCAAAGCTATCGAGATCGGCCAATTCTTCATCTACACCGCTTAGTTCAGTATTTAAGTCATCAATACCCTTTGCAGTTGAACTTGTAGCTATGAGTGTATCAGAAGTTGCTAGAGACGATGGAATATCTGTTTGACTGACATTTGTAACGGAACTCGTTGTACTCATTAGTAAAAAAGCCCCATAAAGAATCTCTTTTCTTGTAGCAACAAGAATAGCGAGTGTTTCTTTTTCTTGTAAAGCAAAAAGTTTTGGATGATCACCAATAAAACTCTTTGCTTTAAAAAACAATAAAACAAATGGGGAAAAGAGGAAATCTAAACCTTTCGCTTTCTTGAAAGCTTTTTGATAATCCAATACATCTTCTTTCAACATAAATGCAAATGCACTGGGTAATTTTACCATTTGATAGTCTTTTTCGCTCACACCAAAATTACCAAATGTATTTTTTTTGACACCCGGCACAAGAACCTGGTCTTGCGTTTTGCTAAGAATACAAAGATAACTATAAGCATATCTGGATTTAAGCCTTTTGATATATTTCATTACTTCAACAGATAATTCGCCATTAAGAATCTTAAATTCTTTATTGGTTTCTTCTACAATTCTTCCGCTACGCTTTTTTACAACTTTTACAATGCACATATTAGAATTGTAATTTACACCAATTAATACGGTTGCAAAAAGTGGCCGAAAAAGCATACCAAGAATGCCCACAATAAACCTCATTTCATGGAAATAAATTTTTAGCTATTATTATAGCATAGTTTTTAAGTTATATATTTTTTTCAGTATAATAGCACTCTAAAATCGTGCAGAAATCAATCTTAATTGAATAAAAACATTTAAACATATAACAATGAAACTTAATAACAAAACATAATAAGGAATAGAATGAATATTTTAGATTCTCTTAATGATGCACAAAGGGAAGCAGCAACCTACATTGATGGTGCATTATTGATACTTGCTGGAGCTGGAAGTGGAAAGACAAAAACACTTACAACGCGTCTTACATATCTGCTTTGTGAAGTTGGTGTGCCACCTCAAAATACACTTACACTTACTTTCACCAATAAGGCAGCAAAAGAAATGAGTGAGAGAGCATTACAACTCATTGCAGATTCTCATTTACAAATTGATACCTTGCCTCTTTTATGCACTTTCCATAAATTCGGACTTTTCTTTTTGCGACAACATATTCTTTTGTTGAATCGTTCGAATCTCTTTAGCGTTATTGACGAAGATGATAAAAAAAAGATTCTCAAAAAAATAAAAAAACAATTTCCAAATATTTTACAAAGCCCATCAAATCTTTCTCATGAAATCTCAAATTACAAGAATGATTATATTGCAACTTCAGATTTCATCAATTCTTTAGAATCTGACAATCCCGATTTTGTAGAAATTTATCAACAATATGAAGAGTATTTGTTGCAAAACAATCTTATTGACTTTGATGATTTATTGTTGCTTCCATACAGAATCTTGCAACAAAATCAGCAGTTACGAGAAAAGATAAGCCAAAAATATCAATATATTATGGTTGATGAATATCAAGATACAAACAATTTACAAGTAGGATTACTTAAAATGCTTTGTAGCACACATGAGAATCTTTGTGTTGTGGGTGATGATGACCAAAGTATTTATAGTTGGAGAGGGGCAAATATTAGAAATATTTTAGAATTTGATAAAGAATTTAGCCATGTAAAAATTATTAAACTTGAGCAAAACTATCGTAGCACAAAGCAGATTCTAAATGTTGCAAATAATCTTATTGCACACAATAAAGAGAGACATGATAAGATTCTAAAAGCCATTAGACTTGAAGGCAATGAAGTAATATACTTCGAGAATGAAAGTGATAAGGAGGAAATGGCAAAAATTATAGAATCTATTCAAAAGTTTATTGAAAATGGAAGCAAATATGAAGATATAGCTATATTGTTTCGTTTAAATGGGCTTTCACGCAATGTTGAGGAATGTTTAAATCGTGCCAAGATTCCATTTAAAATGATTGGTGTGATTCGATTTTATGAAAGGCAAGAGATAAAAGATTGCATTGCATATCTTCGACTTGCAACAAATCCAAATGATAATTTCTCATTTGAGCGCGTAATCAATCGTCCAAAACGAGGTATTGGTGATAAAACTTTGCAAAATATACTTACTCTTAGTAAAGATTATGATGGTGTATATACTGCTTATAGTGATGGTGCATTTAATAACCTTAAATGCAAGGCAAAACTTGATGAATTTTTTGATATTATAGAATCTTTACGCGATTGCATACTTACAGATCCAGCACATATTAAAAATATTTTTCAAAAACAAATCAAACTTTATCACGATAATGAGAAAGATATAAAAAATGAATCAAATGAAACAGAATCAAATGAAGAAAGACGCAAAAATATCGACGAATTTTTTACAAGCTTTGATGAATTTATCGAAGAAAGAGCATATCAAGATGAAAATATTTTGCAGGATTTTTTGAATGATATTACATTAAGCTCAAGTAATGATGATGTAGGTTATAATAGTGTAAAATGTATGAGTGTGCATAATAGTAAGGGACTAGAATTTAAGCATGTATTTGTGATTGGGCTTGAAGATGGGATGTTCCCATTGCGTAGTTACGAGGATATGTTTACTGATAGAAATAATTTTAATCTTGCAGAAGAGAGGCGATTGGCGTATGTAGCTTTTACTCGTGCAAAAGATACACTTACGTTAAGTTGGGCTAAAAGTAGACTCTATCGTAAGAGAAGCAAAAACCTTGAACAATCACAGTTTCTTCAAGAATCAGGAATTATTAAGGAATATAAATCTAGAAAGAGACAAGCACAGATTTCAAAAAATCGATATATTCCACAAGGAGATTCTAAAATCCTTTCTCAATCAATGAAAGGCGAACAAGAAAAGTTAAAAAAAGGGGACTGTGTGCAACATAAAATATTTGGCTTTGGGCGTATAGAATCTTTGCAGGGAGATGGGGAGAACATACGTGCAACAATAAACTTTGGTGGCACAAAACGTATTATTTTAACCTCATTTCTTATAAAGGTGTAATTATGCGATCACAATATAAGATGATTGTAGCTTATGGTAATATTGTGACACAAATCTTTAGAATCTTTCATAAATTTTCATTCTTTATTAAAATCTTTTATAAATAATCCTTTATTGTTATAATCTATCATATATTTATTACCTGTTTGCATATCGATAAGATAGCATTGCTCAAGTGTCTCAATCTCTGCTCTTTGTGGTGGCACTTGTTTTAAATGCAATAAAACATCATCATAATCCCTACATAAGTCAGGAAATCCAAATAACACTAATTTATATTGAAACATTTATATCCTTTTGTGTAAAATACAATCTTAGAGAATTTTTAATTATATAAATATTTTAACTCACTCATATACAAATATTGAATGTAAAAATATTCATTTCATTATTCTACAATTACCCCACCACCAAGCACAACATCATTGTGATATACCACCAAGGCTTGTCCTTTTGCTACACCATAAACAGGTTCATCAAGTGAGGCAACGATTTTATCATCAATAATATCAATTTGTGCATTGCTAGGTGTGCTACGGTAACGCACTTTTGCTTTGAATTTTCCACCATGAAAACTTTTTGGTAATGATTTATTAATGGCGGTTACGCTCAAAGTTTTTAAATCTTCTTTGTGTCCCACAATAATTTCATTCTGTGTTGGATTAATTTTTAATACAAAATGTGGCTTATGTGCACCCTTGACACTAAATCCGCGTCGTTTCCCAATTGTATATTGCATGTATCCTTTATGTTCCCCAACTATTTTGCCCGAAATATCACGCACAATACCTTTTTGATTTACTTGAGTATGTTTTTTTAAAATATCAATATAATCAGTCTCAACAAAACAAATTTCTTGAGATTCTTTATAAGATTCTAAATTACCAAGTATTGGTAGTGCTACAAATGCTTGTGGCTTTACTTCTTCTTTTAACATATTACCTAGCGGAAAAATGAGACGATTAATCGCATCTTGTGAAATTGCATAAAGGAAATAACTTTGATCTTTTGTTTTATCGCGTGCTTCTTGTATACGTTTAATACCATCTATTTCAATAATGCGTGCATAATGTCCCGTTGCGATGTATTGACAACCAAATCCTTTTGCTATGTTAAGTGCTAAGCCAAATTTCATAAGTGGATTGCAAATTGCACAAGGATTTGGTGTCTCTCCTCTTTTATAAGATTCTATAAATTCATTATAAACAGCCTCTTTAAACTCTTTTTGTGCATCAACAACTCGAAATTCTATACCTAAAAATCCACTGACCTTTTCACAATTTCTAATAAATACTTCATGTTTGCTTTCTTTATCATGTAGCTTGAGATAAATACCCAACACTTCATAACCTTGTTGTTGTAATAAATATGCAGAATATGAGCTATCGACACCACCACTCATTAATAATGCAACTTTTTTATTATTTTCTTTCATATTCTGTAATCCTATATAAATAATTACTATAATTTTTATATTATAACAAAAATATAATAATAGAAATTGAATATTAAGGTAAAATTTTATAAAAATATTTCTATAATTAGCAAACTAAATGAGTAAAGACACAGATATTTTTTGCATTCTATCAATTAAACAATAATATAGTATTTAAATAGTATTCTTGACTTCATACAATATTTTCGATATAATCTCTTTTTTAGGTCAGGGTAGCTCAGCTGGTTTAGAGCGCTGGTCTCATAAGCCGGAGGTCGGGGGTTCAAGTCCCCCCCTTGACACCATTCATAAATTTATAATATTTTAACTTTTAAGACTATATTAAGATTAATAATAAATCATAGAATCTTACTTACCATAATCTTAAATTACAAATAAAGTCATGAAGACCACTGCAATTGTTTAATTATCAATTCATAACATAATAAATCATGAAAAATATGGAGAAAGAGAAATAAATGAAAAAAGTTCTATTTATTAATGCTGCTTGGAATCTCTATAAAACGAAATCATCGCTGTTTTTAGTAGATTTTTTAAAAGAGAAAGGCTATGATGTAGAAATTACACCATTTTATAAATATAGAGGACTTGAAAAAATTAATATTTTTAAGAAATTAAAATTTATTACAAATAGTAAAAAGTATCATACAATTATTTTCTTTCAGACGATGTATAATGTAGCATTTATGTCAAAATTGCAATGTAAAAATGTTGTTTTTGTTCCAATGTATGATCATTATGTTATACCGCAACATAGACAATTTAATAAAATGTTAGATTCTAAGATTAAAATCCTTAATTTTTCTAAAACCCTACAAAATAGAATATCGAATTTCCTCGATATATCTAATTATGTGAAGGCGGGGGGGGGGGGAATGTAAGTAGGCTTCTCTATTTGCAATATTTTTTAAAACCAAGAGAATTTAAAGATTCTAACCTTAATAAAGTATTTTTTTGGCAAAGAAGAATTGAAATTAATTTTCTCTCTTTGAAAAAGATTTTTCAGTACTATCCAGTCAAAATTCACATCCATGTTGCATTAGATGGAGGTCATTCTATTGTACCAAAACCAAATAAAGAAGATGAAGAGAGGTTTGGTATTACTTATTCACACTGGTGTGAAGATAAGAATGAGATGGAAACGATTTTAGATGAATGTGGAATCTACATTGCTCCACGAACAAGTGAAGGAATTGGGTTAAGTTTTTTACATGCTTTATCTTTAGGGAAGGTAATTATTGCATATAATGCTCCCACAATGAATGAATACATCATACATAATGTGAATGGATATTTAATAGATTTTGAAAATCCTCAACCAATTGATTTCAGTAATATTAAAATCGTTCAAGAAAATGCTAGAAAACTCGCGAAAGAAGGTTATGAAAAATGGTTAAAAGATCGAGAAAAATTCATTGATTTTATGGAAAATTGATTTAACTTTCTAAACAAAGAAATTATTGCATGAATTATCAATACTATTCGTTGAATATATTTTGTAATATTTTTTGCTTAAAATACAATAACTTTATATCCAATATGGAATATACCACTTCGCCAGAATTGTGCTGGTGTTGTCTCTAGTGGATTAGCACTGACAGCAAAGCCAGGTAGGGCGAGAAACGCTAGAGGGACATTTAATCCGATCTCTAAACGATGGATATTAGATAGGGTAAGATTTACGCCAAGATTCAGTGAATAATCAACTTGTAGGTTATAGTCCCATATATAATTTGCAGGATAATAGTCTTTTTGTGTAGTGCGATGTATATATGGACGATAATACATCCCTCCGATATTAATCCCTACAAAACCACCAATATAATGTCGAAATTTTTTATCTAAAGGAAATTCAAAAAGTAAATCAACGCTCATAAATCCAAGTGCATAATAACTTACTAAATCTTGTCCATTTCCATCTTGTATATTTGTAGATTCTCCATTATTAATATTATATTGCTTCAGATTTGCAAGTGTAGTTGTATAAATTCCACCATAAATTCTTGTGCCAACATAGTGATTAAAGAATTTTTGATACCCACCACTTAGTCCTAAAACAATAGGAGTAATGCGTGTTACAATAAAATCAGTTCCCCGATACCCACTCGTATAAATATCAAGCACGCCTGTTTCAATGCCAACGAATAAGCCACTTTTTTGTTTTGCATCATTGTAGCTTTGTGCTAAAGCATTAAAGGTTTTTGCACTCAGTGTGCTATCAATATAATCTCCATAGGGAACATCATTTGTTGCCTCATCACCTAGTTGTTGTTTAAGGCTAAAAACTTCATAACGAAGTGATTGGAGGTAATAGAATTTTTTTTCATAAGATTGTTTATCTTGTGGTGTTTTCATTATTTTCTTTTCTTCTTTATTTTGTTTTGGTTCTTCTGGTTTTTTCTTTTCTATCTTAGATTTTCCTGGTATTTTTGGAGGTTGTTTAGTTATAGGACGTTGTTGTGTTCTAATTTTTGCAAAAGGATTTTCTTCATATTTATTTGCCAACACAATAGAATCTTCTAGAAAATTTTGCATATCTTGAGCAAAAACAAAACTTAGCAACAATAAAACAAAGGTAAAGATTCTAAGCATACTAAATCCTCAAAAAATCCATGAATAACTTATCAAATAATTTGTTGTATAGTTATAAGAATCAATGGGGGCAATCACAATGCGTTCTATTTCTATGCGATGATGTTTGGTGAAACTCCAACTTGCCCCTAAATGTAAATTAATTCCCATTTGAATCTTACCATCAAAACTATTGCTACCAAATCCAAATCCAGCAATGAATCCAACATAGTTTTTGGGATTAAAAATCATAATATCTTTAATAACAGAAAATCTTATTCCATAATATTGCATAATGTATCTTTGGTTATAGACATTTCCCACAATCCCAAATGTTTCTGCCTTTAGCCCAGCATTATTATTAAAATATCGTAAAAAACCAAGTTTAAATATCGCCGCAGTATTAACATAATCTACATTAATGCGAAGGTTTGCAGAACTTGTATTTACAAAATCAAGCAACAAGCCAATGCCTATATAATAACCACTACGATCAATATTAACATTCCAATCTTGTTTATTTTTTTCCTTAAAATAGAGCTGAGATTCTAGCATATACTTTTCTTTTGCTAATTCATGAATGCGAGAATCAATTTCCTCAATTTCTATTATTTCACCATTTTTATTATCTTTGTTAGGAGCAATCTCAATTGTTTTTAGTGGAGGTTTAATTGTTTGGAGTTTTTCATCAATTAACTTATCTTGTTCATGAGTTTTGCGTTTTACATGTGGTTTTGGTATTTCTTGTGTGCGATAGGTTCTTGGCATAGGCAAATCAGGATTCATAATTGTTGGTTCATCTTTCTCTTCCCACCCATATTGGTATGCACGGATTTCAGCAGTAACATCATGTGCTAAACATATCATTAGGAGAAAAATAATGGTCATATTTTTTACATATTTTTTTATGGAAACAAGATTTTTAAAAAACATAAGTCCATCCTATGTTTAAGCTCATTGGTCTTGCAAATTCTGCAGAAAGAATAGTATTTGGAGTTTCTACAACACTTAATTTACGCGTAATATAACTTCCATAATGGTAAAAGAAAGTTTTGAATCCAAGCTCAACTTTATGACGTTCTTTAATGGATAAATATGCTAGTAGTGAGACATTTGAGGCAAAACCATTTAATTCGTCCCAATAGTTATCATGATAAGTCATATATCCTATTCCAAATCCTATACCACCACCAATCCGTAAGAATTTAGCCACAGGTGCTTCAAAAATTGCCTCCGCATTAATATTTGTTGCACTAAAAGTCGTATCAACAAAATCTGCAAATGGATCATTTTTTAGTGAAGAAAGAATGTTTGAAGCAACAAATGTGTCTGCATAGATTTTCAATCCAATTTGTTTACTTGCTATCCCTAAGAAATTTTGGAATCCAAGTTTTAGATTAATGGTAGGTAGAGAATGTATATTATTTGCAACGGAAGTAAAAGTTACTCCAAGTTGTAATCCTAAAAAGAAATGTGACTTATACTCGCTTTGTAAAATTTTGTTTTTTGCTAATTCTTTTTGTGTTTCTGTTTGTGCATTATTAATGCCTTCTTGCAAAGATTCTATTGAGAGTTTCTCTGGCTTGATTGTATGTTTTTGTTCCCGTTCATATACATAATTCATATCTTTTGTAATATTTTCTCTACGTTGTAATTGCGTATTGAATGATTTTTGATAAGTCTCTTGTAATTTTTCTTGCAATAATTTCTCTTGTTTGATTTTTTCTTTCTCTTCTTCTTTGCTTTTCGAATCTTGTTGTATTTTATTTGTAGGTTTTTGGTTTGCTACTTGAGATTCTTTAGGAGTTTGCATACTTGTCTGTTCTTTTGCGAAACATAACATTGAAAAAATTAGAACTACGACTAATTGGAGTGGTGTGAATATTGTTTTAGAAAACATAATCATATCCAATCATAAAAGTTATTCCTATAAAACCTCTTTGTAAGCCTTGTATAGCATTTGTTATATATATGATTCTATGGTGTTGTAAAAAGCGAACACCAATACCAAGATTTATTTTGTAAGCAATTTCAAAACTATTATCATATAGGGTTTGCAACCCTGTGATGTTCGCACCACCAAATCCAACACCAAGATTTAGTGTAAAGAATGTATCATCTATATTGAGGAAGTCATAGAGGAAGTCTGCATTCAGTCCGCTAAAAAAAAGAGCATTTGATCCAAAACTTGACATAATATCAAGATAAATTTGATAACCAAAAGTATTGATTGGAAACACTTGACTCGTGTAATTTTGATAGCCAGCACGCAAATTAAGCATGGTATAGTTTGATACAATTTTTGTGGTATCTGCTCCAAATATTGGACCACTCATAAACGAAAGTCCAAAATTCATATTTATACCAGTAGAAATCCCCACAAAAAAAGTATTTTTCTTCTCACCCTCATCAACTTTGTGAATTATTGTTTGTATATCCTCATCGTAAAATTTTCCATTTTTTTTAATAAATTTATAATATTTTTTATCTAAATGGAGGTAATCAATGCTAAAATTATTTTGTTTTTGTTCGTGGGCATGGGCTTTAAAGAGTGATAAAAAAATAAAGGAGATGAGAATAAGGTAGCAGTATTTTTTATGATTTCCTCTACAAAACATTATTAACAACCCCACAATTGTTTTAAATAAAGAATTAACTAAGCCATTATATCAGAAAAAAATATATTTTATATAAATTTATCATACATTCAGATACACTTAATTTTTATATAGCATTAAATTGAGTATTTTGTTTCTTTGTTCTGCCGAATCTGAATCTTCTGATTTATATAATTCAATAATTTTAAGACATCATAAATGGTAATTATTCATTGTTTTTTATTATGCAATTTCTCTTATGGTGTTTTACCAATTGTTTTAATATTTACCAAACCATAAATATGATTAGCTGCGACAATAAGTTCCTTTGCAACACTATGAACAAAAGAGAGATCATTGAGCAATGAAGTTCCACTTTGTGCATCAATAGAATTTTCATGAATAAGTTTCTCAACAACATTAAATGCTTCTTTGTCTTGTTGTTTAAAAAATTTCTTTTGCTTTTTAAAATTTTCTTTTAAATCACTCAAACTTTCTTTTGGTGCATGTTTAAGAGCTTCTATCATGCGCAAAAGATTTCCTAAATCCACACGCATATCATCGTATTCTTTTTTTAATGCGACATTATTTCCAAGTGCAAATTTTTTCATGTTATTTTGTAACAAACCGATATTTTTTGTTGCCTCAGCAATCTTTCTGGAGGCAATTTGTAAAGATACAATATGTTCTGTATATTTTGTTTCAGCAACAAAAGTCTGTAATTTTGTTGAGAAATCCATAATAGCATTGAAAAGCACTTTAATTTGTGAATTATAAAGTTCTGTAACATGAAAATCTTGCTTAAACCACTCCCGATTATTGATTAGTTCTTCAATTTTTTTATCTGAGCGAATATCTGTACGCGAAAAACCTGTCGTATGTGCAATGATTGCAAAAGCATTATCATATAAATGTTTTACTTCGTTATCAAGAGCATCAATGGCAGTATCTTTATAGGGGAGGAGTGTATCATTAATAAACAAAGGTGTGGTTTCTTTAACATTTGCTCCTTTTAGTTTTTCATTAAGAATCTTTGCTATTTGAGGAATAAATGGAGTTAAAAGTATGACACCAAAAAGATTAAAAAGTGTATGAAAGATTGCTAAACGCAAGATAGATTTCTCTTCAAATCCTAGTAAGTCTGCAATTATATTATTTAATATCACAAAATAATCAAAAAAGATAGTAACAATAAATACGGTAATAAAATTAAAAATACAATTTGCAACCGCAAGTCTTCGCCCTTCAACATTTGTGCTTAAAGAGGCAACAAGAGCAGTTACAACTCCACCGACACTTGTTCCTAGAACTGCTGCAAGTGCCTCTTCATATCCGATTTGATGTCCTAAAAATGCACTAATAATAATAGCAAGTGAGGCATGCGAACTTTGAATGATTGAGGTCATGAGTGCACCAATAAATAAGAAGCCAATAATAGCTTTATAACCTTCAAGTTTATATTGGGATAAATCCATAATATCTTGGAATCCTTCAAAACCAGCTTTGATGTAAAAAACTCCCAAAAAGAAAAAACCAAGTCCAGCTAAGATTTTCCCAATTCCTTTGTAAAGTTGATTACTTTGAAAGTTGAATATTAACCCCCCAACAATTAAGGGAAGTGCAAGTGATGATATATTAATCGAAGAAGCACCTGCAATGAGCCATGAACCAGTGGTATTACCAAGATTCGCTCCAAACATGACGCCAATTCCCTGTATCAATGTGATAAGGGAGGCACTCACGAATGAGATAGATAATACAGATACAAGGCTTGAAGATTGCATGAGTGTAGTAACAACTACCCCAAAAATTACACTGCGTACAGATGTTTTTGTGGAATTTGTCAATGTTTTTTCTAAAAATCCACCAGAAAATGCTTTAAATCCATCACCAAGAAAAAGCATACCAAAAAGTAAAATGGCAACCCCAGCACATAATTTCCCTAATTGTTCATTTATTGAGAGACCATAGATTATAAGAATAATAACAATAGAAAGAGAATATTGTCGTATAAGCCCTTGAATTTTCTGCATAAATACTCCTGAAATTAAGATTTAAATTTAATTTTAAAATTATTTAAATATTTCATGAGATACTAAATATTAGTTAGAATTAAAAATTATATCTAAAAATATTCTATTTATGACTTAATTATGTCTGAAGTTATAAATAATTTAATTCATCTTGAATATTTTTTAAAATTTTATTATTGTCCTTTATATTGGGGTAGTTCATATAAAAATTTTTTTATTTCTATATTACAAGCCAAATATTTATACTTTGAAAGTTTATTTATTTAAATGGTCTGGTATTGTGAGATTAAAATTTGCGGAATCTAATAGTTTGAATGCTTTGCAACCATCATTCATACCAAGATCGCACGATTTTTTAAAAAGTTCTTTCGCTTTTAATCTATTTGGTTTTACTCCAGATCCATCACGATATGAGATTCCAAGATTATAACATGATTGAAATTCATCATTTGCACAAGCTTCCATAAAAAGTCTATTAGCTTTTTTAATGTCCTGTGGCACTCCCACACCATTAACAAACATCATTGCAAGATTGTAACAACTTGGCATAAAATCTAAACGGCATGATCTTTCATATTCATATTGAGAATCTTCATATTGCCCAAGTTTTTCGTAACTCAATGCTAATTCAAAACAAGCTTGTGGGATTCGTGCATTACATGATTTTTGATAGTATGCTAGTGCATGCTTATAATCTTTCGCGATAGTATAAACATGTCCTATTGCGATGCAACTTGTTTTAGGATTGCATTCATCTTCGCTTGGTAGTCCATCGGTAATCAATACTTTGCAAGATTCTTGGTCTTCTTCTAAACATGCATAAAATAGTTCTTTGCGTTCCATATTATTATCATATTCTATCATCTCTGCAAACATATATTGATAAAAAAGTGCTATTGTTAATACATGGATTAAAAGACGCATTATAATCTCCATAGCCTTAATATTGAGATTCTATAAAATATTGATTGTTATGTCAATAAAAAGTTCATACTTTTAAAGTAAATATTTTATCGCTAAATAAACTTTATAAAAAGAAACTCATATTTTATGCTATAATAACACTAAAAGTTTAAAATTTAAGGTAAAAGATATGGCAAAAAGTTTATATAAAATACTTAATGTAAATGAAAATGCAAGTGCTGATGAAATTAAAAAAGCATATCGTAAGCTCGCACGGCAATATCACCCAGATGTTAATAAATCTCCAGAAGCAGAGGAAAAATTTAAAGAAATCAATGGAGCTTATGAAATATTGAGCGATTCGCAAAAAAAAGCAGAATATGATCAATATGGTGATGCAATGTTTAATGGACAAAACTTTAGTGATTTTAGTCGGTCATATGGACAAGCTGATCTCAATGATATTTTGAATAGTATTTTTGGTGAGCGAGGCGGTTTTAATCGCTCCAGAGGTGGGGGATTTAGTTTTTTCAGTAATTTTGGGCAAAATATGAATAATGATATTGATCTCGATATTGAAGCAAATATAGATATTCCATTGAAAACTGCACTTTTAGGAGGCACAATACGAGTGCATTTAAATCATACAAGTTTCGACCTTAAGATTCCAGCTGGAATTATGAATGGTGCAAAAATGCGTGCAAAAGGAAAAGGAAGAAAACTAAGCAGTATGGTAGGCGACGCATTTATTACTATCAAAATCAAACCACAAGAAGGATTCCATATCGATGGTTGCAATATCATTCAAGAAGTGCAAGTTCCCTTGAGATATATGCTTTTTGGTGGAAAGTTTGAGGTTACTGCAATTCAAAAACAAATTGCAGTCAAGATTCCAGAGAATATGCAAAATGGGCAGAAATTGCGTGTTAAAGATATGGGGTTTAAAGATATAAAAAATAAGAAAAATGGCGATTTAATTTTACACATTACTGCGAAGTTACCAGATGTAAAAAAAATTAGCCCACAATTACAAGAGCTTTTACAAAAGGAACTAGAGGTATAAACTCACATGCAAGGAGATTAGATATGGAAGCAAGTTATGATGAACCCGTGTTTTTGATTAGCGTTGTAGCAAAAATTCTTGATATTCATCCCCAAACATTACGGCAATATGAAAAAGAAGGGCTTATCGAACCTTCACGCACAGATGGTAAAATGCGATTATATTCACAGCGCGATATGGATAAAATAAAAACAATTTTAAAACTAACTCGTGATCTGGGTGTGAATCTCGCGGGGGTTGATATTATTTTGCGTCTTAAAGAACGTATGGATGAACTTGATACGATGAATGATGATTTACGCAATAATCTCCATAAACAACAAAATAATACAAAAAATGTCGTAGGTGATTTGACAATTGTAAAAAGTTCTTATGAAATTGTTTTACATTCTAAAAACAAATCGTAACCTTGATTTTTTGCATTATTCTATAATTTTTATTTTTTGAGGAGAGAGTTTATGATTCAAAATGTAATAGGTAAAATTTTTGGAACAAGAAATGATAAATTACTGAAACAATATCGTGCTAGAGTAAAAAAAATCAATAACTTAGAATCTAAATATCAAAGTTTTGATGATAAAGTATTACAACAAGAGTTTCAAACAATTCGTGATGAGGTGCTACGGAAAATAGAAAGTCTTGATGATTATGACACTTCTGTGACTTTTATTAATTCACTTTTAGATTCCAAACTAGAAGAAGTTTTTGCTATGACTCGTGAAGCAAGTAAACGTATTTTGGGCATGAGACATTTTGATGTGCAACTTATTGGTGGTATGGCGTTGCATGATGGTAGGATTGCCGAAATGAAAACAGGAGAGGGGAAAACTCTTGTGGCGACTCTCCCTGTAATCTTGAATGCTTTGGCTGGGAAGAGTGTGCATGTTGTAACCGTAAATGATTACCTTGCAAGAAGAGACGCTGAAACGATGATGCCACTTTATAAGTTTTTTGGTTTGAGCGTTGGTGTTATTACAAGTGCTATACAGGGAGATTCTGAGCGGTTAAGTATTTATGATAATGACATTGTATATGGCACAAATAATGAATATGGATTTGACTATTTGCGGGATAATATGAAATATAACTTAGAGCAAAAAGTACAAAAATATCACTTTTTTGGAATTATTGATGAAGTAGATTCTATTTTGATTGATGAGGCACGTACGCCTTTGATTATCTCTGGTCCAATTAATCGTAAAATGGAAAATTATCAGAGTGCAGATTCTGTTGCAAAGGCGATGAAAAGTCCCCAAGATTTTACAATTGATGAAAAAAATCGTGTTATCCTTACTACCGAAGATGGTATTAAAAAGGCAGAATCTCTTTTTAAAGTTGAAAATCTCTATGCGATTGAAAATGCTTCGCTTTCGCACCATCTCGACCAAGCTTTAAAAGCAAATTATCTTTTTGTGCGTGATAAAGATTATGTAGTGCAAAATGAAGAAGTTGTGATTGTTGATGAATTTACAGGAAGATTAAGCGAGGGGCGACGATTTAGCGAAGGATTACACCAAGCTTTAGAAGCAAAAGAAGGAGTAGCGATTAAAGAAGAAAGCCAAACTCTTGCAGATATTACTTTTCAAAATTATTTTCGTCTTTATGATAAACTTTGCGGTATGACAGGAACAGCACAAACCGAAGCAACAGAATTTCTTGAAATTTATAAACTCGAAGTTGTTTCTATCCCTACAAATGTCCCAATCGCAAGGCAAGACTTAAACGATCTTGTATATAAAAGTGAGCAAGAAAAGTTTAATGCTGTGATTGAAAAAGTTGTAGAATTGCACAAAAATGGGCAACCTGTGCTTGTTGGAACTGCGAGTATAGAAAAAAGTGAGGCACTACATACACTTTTGAAAAAATCTCGAATCCCTCATACAGTTCTCAATGCAAAACAACATGACAAAGAGGCAGAAATTATTCAGAATGCTGGATTAAAGGGGGCTGTAACTATTGCTACAAATATGGCAGGAAGGGGTGTAGATATTAAGATTGATGATGAAGTTAAAGCTTTGGGTGGACTTTATATCATAGGTACAGAACGACACGAAAGTAGGAGGATTGATAATCAATTACGAGGACGTGCAGGGAGGCAAGGAGATCCTGGTGTAAGCCAATTTTATTTGAGTCTTGAAGATCCTCTTTTACGAATCTTTGGTAGTGATCGTCTTAAGGGAATTATGGGTAAGCTTGGTATGAAAGATGGTGAAAGCATAGAATCTGGTATGATTACCAAATCTGTTGAGAAAGCACAAAGAAAAGTAGAATCTATGCATTTTGAATCTCGCAAACATTTATTAGAGTATGATGATGTTAGTAATGAACAACGAAAAGTCATATATAGATTCCGTGATGAATTGTTAGAATCAGGTTTTGAAATGAAAGATCGCATTGAGGAAAATCGCAATATTAGTGTGCAAACATTAATGGCGAAATGCGATATACTCCCACATGATCTCCCTGAAAATTACGATACAGAAGGTTTACTTGCAATACTGAAAGAAGAATATATCCTCGAAATCACACAAGATTTAAAAGATAAGACTTATGATGAAATCAGTGAAATTCTCATTAATGCACTCAAGGAAAAATATGAAGAAAAATTTGCCAATACAACAAAAGAAATGCGTAATGAGTTAGAACGAATCATTTATTTACAAGTTGTGGATAATGCTTGGCGTGAACATCTTTATTCAATCGATCACTTGAAAACCGGGATTAGTTTGCGTGGTTATAATCAAAAAGATCCGCTTGTAGAGTATAAAAAAGAGAGTTATAATTTATTTTTAGAACTAGTCGAAAATATTAAAATTGAAGCATACCGCACATTACAGGTAATTCAGTTTGCGACACAAGATATGGAAAAAGAAGAGGAAAAAATCCTCTCTGACTTATCACAAGAGAATGAGAATCTTGTCTTAAACTATAATGGTTTAGATGAAGAGATTAAAGATAAAAAACCTGCAAGAAATGATATATGTCCGTGTGGTAGTGGGAAAAAATATAAGCATTGTCATGGAAAAAGCGGGCCAAAGCGAGGTATCTTGGCAAATAAACAAAATTAAAACAGACATTATGGAAAAGGAACGGTAATATGGGATTAAAATTTAATATACAATCAAAACCTTATAATATATTTGAATCATAGATATTAGTTACAAATGAGGTTATTTAGTATGAACATACCAAATAAAAAAGAAAATATATCACAAGAATATTTTAAAAATAACAGATTCTAAAGATTGGCTTTATAGTTATAATTTTTCAAAAAATCATATAAACTCAATCCTTATCTCGTATCGGCACAAGAACCAATGCACTTATGATAAGGCAAGATCCACACAATACAAACAACCAAAAATACCCAAGAGTAGGCACAATATAAGCAAAAAGTAATGAAAAAATCCCTTGAAACATACCAAAACCAAAAGTTAGCATACTCGAGCTGGTGCTAAAATGTTCTTTGCCGACAATATATAATGCTAAGCTATTGGTGAGTGCGACATTTCCCGTCGTTGTAAAACCCATGATGAAAACCGAGATATTCAGCCAAAATATATCCAAAAGAAAAACTGCCATAAAACATGAGAAAGCTTTTAACATAAGAATAATAATATGTGCGTTTTTAAGTCCGATTCTATGTGCAAGTATCCCACTGCCTAGACTTCCTATTGCTGAACCTATGCCAAAGAATACCCACGAATGTGCCACAACGATACTTGAAAAATCAAGGCTTCGGACGAGATAATCCGTCCAAAAGAGCGTATGTGGAAGATATCCAATGGCGTTAAGAATATATGATATAAATACGAGCCATAAAAAGAAAGGCATTTTAAAGCATTCATGTTTGGGTAATTTTTTTGTGGGTGGATTGAGGGATTGAAGTGTAAAAAGTGCAAAAACAAAGCATACAAAGCTTATGGTAAAGAGAAATATCCATACAAGAGTGAGGCTTTTTTCTGCGATGAGGGGTAAAATAAATCCGCTAAGCACCGCCCCAAAGCCAATTCCACTGAAGACAAAGCCGCTCACACTTGTCCTTATCCTCTCCTTGACATAAGGCAATGATAGAGGTGCAGCTAAAATCATCAACGAAGCACTTGCGACTCCTGCTAAAAAGCGAAAAAACCACGCCAATATAAAGGGTAAATCAAGTGCACATGCAAGGAAGCTTATAGCGATAAGCAAAAGGCTAAGCTTAGCGATGTTCTCCAAGCTTAGATATTGTTTGAAAAAATTAATAACGACGCTTCCAAAAATATAGTCAAGTAAAATGGCAATTCCCAGCTGGAAGCTCTGTGTCTCTGTGTGTGTGAGAGAGTATCATAATAGGGATAAGCACGACATAACCAAACCGTGCAACACCATTTGCAATAAAAGTAGCCAAAAAGCAAGTAACGACGCGTAATATCATTGGTTTGTCTCACGAAAATAAGGCTTTTTGTGTAATAGCATAAAGCAGGATTCTATACATTGTGTGGATTTTATAATGTGATTCTGGTCATAGAAAAAAGTGGAATATGTATTGAATCTAAAAGAAATATAAGCATGAAATTGAATCAACTCTATTGTGTTAATGAGATAGAGAATTGCTTTATATAACATAATTTTTCCTTTTTTTGTAAAATTATACCTTAATAACAAAAAATCAGCTAAAATTGAACCTGAATATTTCAAGCCAAAAAGGAACAATATGCCATTTGTCAATATCAGAATCACAAAAGAAAATGGAGAGCCTACAAAGGAGCAAAAAGAGGAGCTTATCGAGGGCGTTACCGAGCTTTTAGCCAAAGTGCTGAAAAAGAACAAAGCTTCAAGCATTGTCATCATCGATGAAATCGACACAGATAATTATGGGCTTGGCGGCAAGAGTATCACGGAAGTGAGAAAAGAGGTGGAGAAGCAGAATCGCGGAACTAAGTCAGTCAAATTATAGAATCGGTCTTAAAACATGGGGCTTCTATCTTAATTTTCTAAAGCTAGGAAGCTAAATAATAGCACTTGTGAGAAAGATTAGGATTTCTTATTGTTTCTGCGTTAATATTTTTTAATGTTTATTTCGGTGAGCAATCGTATGACCTTCTTAGAGAAAGATTCTAGGTGGTTTTGCTCTTTTTATTGTTGTATAGAATCTTACTTTTTACACCCTTGCAATACAATCCGCCATACAAAAACAACTAAAATACTATGCACAAATATTAAGTAAAAAGTAATGGGGGAACTCCAGATCATCATGCTTTTGTGTTATAATTCTTATCTTGAAACTTTTTGGATAATTTTGGGGATTAAACAATGGATAACAATAAAAAACTCTTAGGAAAATACGAACTTTGTAGCGAGTGGAGTGATGGGAAAGATGAAAAATATGAGATATGCGAAGCAAAGGCATTAAACAAAGCCTATGAGATTCTAAGAAAGAGGAAGGATACTAACCCCGCTACAAATATTTTGCAATCAAATAATCATATTGCAAACATTCATGAATCAAACAATACTCCAAACACTAAGCACACACAAAAAACAACACTATCACAACAAAATATTGCCTTAACTCTCACCGATAGCTATGGGGGGGGGGGGGGAGCAGGATTGGCGTCCCAAAGATGAAGATTTATCACGCAACTCATCACACACAACACGCAAATCAAGCAAAAATAAACCTGCATTTGAGGGTGGTGCAGAAAAAGACAATTTGCAAGATACCATATATTCACACTTAACCTCAAATCTAAGTAGTATCTCACACTCGAATATTAGCAACACCCATGAAGACGACATAAAGATTCTCTTGCATAAGAAAATTGCAGTGATTGGTTATGCAAATCTTGATTCTTTAGAGAATAACATTTCTCAATTAGCTCAAAATTTAACCTACAATTTAGGTAGAGAGCTGATGAATGAAGGTTGTATTATAATTAATGGTGGGCTTGGCGGTGTGATGGAAGTAGTCTCAAAAGGTGCGAGAGAGGCTAAATCTTATACGGCACAAAGTATCATTGGTGTCTTGCCCAACTATGATAGCAATATCGCAAATCCATATATTGATACTACCTTGCCTACAGGTTTTGATGTTGGGCGAAATATTGTCTTAGTAAGTATGGCAGATGCCGTTGTTGTGATTGGAGGTGGTGCAGGGACATTGAATGAAATATCACTTGCTTGGCAGCTTAATAAGCCTATTATCACATTAGGCGATTTTGGCTGGGGTGGAAAATTAGCAAATACAGCATTAGATAATCGGCGAAATGATATAATATACAAGGCACAAACACCTATTGAAGTAATAGAGATTCTTAAAAAAGAGTTATTAAAAACAAGAAAAATATTTAATGGTATTGATAGTATAATATCATATAGTGAAGCAAAGAATAAGATTTCTAAATATTACAATATTTCTCTAAATGATATAGAAATACTTGGTGAAGGCACAGAAGGTATTATCCTTAGAGATAAAAATTATACTTACAAGCTGTTTAAAGAAAAATCATCTCTTTGGAAAAAGACATTATATTTTCAACTTAGCACAATAGCTTATAAGCTTAAAAATCATCATAATATATTGTATCCAAACTTTGAAATAAACTATAAAGATAATGATTTAATTATATCTTATCCATATAAAGAGAGTTATACTTTTAGCGAATATCCTTGTATTTCAAAGGAAATATTGCAAGAATTTTTATCACAATGTTACTATGTTGGCATTACCCATCTTGATATTCAACCCAAAAATCTTAGAATCTGCAAAGAGACACATACATTATTTATCTGTGATATTGGATATGATTTACATCATTTTACAGATAATTTCTTTGAAAGTATGTGTAGAAGATTCTTTGCTCTCTATCTTTTAAAAGATTATCTTAATGAAATTTCAAATATTAAATATTTTCTTACTCCACTAAATACTAATCAAGATTTTAAAAGAATTGAAGATTTTTATAATAGTAAAAATTTAAATTATCAAGATTTAGATATGGAATATAAGAATTTTAGAAATAATATTGGTGAATTTATTTTATATCGAAACCTTATTATTGATCTTTATTCTACACAAGAATCTATAAAGACTATTTTTGATTATGGATCTGGGCATGGCAATATAGCTAGTATGCTTAGCAATAAGCTACATAAAGAAGTTTCAACTTATGAAATAGATAAAGAATTACTCTACAAATATAAAAAGTATTATCAACAGCTTAAGGCTCATTATTGGGAAGATTGTGAGATAGAAAGGTTGATTAGAGAAAATCAAAAATTTGATTCTGTTCTATGTTCTTTAGTTTTGTGTCATGCTTTGGCTGATAATGAAAAAGATAGATTGAAAATTATCAATCAAATTATGTGCAATATTTGTGCTTTAAGTAAAAAGCATATATTCATTGTAATTTGTAATCCAATATATAATCAATCCATATCAAATATACAAAAGAGAGAGGAGATTAAGATTTACTCTCAAGCTACTGAATTTACAAAACAAATGTTGCCTAGTGGTAATGCTCGAGCTGATATTCATAGACCTATTTCATATTATGAGAATTTATTTAAGCAGTATAAACTGACTATTAGACAGGTAATACAAAGTGGAGATTTTAGATCAAATCATTTTAGAATTATTAATTCAGATTTTATTTTATTTGATTTAGTAAAGGAATAATATGAAAATTGCAATTATTGGTTTTGGTTATGTGGGTAGGGCGTTTTATAGTTTTTTTAAAACTTATGGATATTACGAAGTTTCTGTATTTGATAATGACGAAAAAGTATTGAAAGAATTTGATTATGTATCTAGTAAATTAGAAGATGTAAATTTAAGTGATTTGATTGTAATTTGTGTCCCTACCCCAGCAAATAGTGATGGTTCAGTAAATACTAATATTGTTGATGAGGTTTTAAGTGTTATAGGTAGTGAAAAGTTAGTATTAATAAAATCTACAATCCCACCTAACATTACTGATAAGTTTTCCAAAAAATATCCTTATTTGCATATTGTTTTTAGCCCAGAATATATTGGAGAATCTAAGTATTTTCTACCCTTACCTTATGATTTTAATAAAGAAGTCATCAAAACACCATATTTTATTTTTGGTGGGGATTGTAGGGATACCGATAAAATAGTTAAAATATTTAGTAAAATAGCAGGACCCACAAAGGAGTATATACAAACAAGCTCATTAAATGCTGAATTATGTAAATATATGGAAAATTCATTTTTTGCTACAAAAATTATATTTTGTAATGAATTTTATAAAATTTGTGAATCTTTTGGAGCAAATTATTCTCAAGTAAGGGAATTATGGCTTAAAGATGTAAGAATTAATAAAATGCACACAATGATTTATGATAATGAAGATACTCTATGTTTTTCTGGCAAATGCTTGCCTAAAGATTTATCAGGTATCATTCAGCACACTATCAAACAAGGTTATCAACCTGAATTCTTACAAAAAGTTCAAGAATGTAATAATGAAATACATAAATTAAATATTTTGATGATACATAGAGTGCATATTCATGCTAATCAGCTAATAAATCCATTATATTTTGAGAGAGGTTTGGTTGTAAGTATCTTCAAAATAGAACAAATTATTAATTCTTTTTTAGAGAGAGGAATGAGCTTTGGAAGTTTAGAACAATGTCTAAGTAATCCAAATAAATATTTTTGTCTTACATTTGATGATGGTTTCAAAGAACATATAGAAGTTGCTAAAAGAATCTCTAAAAAATATAATGCTACGCAAGAATCGTTAATATTTTGTATCAATGTAGGGAATCTTGCCTATAATATCTGTAATGCTATGGATATAGTTTATTATATGGCATATCATTCTCAAATTGAACTATTATTTGAATATATGAATATTAAAAACCTAAATAATGATATGATAAATAATATTTTATTAATCAAGCAATATCTACTCAAACAAAGTCCAGAGTTTTTTAAATCATTAACACAAGCATTTTCTTGTGATGAAATCCAAAATAACTATTTAAATATTCGAGATATACAAGAAATATCACAAATTGCAACAATCGCTTCACATGGAATTACACATAGAGATTTGAGGTTTCATCAGGATTTAAGTACAGAAGAAATATTAGAATCAAAAGATATTTTAGAGGAAATGTTAAATAAAGAAATTACAATATTTTGTTATCCAGAGGGTAAAAATGATGCTTTTTTACAAGAATCTTGCAAAGAATTAGGCTTTCAATATGCACTATCAATACAGCATTCTAAAAAAAATAATTATTCTGTTGGGAGACGATATTGTTAGAGAATAGAAAGATAAGCTATAAAATTGTCGTTATCATTGCAACAAGTGGTGCAAGAAATAATCTCTTGGTAGAGAGAGCATTGCATAGTGTATATCAGCAAACATTTAACCATAATGTTGATGTGATTATTGTGGATGATAACCAACCCAGCAAGGTAGATGAGATTGAGGAGCTTATAGATTCTAAACGAAAAACATTAAAATTGGATAAATTATTTCCGACAAAGGTGATTAAAAATGTTAGAACACCCAATCATTCTGGCACAGGAGCATGGAATAGTGGTGCATATATATGCGTTGATTGGAAGAAATTAGACAATATAGAGAATACTTATTTAGCATTTTTGGACGATGATGATAGCTGGGAGAGGGATTATTTGTTAGAATGTAACAAAAAAATAATAGAACACACAAATGTAATCAATAAAGTTGGTGTGGTAGCTAGTGGAATTAATTTTATAGAGGCAAATTCTACAAAGATGATATTTCCAAGTAAAGATTTATTGACACAAGAAAGTATTTTCATTCAAAATCCAAATATACAAGGTAGCAATTTATTTATTAATCTATCTGTATTTTTATCTATAGGAGGGTTTGATGAAAGTTTAAAAAGCACTACAGATAGGGATTTGATGATGAGGTATGTAGAATTTAGCCATTGTAATCCAAATATGCAAACAATATTTATTGATAAGCCTTTGGTGAATTATTATAATATTGACAATATCAAACGAGTAACTACAGATTTCAACAATAAGCATATGGGTTTAGATACATTTTACTATAAATATAAGGGTAGGTTTGCTGAAAAATATTATCAAGCATCATTAAAGAGAGCAAGAGAAAAATTCCAATATATACTGAATAATAATTTATATGAGAGCTGTATTGGAGGAAATGCAAAAATATCAAATATACAACCAATAAATTTGCTTATTTTAGGCTTTATCTGTTTAGATTCTAGAAATCTAATAAGTTTGCTAGATTCTTTGTCGCGATTAAAGCCACTAAATTCACAATATCTAAAAGATTTTAGAATCTGTATAGTTAGCACTATTGAAAATAAAGAGTATTTTCCAAAAATTACTGGCAAGTATCCATATAAATTTAAAATTAAATATCTCAAGAGACAATATCCAATCGCTAGAAATAGAACTATATTGCAGAAGTTTATCTATAAAGTTGGGAATGCTTGTATACTGGATTTTGTAAGTTGGATAATAGATGATGATAGTTTATTTTATGCCTTATATAATAATAAAAAATATTTTATTGATTATTTTTATTATATTGCTTTGTATAATTATAAAAAAATTGATGTGCTTATTGGTGGTCATTGTGGAGAACCTCCTTTACCATTCTTTTCCACATTGAGAACACAATTATTAGATTTATATTATCATACAAGAGTATTGTATGGAGATATATTACAAGTATCAACTGACATAGGCTATAAAGAAGAATTTTATTATGATTTATCTTCAAAGAATTTTAATTATTTGGAATATCCATTCAAATATCAAGGAAATATACAATCTTTTATTGATAAATTAAATAATGCTAATCTTGCAACAAGATATATTGAGATAAGTTCATGCAAGATAGGCAAGGTAGTTAGTGATAGCATATATCGTGGAGGTAATACAATAATCTATAATAAAAATCTTTTAAAAATTCCAAATTTTACTCCATATAAACAATATAATCGTAGAAGTGATTTTAATTGGGCAATAGTAGGCAAGTATATTTTTCATTATAATATTAAAGAAATTATACTTCCTCTTACGCATAAGCGACAATATAGAAATATTAATATAAATTGTGAGCTTCAAAAACTAGAAGCTGATTTAATTGGAATGATATTTTATCGTATATTTCTATCACTATGTAAAGAATCTAATATTAAAATATTATCATATAGTGAGATATGCGAACTTTTTAATAATGAAATTAATAAACTAAAAAATAAAGTCACTATTAATCAATATAGAATATTGGCATTAAAGAAACAAATTAAGCAATATTTAAAAAATAGATATGAATATGATAAATTCATTAAACTAGAAGAAAATATTGATAAGTTTATAAAGCATTTATTATATTTTGTTAATAAAGATATACGATTTAGTAAGCAAGCTTATAATAATAGTTTAAATTTTATTAATAACATGAGAGCAATTCAAACAATGCAAGAAAAATTTGAAAAAAGCTAAGTGATAATGGCATAGAATCTTGCTATACATATTGCTTGTATAGGCAAAATCACTTGATTTTGAACTCACCTTAAGATTCTTACTTTAGAAATCTTATTAATTATATTTTGTTTTGAATCTAATAATAGATTCTATAAATTTTAAGGGTTCTCGCAAAGACAAAATGTTCCACAAATCTTTGTTTTAATAATCCAATATTCATTAATCTTTATGAAAAAATCAATAAAGATTTTATGCTACCACATAGAGAATCTTTGTCATTGAAATTTATACTATCAATAGCATAGACTTTAGAAAAAATACAATGCAACGATAAAAATCGGCACAGAAAAAATCAACGCCGTGATACAATACCCCATGATGTCTCGCACACCAAGCCCAGCAATAGCAAGTGCTGGTAATGCCCAAAATGGTTGAGCCATATTCGCCCATTGTTCACCATAGGCGATAGCCATTGTGGCTTTACCCAAATCCGCTCCTAGCTCTTTTGCCGCTTCAAGCACAAAAGGTCCTTGTATTACCCAATGCCCTCCGCCACTAGGCACAGCGAAATTTATTGCAGCAGAGCTGAAAAATGCCCATACAGCATAATTATCTTTGTTTGCTATATTGATAAAAAAATCTGTGATGATTCCACCTAATCCGGAATCTTCCATCATTAATGCGATGGCTGCGTAGAATGGGAATTGCACGAGAATCCCAGCGGTGCTACTCGCAGCAGTTTTTACCGCACGCATATATGCCATTGGTGTTTTATGTAGGAGCATTCCGCTTAGTAAAAAGATAAGATTCACACTATTGATATTTAATCCCGCAAAGCCCTTTTGTGAAAAATAATTAAAGAGATACACAATACCAAGTGCGACAATGATGAGAGTTAAGAATCTACTTTCTTCGATTTTGAGTGCGGGTGGAGCGTCTTTTGGCACTTCTCTTTGATAGTTTGGTTCTTCAGCTAAAAGTTGTGGGTCGATTGGTTTTGGTTCTTTTGGCACCATATACATTACTAAAATTGGCATACAAATAAGCAAAGCAAGAATTACAAAGCCATTATACCAAGTGAAAATCGTCTCTGTAACCGGGATAGGATTCCCATCAAGATAGCCCTTCACGATGATATTTGAGGCATCAGAGGCAGAGAGAGGCATTGAGCCACTAAGCCCACCACCCCAAGTCATAAAGCCAATATACGCACAAGCAATGAGTAAGCCATAATCTACGGCTTTAAGATTGCGTGCGATTTGCTTAGCAAATAATGCTCCAATGACTAGTCCAAACCCCCAGTTTATTGCAGAGGCAAGCCCACCAAAGAAACATACTAATGCTACGCCTTGTTTAGGAGTCTTGGCAAATGAGGCGATATATTTTAGCCCTCGCTTTACTGGTTCACTACTTGCTAATGCGAATCCTGTAACGACAATCATCGCCATTTGCGTGGTAAAAGCAAGGAGATTCCAAAAGCCATCGCCCCAGAATCCCGCCATTGCAAGAAAGGCATTTTGCCCCTCTTTTGGTGGTAAGATAAAATACCCCCATACAAAAACAATGATACTTAAGAGTATCGCAAAAACGAGTGGGTCTGGCAGGTATCGATTAACAACCCGCACCATAAATAAACTTAATTTCCCAATCATAATTTTTCCTTTATCAAAAATACGAATCTTAGTAGATTCCAAAATACGCTACAATTAAACCAACTATTAATGCAATGATAGGTATAATCACAGCTACTACGCAGATATCCAAATAGCTTTTTTTATGACTCATACCTGTGATAACAAGCAGTGTCAAAACCGCACCATTATGTGGGAGTGCATCAAGCCCACCTGAAGAGATGGAGGCTACTCTATGCAAGAGTTCCAAAGATATATTTTGATGCAGTGCGATTTCTTTATATTGTGTGCCTAAAGCTTCAAGTGCGATACCCATACCACCAGAAGCTGAACCGGTTGCTCCTGCAAGGAGATTGACAGCTATGGCTTCAGAAATGAGTGGATTACCTTTCACGCCTAAGAGTAAATCTGTTAGTGTGTGAAAGCCAGGAACTGCTTTAACAACAGAACCAAAGCCTACCGCAGCCGAAGTATTAATAATTGCTATAATAGAGCCTTGTGCTCCAGCATTAATGGCTTTGATAAAATCTTTAAAACGATGAATATTTAATATAAGAATTGTAAGAATCCCACATAGCAAAGCATTAATGATTTCAATGGAAAAAACATTAAGCAAGACAACCACGCAAAGAAGAGGGAGTAAAGAAAGTATAAAATTTGGCACTTTTTCATCAATATTGCCTTTATGTTCCCCATCTGGTTCATCATAGAATTCTCCTAATTTCTTAAAATATTCTTCTCGATATTTGAGATAGAAGTAGCCACCAACCAACATAATTAAACTCGCAATGATTCCCATAATAGGTGCTGCCATTGGCGTAGTGTCAAAATATTTCATTGGAATGAGATTTTGAATCTGTGGGCTTCCAGGCAGAGCAGACATAGTGAATGTAAAAGCCCCAAGTGCTATGGTAGGAGGGATTAACCTTCTTGCAATATTTGCTCTTTTAAATAAGGATAAAGCTAAAGGATACACAGCAAACACTACAACAAAAAGGCTTACACCTCCATAAGTCAAAATAGCAGCCGCGAGGATAATGCCTAGAATAGCTCTTTTTTCCCCAAGTATTTTGCCTATCATCATTGAGACAGAACTCGCCATAGAAGTAACTTCCATAAGTTTACCAAAAATTGCTCCTAGCATAAAAACAGGAAACCATTGTTTAGCAAAAGCAACAAAACCACTCATATATACATTTGTATAACTATCAAACAAATCAAGCCCACCGCCAAGAGCTACTATTCCCGCAGCTATTGGGGCAACCCATACTATCGACCAACCAAAATAAGCCAATATCATAAGCACAATTAAACCAAGAATTATACCTGTCATATTGCTCCTTATTGTGCTGTATAGCCTGCATCAATCACCATATTTTGTCCAGTGATATGCTTTGCACTTTGGGAGGCTAAGAATAGAGCCATTGAGGCAATATCATTAATATCAATCAGTTGTTTTTGAGGAATAAGGGGAAAAAGAACTTCATCTAAAACTTGCTCCAAGCTTACCCCTCTAGTATGAGCTAAGTCTTGCATTTGCCCCCTTACTAATGGTGTGTCTATATAGCCCGGACAAATTGTGTTTGCAGTGATACCAAAAGTAGCACACTCAAGAGCAGTAACTTTCGTTAGTCCTATCAAGCCATGTTTTGCACTATTATAGGCAGCCTTACCAGCAAAGCCTATTAAACCATTTATGGAAGCCATGTTGATAATGCGTCCAAATTCTTGTTTTTTCATTATTGGCAAGACATATTTTGTCGTAAAAAAAGCCCCAACTAACATAATTTGAATCATTTGTTGAAATTTTATTGTAGGAAAATCCTCGATTTTGGCGACATATTGTAATCCAGCATTATTAATCAACACATCGATTCGCCCAAAATGCTCCATACTTTGCTTGATGAGATTTTCGACTTCATTTTCTTTGCTGACATCACATTGTATGCCTAATACTTCATCTTGTGGGTAGCTTTGTGTTATTTTATTGAGTGTTTCTTCGTTTATATCCGAAATAACTACTCTGTAATCATTTCTGTGAAAATGTTGTGCGATATTTAATCCAATACCACTAGCACTTCCTGTAACAATGGCAACTTTTTTCATTACCCCCTCCTTATAGTGCTATTTCAAAATTTGCTTCAGTGTTTGCTTTGATTTCTTCCAAGCTTGCTCCTTCTTGCACTTCAATAAGCTTCAACTTACCATTTTCGAAACTGAAAACTCCAAGTTCAGTAATAACCATATCTACGCAAGATTTTCCTGTAAGTGGAAGTGTGCATTGCTTTTTAAGTTTGCTATTACCATTTTTATCAGTATGCTCCATTGTGATAATGA
Source organism: Helicobacter didelphidarum (assembly GCF_003364195.1). Classification (GTDB taxonomy): domain Bacteria; phylum Campylobacterota; class Campylobacteria; order Campylobacterales; family Helicobacteraceae; genus Helicobacter_A; species Helicobacter_A didelphidarum. Next base: position 2,427 of record NZ_NXLQ01000005.1, on the reverse strand, counting down.
CTTTTTTCACACCATTGACTAAGTCCATAGCACCACCCATTCCAGGCACTAATTTACCCGGGATAATCCAATTTGCAAGATTCCCACTCTCATCGACTTCTAACGCACCTAGCACTGTAATATCCACATGTCCACCACGAATAAGACTAAAACTAAATGCAGAGTCAAAGAACATTCCACCTTCCATTATGCTTGAAGCCTGTCCTCCCGCATTCGTAATACGAGGATTTTTCTCCGCAGGGGTCGCTCCCATGCCTAGCATTCCATTTTCTGATTGTAAGATGATATTCACACCTTTTGGGACATAGTTACTTGCTTGCAATGGCATACCAATGCCAAGATTGATTAAATCTCCATCTTTGAATTCCTTTGCTACGCGTTTGACGATAGTTTCTATTATTTGCTCTTTTGTTCTCATTATTGTTCCTTTCTGCTATCTACGATATAATCCACGACGACACCCGGCACAACCACATTATTAGGATTGATAGGGGTTTCCAAGATTTCTTCAACCTCAACGATGACTAAATCCGCACTCATTGCCATAAGTGTATTAAAATTCCGTGTGGTCCCATCATAGGCTAGATTCCCATATCTATCTGCATAAGTTGCATAGACAATCGCGACATCTGCCCTCAAAGGTTTCTCAAGTAAATATTCTTTGCCATCAACTTTGATGATTTCCTTTCCCTCTGCGACAAGTGTGCCAAGCCCTGTGCTAATCAGTATTCCACCAAGCCCAGAGCGAGAGGCACGAATCCGTTCTGCCAAAGTCCCTTGAGGCACGAGTGTAACCTCCAAACTTCCATCACTCATTTGTCTGCCTGTCTCTTTATTTGTCCCTACATGTGTGGCGATAAGTTTCGAGATTTGTTTGTTTGTAATAAGTTTCCCGTAGGAATAATCTGCCATTGCAGTATCATTACTGATTTGAGTGAGATTCTTTGTGCCAAGATTAACAAGTTCTTCTATCGTTTTATGTGCCGTGCCACAGCCTATAAATCCACCGATAAATACAGAATCTCCCTCTTTTACCAACTTTGCTGCTTCTTTTGCCGAAATAATCTTCATTTTAGCTCCTTTCAAATATCGCTGCTATACCTTGTCCGCCACCTATGCAAAGTGTCGCTAAGCCAAATTGCTTATTTTGCTTTTTCATTGCATTAAGAAGTGTAGCGACAATCCTTGCTCCACTCGCACCGACTGGGTGTCCTAGTGCTATCGCTCCGCCATTAATATTAAGCTTGTCAAGATTGGGTTTAAGCTCCTTGATACAAGCGAGGCTTTGTGCCGCAAAGGCTTCGTTTGCCTCTATCAAATCCATATCATCGATAGCCATTTTTGCTTTTTGAAGCACTTTTTTCGTTGCCATTGCCGCCCCGATACCCATTATGCGAGGAGGGACGCCTACACTTGCGATAGCTTTTATCGTAGCAAGTATGGGTAAGCCCAAATTCTGTGCTTTGTCCTTGCTCATCACGATTACCATTGCCGCACCATCATTAATCCCGGAGGCATTCCCAGCAGTTACGCTACCATCTTTGTCAAATGCAGGTCGGAGTTTTGCAAGAGATTCTTTGCTGATGTCGCCACGCACAAATTCATCTTGAGTGAATACATTCTCACCTTTTTTACTTTTCAACACAACAGGCGTAATCTCGCCACTAAAGGCGTTTGAATCTAATGCCTTTTTGGCTTTAAGCTGTGAATGCAGTGCAAATTCGTCTTGTTCTTCGCGTGATATATTATATTCTTTTGCGAGATTTTCCGCTGTAATCCCCATGTGATAGCCCTCCATTGCACAAGTAAGGGCGTCTTTTATCATGCTATCGATAACTTGTTTATCTCCCATTTTGTAGCCCTCGCGGACAGATTCTAAGAGATAGGGCGAAGCGGACATATTTTCGCTCCCACCGGCAAGTATAATGTCATTTTCGCCCAGCAAAATACTTTGATACGCTAAATCGATAGCCTTTAGCCCCGAGCCACAGAGTTTATTGATACAATAAGCTCCTTTGCTCTCATCTATACCACTATTGATAAGCACTTGTCTTGCGGGATTCTGTCCTAGTCCAGCTTGTAATATTTGTCCTAAAATTACCTCGTCGATGAGATTTGGCTCTAGATTTAGCTCGCTAAGTAAATCTTTTGATACGATTGAGGCAAGCTCTACCGCACTTACACCTTTGAGGCTACCTAAAAACGAACCGATAGCGGTTCGCTTCGCCCCTACAATCACGACTTCCCTTTGCATTTTTATTCCTTTAACAATAAATTTTGCAGAATATTATAAATCCTACTTTTTTATTATATCAAAAAAATAGTATTGATTTCTTTTTTTTTTTTTTTGATAAAAATAAAAATATTTTCTATTTTTATCAAATATTATAATTTTATTATTTTGCTTTAATATACATAAAATAGTAG
>NZ_NXLQ01000059.1 GCF_003364195.1 Helicobacter didelphidarum | reverse complement strand
ATTCACTCGCAATGACAATTATTCCCTCACTTTATTGTTATTCCTCTTTTTCAAAGTGGATTGCCATTTCACTTGTGCTTCATTTGCAATGACAGATTGATTCACTAGATTCCTACACATTGCAAACAAGTCTTGCAATGATAGATTAGATAGGTGGATTACTCGCAATAACAATACCTTTAGAGACTCTAACAAAGCCTTTGAATATGATGATAGAATTGAATAGGTGGATTGCTACATTAGAGATATATAAAAGCAAATTTGTTGCAAGAATCCTTTTTATCTCTTTATATAATTCTCTCCGAATGGCATAAGATAATCTAATCCGCTTGTATGGATATAGCCCTCATAGAGCTTTATTTGAGAGGGAGAGTTATGAAAGGTGTCCATGTAGGAAGGAGTGATAAATTTTTTTATACTTCCTAAATTCCATTGTGATTGGTAACCAAATATCTCTTCTTTCGCCTCTTTGAAAAAATAATGATCACTACCTAAAGCCTTCGTATTATCATCTGGTGGTCTTACTACCCATACTTTTGCCCAATTATTTGGGAGTATGTTTTGCACATAGATGAGATATGTATCTCTCCATAGGGGATTGATGAGTTTAGATTTGTTGGATTGATAGTAGGATTTTTGCATAGTGTATTGGTAGTAAGAGATATAGCCTCCGCTATCTGTGCTACCTTGTTCTTTATATTTACGAAATAGTTCATAGCCTTTGGAAGCTATCGTTTTGTGCAATTTGCTCTCATTATCTAATAACTCTTCGGTTTTTTTTAGCTTATGTGAAAAAAGCTGTGCAATAACCTTACCTTCTTTAGTATCTGGTCTATCTTTAAGATTTACAATGAAATCATTAAAGTTTGTTTTAGTGGTGGCAAGAGCATTAGTTGATAGTGGAGAGAAAATTTTATTATAAGAAATGTGCTTGATTATGCCAGATTCTTCCCATGAGGTAATATTTTCCTTAAAGTTTAGCTTTGTATTTGTAGGTAAAATATAGTGGGATTTGATGATACCTAAGGCAAGTGTAATCGCCCATGAATCAAGGTCATTTTGTGCCAAGAGAAATGTATCATAAAGTGGGAAAGTGATAGGTTCAGCTTTGTTAAGCTCGTTGGGGTGCATCATATCAAGGGTATCAATGTCGTATTGCAAGGATACACTATACCACTCAAACTCTATTTCCATAGGCACAAACATCGCAGTCCCAAATCTCACTTCAAAGAATCTCTTTCTATGATATGTATCCATTCCAGCCTTTGATAGAATCTCTTTTACAAACTCATAGTTTATATCATAGTTTGGTTTCATTTCTATTATTTCTCTAGGATTATCTTCATTGCTTATCTTTTTAGGGAAATCTTTGGCATAGAGATAGGCATAGTTGAGATAAGGATTTTCTTCAGGAAAAAAGATTAAATCTATATGTTTATTATACTTCATATCATAGCTCCAAGCAATACGAAGAGTGCCTTTGAATTTAATTCTATCAGTAACTTTTGGGAATTTATCTCTATTTTTTGATATACATTGAAGATTCTGTGGCAATTCATCAAAAGGAGTGTCTTTGTATTCATTGTCTAGGTTGTAAGCATAGAATAAATACTCATTAAGCGTGTCGCTATCTGCTTTGAATGATTCTATTTTGTATTCTTTTACTTGCATTGTTATCCTTTATGCGTATTTATCCCTTAAAAGCGTATTTTAACACAAAATAAACAGCTAATGTGGCGACAAAAAGTGAAAATGCCCAAAAGAAAATTTATTATAGATACGCCAAAATAGAAATCCCATAAGCAAGATTCTCACCCATACTTTGAGCCATTTCAAAATCTCTCTTCGCCATCATACACTAGAGCGAATATAGGGAGAAAATAAAGAATAATCCAAGCAATAAAAATTTTTATTTTACTTTTGATTTTAAAGAAACAAACAAGCATTATGCTTGCTAATATGATAATTTCCATTTAGAATCCTTTAATCGATGGAGGATTATCTTTGATATAATCCAAAATACCATACCAAGATTTATTCTCATAGATATATTTTAAATTTTTCCCATAGCTTGAGATTCTCTCTTTTGCTAAGGCATTATAAAGTGTGCCTATTTTTTCAATCGCTTTCATCAATACAATCCTATAACACAGATTTAAGGGTAAAGAGTAAAATTTTAAGAATAAAATAGATAACCAACGCAACAATAAAAAACACTAAAGCCCAAACAAAACTCATAAAGATAATTCCAAACCAAACTTCTATTACTTCTTGAGTTCCCATTCTATACGCATAATATAGGTTTGAGGATTCGCCATCATATACGAAGCACGAAAATGGAATAAAACAAAACAGAATCCAAAAACAAAATACAAGAAGTTTTCTCTTAACAAATAGCAAAACAATCACCATCGAACAAATGCTTAGCGACATACCTAGCATCTAAAATCCTTTTGTTGCGGGTGGATTGTTTCTCATATAATCTATTAAATCTTGAAAGGTAGGAGGCTTTGGCTTTAACCAAGTTTGATTATCATAATAGTATCGTAAGACTGCACCATAACTTGAGTTTCTCTCTTTTGCTAAGGCATTATAAAGTGTGCCAATTTTTTCAATGGTAGGGTTTTCTAGTCTAGCAATGATTCTTTTAACCAATTCATAACCCATAAGAATATTAATCTCTTTGTTGTTTTTGACTTGTTCTTTTGTATAGTTCATTTGCTTAGCTAATTCTATCCAGTAATCATAATTGACATTCATAGGGCGAAAAGATTTATTCCAAGGATAATAAGCATCATAATACCCATGTGTGGATTCTAAGTAAATAATTGCCTTAACTAATCTATTATGGTTTATATGGCTTGTTTCAGTATTTACACATACAATTCTATCAATTATAGATTGATTTTCTGTAACCTCTTCAAAATCGTGTTTTTGATACCAAGGAATATCGCTAGACATACCCCTCTCATACCCCTCAATATTAAATATAGCAGGAGTATTATCAATAATACTTTGCTTTCTCTCTTGCTCTTTTGAAAGCATAGGAATTGATTGTGTTGTTATTATATCTTGAGGGAAGTTATTCATCACTCTAATTTCTATATGTTCTACCACTTGATATGGTGAAGAGTGATTGGTTTTATTATTATCTCCGTACAAAAACTTATCAATAAACCCTATTTTATCGTCAATCTTTTTAATAGCTTTTGTAAGTTCATGTTTTTTGCTAGAATCTGCTTTTAATACATTGTCTAAAACAATTCCGTTAGATTTAGCTTCTTCTTTTGCAATAATAAGACAACCATCAGAATTTTTAGGAGAAGTTGCTTTTGTGTCGCCATTGTGTATAAGTATATTTCTATTTTTATCAACAAAATTATTTTTTAGATTTAAGACATTCTGATTGTAAGCACCTATATTACCGACATTTTTATGCCACTCTACATCATATCTCCCACTTGGGATTCTAAGCTTTACTTCTCCTGCTATTGTATCTGGTCCCGGTCTATCAAGGATATAGGCATAGGGATTATCTTTTTCTTCTTGTGAGGTTGTAAGTGGATTGAAGTATTCATATTGCCCCGTTTTCTCTCCTATGATATTGCCATTACTATTTACCCTCTTTCCATCGATATAGATATTCATTCTTGCTTTTGTGGATTCTAATGTTTGTTGAAATCGCTCTATAATGATTAATACTCTCTTTTGATATTTGACTTTAAGAGGGATAGAGAGGTCTTGAGGTATCCTATGTAGATTGAAGAGAGTGCAAATATCTTTTTGATTTCCTAATAAATCTATATTGAGTATATTGAGTTGCTCTTTATCGTATGATAGTGTAACATTATAGTTTCCCTCTGCCATAGGCTTTGATGAATCTGTATGGATTTTATCATCTTGCTTTTTATGTGTTTCATCATCATAATAATAAAATTTATCTTTATTTCGTATCTTAAATCTATTTCTCTTAGATTCTTTATTTGTATCAATAGGGCTTAATGGTGTCCCACTCCTAGCTTCCCATTCTCCTAGCTTTCTCTCATTTTCTAATAAGCATAAAGTTTGTCCATCAAATTTTAATCTCAAGCGAGATTCTACCATCTTAAGCTCTATGGAGGTTACTCTATCCTTTGTTACTTTTCTACTAGAACCTTTGCCTGTATCTGAATATACATGATAGGCGTTAATTTTACTATCA
>NZ_NXLQ01000058.1 GCF_003364195.1 Helicobacter didelphidarum | reverse complement strand
AGAATAGAGAATGTGAGAGGTAATAAGGTAGAGGTGGTGGAGGGAAGTTTGGATATAAGTGTCAATAAGGATATAAATATAAGCTCTCAATCAAACTATTCTCTTAGTGCTGACGATAATATAGATTTATATAGCAATGATTCTATTAAGTTAAGCACTACTAAGCAAACCACCCTTAATAATCAACATTTATTCATCAATAGCGCAGAACAAGCTATATTGCAAGCTAATAAAAAAATACAATTATCCATCGGGGAAGCTATGATACAAAGTAATGGGAAACAGATTGTTTTACAAGTTGGTTCTAGTAAAATTATCATCAAAGATGATACAATCAAGATTCAAGGTAAAGTGGAGATGGGAGGATAACTAATCAAGTGATGAATCAATATTGCTTAAGATTGGGTAAAGATAAAAACAAAAATAAAGAGTTCTTAAGAGTGATATACAAAGAGTATAAGGAGAGAGTGAATGGCACAAGTAAATATACTATACTTAATGACTCCTCAAAGAGTTCAAGAGCTGAAGGAAACTCGTGAAAGGATTGAAGAATATATGGGCAAGAAAATCATACCCATTTTTCGATATATAGATTCAATTACTATAGATATTCGCTTCTTCTTTGCACAATCTGATTTAATAAGCCTCACTGATATACTCACGCTTAAAGACTATCAATACAACGCCTTTGGTGTGCCTATACCAAGAAGAATCATATTAGAGACACTAGAATTTAATAAGAATCAAAGTGATAGCTTTAGTGTATTGGTTAAGCAATACCCATTCATTCAGCTTGCATTCTCTCAATGGCTCACCATCAAGCTATATGAAAAGCACAAGATTCTCAATAAAAAAGAGAATCTAAGCTATAAAGACTTTATGACAGAGTATTTTAGCTTCACTTATAATAGCAAACAACGCAATATATATGAGGCGATAGAAATAATGAGGGGAGAGGAAATAAACAATATGAATGAAGAGTTTGCGAGTCCCATTAGCACATTATATGCATCGAGTGGGCTTACCCTCTTTGATTTCATCTATGATTTAATCCCTAATGCTATAAGGACAAACTTCTTAAACACCAAAGAGAAACTAACATCTTATCTACCACTAAAACAAGATAGATTTGAGTATCAAGATAATATCTTTAGTGATATACGAACATTAAGTTTTAAAATATATGGTTGTAAAGATAATGGATATGATGGGTCTTGTGAGATGAAATGTGTAGGTAGAGATGATGATGGATGCATACTCTATGAAAGTATCCCAAAGAAGCTTGATACTTCTCTCCCTAAAGAAAACTATATCTTAAATGCCCTTAGTCTTAAAGACTATCCAATAGATTCTAAAGAACTTGTTGTCGCTAAGGCAAAGATGAATAATCTAGGCATAGGCTATGATGAGCTATGGGAGATTATGAATAATACAAAGCCAGAGATGATGAGTAAAAATGAGTTGGAGAAGCTCATACCAGAGAAATTTTATAATCCAACATATCCCGGTGAGCCGTTTGAAATACCTGATGAAAAATGGATAAATTATAATAAAGCCCTACTACAAAACCTCACCAAAGAAATTCACAACAACTACCTTGTCAATTATAGAATCTTTGAGGAGATAAGGGTGAGAGAACGCAAGGGCGATGAGCCTGATATTGAAGAGCTTACAAGAAGTGATTTCCCTCGTGATGGCTTAGAGTTACATGAGGCTGGATATACTATATATCGCTTTAACCAAGCTTTGACAATGGCATTTCTCAATGCGTATGATACAAAAGATTCTCATGCCACCTACAATCTAAAATAAAGGCGTAGAAGTATGTTTAAGAATATCGGCTTTGATAAATATAATAAGATAAGGAAGATACTGCTTGCTGGAGCTGAAGAAGCTAGAGAAGAAGTATATAGAGATAGCAAAGGAATTGCTACTATTGGTATAGGAATAAATATACAAAGCTTTGATATATGGATAAAGTTAATTCTATTTTACAAATTTGACTTAGTAAAAAATATAGATGATATTCCATTGAAACGATTTGATGGTAAAGAGACTCTTAAGCTTGTAATCAAAGATACAAGCAGTGCAAAATTCAAAGAATATGAAACTTTAATCAATAAAATAGCAAAAGACATTCAAGAAAAAGTAAAAACAGATATAGAAACTAGTTCGCTCAATACAATTCTTGCAACGCACATTAAGAACTATACAAAGAAAACAAAAGAATTGCAAAATATAAAGAAAGATTCTAAAAACAATAACGCAGGACAAAATAACAATAAACCACACAACTCCAAGCAATCAAAGACAAATACAGAATCTCAACAAATTACAGAGAGGCTTACTCATGATGATGTAAAGATAGACCATACAGATTCTAATAATCCAAAATATCCAACCTTCACCCTCACCAAAGAACAAGCAGAAGAGCTTTTTGATATAATGGCAATTAATTATGAAGCCATAACACTATCAAGTTTAAACAGATTAAATATTAATATCTTTAATAAAATTAGAGAGGCTAAAAAAGAGGATAAAGAATATTATAGAGAATTTGTGCCATTTATGAGTGCCACCTATCAAGCTCCTAATGTAATTAAGGATAATTCTTTATTGTCTAATACCTTTCAATATAAAAGTAGATTTTTAATCTGGGCTATCATACGATATAGCTTAGAGAGTGATGCAAGAAGACAAATCTTGCAATCTGCCATATTTAACTTTAATAACACTAAACATAAAGAATTTGGTAATAATAACACAATATCTTTGGATAACGAGAATGATGAAGATAAGTTTGAAACCTTTAAGGATATATTTAAAGTGCTTAATCTAAGAGATAAGATAGGGAATAAAAAGCAGAGTTATTTGGAGTGGTTGGAGGGGAAGGATAGTAAGATAAAGCTCTCAATAGGTAATGAAAAAGTCCATGCAGCTCTTGTAATAAAAGATGAATATAATATTAGAAACGCTAAAAAATATCAAAACTCCCCCAATTACAATATCTACCGCTCTGGCTACATCAACCCTAATGAACTTAAGCCATTAGTTGATATACTCAATCCTTATGTAGAGTTTCTTGATAGTTTAATCCCACAAGCCAAGTTTGAGAGACAACAAGGATTCCAAACAATCAAGCTAAAAGATGCTAACAATAAAGAGCGAAATAGCAAAGTAAGATTTAAGCTTAAAAATATATTCTTTATTAATAGATACAATCAAATCAAGGCTCAAGAAAGCATCAATACTATAAACTACTCAAACAATGCAAAGCAAGAAAATATCCTCATTATCCTTGATGAGCTTAATACCCCTCTTCGCTTCAAGCAACCAAACAATACATTTCTTTATATTCTAACTACTCATAGTAATACGATAGATTGCTCTCTTCTTAATAATCCTCTAAAAGATTGCATTAAGGCAAATGATAAATGCGAACTCTATCTCTACGATAAACAAGATGATGATATACCAAAGGTGATTTCTCTCTCTACCAATGAATTAATATTGCAAGAACATAATAATAGACTTATAGCGAGGCAAGGTGATTATAGCTTTGAGTATATATCAAATAATCTCTATATCAACAAAGATGAAGCAAGATTGCTTGCCTTAAATAACTATAGAAGCTATATACAAGCAATACATAGCAATGATATTAATAACCCAAACTCCTCTTATATCCTCCAAACTATCTTAGAAAAAGATATACCTTACTCTACATTAGGAATTCAACTGCAATCACCTAAACCTTTAGATACCTTTAGCAATAATGGCAATTTTGAGTTAAGAATCCATAATATAAATCTCAAATATATAGAATCCCAAAGCAAAGGGCATATTACTAAAGATGCTCCATTATATTGCTATGTAGCAGAATCTAAACAAAATCATACAGCAAAGCTAGATGATAATACTATAAGCATATATATAAATATAGACAACATAGAATCTCATATAAAAAGGGATACCAATGATAATCTTATGCCTATACTTCCTAAGTATATTTATTTATCTTTTATCCCTTTCTTTAGTAACTATGAATCAAACAATACAAGCTCTCAAAAGATTAGTCTTTTAGCAGAAGACTTAGAAAGGGGGTATAAAGATATAGGGTTTAAGATACCACTTAATCCTATACAAGATAGTAGATTCTTTAAAGAATTGGGGATGAGGGAAGATAATAAACACAAAGAGAGTGGGATAAAGGCGAGAGATAAACTCT
>NZ_NXLQ01000057.1 GCF_003364195.1 Helicobacter didelphidarum | reverse complement strand
ATACATACAATCGTATTCCTAGTGTAAATGCCATAGTGTGCTATATAAATTGCGATGGCTTTATAAGCAATCATACAAGCAATAACGCCAAACAAACCACAATAGATTCTAATCCTATCTTCAGTAATACAGAATCTAACACAAACATAGAATCTACAAACCAAAATAATACAAACAAGCCCTTTAGCTATGAAGATTCAAATATCACAGCTAAAGAAGTTATCAATGATGATAAGACCACAAGTATAATCATAGATTCTAAAATAAATCTCCTAGAATATCAAGGCAATACTGCCGATACTTTGATGAGTGGATTAAGTGCCATGTTTGCTTCTATGGCTACATTATTAAGAAAAACTAAAGAAAGGATAGTCTAATGAGTGAGAATCTAAAAAGTGATAGAGAATCTAACAATACAACAAAGCACATAGAATCTACAAAGCAAGATTCTATAAAAGAAACTTCCATAAATACAGAATCTAGCAAACTAATATCTCAAAAAACCAACGATACTATAAACAAAGACAAGATAAAGCGAGATTCTCATAATGATGAGATTGTGTTTGAAGCAAAATACAAGCTTGGCTTGTGGGATTATTGTGTTAATATATTCTTTTTTATTCCATTTAGCTGTTTGCTTGTATATACTGGAATATCTCTTGTGATAGAGAAGGGATATGTATCATTGATTATATTTATACTAATTGGAGCTATGGGTATATTTTTCACTATATATGATATTATCTATTTGCGTAAAAATAGATTCTATATCACAAATCAAGGTATAGGCTTTGAGCGTAGGTATTGGTGGCGAATGCAAAAGAGATTTTTCAAATTTGGTGAAGTGGAAATGATGTATCATATAAGCATAAGAAAGCTTATGTGGTCATTGCAATATGATTTTGTCATATTTCCAATAGATTCGCAGGTCGTGCAAAGCGAAATGGCAGGATTGCGAATTACTAGTAAAATTAAATATAAAATTAAAATTCTTAACAAGAATCATGATATAGACATTCCGTTTGATTTTATCAAGGAAAAGACAGCACGAGCCCTAGAATCTCAAAACAAAAGCATACAAATTCTTAATTTTGGCTCAGGTTGGTCAATCTTTGGTAAAGGAAGCGATGATGAATCCAAATGAGAATACGCAATCCTTAGGTATTTCTATAGGCTTACCAAACTCTAGTAATAAAGGCTTTGATATAAAAGCTGGTGTGATAGATAATACTAACACTTATAATCCAAATAATAACTTTAAACTTTATGATTCTAAAGATACATACAATCGTATTCCTAGTGTAAATGCCATAGTGTGCTATATAAATTGCGATGGTTTTATAAGCAATCATACAAGCAATAACGCCAAACAAACCATAATAGATTCTAACCCTGTCTTCAGTAATACAGAATCTAACACAAACATAGAATCTACAAACCAAAATAATACAAACCAACCCTTTACCTATCAAGATTCAAACATACAAGCAAAAGAAGTTATCAATGATGATAATACTTCTACACTCGCAATAGAGTTGCCACAAGATTTGTTAGAGTATAAAGGTAATACTGCCGATACTTTGATGAGTGGATTAAGTGGGGTGTTTGCTTCTATGGCTACATTAGCAGAAAAATATGAAGTAGATAAAACACTAAAGGAAGTAGCTAAGGGGGCATTGGGATCTAAAGGTAGAATCTTATCTAGTGTCTTATTCCAAGCAGAGGGAGCGTCCGTAAGTCTTGCTTATAATTATGGCACTAATGGACATGATATGACTAAGGCATTGGTGGGAGTTGGTTTAGAGATAGGTGCTGGATATATTGTTACAAAAGCTGGATTAGCTATTGCTTCTGCGTTTTCTGCTCCTGTTTGGGTATTAGTTGGAATTACCGCTATTGCCGCAGTAGGCATTGGTTTGTTTCTTAACACCCAAGCAGGCAAAGCTAGTGTTGAGTGGGTGAGTAATAATCTCATCAAACCCCTCATAGAAGGCATAGAATCTAAACTTAAAGATTTCTTTGGTATGTTTGATTCTCATCCACAAGCTTATGAGCTTATAGAAAATCCAAGACTAGAATCTAAAGATTACAAAGCCCTTATAGAACTTTTACTCAATAAAGATTCTAATGCCTTTGATATAGATACCCTTCTGCACTCTTTCCCAAACTATCTCAAAAAAGATTCTGTAAGCACTCAAGATTCCACAAACTCCAAAGATTCTCCAATACACTTAGAATCTAAAGAATCCACCCTTTGTCCTAATAATGTCAATGCTCATAGAAAAGGAGAGATACACTTCGCTTTTCACATCTTAGATAAAGATGCCAAGACTCCAATACCCAATGCAGAAATACAATTAGAAAATATCAATCTAGGAGTAAAAGCTCTTACAGATTCTAGAGGTTTAGTATCTTTTAGTCTTCCAGAGAGTGAATACTTAAAATCTTTTAGAGCAAGATTAATCTATCCAAACTACTACCCTACTCCTATATCTGATAGAAGCATTATTGTAAATGCTTTAAGAGATAAGATACAAGTATTGAGGTTTGAGAGGAAAAAAACAATTATCTATTCGTGCTATTGATATTGAATTGATAAATAAAATCCCACCCGAAAAGTATTCACATTATAAGAATCTATATCATAATATGCAAATCAATCTCAAAGCAATATTTAATCTTGATAGTGAAGGATACAAAGAAAAAATCTCTCAAACTAAATGGGGATATTTTATCAAACAACGCACGCAAAATAATTTGCACTCAAACAATATTACTATTGACGAAGATATAATCTCACTTACAGATGATAACAACACAGAGCTTATGGGTCAAAATATATCTTTTATCTTTAAAGATGAATGGCTTAGTCAAAATATAGTGTTTGTAGCATTTTTAGATGATAATAATAAAGAATATGCTATACTCGAATCTAACTTTTATCATATCTATGACCCGCCATTGCAAGATGTAACACTTAAAACATTTGGCTTAATCTCTGCGGTTGCAAGGAGATTTGGTGCTGAATTATTTGGTATAAGCATCACTAAAAATACTACAAATCTAAGCAGAATTGCTTGGCGGAGTGAGAAGAGAGGGAGGGAAGAAATTAAACAATTAAAATATTCACAAAAGATACAAAAACAAATGCAGAAGCGAGGGTGGACGGAAGAGGAAATTTTAGAAGCCTTAAAACGAAAGGTATTCCGGCACAGGGTAAGCAAGGGTCGACTACACGATATATCCATCCTAAAAGCGGAAAATCTATTGTTATTGATAATGAAACTCAAGAGATTTTCCATGTTGGTGGAAAAAATTATAAATACTAAAGGATAAGTTATGGCTAAAAATATTCAAACAATTTATGTGAGATTATTAGATGAGGATATTGATGTATTTGTGCCAGTTTTAGCAAGAGAAGTGTTTGAGAATATATTTGAAATTATTGCTTATGATAAAGATTTGGAATCCGAGCATTTGGAATTTGATATTGGCGATAAGGTTATGATAGGCTATAAAGAATTAGGTAAGCAAGAGGAGAAAAAAATAGAGCAAGTAGCGTTGTATAAGTATGATAAAGCTTGATAATTTTATTAAAGATGGGACATTCATTACTGCGTATCCAGTAAAATAAAGGAGCTAATATGAACAATACAAATTTAGTATTTTGGAGAGAAGTATTAGAGAAAGAAAATGCTAATGATATAATGTTTTGGCTTGAGTTTGGTTTAAATTCTTGTAGATATATAGGTAAATATTATGATATATTTATCATTAGAGGTAAGGATAATATCATTGCATTTGATAAAGAATTTTTCCAAAACTATAAAATAGCACAATGTTATAGTTTGTATATCGATGAATTATATAAAATTAATAATTCATCTCACCTGATAGATAAAGAAATAATTTCTATAGAATCTTTAGAAAATGAAATAGTAGATATTCTAAAAAGTGAAGATTATGTTTGTGATAATAAGAGAGGATTGTTGCAGTTTATCCAATCACCAAGTATCGTCAATGCAGAGCTAGAGCTAAACGAGACAATCATACAAAAACTTGATATAAATCATTTTCTCATCTTTACCTTTAGTGATACACTTGATCATAATTCACCATCATCATATATCACTGACATAGAGAGTTGTTATGTGATAAATATGGAATATTTTGTAATGATTTTAGATAGATTGTAGTGATAAAATGGAATACAATGAGATTTACTATACAAAAAAATGAATTTTTTGAATTAGAATTTAAGCTAGATAATGTCGATATAGATTTGCATAATGATATTGGAGTGTTATTTGCAATATTTGATGATAAAACAACTGCATTAAATTTCTATTGCAAGGCAGACCCAAGTGATGAATATCCAAATATCAAATCTCAAGTGCAAGATGATGAGAAGAAAAATCTAAGATTCTATGTAGAGCTTGACTGGGAAGAGTTCTATTTAAAGTTTGATTTAATGCAACAAGCAGCGACTAGATATTTAAAAATCTTTCCTGCAGTTTTTATGATAGACGAAGAT
>NZ_NXLQ01000056.1 GCF_003364195.1 Helicobacter didelphidarum | reverse complement strand
ATAGTAGTGAGTATGTAGGTGGGGATAAAGAGACTACTATACAAGGCAATACAATAGAATCTATTCATGGAGAGAGTATAGAGAATGTGAGAGGAGAATAAGGTAGAGGTGGTGGAGGGAGAATCGCAGATTCATATCAATAAAGATTTTATGTTTAATACTCAATCTCAAGCAAATATTAATGCAGACAAAGGCTTATATGCTCGCTCGCACACCCTTGCATTTCAAGCTGAAAATATCACAAGCATAGAAACAGATTCACTTCATATCAATGCAGAATCTGATATTATTTCCACTGCAGAGAATAGTATCAACCTCCAAATAGGTGATACCACTATAACCGCTACAAGTGATAAGATAATCTTTAAAGCTGGAGGAGTAGAAGCAATATTAGATGCTAATGGACTTGTAGTCAAAGGTGGAGAGGTGAAGAGTGAGTGAGATAATAAAAGATAATGATAGAGAATCTCAAAGGGACAAAGCAAATGCAGATTCAACAAAGCTAGATTCTGATGATGATAAGATTATTTGGGAGTTGAGAAAAAAGAAAGGTATAAGTTTTTTAAAAATATGGTTTTATATCTCTCGAATTGTGTTTATAATATTTTATATCTATGTATTATTTAAATACGCTTCTTTTCGTTGGGGTATGATAATGGTAATATTATTTCTTTCTCTTGTAATATCTTTACTTTTAAGAGGTATATTTGTATCGATAAATTTTAAAAGAATATATATTACAAAAGACAAACTTATTATTGAGAGAAATAGAGGAGATGATATTGTATTGACTTTAGGGACTTTTTGCACATATGAAAGTAATGATAATTTACAAGATGCACTTTTTGTGAATGATACAATAGTTTTTTTAGATTTTAATGGAATGATTAAATATGATATTTTTCAACACGAATTTGAAGATAATGTTTTAAAAGAATTTCAAGTAATTATCAAGCAACACTATACAAAATATTTATTAAACTTAGCACAAGAAAATTATTTAGAGCTTAAGAAAAAAATATATCTTATAGTCATTCCTTTTAACGAAATAGATAAACTTAGGGAGGAAAGAGATGTCAAATCAAACTTGCAAGATAAAGCAATGTGATACTGCGATATACAAAAGTTTATGTATTTGCTCTCCTGCATTTGAGAGGATTCCTATAGAAGAGAATTAGGATTTATAAACAAAGAGTAATGAATGAATGAAAATAAACAAGAGTTAGAATCTAAAGATATAAAATCTAGCACTAATCCCAAAGAAACAAAGCAAGATTCTAACAATACAGAATCTATCAATCAAGATTCCAAAAAACTAGATTCTAATGATGATGAGATAGTTTGGGAATTACGATATAAAAATGATACATTCTTGATTAAAATATGGATATTACTTTTGTGGGGATATAGGATTTTTGTATTATGTGGATTTATTTGGATTGCATATATAATTATTGATAAATTAAATAATATCTTTGGCAAAAGTGCTTTAAATGTATTGCTATCTGGTATTATAATTTGTTTAATTTTATTTGCTACGATAGGATATTTTATCTCAATACTTCGCACACTAAATACAAAGCGTATCTATGCAATAAAAAAGAAATTAATTATTGAACGATTTTTAGGTAAAAATATAACTTTTGAATTAGAAAGTTGCTATTTTTGCGATTTTTCAAACGCACTCATTTCAATATATGCGGATAGCACAACAATTTCTAAAATTGGTGAGGAATTATACAATGCTTATTCATATTTAGACCCGCTTAGAAGCAATAATATTCAGGAATTATATGCACTAACAAAATTTATGATGGAAAACTATCTTAGTAAAATCAATGAAACGAGCTATCAATCTTTTAAATCTCGACATCATAAGATTAACCCAAAGCTTGAAATAGATTTTGATAAAATAGATTCTTTAAGAAAAGAGGCAAAAAATGACTGATGAAGAGAATATTTATAGAGGCTTACGCATAGAATCTGATGATTTTACATATAAGCAACAATCACAAGAAAAAGATTTTGGTATAGTTGGCGAAGTAGCCTCTGGTGCTCTTGGGGCTGGTGGGGCATACGCTGAAGAAAAGATTAAGGTTATTTTTGATGAAAATGATAATAAAGGAAGATTTGTTGCCTCAAAAATAGTTAAGGTTAATATTGGAATTCTTGATATTCTTTATAAAAAGTTAGAACAAAAATCTAATGAAAAAATAGCTAAAGAACTTGTTGTAGAAGGAATATCCGGATATATTGCTACTAAAAGCATAGAAACAGGATTTGCAATAAGAGCTGCCGCAAAAGAAACAGGCAAAAGAGTTAGCATAAGAGCTGGGTTAGGTATAGCAGCTAGAGTTTTTACAGGTATAGGTGCAGGAGCACTTGCAGGCTCTGGAATGCCAATTATAGGCACTATCGCTGGTGCAGTAATTGGTGGAATCATAGCTACTCGTATAGAAGATATGATATTTGAAGATGAGAAAAATGAGCAAGAAAAAATTAAACAATTTAATGAAGAAGTGCGACAAAGGAAGCTAAAAATTGCTAGAGTTGCTGATTATCTCCTTAGAAACAAATACATAGAACTTAGAATCTTAGATGATATAGAATCTGAAACACTTTGTAAAGAAGCAAGTAATCTTAAGAGTAGCTATTTTAAAACAATCCTTTTAATGCAAAGTTTTCCTAACTATCTTGATAGAGATAAAGCCTTTTATGATACTTTGCAACAAAAAGAGTTAGATACAAGTAAAGATTCTAAAGAGAGAATATCTAAAGAAACAGATAAGGCACAATCTAAAGAACCTAAAATCACTCCCATAGCCAATGCTATCCCTCTCACCATAGAGATAGAGAAATGCTATGATGGTGCAAGTGGGAATCTCTTAAAAAATACAACAATCTATCTTTATAATCATAGATTTAAGCGAGTAGTGGCAAAAGGACAAAGTGATGAGAGAGGAAAGCTTATAGTGCATAATGTCTATGTGGGACAAGAAAATACTATCGATAAGGTAAGCTTTGTAGTAGATAGAGAAAATTTTGATGAGAGGGTAGCGTAAATGAGTGAGAAACAATTAAATAATATAGAATCTAAAAAATTAGATTCTAATGATGATGAGATTATTTGGGAGTTGCAGTATAAAAAGACGCCACTACTCACATTATGGATTATCGTTTTATGGAGTTTTAGAGTTGTTGTGTTATGCGGATTTATTTGGATTTTTTATATAGTGATTAAAAAGTTATATCAATCTTTTGATAAAGGGATTTGGGATATAGTATTATTTGGCATCATAAGTCTTATGTTTATGGCTGTTGCATTTGGCTATGGCATCTCAATCATTCGCACACTCAATACAAAACGCATTTATGCCACAAGCACGAATCTTGTTATAGAGCGATTTATCGGCAAGGATATAAAATTTGAAATGGGGAGTTTTTATTTTTGTGATTTTTCACACACATTTACTGCCATTTACGCTGATAGCACGACTATATCTAAATTTGGAGAGGAAGTTTATAGCGCATATTCATTTTTAGACCCACTTAGAAGCAACAATATCCAAGAGTTGTATGCAATGATAAAGCCCCAAACACAAGAATATTTAAGTAAGATTGATTTAGGAAACTACGATTTTTTTAAGAGCCGACATAGTAAAATCTCACCACGATTTGATTTGGACTTTGAGAAAATCGATGAACTAAGGAAATTACACAATGCCAAATGAAAAAAGTATATATTCTAGTTTACAAGTAGTATTAGATTCTGATAATTTACAATTAAAACAGCAATCTCAAGAAAAAGACTTTGAGACACAAGGACAAGTATTTTCAAATTCTGTTGGTATTGTTGATGCCTATAGTCAAGAAAAAATTAAAGTTTTATTTGATGTGAATGATAAATTAGGTAAGCAAGTCGGTTCTCGACTTATTCAAGTTAATTTTGGAATCTTTAATGTCCTTTATAAAAAACTAGAGCAAAAATCTAATGAGAAAATAGTAAAAGAACTTTTAATAGAGGGAGCAACAGGATATGCTGTTACCAAGAGCATAGCAACGGGTTTTGAAATAAAACAAGTAGCAAAAAAGACAGGTAAAAAAGTAGGTATAAGGGCGGGAATTGGTATAGCAGCTAGAGTTTTTACAGGAATTGGAACAGGAGCTATTGCTGGTTCTGAAGTCCCTATCGCTGGAACTATTGTGGGTGCAGTAGTTGGAGGAATAATCGCTGCTCAAATAGAAGATAAACTATTTGAAGATGAGAAAAAAGAGCAAGAAAAAATCAGGCAACTTAATGAAGAAATAAAAAAGATATATTTAAAAATCAATCGCATTAATGACTATCTTATAAGAAATCATTATTTAGAACTACGAAATCTAAATGAAACTGAAGTTGAGGAATTATTTCAATCTGCTTCAAACCCCAGAGAATCCTACTTTAAAACAATCCTCTTAATGCAAAGTTTTCCTAACTATCTTGATAGAGATAAAGAGTTTTATGATACTTTGCAACAAAAAGAGTTAGATACAAGTAAAGATTCTAAAGAGAGA
>NZ_NXLQ01000055.1 GCF_003364195.1 Helicobacter didelphidarum | reverse complement strand
CTTTATAACCTTGACGAAAGAATAAATAATCTTCATCTAATTCTTCATAAATAGCTTCATCTTTTTGCTCTATCCATTTCTCTTTATTAGCTTCATTGTGTTTAAATTCTCGTGTAAGCTTCTCTATAAGCTCCATTTGTGTAGTTTTGCTATGTTTTTCTAGTTTAGATTCTACGGCATATTGTTTTCTTGATTTATCATCTAGTGTTCCATTAAAGTTTTCATTGATAAGCTGATATTCCACCTTAAGCCCTAAGAATACATGAGGGATTACACCCTCATTCCAACCCCAAGTATCTACATAGACTCCTAGAGTATAGTATTTTTGGTAGAGTTTATTTGGCATTATTAATATCCTTCTTAATAGTTCTAAAAGTATGATAATCTGTAAAGACTATATCAGTTTTTAATCCAATAATATTAGGATTATCTAAAGCCATTCGTAATAGCTCCTTGCTTTGGTATCTATCTTTTTCACACTCTATAAACTTCTCACTTGTAGGGCTACCCTTAGTAAAAAATATAAACTCTGTCCAATGTCTGTCATAATAATATGTTGTTATTTTTTGATATTTTATACTATCCTTATAGTCAAAATGATGAATGTTCCATTCTTTATCTCTAAAATATGTTGGTTTTATATATATATTTTCTCTTAATTCATATATACTTTTAGTTATTGGAACATAATTGTAATCATAAAATTCGGCTCTTCCCTTATAGGATTTAGCTTTTATCTTATTCATCTCCTCTCTCTCATCTTGTGTGATAGGTCTTGCATACACCACTTTACCTATATTCTCTTTACACAATCTCTCATATTCTTTGTATTCACTATCCCATTGTTTTGGGATAAAAGCACGATATGATGTAGGATAGTAAATACTACACCCACTAGCTAGTAATACAACCAAGATTCCAAAAAATCCCAAAGATATATAAATTATCATCTTCACGCTACTTCCTTTATAATAAAATCCATATCGTTATCTTTAGATTCTTGTTGTGCTTTTTCTTTCTCTTGTATCTCTTGAGATTCAGAGCTATTACATTCTAGTTTGATATGAAGGCTAGAGTCTAGGAGGGAGTAGTTTAGTATTGTAAGTGTAGAAGAATGAAGGAATACTTGGAGTGTGGAAGTGCCTATATTCTTGTCATTGCGAAGCCCTTTGGGGCTGTGGCAATCCATATTTGAGTTATTAGAAACCTTAGCATTGCTATTTGTGGATTGCCTAGAATCTTCGTTTGTGGATTGCTTCGTCATTTCATTCCTCGCAATGACAGAATCTATATCCTCTCCACCTTGTAAGAAATATATAGGCTTATTTATATTGAATCCCATATTGCTATCATTAGAATCTAATTCCCCAAAGAAGCATTCATTATAGGGTTGATTAGATTCTACTCCACCATGTAGCTCTATACCTAAAAAATATATTTTAGATTCTATTGTATCAATCCCTTTAGATTCTAAGACTTTTAAGTCTATGGTTTGGTTAGGATAAGCAAAGATTTCTTCTGTGGTTTTGTTATTAGACATTTAATTTCTCCAAATGTTTATTTATTTTGTGATAACTTTTGCTCCAATACTTATCACTTTGTATCCCTGCAATAACATTTGTATAAAATTCATTCATAGCTATTTCATAACTATTTGAAACTTTACCATAATCATATTGATGATATAAAACCCTTGAAATCATTTCATCTTTGGGAATAAAGATAAAAGGATAAAACTTATTGAGTGAGCAATTATTCGCAGGGATACTTAAGTCAAATTCTTTGATAGGCTCTGCTTTATAGTCATTACTTGCTTTAAGGATTTTAAGCTGTCCTTCTCGTTGCTCATAATAAATCAATTCAAAATCTCCTTTTATGTTTTTGCTGTTGATTTTATCAAGCCTTGATTGCAAAATTTTATCAAGAGTTACATACACATAGCCAAGATGAAAGATTGATTGCATAATCTCTTTATCTAAGAATAATGAATCTTTCCCTCTTTCTTTATTGTATTGCTCAAGATACACTTGAGATAAACAAGAATGATTGATATATTTTCTCGCCCAATCCCTAAAGGCTATCGCTCCTTTGATACTTTTAAGATTATCATCGATATTTTGGAATTTAAGGAAAGTGGAATGTATGGCTTGGATAGTTGTAAAAAGAGTATTTTTTACATTAAATCCAATAGGAGCATCTGGTATCCATTCTTTAGTATTATAAACTTCTATACCGATAGAATCTAGTTTGTTTAAAGCCCAAGTGGTGCAGTTGTGATATGAATATTTATTGATGGGGCTAGAATTATAATATAAGTTTTCCTTTAGGGTTTCAAGGCTTGTCATTTTGCTATCATCTTGTATCAAACTAGGTGTTCTTTTTATTGTTTTTTCTACATCTTCTTTGATAGATTCTAAGAGCTTCTCATATTGCTCTTTAGATATTTCAAATACACAGCAATTCTGTTGCCAAAATGTTGATGATGGTCGTTCATCTATATAAGTGTATTGCTGAAAGTTATCATGCCATTTTGGTATATACTGATTATTCTCAAATACCTTACCCCAATGATTAAAAGCAGATTCCACGGGAGCGAATCCAAAGAATCCCTCATCTTGAAAATTGGAATCTATGATACTAGGATATATTTGCTCATACCATTTACCCTTTACATGTATTAATGTCGGCTTATCTGAATAGTAGCCAACTTGATATTTATACATATCAATATATCCTTGCTCATCAAGTTCGTCAGGGTGTTTATGGGTTAAACCCAAAAAAGCGTGAGGGATATTAAAATCCATTGGGTGAATATAGATTGTTACGAAATATTGCATAGAGAATTCCTTATTTAACAAAATTACAATTCAATGTGTAATCTATAAAAAGTATAAAAAATACTAACAAAATATAACACAACATTAAACTTATTTTATAAATTTTATAACTTATAATATCTTTTTTGTATAGAAAAATCATAATTACAGGAATAACTAAAGATGATGGCAAAAGAATTGCACTTATATCGCCAAAGCACCATATTTTTACAGAGAAATCTTCAACACCAAATATAGATAAAATTATAGTTACCATAAAAGCAAATGGATATGAAAATATAATAGCAGATACTACCATCACTCCAAAACACAAAAAACAATCTAAAACAAATTTACCAAAATTACATTTGTTATTCATAGAGCTTCCCCTTTAATTCATACCATTGCTTATCAATATCTTTCCAATCTTTGTTTTTAAGCTTTTCATCTCTTAATGCTTTATCCATTGTGTCAAGTTCATCAGGGTGTTTGCGTGTTAAGCCCAAGAAAGCGTGAGGGATATTGACACCTTGCATTGGGTAAATGTAGATGGTTACAAAATATTGCATAAAACTTCCTTATAAATGACTAAAAAAATAATATCCAAATGCAGTATAACATACCATAAAAATTAAACTCAAACTCAAACTCAGCTTATGTATCTTATAGGAAATATTGATTACAAAAAATACAATGAGGCTTAGTGAAAAAAAACCAACGATAAATTCCGCTATATCGCCAATAGTATGAATGTCAATACTAAAAAGCCATTGTATTGGATATAAAAGCCATTGTATTGGATACATGAACCATTGTATTGGATATAAAAGCCATCGCAAATTATCACTTTTTACTAAAATAGAATATACCAATGGAGAGATTATGGCAACTCCAAAACACAAAAAACAATCTAGTATAAATTTCTGCCATTGAAATTTATCTTTCATAGTTTATCCTTTACTGCATATTGATTGTTTTCAAATACTTCGCCTGCCACATTAAATACTCCAGATATTCCACTTACACCTGTGCCAAACCCCCAAAAGCCATCATTATATTCATTTGTATCCATTGTTTCATACCATTTATATTCTTCTTTCCTAAAAGTAACCATTTTGCCAAGACTATAGTCCCAATATTTTACATCTCTTTCAAGTTTTATCTTATCTAGCTCATCAGGTGATTTATCTTTGGTGAGTCCTAAGAATGCGTGTGTAGCATCTTCTCTTTTCCAATAACATTTATTTTTAAAATCTATAAAACATTCTATCAATGGGTCTATATAAATTGTTACATAATATTTCATTTATAAAATCCTCCTAATATGTTAAATATTTTAAGTGAAAGAAATATAAAAGTTATGCCAAAACAAAAGACAATAAGAAACCTCCATTTTCTGGCTATCACACAAACACTAGTTACACATAGAAATAATATGCCTAAAACTACCCAAATTGCACTATCAAAGTATCTTGCAAAGCTAAAAAATAAAATGATAAAAAATATAACTAATAAAAATGGTAATATATTCTTTATATAAAATAAATTAAATACAAAAATAAAAAATACAACAAATAAAAATGTATATTGATCTTGATATAGATACAGCATAGGAGGGATAAAGATTCCAACACTACACACAAACCACGCAATTTGCCCACTTGTGGTAGGATCTAATCCTTTAGATTCTAGTTTTGCTTTGAGTTTTGAATAGATTGGGAGTTTCATTTATGCCACCTTATCAACTTTTGTATTTCCTTTTTCATAGTTCTTAATAAGTGTTTGATAAAAATACACTAACGCATTATCTATTTTTTCATAAAAAATATCGGCATACTCTATGTCTCTCCCACTATGA
>NZ_NXLQ01000054.1 GCF_003364195.1 Helicobacter didelphidarum | reverse complement strand
ATCATTCACATTAAAAAGATTTAACAATTTTTTTGTTCTTTCATTAGAATCTAATATATCATAGTTCGCCTCACATATCTCCTTAAACTTCCAATAACTTGGTTGTAATTCATAAGGGATAAAGCCAAAGCTTCCACACCCACTAAACAACACTACCGCAACTAAGATTCCAATAATTGATAATATACTATAACTCATTTTCATTACGCTATATCTTTAGATTCTAAGTTTGGATTATTAAGATTTATATTTGATGACTTTTGATGATGGGCTATGATAGCTTGAAAAATATCAGTTGCAAAATCATTCATTGCTTCTATTTGAGTTATTGCTCTTCCTGTTAATGCTAAAAATGCATCTGCTATAACCATATCTTGAAATATTTCCTCTGAACCTCTAAAGGCTAAGATATAGTTTTTGTTGTCTGTATCATAAAATAGCGTAGCACTATATCCTGTAAGAAATGCTAAGAGTGTATCTAGTGAGGCAATATCTGGGATATGATGGACTAATTCATAGCGTTCAACAAAGTTTTGAGTGCGGAGGGAGAGAGTGTATTTTTTATCATCTTTATTATCTTCGTCATCTTTAGATTGTATATTTTTAGGGTCATTATTTATTTCAATATACTTGTTATCATTTGGAGAATATATTTTTAAATCTTGACAAAATCTTGCTTCAATGGCTCTAGCATAGGCGGTGTTAGAGTCTTTAGTAATTTTGCGTATGATTTTATCGTTTTTATCTTTGATTTCTATATCAGCTTCAAGTTTATATCCCAATGTTATTTTATCAGCTTCTTCCCATTCTTTCTTTGGATTTGCAGAATCTATACTCTCATATACATAATGAAGCATTGCATAAGCTGCATCGGCACAATCAGCCATATCTCTAAATTTCTGTATCAATTCTCTACTTGTTGCCATTTGTTATCCTTTAGAATAAATGTATTAGCACTTGAACCATTATCAAAGTAATTTGTCGTGTGCCAATGAAATCCTCCACCCTCATCACCATCTAGCCATAAGCCATAATATCGAAAATAAAATCCCTTCCTATATGAAATTATATGTCTTTTACCTTGAGAATCAATAAAATAGTGTTCAAGATAATCGTTCGTTCGTATTCTGCTATCAATTTGTCTAGGTTGTGTGGAAGCTTTATCCATATCAATCATGAGTTCATAACCATTAGACAGCAATGGAGTAAAATCTACAAATACATACATACCTCCATTTTTCTTTCGCAAATTTTCAGCTTCTTTATATAATTTTTCATCATAGATATATGTTCCACTTTCTTTGTAAAATAATTTTCTGTATTTATAATATTGTGGGTCAAAATACATGAGATTTACACATCCATTAAATAATACTACAATCAAGATTCCAATGATTAAATATATCATTCTCATACGCATTCCATAGATTTGAATATAGAGTCTATATTTTCATATACATAATGTAACATTGCATAACTTGCATTAGCACAATCCGCCATATCTTTGAATCTTGTAATCATTTCTTTATTTGTCATTTTTATCCTTTTTTATAAAAATCTTTGTTTCTTTGTCGTAGTAAAATACATTATCCCATGAGGTGTGATCTATATTTTGTGTGGTGTCCCAATGAAATCCTCTACCCTCATCACCATCTAGCCATAAGCCATGTTCTTTATATCTAAAAACTCTATAATATGAAATTATATGCTTTTTATTTGAAGAATCCATAAAATACATCATATAATAATGAAATTCATGTATTCTGCTATTTATTTTTCCTATATAAGTAGCTTCTTTAGATTTTATGCTATAGCCATTTGAAAGCTTTCTACTATGCTTAAAATTTTCTTGTTGAATTTCATCAAAAAATTCTGGTTCAACTACATAAAAACCACTCTCTTTTTCTGCTAACCCCTTAAACTCATAATACTGTGGGTCAAAGTATCTAAATCCACACCCACTAAATACAAGTATTACGACTAAGATTCCAAAGATTAAATAAATCATTCTCATACGCATTCCATAGATTTGAATATAGAATCTATATCATTAAACACATCATGTAACATCGCATAGCTCGCATCAGCACAATTTGCATAATCAAGCATTCTTGTAATTAATTCTCTATTTTTACCCATTTGTTATCCTTTAGAATAAATGTATTTTTTCTACTATTAGTGCCACCCATTTTTCTTTCAGTGTCCCAATGAAATCCTCTACCCTCATCACCATGTAGCCATAAACCATGTTCTGTATAATAAAATCCTTTCTTATATGAAACTATATGCTTTTCACCTTGAGAGTCTATAAAATAATAACCAAATTGTTTAAAGCTTATTATTCTATCATTAATTCTCTCAATATCGTGTTCATCATTCTTGCGAATTAAATTATACCCATTGGAAAGGATGTCTTTATCATAAGTTTCCACTTCTAGCTTTTCATCAAAAATATAAAGCCCACCTTCTTCTTCATACAATTTCTTAAACTCATAATATTGTGGGTCAAAGTATCTAAATCCACACCCACTAAACATCACTACCACAACTAAGATTCCAATGATTGATAATATACTATAACTCATTTTCACGCCACATTCCTTAAGTTTGTATAAGTATAAAGCTCTTTTATCACATTAGGATAGTTAATACAAAATACTTGTGCTAAATGTCCACCTAGTGAATGCCCTACGATAATGAGTTTATTATTTGAGATAATATTACTTATAGTGTGTTCAAAGAAATCTACTAAAGTAAAATATTGATTAGGAATCTCATTTGTAGCAAGGAGAAAATCCGTATAAAAATCTCTAATAGCATTATTGATTTTATTAATTCCACCAAATGAACCCTCTGTGCCTCTAAAAGCAAGAATATAATCTTTAGTATTTTTATCCAAGAATAAAGTCGCGCTAAAACCATCATCATTGATAAAATTTGTAATATTTGATACAACTTCTTTAAAACCCTCATTTTCTTTAGGTGCTTTATAATGTGCCATTACTTGATATTCGTTTGCAAATCTCTTTGCTTGCTCTTCGCTAAAATGTTGTGAATATCCTTTATCACTAAGAGCATTAATAAAATCCTCATCATTTTCTACACTGCCCATATTGGTTTTAAGCTTGAGACAATAGCTCGCTTGTGCTACTTCAGCATATTTTCTAAAAGCACTTATCTTGTCGTATTTAGCCTCTTTAGTTTTATCAAATTTTGGATTGTATTTATTGGCTAACATTTACTATCCTCACATGGTTAATTTCCTAAAATGTCATATTTAAAAACAACTTCTACACTTTTGCGAAGGTCGCATTCTACCCCTTGATACAATGGGTGTTCTGCAAGTAAAATTATCTCTTTTGCTTGCAGATTATCATCATACTTAAGAGCATAGAATCTTGTAAGAGCAACAAACGATATATTGCTATTAATGCGTATCCATAATGGTTTATTTCCTATCATTGTGAGAGTATATGTGCCTACAAGTTTTATACCTGTTTCTTCTTGTGCAGGAAATAGATTGGGAGAATATGGGATTTCTTTTTTTATGATTTCACTTTTTATTGGATAGTATGTTATGATAAAAGGCGATATTTTACTCACTTCTTTTTTAGGAATATCATAGATAAAGAGGCAATAATTATTATTTAATTTTTTATCCTTACAAGTGCCAAATTTATCATGTTTATAATATTCATCATTATCCCTATAATCCACCCAACCTATGCGATAATATCTATCTTTAGGAATGTTATCTAATTTAAGCTCATATCGCGCAAACATTTCAATTTTAAGATATTGTTTGAGCGTATCATATCTCATATCAACATATTTTGCGGAAAAAATAGTATTAAGATACATCATATTTTTTGCATAGTCTATAGTTGATGAATTAGAATATTCATTTTCATGACCACTATTTACTAACATAAAATCTTCTTGAGTCGTTTTTAATCCAAGCGACACCAAATCATACTTTGAGCCTTTAATATCATCAATCACACCATTAGAATTTGCTTTAATCACACTATCATCAAAGTAGATTCCATCTATGCCTTTAAAACTATGGAATATCTTTGCTCTGCATATCGCTTCATTGTTGATTTTAGAAGTTTTAGAATCTTTGCTGTTTTCAAAAAGTGAATCTTCAAAGGCTTTCCTTGCGCTCTCATTGGGAATATCTACAATCTCAATCTCTGCTAAATTGCTTGTGTCTTTAGAATCTTGCTTAAATGATTGAGATTCTAACGCCTCTTTTACCCTTGCATCACACATACTTTTACAAATCTGCTCTTTATTCCCTATCTCAAAGCCAAAACCTACGCTACAAATTATACTAGCTAATATCAAAAGTTTTGTTTTCATTCTACACCACCTCTTTAATCTTGATTATATAAGATTCTACATTATCTTTGCCAATCTCACCACTAAACCCCAATCTCTATCGTAAGTTTCTTACATTGAGCTGGCATAAGCCATATTTCTTTAGAATATATACTCTCTTGTTTGTATTCTTTGTATGTATCATCTATGAGTGTAAATGCACCATATCCATAGTCTTTGTTCTCTTGTGCTTCTTTATGTTCTTCAAATGCTTTTTGAAGTATCTTAGGTATTCTTGTAGGAATAATGCAGACATACTCTCTTGTATGATTATCAAACACTATAGAGAATACCTTATAAGTAAAGTCTTTATCCTTATAGTCTTCTTGTATAGAAAGAGGCAAATCACTCTTCTTTATATCTTTGCATTCACTCATATCTAATTCATACTCTTGGAGAATGATATGACTTTT
>NZ_NXLQ01000053.1 GCF_003364195.1 Helicobacter didelphidarum | reverse complement strand
AAACCACAATTACTAGGGAGAAGAGCTACCTATAATGATTGGTTATATAAAATTAGGGAGTATCTCAAGAGATTTTTAGCATTTCAACACAAAAAAGAATATAAAATGGGATTAAGGGTAAAGCTTGGAATTAAGCAAGAAAATGGCTCAATGATAAAGGATTATTATCCACAATTTATAGAACTCGATTCTTGTTATATCAATACATACAATAACCTTGTAGAAAATTACTATTTCCATAATAGCAAACAAACAATAGATATAGACTTACCTACTCATCACATAGAAACAGATAGCAATAACATCACAGATGATAATGAAAATAATCTCATACAGAATCTAGGGGAGGATATAGAGGGTAAGCATTATTATCTCAATGCAGGAGAAGAGTTTAAAGGTGAGAGTGATAGCCACTCAATCAGGCTTTCTACTACATTACTTTATTTTTATAGCTATCTCCTTGAACTCAAAGCAAATGAAAATCTTTTAGAATCTACAATCAATAATTTAAAAGCAAATCCACAAAGTGCAGAATATGAAAATTGTATTGGTAAAAAAGCAAAGAAAAACAAAGGTAAATATCAACTCTCCACAGCCCTTATAAATGATTTTATGCAAGCAACTTATAATTCATTGCAAGAAGTAAAGAAAAAAGTATTAGGAGAGGTAAAACAACAATATAAGCAAAATAAAAAACTTAAAAATGAATCAAGCCTCAAAGAATCGCCAGAGAAAATCTATCCATTAGTATATCTATTAAGCGAGATTGGACATATTGCAAAGCTAAAATCTAAAGACATAGAAGAGTTTGATATATTGAGAATGGTAGATTTAATCGCACAATTACAAGAAATAAAAATTTATACTAGAATCTTAGATGAAGAATTTTTTAAAGAACTAGAAAATAAACAATGTAGCGTAGAGGATATTCGCTCTATCCTTAAATGTCAGCCATTTATCGTAGTAGATGAAAACAATAAAGCCTTGCTTAAAGCAGAAAATATGGAAGAAATATTTTTGCATAAAGACTTTACAAGGATTGCTTCACAAATCTTAGAAGCATACAAGACAGCATAAGAAATGATAATGAATTATATACAAGCCTATTCAGCAATGACACAGGCAATACTATACAATAAGAATCCTTTAGTTATCACACCTACAAATTCAAATAAGCAGTATTGCCAAGTATCGTGTAAAATCTTTTATCATAAAGAAAAAGATAGAATCTATATTTTTGCAAACAATGGAGATATACTTGATTGCAAAGATTTATTAAAAGATATAAATAATCTTACAAATCAAGAGAAAACAAATATACACGATTATGATATTGCTATCTTTTTAGATTCTATCCACCTCACAGGTGGAGTAGAATCCAATCAACCCTATAATGAATGCTTCTTTGGGGAATTAGATTCTAAAGATAGCAATATGGGATTCAATACAAATAAACCCATATATTACTTGCAAGGTGGAGAGGATATGGATTCTGTCATTGCGAGGAATGAAATGACGAAGCAATCCACAAACAAAGATTCTAAGCAATCCACAAATAACAATGCTAAAGTTTCTAATGCTATGGATTGCCACGAAGCTAACACTTCTCGCAATGACAATAAAGAATCAATCCACACTACCAACACAAACTCTACAACTACTCAATCAAACTCTACTAACAATAATTCAAATACAACTTCTCCCTCTCCTCACAATAATATAGATTCTCCCATATCCACTTCCACCCTCCAAGTATTCCTCAATAACTTCACTCTTACCATACTAAACTACTCTATATTAGACTCTAGCCTACATATCAAGCTAGAATGTAATAGCAAAGAATCTAAAGAGATAAGAAAGCAAGAGAGAGATTGCCACGAAGCTAAAGCTTCTTCTAAAGAGAATAAAGAAAGTATCTCTAGCGCATTCCTCTGTCCTATATTAGAAGATAATGAGCTTAAATGTCCTCATAATGGTAGAGTAAAGCTAAAGAGTAATAAAGGTAAATCTTTTAAGTCTCAAGGTATTCCTATGATTTTAGAATCTGATTTGTTAAATGCTAGCATTGTAGGTTGCACGAATAATATCGCAGGTGTTCCTACTCCCTGCACTCTTGTATCTGTAATACTCCCTAGTGCTAGAGCTTATAAGAAATATAATGATGATTATCCTATAATGCAAGATTTATGTGTTAGTGGGGTATTAAGTGATAAAGGATTTCCTATCACTTGTAAGCCTAAGAATAATACCTTTAAGATAAATGCTCCTAATATTAAGCAAAGATATTGTAGAATCTCATCTTTTAGAATCTAAAGAGGTGGGGTAGATGAAAAAGCTAATAAATAAACTCAACGCAAAACTTGATAAGATGCTTAAAACTCTTCAAAAGCTTACATGGAAGCAAGCATTTCTTTTTGCAGGGATTCCAGCGGGGATTATTTATATACTTATTGAAACCTATCAAGAGATTGCTCCCTACTATGATAAGGTGGTGGAGAGAAAGCAGGATTTAGAAACTTTATATAATTGGTATCAATATGATTATAAGAATGATTTAGAACAAGCAGATAAAGTATTCCAACTTTCTTTATTAGAGGCTAAAAAATACTATCCACATAATCCCGACCCAACGATACCACTTATCTACAAACTACCACAATATATCACAGAGAATCCCAACGATGATAATTTAGTCCTCTATTTTACTAGCTATATTCAAGTGCATATGCAATATTTCTTCTTGCAGACTGATATTAACGAAGCTACTAATCATATTGTTATCAAACCACAAGAAATGTGCTTTATTAATGAATTATATAATATACATACGATACTTATGCAGGTAGAAAATCCACAGAGATTTATTTTTGCTAATATGCTTTTGGGTGTTTTAAGCGCATATTTGACACTCGTAGAGAAAAATAAAGATTATTGTGAAATATGGGGTGATTTGAGGAATAAATTACAGATTATTACACACGATATAAACCTGCTTTTAGCCAATAATACTCCTAATTTTGACAAAGAATCGCTAGATAAAGTTACTAAAAATTTTACAAAAATGCAACAATTAAATAAAAATCTAAGGACTTGCCAATGAATGAGATAAAAAATACAGAACATTTAAGCCAAAAAGATAAAGAATCTTTACAATATTTCTTTGAGAAATATACATTATCGTGGTATGTAGAAAGGGAATATAAAAGACTGCAGAACAAAACACCATTAGAACAGCAAGGCGAATCTGCTAAAGAAGGATTAGCAACAACAGGGACAACAATTGAAATTGCTAATCAACGAACTGCCCCTACATACAACCCCAATATTAAAAGTCTTAATACTGCTGTTTTCGAATTTACTGAAATGGCAAGAGTTATTACAAAGCCAATAGGAAATATTGTGAATTTCTATGATGCTTATATCGAATATGAAAAAACAAGAGATGGAATCAAAGTTGTTACGAAAATTGCCTCAAATAATGCAAATACGCCTATTTTAATAGCCGGAACTGCAGCCTCTCTTAAATCTGCAATAGCTACTGGGGCAGCTTCCTCTACCTTTTTAACTCCTGTTGGTGGAACTATTGTTGGTATTGGAGTATTTGTAATAGGTGTTGGGACATCATATTGGGTATCTGACAATTTTGGGACTACTCTCAATGCTGGTATGAATGGAGTTATTGATTTTATTCGCGAAAATGATTTAAGCTTTGGTTTTACTCAATGGGAGACAGAGAGAGTAAATGTAGCCCATTGTCATAAGACAATGGAAAGATTGCATAATAATTTAACATACAAAAGTGGGCGACTTCAAACCTTTGGTAGCGGTTATAATGAACGACAAATATTTATCAATGATGTGAATGTTACCCATATCATTCACCCAAATAAACATATACTGCCACGACCAAATATACAATTTAACGATGATGAAATGCGTAGCTTAGCTGAAATGTTGCTATTAATGGAGAAAAAATAAATGCAAAATCATATAATCTCACACAACGACATCACCTCCCTCACTAAAGATTCTCCTATTGCTTTACTTAAAGCCCTCTATCAATGCGAAAGCTATATAGCACTCGATTCAAATAACAATCCTACGCTTGATGATAATAATGCTATAAAAACCTTTGGGTATAAATCATCTTTCTATCTCTCTTTTATCGCAAATAAAGATTCTCTAAGTGATAAGTATCTCAATGCTAGAAAAGCCCTCTATAAATCTATAATGCAAATAAAAGAAGAAAGACAAAGTGAAATAGAGAGAGCCTTAGAAGAGCATAAGGCTAAACAACAAGAATTAGAGAGAGCATTACAAAAGCTAGATTCTAAAGAAAGACTTCAAAGGATACAAGAAATACAAAAAGAGCAAGAAAGAGAGTTTAAAGAAAGACAAAGAGAAATGGAGAGAGAACAAAGACAAGCAAGGTTTAGTAAATTTAATACAGCAAATAATAAATCTAAAGAATCTTTAAACTCTATAGATTCTTATTTATATTATTCAAGAAACAATAATTCAAATCATCTTATATTAGAATCAAATGATAAAAGTATAAAGATAATATTCTTAGATAAGCTAGATTCTAAGACTTCATCATCAAATAATGCTTACAATGCCTCATCAAACAATACTTCATCATTAAAAGAAGCGTTAGCTTCGTGGCAATCCACACATAATACCTCAAACAATACAAGCAATCATACAATAAATCAATCTAACAACATCTCTCTATCCAACCTCCTCTACCTCCATAATAACAAGATAGATATATTTACTAAGAATGGTAGTGAGATAGATATAG
>NZ_NXLQ01000052.1 GCF_003364195.1 Helicobacter didelphidarum | reverse complement strand
ACAAAGTCATTATATAAATTTAGGGTATTGTTTGCGAAGTTTTTAGTTTCTATATATTTCTTCTCCTCCTTATCATATTTATAAGATTTATGCCACTCTGCATCATATCTCCCACTTGGGATTCATCTACCTACCTATTTATCTCTCCAATCCAACGCACAATATTCCCTTTATCATCTATCTCTACTTCTAAGTCTTTGTATTTCTTATAGAATCTAGGGCAGAGAATCTCATCGAAGTATTTTGTGCCTTTTTCTGTTCTTGCAACCCAAAAACGATACATATCCCAATATTGTGGTGTATCCCAATTAGAATGCAAATAATCATCATCACTCATATTTGGGTATTTTTCTCTAAGGTCTATCATATCTCTATTATACGCTTCGGTATAAAAGAAATTATCCCTAAAATATATCCAAGCTTGATATTGGTCTTTTTGTTTTGAGAGTAGATCATCTTCTCCTTGAAATACGCACATTCCAAATTCTATATATCCAGCTAGGAAGAGTTGTCCTACAATGTTTATGTATTCGCTAATGTAGGTGGGAATAGGGTCGTTGTCTGTTATTTCATTATTTATATTTAAATAATGTATAGGCACAAAGTGAGAATCACATTCACCTCTGTATACCCTACCCAAAGCGATATACTCAAAATACTCTAAAATATCAGTTTTTGTGATATTTTGGATTTGTAAAAATAATTCCATTTCCCAAAACTCATCATCTTTCCCATATTCAAAATCATCAAAATCAGGAAACAATACAACATTTTTACTTATAACTTTACCAATCGCCATCTTCTTTTGCCTTGTTGTGGATTTTTTTATTACCTATTTCTATGGTTGAACCACCAGAATCAGATTTCTTTCTTAGTTTTAGTATTGTGCCATCACTAAGTTTTCTCATTGGTATCTTTTCTCCTGTTTTAGTGTTTATTGCATCTTCTAACACTTCTGCTCCTTCTGTAATATCCTTCCAAATCTCTTTTATTTGCTTGTTGTCTTTAGCCATATAGACATTTTTATTTTTATGAAATTGTTTATAACCCATATCATTTAACTCTTTAGAAGTCTTAAGTTTATATTTCTTTTTTAAGACATCTATCACTTCTTGCTTAGTAGCATACTTAGATGTCTTTAATCTCTTTACATCTTTTTTATTCTTGTTTTTATCAATAATTTGTTCTATTTTAGAATATATGTTTTTAGCTTTAGCAATTATCTTTTCAGATTTCAATACTTTTGCTTGTGGTAGTATTGTGATGGCATTTCCTAAAGCTTCTTTATACTCATTAGCACTTAAGTTTTCATAGGCTGATTGTAGAGAGCTTAATGGTGATATTTCATATAAAATATCTTTTGCTTCATTGAGTAAAGTATTGAGTTCATCATCATTGTTGTTATTTGTATTATCGTAACTATATTTTGTGCTACCATTGTCATTATCTGGTAATACTATCTCTATAAACTCTCCACTATCATCTTGTGTCTCTATCCTGATGACATTAGGAGGGATTTGCTCCTCTATCTCCATATCCCACCCCACATCTTTATGTGCTCTCCATAGATAAGCAAAGAATCTTACTTGTTTATCTTGCCATTCTTGTTTATAGGGTATGGTTACAATATCTCCTTTTATATGCTCTAATTCCTTAAATCTCTTTGAGTAGATTAATGGTTGGGTTTGATTGAGCTTATTTAAGGTTTGCTTTATATCTTCATCTTTGTCAAATACGATATATCCCCATTTCGTCTTATGCTTATGCTTTTGTATAGAATCTCTTAAATAAGTTTGCTCATCACCTTTGATATATTTCTTTTGAGAATCTTTTATAGCATATTGTGCTTGAAGTGTGATGGATTCTATAGTATTGTTTGTATGATTAGATTCTATGTTTGTATTATGGATATTGGTGTTATCTGTATGAGATTGTTTGATATTCTTGCATTCAATAGAGATAACTTTGATATTTGGCTTTATACTATCGTTGTTTTGTATATATTGTGGTATATTTCTTGCAAAGTGAAGCTTTTGCTTTGTATTTGATATGTGTTTATTTTTCTTTTCATTAGGATTTATAGTGATTCTAGGAGATATAAGGGTATGTGCAACACTTTGCTCTTCATCAAATCCTAATTGTTTTAATACAAAATACACTTGTGAGCTAGTGCCATTATCTTTAACTAAAATATTTTCAAATCTAGCTATACCTTTATTATCGCTTATAGCTCTATCTACAAAGTGATTTATATCAAGACTAAAGACATAGATTTCTTTATTTATTAAAGCTTCATCTTTGTGATTGATACATTGGGCTTCAAAGCTTAATTGAAGTGTATTTGAGCTGGTGTGAAGCGGGGTATCTATCTCCTCAAATTCTTTATTCTTAGTAGATTCTAGTGCATAAGATATACAAGCAGAGCATTCTAAATAACGATGAATATCGCTATGATTAGAGTTTGCCTCACATAAAAGTGAGATAAGATTATCATAATCCTGGCTTGATATATTTTTCTTAAAGGCTTTTTGAGGGACATCTTGAAGTTGTAATATCTCATCTGCTACTTTATTTGTTAAACTTTCTTTTATATCCTCTAAACTTCTTGTATCAGATTCTATAAGAGATATTGTGCGTTTCCAAGTATCATTTGCTAAGTCTTTCATATCTTGCCAAAGGTATAGGGTTGTGTCTCTTAGTAGTATATAAATACGAGTTAAAAACCAAGTGGTAAGATAAGAGATTATAAGACTGGCGATAATGCCAAGTTCAAAATAAATTGTTGCTACTCCTATTGCTATTGTAACTCCTCCTATTGTTATCTTTTCATTTACACTTAATTCCTCATTACCCATATTCAACACAGAGCCTTTTATGGCGTCTTTGATAGTGAATAGAATCTTTACTTGAATAGGCAGTCCTTTTTCTATACTTGTTGCTATTGCACTAATAGTAGAATCCATCATACTTAGAGTATTTAAAAGATAAGTTGTTAAAGCATTTCTATCCTTTTCTTTTTCTATCCTTTGTAATTCTTCTTCACTCATACAAGGATAAAATTCCTCACCATATTCATTAGTTTCAAGCCTATCGCTCGGGATACAGATGATAGAAATGCCATATAATTTATTCATCATTTGCTTTCACAACCACTCTTTTTAAGCCAATATATGGTCTTTGATTTATTGCAATAATTTTTTCTGCATTATATCCTCTTTGAGAATCTAATTCTTGCATTAGTGTATTCACATTGCTCATTCCAAAGGGGTTGAAGCGAATGCAAAAATAAGGTATTACATATTTGTTATTAAAAAATACAGGTCGCACAAATGCAAGGGGGGAGATGCTTAATCCATGATTGCGTCTGGGTAAAGTTATCAATGCCAATCCCTCCCTACTAAGCTTGATATTTCCAAATATTTTGTATTCTAAAATAACATATTCTTTAAATAATAAAATTCTCTTTAATAAAAAGGGTTTGCTCATAAAAATATGAAACAACACGATAATAACAAATGTCGGTGCAAACACTGATAAAACAATCGCAATAGAATATATAATAAAAATGTATAAAAAACCTAGGGTCCATACACAATAATTTTTAAAGCTTCCTTGATATTTGCAAACTAAAATAGGATTATTTTTATTTATGTGTTTGTTTGCTAAACCATTTTTAAAGAGTAGAATATGGATATATAGCCATAGAACACAATACATAGCAAAAATAAATGTAATAACAAAATAAGAGATGAAAAATATAAGACTATTATCATACCATTCTGAAAGAATACCATATAGCAAATATATACTCATTGCTATCAATATTGCACCAATATCAAACATTACAGAATACAAAATATGATTCCACTTCCTATCTCTCTCACTCCCCAAGCCATTAAATAATAATGGGTCAAACCTTTTAGTAGTTTTATAAGAATCTTGCTTCATCATCGCTCCTTTAGAATCTGTATTTTTCTATCATACTTAGAGTATTTAAAAGATAGTTTGTTAAAGTATTTTTATCCTTTTCTTTTTCTATCCTTTGTAATTCTTCTTCATTCATACAAGGATAAAATTCCTCACCATATTCATCAGTTTCAAGCCTATCGTTCGGGATACAGATGACAGAAATGCCATATATTTTATTCATTGGTTATTTCCTATAAATAAATTTTTAAGCAATTAAAAAAATTTTTCAAACCCAAATCATTACTGATTACCCATTTATCTTTTGTCATTTTATAAGCACTAAAGCCAATTTTAGAATCTAGTTCGTTTCTTAGTTGTTCAATATTACTCATTCCAAAAGGATTAAAGCGGGTGCAGAAATTAGCCATTATATGTGGATACTTGTCTTGGGTAAAAAATTGCGGTCTCACAAATGCTAAGTTTTTTAATGGTGTTGGTATAGCCATTAATGCCAAGTTTTCTCTACTAAGTTTCATATTTCCAAAGATTCTATACTCTAGCACAACACAATCTTCAAACAATAGAATCCTTTTAAGCAAAAATGGTTTGCTAATATATAAATGCAACAATATAGATGCAATAAATGGCTGTATTAAGATAGTTAAAAAAATAAGAGGCACATACCAAATAAATATTACCATAAACCCTAAAATCCACACACAATAATTTTTAAAACTTCCTTTATATTCACAGATAAGCAATGGATTACTTTTGTCAATATGTTTATTTTTCCTTGTATGCTTAAACATTAAAATATGCACATAGCACCAAATAGCGAAAAATATGATAAAAATAAACATAATGATAACATAAGATATAAGAAACCAATTTTGATAATACCATTTAACGCTGATTCCATATAAAAGATAGATTCCTATATGTGTAAAAAATGCCCCACAAATACTAATTATTGAATATAGTGTATTATTCCACCACCGCTCCCTCTCACTTCCCAAGCCATTAAATAGTAATGGGTCAAACCTTTTAGTAGTTTTATGAGAATCTTGCTTCATCATCGCTCCTTTAGAATCTGTA
>NZ_NXLQ01000051.1 GCF_003364195.1 Helicobacter didelphidarum | reverse complement strand
AAAATCATTGCTTCAGCCCAATATGGCTCAAGCAATAGACTACCTATTTATACAGGCAAGGATTCTCATGCTATAGTGCCTACGACTCAAACCCTCTACCTCTACTCCTATCTTTTAGAATTAGATACTAATCATAACAAAGTCAAAGATAAAAGCCTTAGTGAATGTATAGCGTATCTTAATGCTTTTATCCAAAGTATATTTATAGCCTTTAATCCACTAAGCTTTGCTATTAACTCTCGTAATTTCAAAGATGAACAAAATGAAGCTCAAACAGCTACACTTCACTTTGACCATGTCTTTGAAAAAAAGCCTAAAGATTCAGACTTTATGACTACTTTTATAGAACATATCCTTTATGTAACAGACTTAGAAAAAGAAATAGAAAGTTTTTATATAACGCTTCATACGAATACAGAAAATATCATAGATAAAATAATGATTTTAGATTCTAAAAGATATTTCCCTAGAATGATAGATAAAGACGATTTAGATAAATTAAAAGATAAAAGATGCACTCTTGCAGAAAAAAGAGCTATCTTTAAATGTCAGCCATTTGTGATAGTCGATGAAGAGGATAAAGAAGTCTTAGATAATCAAGAAAAAATAACAAGACTCTTTAGACACAATTCAAACTCTACCCAAGTTGTTCTCTCTAATGATGAAACAAACCAAAAATACTTTAATGCTAGAATTGCTATGATGGATAACATACTCTATGGAGAAGAAGTAAAGGTGTGTTATATAGCAGATATGAAACAATGGGGCTAAAGGAGCGATAATGTCAAGTTTATCAATGAGTTCAAATCTCTACATAGACAATACTAACAAAGAAATAAATATCTTTGCTAACGATAAAGACATATTAGATTGTAAAGTCATATACAATGAGGTAGGAAAACAATACAATATCAATATAGAAGAATATACAATAAATTTATATTTCAATGAATACCTCCTCACAGGCTCAAAAGAATCCCCTAATAATCCTTTATACTTTGGGGAATTAGATTCTAATGATAGCAATATGGGATTCAATACAAATAAACCCATATATTACTTGCAAGGTGGAGAGGATATGGATTCTGTCATTGCGAGGAATGAAATGACGAAGCAATCCACAAACAAAGATTCTAAGCAATCCACAAATAACAATGCTACAGATTCTAATGCTATGAATTGCCACGAAGCTAACACTTCTCGCAATGACAATAAAGAATCAATCCACACTACCAACACAAACTCTACCACTACTCAATCAAACTCTACTAACAATAATTCAAATACAACTTCTCCCTCTCCTCACAATAATATAGATTCTCCCATATCCACTTCTACCCTCCAAATATTCCTTAATTCTTCTACACTTACAATACTAAACTACTCCATATTAGACTCTAGCCTTCATATCAAGCTAGAATGTAATAGCAAAGAATCTCAAGAGATAGAAGAGAAAGAAAAAACACTCTTAGAATCTAAAGCAAAAGATTCTAATGACAATAAAGAAATAATATCTAGCACATTCCTTTGTCCTATACTAGAAGATAATGAGCTTAAATGTCCTCATAATGGTAGAGTAAAGCTAAAGAGTAATAAAGGTAAAAGCTTTACATCTAAAGACATTCCTATGATATTAGAATCTGATTTAATGAACTCTAGTATTGTAGGTTGCACTAATCCTATACTTAGTGGAGGACCTTTCACTATGGTAGCTACTATACTTCCAAATGCAAGAGGGTTAAAAAAGTATGATTTGATAATTAAAACAGAATATGCAAGATTAAAATATGGTAAAATCTGCAGACATCTACACCAACAAAAAGAATCAAATGAAACAAAACAATCAAAACATAAATACCTCTATAATGCTAGATTCTGAAAATCCTAGCAATGTGCTACACTATGAAGCACATATTAAGCTTATGTATCAATATGCTATTGTAAGTTTTGCAGGGAATGTGATAATAATGTATTAGCTAGGAGTAACAATGAAAATTACAAATCTCTTAATCCTTAGTCTTATCTTGGTAATTTATAGTGGGTGTTACTATAGATATGAGATTGTGTATCCAGATGATGATAGGCTTTTTAATATGTGTGTAAAAGCCCATAAAAAAGGTCTGCTCTATCCACATTTTTACGATGATGTATTAAAAGATATATCCCCAGATAATATAACCCCCTATGATACAAACATAAGGGATACAAATTACCTAAATTTATTTGTGTTACCCAATATAAATAGGCAAGATTACATCTTTGGCAAAGATAGAAAAGAAAACAATATCTACAAAGTAACGATTAATGCAGATAAAGAAACGATTGAAAGTCTCAAAGCAGAGCTACTCCTAGAATCTAATAAGAATAAGATTGATAAATTACAAAAACAAATTTTTGTATTAGAAAATTATTACTTAGAATATACCGAGCAAAGAATTGATAAAAAAACATTAATTACAAAAGTAGAATATGTGCTTAAAAATAAAAAAACACACGATATTGCTATGCAAAAAATATCTTATCGTTTGTATGCTGATAAATTTAAAAGAAGAATAGATAAAGAGTGGCAATCACTAGGTGAGTGTGCTGGACTCATACGAAAACACGATTACTGCAAATGGTAAGGAGCATAAATGCCACATAATCAAATACCAAACAATCAAAACATAATGCTAGATTCAAATGCGAATCTCTTGCTATACGAAACACACATAAGGCTTATGTATAGATATGCTGTTTTAGCTTTGGCTGGGAATGTGAAACTCACATATTTTATGGAAGCAAGAAAAAGAAATGACTATACAGATGTTAAGAAAGATTTAGATATTCAAGGAAATAAAATACAATGTAAAATAGAAAAAATAGCAACTTGTCTATCATTACTAGATGAGTATAATAAAAGCATATTGCAAGGTTTGAGTGATTCTCAAAAAATGTTATTTTTAGCACTTGTTCGTTCAAACAAGGATATAGGCGATAAAATCCCCGTTGGTGGATTTGAGTTTGATTGTGATTTAATAGCTCTTGCCCTAAACTTTGCTAAACATTATGAAGTGATTGATCATATTAATGAAAAAGATAGAGAATCTAAAGGCGGATTTAGGGCTACACTCTTTAGAGATGTAAGAAATAATGAGTATATCTTAGGTATAGCAGGGACTGATGCTCCAAGCCCCAATCCTTTTAAAATTGATTGGAGGGATATAGGAACTGACGCTTCTTTGACATTAAGAAAACTCCCCAAAAAGCAATATGATTCTATGATAAATTTTTACTTTAGGCTAAAGCAAGGCGGAAAGATAGCGCATAACACGCCAATAGTGGTAGTAGGACACTCTTTGGGTGGCTATCTCGCCCAGCTTTTTGCTCTCACATATCCGCATATCACACAAGGACTTTATACTTATCAGGCACCAGGTGCAAAGAGACTATGGAGAGGAATGTTTAGCTTTTTGCAAAGCCTTAATATACAATCCAAAGAGACACAAACAAATATGCGAGAGCATAGAAAACAAGCCTATATCAATCTATCAAAATCACACAGACAAGAAGCGATGAAAATTTTAAAAGACAAAACCTTTCATATACATACTGATAATGATTCTAATCTCAATAATAACCAATGGATACTAGCAAATTTTGTCCAAGAGCTAGGCACAAAAACACCGGGCTATTTATATTATATCAATGACAAAGACAATGACTTTCATCACCCAGCTCATTGTGTGCGTGCATTAGAAAAGCTAAGTAGATTGCTAGATAGAATCCACGATAGTGCAAAAAAGCAAATGAATCTGCAAGATATGAATGTCTTTTTACGCAATCTTTATCATTATGCTTTGTTACATAGGAGGGGTGAAACTCTAAGTGAGGCGATAGATTGTGTATTGAGTGATGTAGCGTATTATCAAAATCTCATAGAAACGAAGAGCATTGATTTTTTGCAAGATATGGGTTTGGAGGCTTTTGTAGAAAATAAGCAAATATATATCATGCCACTTGCTACCAATGATTTCATAAATATCCCACTAGATTCTCTCAATAAGCTTGATTTGGGCTACTTGCGTTCATTGGTAAAATCACAGGCTTATAGACTTATCGCACACGATACTATGAGTCTATTAAACTTCAAAAACATTTCTTATTTTTTAGGCTACAATGCAAGCACATATAAAATTTATCAAAATGGGCTAGATGATTTTAGTCTAAATGCCTATATTGAGAGATTTCATCTCTGCATAGAGCAAGGCGAAACTTATAGGATAATATTTAAAGAAGAGCTATATTTATAAGTTATAAGGAATTATAATGAAACAACATGTAAGCACACAATATTCTAGCAATGATTTTTTAGTGTTAGAAAATAAAGCAATCTATTTTGCAAAAGAAAATGATTGTATTGATTGTGTAGAGATAGCAAAAATCGCCGACATAGAACATGCTTATATATCTTGGTTTGGTATTTTACTCACAGGCTCTAAAGAATCCCCTAACAATCCTTTATACTTTGGGGAGATAGATAAAGAAGGAGTGTTTGTAGAATCTAAACCCATGTATTACTTACAAGGTGGAGAGGATATAGATTCTGTCATTGCGAGGAATGAAATGACGAAGCAATCCACAAACAAAGATTCTAAGCAATCCACAAACAACAATTCTACCCACATATCCA
The DNA here is from genome assembly GCF_003364195.1 of Helicobacter didelphidarum. Classification (GTDB taxonomy): domain Bacteria; phylum Campylobacterota; class Campylobacteria; order Campylobacterales; family Helicobacteraceae; genus Helicobacter_A; species Helicobacter_A didelphidarum. The sequence goes on along the minus strand of NZ_NXLQ01000051.1, from coordinate 536 downwards.
CTTCCACCCTCCAAGTATTCCTTCACTCCTCTACACTTACAATACTTCATTATTCTCTTATTCACTCTAGCCTTCATATCAAACTAGAATGTAATAGCTCTGAATCTCAAGAGATAGAAGACAAAGAAAAAGCACTCTTAGAATCTAAAGCAAAAGATTCTAAAGAGAATAAAGAAAGTATCTCCACCGCATTCCTCTGTCCTGTCCTAGAAGATAATGAGCTTAAATGTCCTCATAATGGTAGAGTGCAATTAAAGAGTAAGAAAGGTAAAAGCTTCAAATCTAAAGACATTCCTATGATATTAGAATCTGATTTATTAAATGCTAGTATTATAGGTTGCACTCATACTATCGCAGGTGTTCCTACTCCTTGTTCTCTTATTTCTGTAATCCTCCCTAGTGCTAGAGCATTAAAAAGATATAATGATGATTATCCTATAATGCAAGACAATGCGTTGTCTTTTGGATAATTTCAAGGGAATCTTTGATTTTATTTGTGCGATAGATTCTCTATCTTATCTCCGCATAAAATCTTT
>NZ_NXLQ01000050.1 GCF_003364195.1 Helicobacter didelphidarum | reverse complement strand
TTGTTGTCATTATTATTTTCTCCTTATTGTTTGAATTATTTGAATTGCAAGAACTTAGACTTAATCCTAGTAATAAAACTATACCTAGTTTTATAAATAGCTTAAAAACTATCCTATCCATAGTCCATCTTCCATTATTATCGTAGTGGCTAGTCTGCCTATGAATTTAGGGCGTTTCTTACCTTTACTTCGACTGCTTGTTCCCACATACATAGCCCTAATATTATTTTGTCCTATGATTTTAAGATTTTCTAGTAATTCTTTTATCTTTGCTTGATAATTGTTATCATTTTGTGTGTTTGCATTATCATTCATTATATCACTCAATATATTGATACAAGCATTATAGCAGTCTATAGCTTTGTGTTGCTCATCATTTTCATCTAAATCTTTGAAAGCTTGCAATTTCTCTTTATCTCTTAGCTGATAGAGTTCTTTTTTATCTTTTAAGGTATCTAAGTTTGCTTCATTGAATCCATTTTTAAAAAATTTTATATCATCTTCTCTTAATTCTTCTAAGAGTATATAACCTAGTAGCTTTTTTATCATATAATGTTTCGTGATAGCTTCATTTGGTCTGCTTGTTTTAGGAGTGTAAGTATAGGCTATGCCATTATGATATTTTAATCCTCCTGTGCAAAGCTTGCTTCCATATATCATTGTGTGTAAATCAAATCCCATATAAGCATTATATATTTTCATAGGAATTGTTACAAATTCTTTTCTATTTACTGTATAGGGAAGATTGTATTTATATCTCATCTTTTTGTAATAGATATATTCGTATTTAGTTTTAAGCTCTTCAACATATAATGGAAATTCCTTTTTTATCCAAGCTGTAATAACACCTTTAGCCATATTAGTTACAGCTGTTTTACTTAGATCTTTTACTAAATTTTTAATTTCTAATTTATTTATCATCCTTAAGGTATCGCGTACATTAATTGTTGTTATCGTTTTGGTTTGTGTCATAAAAATCATTTGTTGCATATATAATGTGCGTGTATTGATGATGAGCTTGTAAAATTTTTGTATGATTTGCTTTTCTTGGCGAATGTTAATCGTTTTATCAAATTTCATTATAGCAAATATGCCCAATTCTTTAGCTAGGATATGAGCAAATTTTTGTGGTAAAGATTTATTTTTTACGGGTTCATCAAAAAGGCACATTGAAAAATAATATATGAGTTTGCCTAAAAAATCTGTATTTTCATCAAAATAGCTTACAAAAGGAGTAAAAGAAAATAAGCCTTCTTTGATGACTTTTTGGATAGAGATTTTATTGATTTGTTTTTCTACTATGGCTTTTTCTATATCGCTTGGAATTTTTTTATTTAGCTCATCTTTTACTTTTTGTTCTTCTTGTTCTAATTTTTCTATATCTTCATCTTTTACTTCTAAGGTTTTTGCATTTTCTTTAAGTTTTTTAAATATATCGGCGTAAAACTCCTCTTCGTTTTCGGTTTTTATATTACAAATATTATCAAGCATTTCATAGATTCTTAGAATATCTTGTTTAGCCTTTAATTCTTTTTCTGCTTCTTTAGATACAGCAAGATATATTTTTTTATCATCTATGTTTATATAAGCATTTTTTACAAATACATATAAGCTATGATAATTGGGTATTATATAGCTTTGATACCATCTGATCTTACTCATGAAACTTTCAAAAAACTTTTGTTGACGTGAAGCTACACCAAAAAATGGTGTTTTAGTGTCAAATTCATTCTTTAAAATACATAATGTAGTTACTATAGATAACACATCTTGTGGAGAATATTCTGTTTTTTCTTCTATAATTTCACCTTTTAGTTGTTTAGTAGTATATGCTTTATCTTTGTTAATTTTATCAAAAAATTCTTGCACAAGTTCTAAGAATTCTTTAGCAAATTCTTCTTCTTTATCTGCAATCTCTTCTATATTATCTGGAGTTTGAAAGAAAGTATCGATATATTTGAATTGTTGCGATAGAGATTTGTTCCATAATTCACCCACCCATTTTACTACTGAATAACTTGCCGTATAATCTTTATAATCTTTTGCCAAATCATCTGGAAGCTTTATAAATGGGGAAAGTTGTAAAACAATATGTTTAAATTTATTATTGTCTTGCTTAATAATATAATTACTATAATCTATATTTGGATTATGTGTTTTATTTAACGCTTCTTGTTGTCTTTTGTGAGTTTTGAAACTTTGTGGCGTAAGCCCTATCACGCTCATTATATCTTTTGTTAATCCTGCATTCAGCATACTGGGAGCTTCTGTGATGAAAAGATAACCTTTTTCTTTGTATGATGAGGCGTTTTGTTCTTGCAAGGCTTTATCTTTCATTATTTCTATAAATTTTGCTGAATTTAAATCTTTGTATTCTGCAAAAAAGAACAATCTAAGATTTTTAATATTATTTGATATATGTTTTTCAAGATTGTATTTTTTATCGTTGATACTGATAATACTATATTCAGAATTCATATTTTGATACCCTATTCCCTCTTTAAAAATAGCAGGTAAAGTATTTATGAAGTTTGAATCTATTTTTCCTTTAAGAAAAGTACTTTGGATTGGAAGTTTTGCCTTCATCATATCATCATAAATCGAAAAATCAATAAATTTATCATCATAAAAAAGTAATTCATTCATTAAATGCTTTTTGCATAAATTTACCATTGGAACAATTTGACTGACAAACAATTCAATAAGAGGTAAAGACATTGCATAATGATATGCTATTTCATTATCCGTATCAGCTAACTCATTTATGCCTGTGTATGTAGAGTAAATGGCTGTTGAGGGTTTTTTAATCAAACTCTTAAAAATATCTTTTGTATCAAAGTCTATAGTATTTACTAAGACAATAGCTAAAGTCCTAAAAAATTTCCTTATATATTGCGTATTTTGAATTTTTTCTATATTTGAGGATAAGTCTTGAAGAATACCTTTAATACTATCTTTAGCTAGTGGAAGAATATTGTCCGTAAAATATTGAGAATCTTGTGTATTTTCTATACTCACTAATAAACTTTTTTCAAATGATTGTAATATTTTTGATAATGTGTCTTTGTCAATATTTTGAAGAATATCATTTAAATTTTTGGCTTTGGGGAATTGTTGTTTAATGACTTTTATAAAAGTGTTCCAATTTGATTCTTGCGATTGTAGAAATGCTACTTTAAAGTATTCTCTTAAAGTGTTCTTATCGGCTTGAATATATATGGTATTATTTATTTGTGTTGCTTCTCCTCGATCTTCAATGTTTAATAAACCAGCATAGTATTCTTTATTATTCTTTAAAAAAAAATCATTAAATAATACTTGTTGATTGAACGTATCCATTAAATAAGCTATTGCATTATCACTTTTTTTAAACATACTATATCTTATCTTATTATAAAGATTATTGCATGAATCATTGTCGATAAGCATAGTCTTATTTTTAGAGAATAATACTATTTTATCAATATCTTTTATATCATTAACTTGCTTATATATTTCATTTACATCACATTCAAGTATGAGTGATATTAAATCTTGTTTCATTTTCTTGTTCCTTACCATATTTTTTCATTATATCCGCTATTAATGATATTTAATTTTAAAACATTAAAATCTAATTTAGCATCTTCTTGTTCTATTATTTTATCTAATCCATGAGCTAAGTGTATTTCTATCTTATTAGCTTTAGCTGGAGTGAGGAGAGTAGAATTAACACTCATCACATTCCTCCACAATACTTCTCATAAAGCTCATTGCGACATTTATCAACATTGTCTTTGTTTGTATCAAAAATACAAGGGTATTTGTTAGCATTCCAATCCTCTATGAAGCGTTTGCAAGTGGCTTCCTCTTGTTCTTTTTGTGCCTTGTAGATTTCGAGCATTTTAGGACTACAAGGATAGGTAGAATCTGTGGGAGATTGGATAAAAGGAAGGCAGTAATTCACCTCATTGTTATCCCTACAAGCACATGAATTTAAGGTATCAATATGAAAAGATGGGATTATTCCCGCTATGTCTGGGAAGCGATAACAATCGATAATCTCATCAAAGCTTCGTATGTTTGGTATATTTTCTTTGATTTTCTCTCTCTTTTTACAATCATCATCACTGCCACAGCTCACAATTATACACCGATATTTTGCAAAGTCAAAGGCATAGCCTTGAGAGGATAATAATGCAGAGATAATTATAAAATAAATATATCGTATCAAATCTTTCTTAGCCTCGCCAAGTCATTAATATATACTTGTTGCCAAAAATCTTTACTATTTGTGTCATAGACACGAAAATACCTCAAATTTATCTCAATATATCGCATATAGCCTTTGAGATGAAATGAAAAGAAATGGTATTGTGATTTATAGACTATATACCATTGTCTAAGAAGTGCAAACAATCTATCAAACACTTTTTGTGTATTTAGTGATACTTGATATTGGCTTTTGATTTCTATTATAGCTTGAGAAAAGATTAATTCCATTGTTTCTTGAGTTGAAATTATCTGTATCACCCTCAACCCCATACACCCAGCCTTTCTGCAAAAGCTATCAACAAAGCTTGTTACGCTTTGATGATTTTCATTTAGGGTGAGATTCCATTGTGATTGAAAGAAACTCAAATCATTTATATATTCTCTTTTTACTTCTTGCATTGAAACTTCACTTATCCAATCTCTCTTATATATCGCTTGTATTATTTCATTGAGACATTTATAGTCTTTACCATATACAGACATATCATACCTTGTATAATTTGAAAGATTATTCGTATCTATCTGTGCTTTTGTATCATATATGGCAGATTCTAAAAATGCTAGCATTTGATAAAAATTATTTTTTTGAATAAATTCATTTGCTTTAATTTTACAAATATTTGAGATATGATTAGGGTGTGTGGTGGTCATTTCAAGGGAACTTGTCTTTACCACACTTGCTCCCATATAATCTTTTGGTGGATTAAGTATGGTTACACCATCTTCGCTAGGCTGTCTCCACTCTCCCCACAATCTCTCACTATGCCCTCCATTGATGATATTGCACTTTAAGATATGAGAATCTACTTTATCTTTAGATTCTATCATACTATCTAATCCATGAGCTAAGTGTATTTCTATTTTCTTTGCTTTAGCTGGAGTGAGGAGAGTGATGATATAGTGTGTGAGGGCATCTCCATGTAGTCCTACTTCGTTATAATCTATATTTGATAGATTCTGTGAGTTT
>NZ_NXLQ01000004.1 GCF_003364195.1 Helicobacter didelphidarum | reverse complement strand
ATATATATATATATATATATATATATATATATATATAGTGAAGCATTCTGTGTCAAATACACCAAATTGAACTTAAATTTTGATAATATTTAAAATAAAGCACACATTAAGTAAAATTCAAGTAAAATTATGCCTTGAATTTAAAAACACAAAGGATTCTCTCATGAAACAAGATATTTTTTTAGATGCGATGCAATTTCGTTTTGCCTGCAAGGTATTTGATAAACATAGAAAAATCTCAGATGATGAGTTTGAAGCAATTCTTGAATCAGGGATATTATCTCCTAGTTCTTTTGGATTGGAACCAACTCGTATGCTGATTGTGCGGACTCAAGAAATGCGTGAAAAAATCAAAGAAGCATGTTGGAATCAAGATCAAATCACAGATGCTTCACAGACAATCGTTTTTACATCTTTAAAAGTGGATATGCTTCCAAATACAAATTATGTTTTTAATAAATTTGCAAGAAGAGTAAAATCTGCGGATAAAATTAAATATTATGCCACAGAGCGTTATGGAAAAAATAAGCTTGAAAATTCAGGCTTTTTGACTGATATTGAGAAACTTGGGTTATGGAGTATCCATCAAGCATATATTATGGCAACGACAATGATGAATCATGCGGCTTTTCTTGGTATTGATTCATGTATGATTGAGGGTTTTGATAAGAATTTATTGGAATCTACATTACAACTTGATACTTTTCAAGAGCAAGTGGCATTGGTATTGTGTTTGGGTTATCGTAATATGGAGCAAAGTCCAAGACTAAGAATGAATAAACATGAAATTATTAAATTTATTTAAGGTGTATTTTTGAAAACAATATATGTAATAAAAAGAAATGGACGTACAGAAGAGCTTGATATTTCTAAAATCCAAAAACATACTTCAAGTGCTGTGGAAAATTTAGATGGGACAAGTCAAAGTGAACTTGAAGTTGATGCAAAGATCCAGTTCTCCGATGGAATGACAACAGAGCAAATTCAGCAAACTCTAATTAAAACTGCGGTAGATAAGATAGATATTGATTCGCCAAATTGGACATTTGTTGCAGCAAGATTGTTTCTCTATGATCTTTATCATCGTGTCAGCCATTTTACGGGATATATACATTTACGCGAATATTTTGAAGTCGGCGAAAGAGAGGGTAAACTTTTAAGGGGACTGAAAGAAAAATATGATTTAGATTTTTTAAATTCTAAGATTCAGCCAGAAAGAGATTTACAGTTTAATTATTTGGGTATAAAAACATTGTATGATAGGTATTTATTGAAAGATTCTACGAATAAACCAATTGAGTTACCACAACATATGTTTATGGCGATTGCAATGTTTTTGGCACAAAATGAAGATGATTGTAATGAATGGGCTATTCGATTCTATGACATGCTTTCAAAGTTTGAAGTTATGTGTGCGACACCAACACTTGCAAATGCAAGAACACCAAGGCACCAGCTTAGTTCATGTTATATTGGTTCTACACCAGATAATATTGAAGGTATTTTTGATTCATATAAAGAAATGGCATTACTAAGCAAATATGGTGGTGGAATTGGTTGGGATTTTTCACAAATAAGAGGGCTTGGTAGTTATATCGATGGACATAAACATGCTGCAGGTGGGATCATTCCATTTTTAAAAATTACCAATGATGTTGCAATAGCTGTTGATCAACTTGGTACAAGAAAAGGAGCAATAGCCACTTATATAGAAATATGGCATAGAGATGTTGAAGAGTTCCTTGAATTACGAAAAAATAGTGGGGAAGAAAGACGCAGAACACATGATCTTTTTCCAGCTCTTTGGATTTGTGATTTATTTATGGAGCGGGTAAAATCTAATGGAAAATGGTCTCTTTTTGATCCATTTGAATGTCATGATCTTACAAATTTATATGGTAAAGAATTTGAAAAAAAATATTTAGAGTTTGAATCTAACTATGATTTGGTTGTTACAACAATTTCAGCAAAAGAGTTATGGAAAAAAATATTAACAAGTTATTTTGAATCTGGTGTGCCATTTTTATGCTTCAAGGATAATGCAAATAGGGCAAATCCAAATAAACATAAAGGTATTATTCGTAGTTCTAATCTCTGCACGGAGATATTTCAAAATACAAAACCTAGTCATTATGTAGTGCAAGTAGAATTTGAAAATGGCGAGAAAGTTATTTATGAGGAATTTGATGAAGTAGTAATTGATAGTGGAGTTACAAAAAAAGCAAATAAACTTATGAGTATAGATTCTATAAATGGCAAAAGAATTTTTAGCACCGAGAGGGTGCAAACAGGAGGAGAAACAGCAGTTTGTAATCTCGCAAGTATCAATCTTAGTCGCATTCATACAAATGAGGATTTAAAAAGGGTGATACCCATTGCTATTAGATTGCTTGACAATGTGATTGATTTAAATTTTTATCCCAATCGCAAGGTAAGGGCAACAAATATTAATAATCGTGCGATAGGGTTAGGTGTGATGGGTGAAGCAGAAATGTTGGCTACCAAGCAAATCCATTGGGGTAGTGAAAAACACTTAGAAAAAATTGATGAAATTATGGAATATATTAGTTTCTATGCAATTAAGGCAAGTTCTGATTTAGCAAAAGAACGTGGTGTGTATCCGATTTATGAGAATTCTCATTGGAGCAAGGGAATATTTCCAATCGACATGGCACATGAAAGTGCTTTAGCATTGTTGGATAGAACACAAAATTGTGATTGGGATTCTTTACGTGAACTTGTAAAAACTCAAGGTATAAGGAATGGGTATTTAATGGCTATTGCTCCAACAAGTTCCATTAGTATTCTTGTTGGGACAACACAAACCATTGAGCCTATCTATAAGCAAAAATGGTTTGAAGAGAATCTTAGTGGTATGATAAAAGTTGTTGCACCAAACCTTACACTCGATACTGTTAATTATTATAAATCAGCTTATTCAATTAATCAGCTTGATTTAGTAAAAGTTGCAGCGATTAGACAAAAATGGATTGATCAAGGACAAAGTTTGAACATTTTTGTAAAAATTAATGGTATTGATGGTAGACAATTAAGTGAAATTTATCTCTTAGCGTGGGAATTAGGATTAAAATCTACCTATTACCTAAGGAGCGAAAGTCCAGAGGTAGATACAATAGATAGAAGCATGGAATGTATAGGTTGTCAATAAGAAAATAAAATGGGAAAAAATAATAAAAGTTTAGATTTATATTCTGAAGATTTCTATTTTATAGACAAGAAACAATATACTACAAAGAAAAAATATAAAAAGCAAAATAAGGGTTTCCCAACACCTTTGATGCAATTAGAAGATGAGAAAAATTTTCATAAGAACCATAAGAGCAAAAAGAAAGAAAATAAAAAACAAAAAACTTCACCACAGCATCTTATAAAAATAAACCAATATAATCTAGAGCATAAGCGAAAAAATAAATCAAAAAATAGTGATAAAACACTAGAAACAATTTTAGGAATTGTTACTCAAGATAGTAAAAAAAGATTTATTGTCTTGCATTTTAAGTATCGAACAATATTACCCATACAAGTCTCACAAAAGGCACTTCAGGCTTTACCAAGGCTTGCTCTTCTTGTATTGAATGCAAAATTTAAAATTATAGAAGTTTTAGGGAGCTTGCTTGATTTTACACATGATAAGAAAATTGCTATGCTTGTGCATAACTATAAACCAAAAGAATTTAGTGAAAAGTCGTTATTGCAGGCTGAAAATATGGCAACAGGTTTGCAAAATCTTGTTGGTGTGCCATTTTTGGATATAGAGAAAATAAAACGGAAACAAACAAAGCAACGCATATTGTATAAAGATATAGATTCTATTTCACAAAGAATTTTTGAATATTCAAACACATCATCATCAATCAATACAAGTCAGAATCTTATAAATAGTTTGGATATAAACAAAACTACAAGCTATGTGCGATTTGATTTAAAGCATTTGCCTTTCTGTACAATAGATCCAACAAATGCAAAGGATCATGATGATGCTCTTTATTATGATGATAAACGGGGTATTCTTTATGTTGCCATTGCTGATGTAAGCGAATATGTTATCCCACAAAGCATTTTAGATAAAGAGGCATTGCAACGAGCATTTAGCCTTTATTTCCCCAATCAAGTTTTCCCAATGTTGCCCAAAATTTTGAGCGCCAATGCTTGTTCATTACGACCTATGCAATCTCGTTTAGCTATTGTGTGGGAGATGAGACTACATAAGCAAACAGGTAATATCTTGCGCGCAAGAGTTTTTAAGGCAATTATTGAATCAAAGATGAATTTAAGTTACCAACAAGCTGATAAAATCTTAGAATATTGCATTCAAGCATATAAAAACCATTCACAACATAAAAAACTACCAAATATCCAAAAAATACCTAGAAACTCCCCCCTAGGCTTTTTAAAAGTTACCGGTGCTTCAGATTCCCTTATCCAATCTGTGATACAGTCGCTTTTTTCATTTTACAGAATTACTCAATATATTTATCGAAAACGCACAAAAATAGGTTTTGATTTATGTTTAAAAGATTTTAATATTGCATTAAATGCCGATTCAAGCATAAAGAAAATTACTTTGAAATCTAAAACACTTTCACATATCATTATTGAAGAGGCGATGCTCCTTGCAAATCAAGAAAGTGCAAGACTTTTGGAACGCATACAACATGGAATCTTTCGTAATCATAAAAGTATGAATATGCACAATTTCAAACAATTGGCAAAAACACTAGGTAATATGGGATATGAGATTCCAATAATAGGGCGTAAAAAATATAAAAATAAGCAGAAAAATATGACTAATCGTGAAGATACTATTGCCACAGCATTGCATATTCTACAACAACAAGCAAGAAAACAGGATTCCAAAAATTTACTCTCTACATGCAATCAACAAGAAATTGTTGATACACTTATTGTAAAGTGTTTTCAAAAAGCTACTTATAAACATAGAAATCTCGGACATTTTGGTTTAGGATTCCGGACTTATACCCATTTTACCTCACCTATACGTAGATATGCTGATTTAATGGTCCATCGTTTTATTAGTGCGTATCTTAAAAATGATAGAAAAATGCTTTCTTTTCTTTCTGTGCAATCTGTGAGTGCCATTCAGCATATTAATGCGGTAGAATTGCAGTTTGATAGTATAGAATCTCTTTATCGAAAACTTTGCATTTTGCGTTATTTTGAAAAGTTTTTACCACAAAAACAAAAAGTTTTTATTTTAGAAATCAAACAGAATGAAATTCTTGCGATGCCATTAGATAGTATAGGCTACTGCATGGTCAAGATTGTAAAAGAAGATTCTGAGGTAGCAAATAATCAGACACAAAAAACTCAAAAAAAATCTAAAGTAAAAAAACAGAGAAAAAAGCATAAGGACTATTCAGAGATTGAATATTTAGAATCTTCCAATACTACAAGAGATTCTATACACACATTTTTACGAGACAATGTTAATCCTCAAGAAATGAATAGTAGTATAGAATCTAGTATACAAAAACTTAATACACAAAATACTGCTTGCACTTTAGTAGATTCTCCATTAATAAAGCCTATGTTGGCAAATGACCACATAAGCTCAACACCAAATGATTTAATGTTATATCACATTGTATGGGTTGAGATATTTGAAGTTGATTTTTCTTCTTTGTGCTTTAAAGCCAGGGTAATAGAAGAGTCATGATTAGGATGCAATATGTAATATTTTTTGCTTTCATATTCTTGAGTGTTTATAGAATTTCTGCATTCTTATCGAATTCTATTGGTATGAAATTTTGCTTTTTCAAAGCATACATTGCTAAGCTTTTTGAAGGAATTTATAACACTCAATAATTTATTATTATTATTTTTGTAATGTCATGCTCCTTATTATTTATTATAATAAACATCATTTGGTATTTCAGCATGAAAAATTAAACATTCTATCATATAAAATTGTCTACATGCGATAATATATTTTACGGATACAAAGAAATAAGATAAGCCATGCACATATACTAAAAATTGCAGAAAATAAACCATTAAAATTAACGCTAATATTATGTTCAACAATTCCACCAATAAATGATGCAAATGCTATTCCTACATTAAAAGCCCCTTCATTGAGTGCAATTGTATCATTTTGCGTTTTTGGCGTGTAAGTGTGTGCCAAATATGTGCTTAACATCTTAAGCGGTGCAATACTTGCAAATCCAAAGAATGCCATACATAAAATATTGATGATTACAAATAATTCTCCAAACATATAAGTTACGCTCATTAGGCTAAAAAAGGTAATTTGTAAGATTAAAATAATACTTAAAGCAAGGAAAGAGCCACGAGAATCTGCAAATTTTCCTCCAAAAAGATTCCCAATGATAGCAGCAATACCATATAAAAGAAAGATATTTTTAATTGTATCAGTATGGAATCCATGTTTCTCAAGAAAAACACGCAAATATACATATAAAACAAATTGTGAACCACATGTAAAAGCAGTGATTAAAAATCCTTGATAAAGAGGTGGAAATCTAAAAGCTATAATAAGATTCTTAAAGCTTCCCTTGTTACCTTTGAGATCAGGCATGATAAAAAGTGTGGCAATCGCAACCAGGAGACTAAAAACCGCAATAAATGCGAAAGGAAATAAAAGGCTATATTGCTCTGATAGAAAGATTCCAAGTGGTATTCCTGTAACAAGGGCAATTGTCAATCCACTTACCATAAGGCTTAAAGCAGTGCTTGTTTTATTTTGTGGAGCAACTTTAATGGCGACTATTGTCGCAATAACAAAGAATAAACCATGCATCAGACCACCAATAAATCGTGCTATAAGCATAATAAGAAAATTATCTGCAAAGAAAATAATTGCATTGGAAAAACAAAAGATAAAAAGTGTGAAAGCAAGTTGCAATTTATAGTTCCAAGCAGATATTAGCACACTCACAATGGGAGCACCAATTACAACGCCAATAGCATATAATGTGGCAAGATTCCCAGCTTCGCCAACTAAAATATTGTAATGTTTGCTAATGTTGGTAATGATTCCAGAAATTATAAATTCAGCAACACCCATGCAAAAACTCGAAAATGCCAAAAGAATAATAGTTTTCATATAACCTTGCATATTTTCTCCAAAAAATTGAATATTAAAAATTGTATAGAATGATAAGTGATTAAATAATGCACTCATTTTTTCATCTCGTATTTTGTAACTATAAAGTCTAAAAATATAAAACTATATATTATAATAACTTGATAGTATCAGAATTTTCTCCAACTTCATAACAAAGTTGATTGTAAATGAAACATTGTAGCAATCCATATGGAATCAACAATTCCATTGGCATAGTATTTTATCTAGATTACTTTTTTTTAGTTGATTTTTGAGGTGCAACATTTTTTTGTTTTGGACTTATTAACGGAAGAGATTCTATGGTTTCTGCACCGTCATAAAGTCTGTCTTGTCCTTTTTGCACAATTAAATCGGTATCTAAAAATGCACCTAATACAACAGCCTCTTTATCTTGCAAACTTAATACATTGACACGAATAGCATGTGCAATATTATTGCGGATAGCGAATACAACATTTTTGTTATGCGAATGGACTATACTATCTCGTGGCACTATAAAGCCATTGACTCTTCCTTGTGTATTAAGATGGACATCGACCGCCATACCATCAAAAAAGCCAATTTGATTTGCTATTTTGATATAAACAGGAAATGTTTTTGAACGCATTTCTGCTTTTGGAATCAGAGCAGAAATTGAACCACTATAATTTTTGTGATTAATAGTAAGATAGACTTTTTGTTTCAGTTTTAGATAACTTGAAATATCGCTAGGAACATAAACAATCACTTCAATTTGTGAGGTATTAACAATCAGAGCTACAGGATCTCCAATATTTAACCATTCACCAATACTTGTAAGTCTATCAAGCACTACACCATTAAAAGGAGAAGTAATTGTCATTTTTGTAATTTCTTCTCTTGAGAGATCATAATCGGCTTGTAACGAAAGAATATTTGCTTCCTTTGCCTTTAAATCAAATTCTAAATTTTCATATTGTTGTAAAGCAATAGATTGGCTATCTAGCAAGTTTTTGTAACGAGCAAGCTCATTTTGAATCTTTTGTGCCTGGTATTTTGCTTCTTGAAGCTTAGCAAATTTAACTTCCAAATCCTTTTTAAGAATATCTGTATTGAGACTTACAAGTCGTTGTCCTTTTATAACTTTGTCCCCAATATTAAAATATACTTTATCAACAAGCCCTTTTTGCTGGCTAGCAACTTTAGAACTTTCTTTATAATTGAGAGAACCAACAAAAGTGCTTTGTTTTTCTAATGACCCTTTAGTGATCGGTATTGTGCTAACAGAAAGTGGTTTTGCATAAATTGTGCTTGTAAAAACTATAAATAGAAAAAATATATTTTTATGCATATTTCCTCTTACAATATGGAGTATTATTATTTTAAATTCTAATTATATTATTATTTCTCTGATTTTTCGCTTTTATTTAGAATTAATCATTATTGCTTTATGTTTAAAAACAAATATTTTATTAAAAAATCTCTAGGTTTATCAACAGGCATTCATATGAATTTTGTAAAAATTATAGAATCTTTTGAGTAAAATTTACACATAAGAAATATATATTAATAAAAAATATATTTGAGAAAAAAGACTGCTTACATATCGGAATTTATTATGTATTCGATATTTTCATGTGTTATTTTATATATGAATATTTCGTTCTTTAGATATCTAATATTTGAAAATTATGATACTATAAATATATTTCAAATTTCATATTTTGAGGAGAACATATGGCAGATTTAGAAGAAAAGGAACAAAGTAAGGTAAAGTGCAATCAAATTGCATCAAAAAAGGTAAAAATCCGTAAAACTTCAAAACTTCCGCGTGGCTTTAAATTATCTGGTATCAAGGCAAATATTAAATATAAAAATCGTTTTGACTTAGCACTTATTTACTCTAAAGTTCCTGCGACTGGAGCTGGTGTATGGACAAAAAATAGTATGCAAGCAGCTTGCATACTCTATAATAAAGCTACCATAAAAAATAAAATACATGCAGTTATGATTAACTCTGGCTATGCGAATGCTTGCACAAGCATACAGGGTGATAAGAATTGTATTCTTTGTGCAAAATCCTTAGGAGATGGATTATTAGTGCCTTCTGAAAGTATATTGCTTGCATCAACTGGAGTCATTGGAGAACAACTTCCAATGGAGAGAATTTTAAAAGGTATTCCAAAACTCATTCATAATAGAAACAATGCAAAAGATTCTATAAAACAAGCAAGTAAAGCTATTATGACAACAGATACTTATCCTAAAACTTATGGGGTCAAATTTTGGCTAGAGAGTGCAGATATTCTTGAGAATCTGTCTAACAATAAGAATCCAAAACCTCAAGATACAAAAAATGAAAATATTACAACAAAAACACACAAAGATTCTCTTCAAGAGAATACAAGAGATGATACAGAATCCTCAAAAGACTCTCAAAAAGAAAAGGTGGTAAAGTCCAAAAAAGATTCTCAAAAAATAAATGCAAGAATCTGGGGCATGGCAAAAGGTTCTGGAATGATTCATCCAAATATGGCTACAATGCTTGGTTTTATTTTAACCGATGTTGCAATTACACAGAATCTTTTACAAGAAGCTTTAAGTGAAATTGTCCAACAAAGCTTTAACCAAATCAGTGTTGATGGTGATACATCAACAAATGATATGGTAATAATCCTTGCAAATGGTAAGGCAGGAAATAAAGAAATCACGCAGAAAAATAAGGACTATGAAACTTTTAGAGATTCTCTAAAGCTTGTTTGTGTGAATCTTGCCAAAAAGATCGCAAGAGATGGCGAGGGTGCGACACATTTGCTTGAAGTTGTTGTTAAAAATGCAAAAACTTTGGAACAAGCACAGAGATTAAGCAAGGCAGTGATTGGTTCAAATCTTGTAAAAACTGCCATTTTTGGAAAAGATGCAAATTGGGGACGAATTATTTGTGCAATGGGTTATAGTGAAGCTGAATTTGATTCTAAAAAACTTGATTTATATTTTGAGAGTAAAAAAGGTAAAATCAAAATAGTGCATGATGGCATAGGATTAAAATTTAATGAAAATAAAGCAAGGACTATTTTGGGAGCAGATAAAGTTCGCATTGTGATTAATCTCAATGATGGAATCCAAAATGCAAAAGCATGGGGTTGTGACCTTAGCTATGGCTACATTAAAATCAATGCGGATTATCGTTCGTGATTTATAAAAGAAATTATTATAATATTGAGGGGAATAAGATTCTAAAAACTTAGGGGAAACTTACTAGGTTTAGAATATTACTACAAAATGCTAGGGTGAGGAATAAAATATTATATTCCTCACGAGAACTTTTTTGGTAGTCCCCCCATCTTTATTCTTCAATCTAAGATTAGATTCTTAGAATCTTTTATTCCTTTGTGCAAGTATTTCTGCAAGCATAAAACTTAACTCGAGTGCTTGTGTAGCATTGAGTCTTGGGTCACATTGTGTATGATAGTTCGTATGCAATGTATCTTCGCTGATTTCTTGCATACCACCAACACATTCTGTAACATTTGCTCCTGTCATTTCAAGATGAATCCCTCCTGCAATGCTCCCTTCCGCTTGATGGATTGCAAAAAAACTTTTAATTTCACTGATAATATCCTCAAAAGATCGCGTTTTATAACCACTCCGTGCAACTTTTGTATTCCCATGCATTGGATCACAACTCCATAGAATCCTGCGTCCCTCTTTATGTATATCTTGAAGCAATGTAGGGAATTTTTCATCGATTGTATTTGCACCCATACGAATAATAAGATTTAATCTACCCTCTTCGTTCATTGGATTAAGAATATCACAAATTTTTAGTATATCATCTTTTATAGCATTTGGTCCAATCTTTACGCCAACTGGATTCTTCACACCACGTAGAAATTCTAGATGTGCATGATCCGTGTCACGCGTTCTCTCACCAATCCAAAGCATATGTGCAGAGCAATCATACCATTGTCCACTAAGAGAATCTTGCCTTGTTAATGCTTCTTCATAATTTAATACTAAAGCTTCATGCGAAGTATAAAAAGATACTTCTTTAAGCTGTCTTGTTGTTTTAATATCGATACCACATGCTTTCATAAAAGCTAATGATTTTGCAATATCACTAGCAAGAGTTTCATATTTTTTACCAAAATTATTGTTTGCTACAAAACCTAGATTCCAATTATGCACTTGTTCTAAGTTTGCAAAGCCTCCTTGCGAAAATGCACGCAGAAGATTAAGTGTGCTAGCACTTTGATGATAGCCTTTTAACAGTCGCAATGGATCTGGTTCTCTTTTATCTAAATCTTGAGAATTGATAAGATCTCCTCTGTAACTCGGATAGCTCACTCCATTGATTGTTTCTATATCACTGCTACGTGGTTTTGCAAATTGTCCAGCCAATCTCCCGACTTTCACAATTGGACAACCTGAAGCAAAGGTTAAAATCGCACTCATTTGTAATATAATCTTAAACATATCACGGATAGAGTTTGCACTAAATTGTGAAAAACTTTCAGCACAATCTCCACCCTGCAATAAAAAAGCTTCGCCACGACTGGCTTTTGCTAATTTTTCTTTAAGGCTATCCGCTTCTTTTGCAAATACTAATGGGGGAAAGCTTGTTAATTCTTTTTCCACGGATTCTATGGCATTTTTATCTTTATAGTGAGGATGTTGTTTAATGGGAAATGTTCTCCAGCTCGATTTGTTCCAAGTATTTTGTTTAGAAGTATTCATTACTATACCTTATTTTTAAAGTTATGTGTAATTGTATAGAAAAGTTAAGATTTTATGCAAGAAAAAAGTGAAAAGAAGAATGTAATTTTTGAAAAAATTACATTCTTGGACTTATAAAAAATAAAATTCTTAAATATATCTCTGGGAATACAAATTAAGTTCACTAAAACTATAACATTTTTTAAAATCTAAAATATTTTATACTATCTTATAGTTTGATTTTATTAACAAGTGATACAGAGATTTTAATATTAAGATTTATAGATAAAATTATTAATCTTTTTTAACAACTATAAGTTGAAATAAATTCAAATGGATGTGGTCGTGCTTCCCATGGCCATATTTCTGTTTCAAATTTATATGCTTTATAAACTTGTAAAAACTCTTCAGTAAAGACACTTCCTTGTTTAAGATATTCTTTGTTTGCCAACATTTCTTCTATTGCACTTCTTAATGTATGTGGCAGTTGTTTGATTCCTTTTGCACGAATTTCATCAAGACTAAGTTCAAAAAGGTTAATATCCATTGGCTTTCCTGGATCAATTTTATTGTGGATTCCATCGAGACCTGCCATAAAAAGACTAGCAAAAGCAAGGTAGGGATTGCTTGAGCTATCAGGAAATCTAAATTCCATTCGTTTGGCTTTTTCACCTTGATTATAAGGAATACGCACACTTGCACTTCTGTTTTGTGCTGAATAAGTTAAAATACTAGGTGCTTCAAAGCCAGGTATGAGTCGCTTGTAAGAGTTTGTGCTTGCATTTGTGAATGCTGCAATACTTCTTGCGTGTTTAAGGACACCTCCTAAAAAATGTAGTGCTGTATCACTTAATCCTTGGTATTCATTTCCTGCGAAACAATTTTTTCCATTTTTCCATATACTGATATGGACATGCATTCCGCTACCATTATCTCCATAAAGTGGCTTTGGCATAAAAGTCGCTGTTTTTCCATTTAAATGTGCTACCATTTTAATAACATATTTCAGTTTTTGAATATTATCTGCGGCTTCAAGCATATCACCAAATCGCACACCAATTTCACATTGTCCCTGTGCTACTTCATGATGCACAACAAATGTTTGCAAACCTACTTGGTTTAGCACTTTTACCATTTCAGCACGAATATCTACAAGAGAATCTACAGGCGGGACAGGGAAATACCCACCTTTAGTGCCTGGACGATGTCCTATATTCTCACCAGAATCAAATGTTCTATCACGATTCCACTCACCTTCTTCAGTATCGACTTCATAATATTTGCAGTTAATAGAATCTCGCATTTTAATGCTATCAAAAATAAAAAATTCATTTTCTGGACCAAAATAGGCAGTATCACCAATGCCTGTATCAATAAGATATTTCATTGCACGTTTTACAATGCTTCGAGGGCATTTTTCATAAGGCTGATTTTTATAAATATCCCAAATATCACAAAATACTATAATTGTTGTATCAGCTGTAAAGGGATCAATAAAATAACGCACGAGATCCGGGATAAGAATCATGTCTGATTTATTGATTGGTTGCCACGCTGAAAGGCTTGAGCCATCAAAAGGAATTCCATTATATAACGAGTCAAAATCTATTGCTACCATTGAAAAACTAATATGATGCCATGTGCCTTTTATGTCTGTGAATCTAAAATCTACAAATTCGACTTCCTCGTTTCTGCAAAAATCTAAAAACTCTCGAATCTGTAAGTCCTTTGCAGTGTTTTGTGCTTCATTAACTTTCTTTTTATCTGCCATAAGAATAACTCCTCAAAATTTATATACCACAAGTATATCGTGTTTCAGTAATTTAAAGAATAACAAAGTAATTTTTTGCATACAATTCGTATTTGCAAAATTTGTAAGCAAATCTCTAAGTTTGTAATGACATATAATTCTTTAATGTAGCAATAATATCGCAGTATTTATATGACTTAATATAAACATAATAATTAATGTAATAAAAATATCTACATATCTTAAGATTAAGAACATCTTTAACATTTTAAATGTATTGTTGAAGAGGTAACTTACTCCATTTCATTGAAATATTGAAAGCTGTCTAACTTAATTACGTATGTCATTATTTGGACATGTATTGGTTTCTAATCCTTCAATCTCTGTGTCTGTGAAGAGAAATGCGGACTTGGTTGTAATGTTGGAATCTGCCTTCAAGCATGCACGTAAAAATATATCCGCTTCTTCAAGATTTGAAAACACAGTGATTGTATCAGCATAAGTCATGATTTCATAAAGGTTGGTAAATATCCCCATATTTTCCATCAATGTTTCAAATCCATTCACATTTTTTTTAAATCTTTTCTCATCTTCATCAAGTCGCCTAATTGTTAGTTTATAAAGGTGAAATTTATGCACAACACCTTTTTCTGTTCTACTATCAAAACTGCTACCGGGCTTTGGCACAATAACATTTGTGCCATAAAAACTATTAGCACTTTGCACAAGATCTTCAAGCTTTACAACAGAAAAAACCACAGGCAAATCAATTAAAAAATCAGGTTTTTTGTTATCTTTTTTGTTACCCATAAATACTCCCAAAGATTTTAATTGTTCAAACTTCAATTATTGAATAATTAAACATTAAACTAAAATTGAAATTATAACAATAAAATCAATGACTTGTAATATTATTTTTAATATTTTTATGGCAATATTTTGCACAATATTACACTTTTGCACATTTTAGGTGCAATTAAATGGAATTTTGATTTCAAGAAGTAAATTCTAAACTTAAAAAATTGAAAAAATTGAAAAATAAACACACAAATAGAATAAATTTAGGTTATAATATGCACTTTAATAACTTCGTTTAAATTTTTTTGGTTTATTTAATCTTTAAATATTATTTCATGGAGTAAGCAATGGCTATAAAATTATTATGTCTATCCTCTGCAGAAACAAGTTTATTTGCAAAATCGTTTTTACAATATCTCTCTAAAGCCTCTCAAGTTGAATATGATTATGCTGAAATTGAGCCATTTGTCCTTTCTAAAATTCCGTTTGCAAAAATGAAAGAGCATTTTTGTTCACAAACACCAGATTTTATTATGTCTTTTGACGGACACTATCGTTATTTGCAAAAAGAACCAGATGTCCCTTTTATCGAGATGAGTAATTCTGTTGCGGGACCGATTAAACACAATAGAGCTTTTATTAAAAATCCTGTTGAATGGGAAAATAAGGTTGTAAAAGTTGAGCCAGAATGGTATAATAAAATCATTCCTATAGAAGATAAAACAATTTATCAAATTACAGATTCTTATCGTTATGTTTATTTACGATCTCTTGTAGCAGAGTATTTAAAGAATCCTGTAAAAAAAGAGTTGCCTTTTGCATTTTATATTCCTGATTGGAATACTCATACTGATGATATATTGCAGAATATTTATCGTTATTTAGATTTTTGTAGGCAAGATCAGTGTGGTTTGCATGTTGTATTGTCTAAAGCAGTGTTAGATTCAGGAGATTTAAGCTTGGAGGAAAAATATAAAGCAAAGAGAAAAAGTATAGATGCCACACTCAAAACTATAAAAGATGAAATTAAGAAGTTTAATAAAGAATATGAAGAAGAAGGTTTGAAAGGAATTATTACTGATAATACAAATTATGAAAAAGACTTATTAAAATATAATATTCGATTACTTTCAATTGAACCTAGTAGCACGACTTGGTTAGAATCTTTATACTTATTAAAAGCGAAAGGTGTTGCATGCAATAAAATTCGTCTAGTTTTTGCAAATGGGCAAAGATTCCCAGGAACAGATGATTTTGATAAAGCATTGCCTGAAGTTGAAAAATACTTTAAAGAAGAGCTTATGCGAAGAGATAAGCATTCAACACTTGGACAAATTTTTACTACAACAGATAGATTTTTTCACTTTCTTGGCTTTCAAGAAAATTTTGCTTTACATATAGATTTTGATAAGATTGCAAAAATTCTTGCAAATAGTGAGAATACACAAGTGCAATAAGAGAAAGAATTATAAAATTAGCATAATTGTAAGATTCTCGCATGTTGTTGGTAGGCTAAAAGTTTGTTTTTTAAACTCTGCTATCAACCTAATAAAATTTATTTGCAAGATTTTGCTTACCTTTTGTATTTTTACAAGAAAATTTATAATGATTTTTTTAATATCAGATTATATAAAGATAGAGTAGAATCTAGATAAATTTAAAACTTCGTTATGTGAATGTATAGAGTAAGAGATTTAACAATGAATATTTATATTTCTAACAAGAAACAGGATTTAAATACCCAATCAGAATCTTTGCATTTTTCTATACAGAATCAAATCCAAAGAGATTTACAAGACTCTGTATTTCTCGCACAAACTGATACAACAATAGGATTTTTATCTAAAAATCCTCATGCAATTAATACGAAAAAAGGTGCGAACAATACAAAACCACTTTTGCGAGAATTTTCAAGTTTTAATAATCTGCCATATAGGATTCCTTCAACTTTTCGTGCATTTGTTCGTCATGCGAGAAAAAAATCATTTATTTTGCCAAATAATGCGAGTTTTCGCATTATTAAAGAACCATTACATAGAGATTTTTTACAATGCTTTCAATGGCTCTATTCCTCATCTGCCAATCCTACAACACAAAGCTTTGACCTTGATTTTGCACTGAAGCAATGTGATATTATAGTCCTAGATAAGAGAGGGTTATTTGCAAACAAAAGCAGTCAGATTCTAAAAATTGGCAATGAACGAATGAGAAAAATCCGTTGATATTTTTTGCAATAAAATAGTAATATATATATATATATATATATATGATTTATACCCTGATAAATGTTATGCGTGATTTAGTTATAATATAATTTACATTGATTTATTTTTTATATTTTAGGGCTAAATCATCATTTTGCTTTTTTGAAATTTAAATCATATTTATATCATTTAAAAAATGAAGTGTATAAAAATCTTTATTGTTTATTTAGAAAATAAATTACTCGTAATAGAGTGCAGTAAGTATCTAAAGAAAGGTAAAATTTTAATATATACAAACAATATAAGTGCGTATAGAATCCAAACAGATTCTAAAAATAGATACGAGACTTCTATAATCGATTTAGTAACGATAAGATGAAGTTTTTTATGAAGTTACAACATTACCGCTTGAGATATGTATGCACTTCACCATTTATAATGTCATATCCTATTCTCTTTCCACAATTACCACATGTAAAGCTACCACTTGATTTACCTTTTTCACCGACACTTTTTGTGGTATGAGCCTTGTTACATTCGCAGCATGTAATAGTTACTTGAACAGCCATATTTCAACCTTTATAAATAAATTATTCGGCTTGATAGATATAAATAGAAGAATCTAAAAAGCCTTATAAAAATTCTACTACAAAAAAAAAAAAAAGATTTTTTTAGAATTAATTTCTTTATTTTATTCTATTTTGTTACTTTTATTCACATTTAAGCATAAAATAATTTTTCTATTTAATAGAATCTTTTTAAGATTAAGATTTAAAAATATAAGTCTGATTACTAAGATGATTTGTTGTCAATTTATAACCACATTTTTCTTTTTCAATTATCAATATTGATATGGATTTATGGAATCTTGTCTATTGTTTCTTTTATAACGCAATAGAAAAGATGATATATTGAGTAGGTAAGAACAATATATTTTTTACAATCATAAAATATATTGTTCGTTCCAAAACCATTGTGTCTTATATGAAGGAAGTCATATGAAAAACTAGCTTTTAAATTTTATTTTTGCTAAAATTCCATGTATTAATTTAAAGAGGTGAAAAATGAAATTTATGCCCTATCCCTTTGAGCGATTACGCATATTGCTTAAAGCTTCTAAAAGCAAAAAACAAGGATTGAATTTGAGCATTGGAGAACCTGGATTTAATGCACCAAATTCCGTAATCCAAGCATTAAAAGACAATGCTGAACTTATTCGTTTTTATCCAACATTGCAACCAGATCTTATCAAGACGCAAAGAGATTTTATACAAGAACGATTCGGAGTGCAGTTAAAAGAAAGTGAAATTGTTCCGACTTTTGGCTCAAGAGAAGCATTATTTAATTTTCCTCATTTCATTTTTTTGCAAAAAGAATATATTAAAAAAGATTCCCCTGTTATGGCATTTCCAAATCCATTTTATCAAATTTATGAGGGAACGCAAATTATTACTAATGCACAAGTTATTTATATGCCCTTAAATGAAAATAATAATTTTAAACCAAGTCTATCAAAAGATGATTTGGAAAGAGTTGATATTGTAATTTTAAATTCACCAAATAATCCTACTGGACAAGCTCTTACTCTTGAAGAATTGGAAAAATGGGTAAAACTTGCTTTGAAATATAATTTTATTCTTATCAATGATGAGTGCTATTCTGATATATATTCAAATAATCCGCCACCAAGCTTACTTGAAGCAAGTGTCTCTGTTGGAAATACAAATTTTAAAAATATTTTTGTTATAAATTCAATTTCAAAACGCATTTGTGTACCTGGATTACGAAGCGGTTTTGTTGCTGGTAATAGCGAGATATTGGAGCGATATAAAATTTTTCGCACTTATATTGGGATTAGTATACCAACTACACTGCAAAAAGCAAGTATTATTGCATGGAAAGAGTATAAACATGCACAATTTATTCGTGAAAAATTTAGGAAAAATCTTTCTTTAGCTCAAGAAATATTTAAAGATTCCCAAATTTTTCCATATACTTTTTATCTTTGGCTCAAGGTGCAAGATTGCAATGAGATTCATCTAAATCCTAATCATCTTTTTAATGATGAAGTTTTTTGTAAAGAGTTATATGAGGAAACAGGGCATATCGTATTGCCCGGATCATATCTTGGTAGAAATGATGGTGGTATAGGTTATGTGCGTATTGCCTTGACGCAAGAAGAACATATTATGATTGGTGCTTTGAAAGAGATTAAGAAATTTTGTGATAATTTTATCTATACACATGCTTGTTCTAATCGTTAGAAGGTGAGGTGTTTATGCCGTATTTAAATATGCGAGATATTTCTACAAAACCATTCAAACATTTTGAGGCAAAAGCAGTGGGAATTATCATTGTGTCGCCACATATTTTTTATGATTTTATGGAAGATATAAGTAAAGATTCTATTATACAAACAGCAATTTGTTCAGGAACTTATGCAGCAAAAAGAACAAATGAAATATTCCCATTATGTCATCAAATTACGCTTGATAGCATTGATATAAATGTTGCATCAAGTGATAATATTCATGTGCCACAAAATTTCAATTATACAGCATTTCTCCAAAGTTTTAAACCAAAAAAATTTTCACGATCGACTACATATATACAAGAACAAGCAATAAACAATAATGAACAACAAGATAATTCACATTGCAATTCATTTCAAACAGAAAAAGCAAGGTTACTGTATGCAAAAGAACGATTTCAACAAATTCAAAAGACACAAATAGAGAATCTTAAGCATTCACATACAACACATAGTAAGACACATGGGCAATGTGGTTTTATTGTGTCTACCATAATCAAATCGTATTCAAAGATTTGTCCTGATATGGAAAGCCTCAATGCCCTCAATGCAACCTTATTAAGTCTTTTTAACCATTTTAAGATGCAGGATAAAGAGATTCTAATAACACAAATTCGACTTGATAATACATAACATAGATACACAAATCTTGTTTTTATATGGAAGCACAAAATTTTCTTTGTAATTGCATAGCAATAATGAGAAATTATGAAGAATGAAGAATGTGTGATGCATTCTTATAAATTAAAGATTCTTATTCAATTTAAGGATAGATTTAGTTTATCGTTTGTATAATTTTGATTAAAATCTACAAATTCAAAAAGGAATTTAAAACTTGCAACAAAGTCAGAATATTCAAAATATTATCGGATATATATGCAATAATACTATCATTGATACTCAAACTGCACACGAACAAAATCTTAGCACAACACATCTCCAACCTATATTTTTTGATGATACAAAGAATGCACTTGAAATTATTCGCCATACTTGTGCACATTTGCTTGCAGAGGCAATCAAATCACTTTATCCTGAAGCAAAATTTTTTGTTGGTCCTGTTGTAGAAGAGGGATTTTATTATGATTTTAAGGTGGATTCTAAAATAAACGAAGAAGATTTAGCAAAAATAGAATCAAAGATGAAAGAAATTGCTAAAAAAGGTAAAAAACTTGTCAAGATACAACTTAGTCGTAGTGAAGCACAAGAGAGATTTCAAGGTGATGAACTTAAACAAGCGGTTATGAGTAAAATCGATGGCGATTGTTTTAGTATTTATCAACAAGGTGATTTTGAAGATCTTTGTAGAGGTCCTCATCTGCCTCATTTAAAATTTTTGCAGGCGTTTAAGCTTACAAAAATTGCTGGAGCATACCTCGGCGGAGATGAAAATGCTGAAGTATTAACGCGTATATATGGGATTGCTTTTGCAAATAAAGAGAATCTTAAACAATATCTTTATGCTTTAGAAGAGGCAAAAAAACGCGATCATAGAAAATTGGGCAACGAAATGAATCTTTTTACTTTTGATGAAGAGATTGGTGCAGGATTGCCAATTTGGCTACCAAAGGGAGCAAGATTGAGACGTCGCATTGAAGATCTTCTTACCCAAGCACTCATACAAAATGAATATGAGCCAGTACGTGGTCCAGAAATTCTAAAAAGTGATGTTTGGAAAATTAGCGGACATTACAGCAATTATAAAGAAAATATGTATTTTACAACGATTGATGAAGTTGAGTATGGAATTAAACCTATGAATTGCGTTGGACATATCAAGGTGTATCAAAGTAGTATTCGTAGTTATCGAGAATTACCATTAAGATTCTATGAATATGGTGTTGTGCATCGACATGAAAAAAGTGGAGTTTTACATGGGTTATTGCGAGTAAGAGAATTTACCCAAGATGATGCACATTTGTTCTGTCGTCCCGAACAAATAGAATCTGAAGTTCATGCAATTTTAAAATTTACACAAAAAATCATGAAAGCTTTCAATTTTAGTTATGAAATGGAATTATCAACGCGTCCAGAAAAATCTATTGGTGAAGATTCTGTTTGGGAAAGTGCTACAAATGCTCTTCGCAATGCATTAGAAAATAATAAAATCTCATATCAAGTTGATGAAGGTGGTGGTGCATTTTATGGTCCAAAAATTGATATTAAAATCACTGATGCAATAGGAAGAAAGTGGCAATGTGGGACAATACAAATTGATATGAATCTACCAAGCAGATTTCAATTAAGTTATATTGATGAAAATAACGAACATGCACAACCTGTAATGATACATCGTGCAATTTTAGGGAGTTTTGAACGTTTTATTGCTATACTTATTGAACATTATGGCGGAGAGTTTCCATTCTTTATTGCACCAACACAAGTTGTGATTATTCCTATTAGTGAAAAACATGCTAAATTGGCACACAAATTGCAACTAGATTTACGCAATCATGGAATCTATTCTGAAATTAATACAAAGAGCGATTCGCTTAATAAAAAGATTCGCATGGCAGAAAAACAAAAAGTTCCATTTATTGCACTCATTGGAGATAAAGAATTAGAAAAAAATTCTCTTGCAATACGCGATAGAACAAATAAATCTATTGTAGTCAAATCTCCTTATAAGCAAGATGTAGGGGAGAAAATAGAAAAAAATGATACTCTGCAATATGAGATAAGTATTTTCGACTTTTTACAGAAAGTTCAAAATTTAAATAGAGAGGTAAGCTTTTGAGCAAAGAAGAAACATTAATTAATGGGCAAATTCGTTTTGATGAGGTTCGATGTATCGCTGAAGATGGTGAGCAATTGGGAGTTATGAGTGCGAAAGAAGCACAATTTCTTGCCAATGATCAAGGACTTGATTTAGTCTGCATTTCTCCCACTGCAAAGCCACCGGTTTGCAAAATTGTTGAATATGGTAAATATCGCTATCAACTTGAAAAGAAGCAAAAAGAAGCAAAAAAAAAGCAAAAGCAAATTGAGGTTAAGGAAATTAAGCTCTCCACTCAAATTGCTCAAAATGATATTAATTACAAGGTAAAACATGCAAGGGAATTCTTTGAAGAAAGAAAACATGTAAAATTCCGTGTATATTTACGCGGACGGGAATTGCAAAATCCCGCTAGTGGATTTGAAATGTTAAAACGTGTAGTTGCTATGGTTGATGATATTGCTCATGCAGATAAAGAAGCAAAAATTGAAGGAAAATATGCAAGTATTTTGATGATACCAAATAATAATAAACCAAAATAGTATTTTTTATGCTATAATCGTAAGTTCTGTATGTTTTGTTTTTCTATAACAAGTTAAAATCACAAACATACTAAAGATTCTATGATACACTCTATAATAATTTCTTCGCAAATTATTATTAATCTTATGAAAGGAGATACAATGCCTAAGATGAAAACAAATCGTGGTGCTGCAAAACGTTTTAAGATAAAGAAAAATGCAGTTAAAAGAGGTAGTGCATTTAAAAACCATATTTTAACAAAAAAATCACCAAAACGTAAAGCGGGATTAAATGCACCACACTATGTGCATGACACAAACTTAGATTCGGTTAAAAGTTTGTTGTGCATGAGTTAAAATAGTATTTTTCAATAGCTTATTAAAATTATTGAAAATCGTCCCCTTACTTATCATTTACTATGATAAAGGGAAAGTTTAAACGAGAGTTTGCACCTAAAAATATTCAAGATTTTTAGGTAAAGTTACAGGAGATATGATATGAGAGTCAAAACAGGTATTGTTAGAAGAAGAAGGCACAAAAAAATTTTAAAACTTGCAAGAGGTTTTTATAGTGGTCGCAGGAAGCATTTTAGAAAAGCCAAAGAACAATTAGAGAGAAGTTTATGTTATGCATTCCGCGATAGAAAGCAAAAGAAAAGAGATTTCCGAAAACTTTGGATTGTTCGTATAAATGCTGCTTGTAGATTACATGGATTAAGCTATTCAAAATTTATGAATGGTTTAAAAAAGGCAAATATACAGCTTGATAGGAAAATTCTTGCAGATATGGCGTATAGCAACCCCAATGTCTTTGCTAGTTTAATAGCAAAGATTAAGGGGTAGAGGCTATCTTGAAGTTTTGATTTAGATAAGTTTTCTTATTTAAATGAATCGTAATAATATATTCTCTTATGCTATTGATGATTGGAATTTCCAATATAAGATATTATGAAATTTAAAGTTTCATAATATCTTCTTTCCATAGCACTAAAATATTTATACTTCAAATAAAGTCAAATGTGATAAAATATCACCCCAGCAATATATAAAGTAAATATTTTATAGATACTTGAAATCTATAATTTCTAAATTTTACAAAAAATCTCGGAATAATGCTTAATAAACTTAGGATTTTAAATCAGAATGTATGAAATAATCTATAAATACAATAGTTTTACATTTCCAACAATTCTTACTTAAAAATTAGGTTAAAAATTTTGTTTGAATATAAAAATGTAAATATTTCCATAAGGTTAGGTATTATATCATTCTATTTTTTTCATAAAGGAATCTTTAATGAAGGGTAATAATATAAAAGTTATGGAGGTTTATTATGTCGCTTGAACACTCCTATAAAGATGATGATGTCAAAACAAAACGACCTCATAATAAAACTTTAAGAAATGGTAAAAACGAAAAAGATTTTGATGATAAAAAATCAAGAGAGATCTCAAAACGCACACATACACCGGTAAATGGCTATAAAGTGGAGGAATTGCGTAGTGTTTCGATAGATAAACTTCTTCAAATTGCAAAAGGGCTTGGAATTCAAAATCCTCAAGAATTTTTACGCCAAGAATTGATTTTTGAGATTCTTAAAAATCAAGTAAGCCAAGGTGGTTTTATCCTTATTTCAGGGATATTAGAAATTGCAAATGATGGTTATGGATTTCTACGCTCAATTGATGAAAAATTTTCTAATACGCAACATGATACTTATGTTTCTCAAAGTCAGATTCAAAGGTTTGCACTACGTAATGGAGATATTATAACAGGGCAAGTAAGACCACCAAAAGATCAAGAGAGATATTATGCGCTTCTCAAGATTGAAGCGGTAAATTATCTTAGTTTAGAGGAAATAAAAAACCGCCCATTATTTGAGAATCTTACCCCACTTTTTCCCGCAGAACAACTTAAGCTTGAGTATAACAGTCAAAAAATTACAGGTAGGATGCTGGATTTATTCAGTCCAATAGGGAAAGGACAACGTGCTCTTATTGTTGCTCCTCCACGTACAGGTAAAACAGAATTAATGAAAGAATTGGCACATGGTATAAGTTCGAATCACCCAGAGGTTGAACTTATGGTATTGTTGATTGATGAACGACCAGAAGAAGTAACAGATATGGAGAGAAGTGTAAAGGGGCAAGTTTTTGCAAGCACCTTTGATTTACCATCAACTAATCATATTCGCGTAGCTGAGCTTGTTTTAGAGAGAGCAAAACGTCGTATTGAGGTAGGTAAAGATGTTGTTATTTTGCTTGATTCGATTACGCGACTCGCTCGTGCGTATAATGCTACAACACCATCAAGTGGCAAAGTATTAAGCGGTGGTGTCGATGCCAATGCACTTCATAAACCGAAAAGATTTTTTGGAGCAGCAAGGAATATTGAACATGGAGGGAGTCTAACAATTATTGCAACAGCACTAATAGAAACTGGATCGCGTATGGACGAAGTGATTTTTGAGGAGTTTAAAGGCACAGGAAATGCTGAAATTGTTTTGGCAAGAAATATTGCTGACAGGAGAATTTATCCTGCATTTGATATTCTTAAGTCTGGAACGAGAAAAGATGATTTGTTGCTTGGTGAAGAAAGACTCACAAAAGTATGGATGCTAAGAAATGTAATTAGTCAAATGGATGATATTGAAGCATTAAATTTCTTATATTCTAAAATTAAAAATACAAAAAATAATGATGAGTTTTTACTTGGAATGAATGAAGCTTAAAAGATTGTTTATTTCATAAATTCCAAAGAATACCATATTAAGAGGTTTTGATAAGACTTTATGTAGAAACACTTTTCAATTATTCTAATTTTGCAAGAACTATTTTAAGCTCTTTAACCAGGTAATTTTACTTCAATGTTTTAATGTATTTTCTAATTCTAAACTCATTTCGATTGTATCACCTGGTGGTGCTGGAAAGATGCGTTGTTCCATAGATTTAAGAAAGCTAAACACAGAGCTATTATATTCCCCATACGGAGATTGGCGAATCATATGAACATAGTTAAGTTTTCCATGAGAATCTATACGAATACGCACTTTTGCACTTGTTGTGGCTTGATAGAATTTTGAGCTTTTTCTCCATTCTGTCATGAGAATTTTTTCAATTTGTGCATACCATTCATCATATTTTACTTTATCTTTTGAATTACCCATAAATTTTGGTTTCTCAAGATTGACTTTTGTTGCTATCGCTTGTTTTACATTTTGTTGGAGATTCTGTGTTGCTTGTTGCAATGCCTTTGTGCTTTGTCCAATAGCAGCTACATTTTGAGCAAGCTTTTCTGCTCTTTCTTTTTGTGCATCTTCTAATTGTTTTTTACGCAATTTAATCTCTTCTTGACGTTGGATCTCTTCTCGTACTTTTTTATGTTGTAAGGTTTCATCAGAAACATTCGCAAACATATCAGCAAGATTGACTTCAGCTGGTTTTGGTGTAGAATCTTGCGAGGAATTTTCTGATTTTTGCTGCGATTGTGTCGGGGTTATTGAATCTTGTTTTTGTGTTTGTGGGATAATTAAATCTTGTTGCAGAGGCGTTTTGATTTGTTCTTGTATTTGTTCCGATGGCGTTGTTGATTCTATAATTTCTGCTATCTCAATACCATCAGCAATTTCTGCAATAAATTCGGAATCTGGCATTTCACCATAACGAATATGTTCTTTATAAAATTGGAATCCGCCAAGAAGTAATAAAAGCAATAGAATGTAAATAATAAATGCTCCACATGCACTTAAGAAATGTAGTGAAAAATTATTGTTATGGATAATAATATCTTGCTTCATTGTGTTCCTAATGATACTTTAGTGAATCCTGCTTTTTTTAGCTCTGCAAAGATAGGAACAACTTCACCATAGAAAAGATTTTTATCAGCATAAATATAGACTGATTTTGTTTTATCATAACGATTTGCACGCAAAGAAAAATTCTCTTTAAAATCTTGATAGTTAAATACATCTTTGTCAATATAAATCTGCTTATTTTTATCAATACGCACACTCATAATAGGGTTTAATTCTGCTTTTTTGCTCTTTGATCCATCAGGAAGATTAATATCTTCCCGATAAGTAATTGCTGGTGTCGTTACCATGAGAATAGCGAGTAATACGAGCATAATATCTACTAAAGGTGTAATGTTTAACTCTGGTTTATCGTCAATTTCTAAATCATCCATTTGCTTTACCACCCCATACAGCATTATTGTTGGTTTCTTGAATAAATGTATTTTTTGTTTGTTGGAATCCATTTGCTTGATGGTTATCTATCGTAGAAACTGCAATATCAATTTGTGCTTGCAGACATACTGCAAGGACAGAAATTTTTCTCTTCAAAATGAGGTAAAATGAATATGCTGGAATCGCACATAGAATCCCCCATGCAGTAGCTACAAGGGCTTTTGATATGATAGGAGCAATGACTTCAAATGTTGCTTGTCCTTGCGATCCTAAATGAGCAAATGCTTCTAATATTTCTGATACTGTTCCAAACAGACCTATAAAAGGAGCAGTTGAACTTACTATACTAAGGAATGTAAGACCACCACTTGCAACTTTTAGAATCTGTGCTTTCCATACATTCAGCATTTCCTTTGAGAGAATATTGTGCCCTTTTGAACGTGCAAATATTGCACTTTGAGGAATACTAATATCGCGTGAAAGCAATAAATCTAAAGAATAAGATTCTCTATCCTGCAATCCCTTGATTACAAACCACTTATAGATGAATATCCATAAGGTTGCAATCACATAAAGTGAAAGCCAAAGAATTACAAGCAGCGTTATTAAACCACTTGATTCAAAAAAACTAAGCACTGCTACCATTCTAATCCTTTAAATTATTTTACAAAACCTATATTGTATCATAAATTTGTGATTTCATATTTATATTATATTATAAGCTATGATTAAATGCCTGATTTTAACTATATTTCACAATATTTTGATTAATAGGCAATTATTCTTTTGTAGATTTTATTTATCTGGATTTTGTTTTGTATAACAACAAATTTGGTTGTTGGTGAATGTAAGATTAATTGTCTTAAAATGTTAATTTGCATCCGCAAGATTGCGAAAATTTTTAAGCCATATAAACATTAATATAGACTTAATATTATAGATATTATTGTAATAATTAGGCAGGTGTATTTTATCGCAGTTTAATTATTTTTGTTGCAGTATAACTTTTAAAAAAGCTTGAGGATAAAGTTTGTACTCTAAAATATGTATGCGATTGCTAAAAGATTCTAAACTTTCATTGTGGATTTTTTGAATCTTTTCTTGCATAATGAGTGTGCCAGAATCTAATTCTTCACTTACATAATGAATGCTCACACCACCAAAATCATTTGTATCATAAAAACTCTCCTCTATCCCATTTGCACCTTTATGTAATGGTAAATAGCTTGGATGGATATTGAGAATTGTCATATTTGACAAAGATTCAAAAAATTTCTTACCAAGAATCCGCATAAAACCAGCAAATAAAACATAATTGACTTGGTGATTTTTATTGAGGTTTGATAAATGTTGTGCTAATTCATAATCAAAATCTTCCCGTGTTTTTGCTTTTGATTCTATAACATAAGTTGGAATATGTAAATTTTTTGCTCGAATAAGTCCATAAGCAGAACTTTTATTGCTAATAACCTGAAAAACATTGATTATGGGGTCATTTTTTACTAAGTCTTTATAATTATTATTCGCATTAATTATAATATTTTGCATATTTTGTCGTTCAGAAAGAACTTCTCTTCCAAAAGCTTCTCGATAAGGCAACTCATGATTGCTTTGACTAGAATCTATATCATTCAATGTTTTATTGTTTTGTAATTTTATTCCATTTGTATGTAAGGCTTGTGAGAGTGTTTTATTATGGAGTGTCTGAATAAGGTTTTCCATATTCGTTCCATTTCCGCTAATTAAAATTGCTATATTGATATATTGTTGCATATATTGTTGCTTGTTATTGATTTGAAAACCATTCTGGTTTTTGAGTCTGAATTATTTTAATAATCTCAATAATATGTTGTGCATTATATGGTGTGTTTTCATTTTGTGATTCTAAAATTTGCATATAGTATTGCAAAGCATCTTGCAATCTCTCTTTTTTTAAATTTATAAAATGAAAAATTACTTCAAACATATCGAGAATTTCTAATTCAAGTTCTTGAATTTCCTCAAGAAGATCTTGAATTTGTGTGTTAGTGCTAACAGTTTGATATGATGGAGATGATGTATGATTGTATTGTTGAGATTGTTTGGATTCTAAAGATATGCTCTGATTCTTGTTGGACTTGGAGATTTTTTTATTGTGATGATTAGATTGTTTATTGTTTTTATATTCCATAAAAATGCTCCTGTTATATATTGAGAGAATTTTACCAATAAATTTTATATTATAGCAAATTTTCAGTTACATTATATTTTATTCTTTATATAAATTCTAAATGTTTTTTGTATAGAAGTCTGTAATGACTTACATAAATTTTGAACAGAATTTGAGATAATACCATCGTATCTGTTGTTATAAGAAATAAAAGCCTCTCGAATAAAATTCTCAATAAACAATTAAATTATTCAAGTATTTATGTATAAAAGTTAATTAAAAAAATATTTTTTGCTATAATTAAGCCATTTTTACGCTTTCTTATAGTGATTTTAGCAATGCAATGTTAAGGATTAATTTTAGCACTTTTAGATTCAAAAATAAAAGAATATTTATTTCGAAATAATTAGAGAGGTTATAATGATCGTCAATATAGTTTTTACCATAATCATGTTAGCATTAGCAGTATGGGATATGAAAAGTTTTAATGGTAAAGAACATAAAGATTTTAAGTCCCTCATAATGAGTATCGGTATTCTTGGAACTTTTGTTGGAATTTTTATTGGACTATTGGGGTTTGATACACATAATCTTTTAGAATCTGTGCCTACACTTTTAGATGGATTAAAAACTGCATTTTATACCTCTATTGTTGGCATGGGTTTGGCTATTGCTATTAGTATTTACCAAAAAGGAAAAGGAAAAATAGCAGAAGAAAGCGAATTAAAGTTTATTGCTACCCAGGCATATAAGTTTGATGAATTACTTCATTTGCGTGAAATATCAAGTCTTACAAATATCATGAGAGATATTCTAAGTGAAATTTCAAGGAAAAGTAATTTTGAAACTGATTTAAAGGGAATGTTAAAAGACATTGATAATTCCCTACATAAAGCATTAGAAACACTTGCAAGTGGAGCAAGTAAAGAATTAATTAAAGCATTAGAAATTGTTATTAGTGACTTTAATACAAATCTAAAAGAGCAATTTGGAGAAAATTTTAAACAACTTAATGAAGCAACAAAAAATATGCTGACATGGCAAGACAACTATAAGGAACAGATAGAATCCCATACACATTCTTTACGAGAAATGCAAAAAAGCCTCCACCACGCACAAGAGTGTATGAATGAAGCCACACAAGCTATCTTGGCAAATAAGATAAGTTTAGAAGAGATTCAGCATTATCATGAGTTAAATCATACCATCCAGGAAAGACTCATTCAAGCATTACATGCACTTGGGAATCTTGAGGCAAGTTTTGAGGAGAAATTAAAAACTATTAGTATGCTCAAAGATTCTAGCATTGAGGCACTACAAACTTCAAAAGATTTTATTCTCTCTATTCAAGAATCAAAAAATAATCTTGAGGAATATTTTGAACATCATAAGGAAAAATTTTTAACATTTTTCAATCAGAATATGGAGCAGTTAAATCATGTTGCTTATGTATTGAAAACTCAACATGCTGAAGCTTTAAGTTTTATGCAAGATTCTCATAAAGAGTTTAAAAGCACTCTAGTTGAAGCAAATACTGAAGTTCTAAAATCTTTTAAACATGCTAGTCAAACCTCAAATGATCTTGCCCATACTATTAATAATGATTTAAAAGAGAAATCAAATGCACTTCTTTTACTCAATGAGTCCTTTAAAACAAATGCTGATACTATTTTAGAAAAGCTAGGAGAAAGTAGTAATAAAAGTCTTGAATATGCACACAATATGCATGAATCTATGTGTAATCTTTATGATGATAAATTTAATATTTTAAATCGCAATATTTCTACAACAACAGATGTTTTACGAGGAACACTCAAAGAACATGCAAATGCGTTGCAAGATTTTACAAAAGATTCTCTTAATAGTATCCAAAATACATTTGAGGAACGAGATAAAAGGTTGCAAGATTCTTTGCAAATTACACATACGACAATCCTAGAGAATATGAATGATTTATATCAGAGTTTCCAAGATAAAGTGCTTGAAAATTATATTGCTTTGCAAGAAAAAATATTGGAGTCTTCACAAAATACTCAAAAAAGCATTCATGATAACACACAGCGATTTATTGAAGCAAATAAATCTTACATTAATGAAAATATTACAATGCTTGAAAATCTCCATAAAGTAGCCCTTGAAAAAATTGAAACTACGAATAAGCAGACTATGCAAGAAACAATTCAGAACCTTCATACCTTACAATCAAGTTATAAAGAACAATTAGAATCAAATATCCAAACACTTAATGCTAATCTATTAGAGCAAGTAGAAATCTTACATAAAAATACTAATGAGACCTTTGGTTTATTAGAGGAAAAACTACAAACACAACATAATAAGATGACAGATTCTGTAAATGAAGTTATGAAAACTTCAAGTCAATATTTTATACAAACTTCTGATGATTTCAATGAACTCTTGAAGGGACAATATAAGAAAATGAATTCTACATTTGATAGACATACTCAAGAGCTAGGAGAGTTTCTCAGCACACAAACACAGAATCTTACGCAGAATCTTGAAACACAAAATGCAAATCTCAAAGATATTTTTAGCACACAAACAGAACAGCTTGGAAAAGATTTGGTAGCAAAAGGTAATGCACTTCACGAATTTTTGCAGACACAAACCACCTGTCTTGATACAAATCTTCAACAAATGTTAAGTAAATTTAATAAAATGCTTGAACACAATTATATTAATTTTTCTGATATGCTTGAAAAAGAAAATAACCTAATGGTAAAAAGTCTTGATTCGCAAGCAATGAATATTTCTAATAATCTTTTGCAAACACATAAAAAATTTGATGAGTTTTTACACATAACGCATGAAAAACTTGCGAATAATGCAGATTCTACCTTAGAGAAATTGCAACAAAATTCCCTTTCTCTTTCAAAGACTTTAACACTTGTGGGAGATGAGGCAAGAAATAATCTTCATGCACTCATTCAAGCGCTTACAAGAGTTCATGAAGATAATCAGAAAAATTATCATCAAAATTTGCAACAGAGTCTCGCACTAAATACTACAATTATGGAGGACATACAAGCAAAAAGTAAAGAGTTTTATCAAGATATGAATGTAAATCTTGAATCATTTGTGCAACACTTTAGCAATGCAAGTAGTCAAATTAATGTAAATTGTGCCAATATAACGAAAGATTTACAAGTATTACAGGAAAATAATCAAGCAACTAATCAAAATCTTCTAAAAAATACACAGGAATTTAGCCAAAGATTCTATAACCATTTGGAAACAACTTTTGCAGATTTTTATAATAATCTCAATATAAATTTTGGTCAAGTTCTTCAAAAAAATACTGATTTATTGGGTAATATGGAACAAAAAATTATTCATTTTGATTCTATTCTTATAAATTTTGAAAAAAATTCTAAGGGGAATTTTGAAGCATTAAATAATAATTTTAAAAATCTTTGTGTGCAGTATGTTAAGCTTATGCAAGCAAGTATGCAGGCAAATATAAAAAATCAGAATATTGCTGCCCAAGAAATTAATAAAGCCATTCTTTCAATAAAAGAAAATGTTCATGTGCTCACAGATTCTAGTAATAAACTCTTTAATACACAGGAACAAGCATTTAATGTTGTTGTGCAACATTTTAAAACAAATACAGAAATGCTTGTTGCTGAAAGTGCGAAATTACATAATAGCTTAGGAGCAAATCTCGAGAATCTTGATACTAAAATGGAAAAAATGACACAAAGCTTTGCAAATAATTATGAGTGGTTTTTGAAACGAGTGAGGGAACTTATGGGGGCATGACATATCTTAAAATAATATAAATAAAGAATGTATAGAGAGATTACAAAATATTATTAATTCTAAATTATACAGAAAATAGCATAATTATAAACAAGTTTAGCTATTTTTGATCATAATGTGTTATCAGCCATATGAGAATATTTTGCTTTTAATAAGTTGCAATCGAGGAGAAATTATGGAAGAAAAATCAAGTCATTGGATTACAATATCAGATATGATGTCTGGAATCATGATGATTTTTATGATGATTGCGATAGCATTTATGGTTACAATAGAAAATGATAAAAAACAACTTGAGCAACAAAATGATAAAATGCGTGATTTAGCTAAAAACTATTCTAATCTCCAGCAAGAACTTTACAAAGATTTAATGAAAGAATTTGGCAAAGATTTAATGAAATGGAATGCATTTATTGATGAAGATACAACTATTAGATTCCAAAAACAAGATATTTTGTTTGATGTTGGACAAAAGAGAGTAAAAGAGAGATTCCAACACATTTTAAATGATTTTTTTCCACGCTATATTAAGATTCTCTACAGTGAAAAATATCGTGATTTTATTGAAGATATACGCATTGAAGGGCATACATCTCAAGATTGGGAAGGTGCACAATCATTGGAGAGACGTTATTTAGGGAATGCAGAATTAAGCCAAGAGAGGGCGTTTCAGGTGTTAAAATATTGTTTTTCGTTACCGAGTATCGCTGATAAACAAGAATGGCTCATAACACTTTTGAGGGCGAATGGAGTGAGTTTTGCAAAACCTTTAGCGACCGATGAGCTTTCTCGTCGTGTTGAATTTCAAGCAAGCTTTAAAGCAAATGAACAGATTCAGAAAATTCTTGAAGCAGCAAGTAATAAAAAATGAAGTAATGTATGAAAAATCAAAGGGTAGGGTAGATAAAAAGTTTTTGATAAAGTTGTTATTTTCAATTTTTATTTTATAGT
This sequence comes from Helicobacter didelphidarum, assembly GCF_003364195.1. Classification (GTDB taxonomy): domain Bacteria; phylum Campylobacterota; class Campylobacteria; order Campylobacterales; family Helicobacteraceae; genus Helicobacter_A; species Helicobacter_A didelphidarum. Next base: position 73,062 of record NZ_NXLQ01000004.1, on the reverse strand, counting down.
ATCACTTTGTATTGGAATGCGTATTTCAAAAAATTTCCCATCAGTATTATTCGCACTTAATTCTCCACCATGTGCATGTGCGATTTGCTGACTTAAAGCAAGTCCTAAACCATGCCCCTTGAGTTTTGTGGTTTTAAATGCTTCAAAGAGAGAATGAATATCCTCAATATCTTTTCCATTGTCATAAATTCTGCAGATAATAGAGTTATTCTCGTTAAAAAAGCAAATTTTAATGTTGCCAACCTCGCATTCCCCCTCTTCAATCGCATCTATTGCGTTACAAAGTATATTATGCAAAGCAATTTCATAGAGGGAAAAATCAACATGTAAATTTGTTTTATATTGTAAATCAAATGTAAAAATAATTTCTTTTGTGTAACCATATTCATTAATTACTTGTTCAAGACTCTGTTTGCATTCTTCAATGCTATGAGATTGCTTGTTTGCCTGCACACCTTTTGAAAATAATAGAGTGCTTTTAATAATTCGTTCAACACGCCAAATCGATTTTTTCATTTCATCAACAATTTCCATGCTTTTCTCATCTACTCTTTTACTTAAAACACCTGCAAGCAGGGAGAGAGAACCAATAGGATTGCGTATTTCGTGAGCTAAATGTGCACTTACTTGTCCCATATTTGCTAATCTTTCTTGACGCTTTTGTTCAGTAATATTTGTTGCGGTAATAATCTGTTTATGAGAAACCTTAGAACTCTGTATTAGGTAAATATTATTATCAATTTTGACTTCTAGTTCAGAGAGTGAAGTTAAATCGACATTAGATATGCCATGCAAACTACTGGCTTTTTTATTCTGGTAAAATAAACTACCGTTATCATTAAAAACAATGACGGCTTGAGGAATCATTTCTAATACAGACTCTATAAGAACTTTGAAGTCTTTAAACTCTTTTTCAATTTTATAGCTTTGTAAAATTAATTCATGCAGGAGATTCAAAAGAGATTGTGTATCTCCTAATTCAAAAGTGTTCTGCAAATTTTGTGGATTGTAATCTTCAAGCAAAATAGCGTTTTTTGTGAGCTTTTGCTCTTGGTAGTTTTGCTGTTTCTTGATTTCTTTAGCTTTCTTGCGAATCTTTTTCATATATTATTTACTCCCTCTTTTTAGTAATACATATTCAACTATCATTACTCAAGAGGTATTCTAAATTGGAATCCTTGCCTATCAATAAGAAAGTTCATTGTGCCACCATATTCAACAAGTTCTTCATATTCTTTAATATATTCTCTTTTTGGTTTTTTGGATTTGATGCTAGTGTCAGCATCATACATATCATAAATTGTTCTCATGCTTTGTGTGCCAGAATCACGCAAGATACCATCACCGCTAAATGCATGTAAATCATTTGTTTTAGAATTATCTTGAAGAGTAGGAATCTTTCCACGTGTACTCATTTCTCCATTAATAAATTCATCCATATTTTCAGACATCTTGCGATAAAAACTATTTTTACGATCTTGTGTTGAATCTTTGCTCTGGAATTGCTCAAGAATATCTTTTGGTGATGGTTTTGTATTTTTGATTTTTTGTTCAGCCCTCTTTTGTTCTAAGAAATCCACCTGATTGCCTTGAATTCTTGTAAAAAGTTCTCGAAAAAGCATATTTTTTTCAAGCATATTGCTTGGTTTAAATTGTCTCATATCAACATTATTAATATATAAGATTCTATCACCTTTTTTAAGTTTAGAAAATGCACCTTGACTTGGAACACGTTCTACAATAAAATCATTAGAAATTCCAATATTAAAACGTTCTAAAAAGCTATCTGTGAGCAACATACCCCCATATCTTCTTCCAACTTTTACATGTAGATTTTTAATATCTTCTCCGCGTCGAATCTTAATATTTGTTATGCTATTAAGTTCTAAATTCGCGATAATCCATTCCAAATCCCCCCAATTTTTTGGGGCAATATCATTAATAGAAATAAGCACATCTCCTCTTTTAAAGGGATTGTTGGGAAAAAATGGGTCAGCGAACTGCACACCAAAAGTTGCACTTTCTTCATCTAAGATTTGAAATCTTACTCCAATATCACCATAATATGGTTTTTCTTGAGTTAAAAACCTATCAATATATTTTTTTTCAATGAAACCATGTCCCCCAACACCTAAACCATAAATTTTATAGCAAATATTGCTAATAACCCCATTTTTTTGTGTCGGTGCTGAAAATTCTGCATATTGTAAAAAACTTTGCTGATGTGTCTGAAATCTCCCAGCAACAGCACCTTTTATGCCTGTGCTTGCAAGTTCTTTACTTAAAGCATATTCATCAATATCTGACATCTCATAAGAATATTTAGAACTTACATTTCCACTAATAAGAAAAAGTCCAGTAAATGGATCGTATTTAACAAGATTTTTGACTTTTGGACGAATGGGATTATATCCAATAATTGCACCATTTTTAAGCTTAATAGCATAAAGGTTATTCCCTAGATTCACACTTGCTTGTTTATAGTATGAGGCACAATGGCTATAATCAATTTTCTCATTGATATTATCAGTGCCAAAAAGATCTATGACTTCTTGTTCACTGCTTTGCAAGATACCATCTTTTTCGCGCACTTGCACTTCTTTTGAGTTGATAATATTCTCTTCTGGTTCTTTGATTTGAGAGGGTATCTTTTTTGCGTTTAGATTATTGAATTCATTTTCTAATTCATTTGCGTGTGTAACATTTCCCATTATTATTGATAAAAAACCAACAAAAAGGATAGAGCAATAAAGATAATTTTTAATTTTTGTAGCTATAAAGAAGCCTAAAACTATGAATATATTTGAATATGTTTGTATTGGATTTTTGCAATCTAAAGAATCTGACATTAGTATTTCAGGTTCTATATTTTTTTTACAATCTTTTTTTTGCCATAATATCTTAAGCTTACAAGGTTTCAATAAAGAGTTGAAACCTATTTTTTCATCATATAAATATCGAGTATAATATCGCACTTTTTGCATTATATTTTCTCTAAACATATTTTCTCACTTTCTATAAATAATAATATGGACTAAAATTTAAAGGGATTAAGACTCTTCATCTGCTCCAATAAATCATCTTTTTTTGTTTCTTCAATTTGTTTATATCCCTCGTTGATTGCACTAATTAGCAAAATTTGCAATGCTTGTTTATCTTGCAAAAGCTCATCATCAATATTAATATCAATAAGTTCGCCAATGCCATTAAAACGCACATCAATCAAGCCTCCCCCACTTTTAGAACTAATAACTTTTTGCTTTGCTTTTTCATCTAGTTCTTTAATTTGATCTTGGACACTACCAAGTATATTCTGTAAATCTTTTGGATCAAACATGAATATCTCCTTTTTTAATACGATTCTTGGAATCTACAAAAACAATTTTTGGTTTAAAAACTTTTGCATGTTTGAGCTTCATATTTGCATAAGCGATTATTATTATAATATCTCCCTTTTGCACCTTTCTTGCAGCAGCTCCATTTAAACATACGATACCGCTCCCACTCTTTGCTGTAATTGCATAAGTATTAAATCGCTCCCCATTATTAATATTTAAAATGTCAACTCGCATTCCCTCTAAGATACCAGATTGTTCCATAAGTTTAGAATCTAGACTAATTGAGCCAACATAATTTAGATTAGCATCTGTCACCACGGCACGATGAATTTTCGCATAAAGCATTTCAACACGACACTTTTGTGCTGTTTTTTCTTTGATTTTCTTTTTTGATTTTTTTTCTATTTTCTGCTCATTTGTTTTATTACTATCAACAGTTGAGGAATTCATAGAAACAATATGATTGGAGGTAATAAAATTTTTATTATTTTCTCTCTCTGAAGTCTTTTTTTGAAAATTCGTTTTATTAAAATTTTTTGATGTAGAATCTTGCATATTTATATTCTTTTTCATTGTTCTATTCACTATTTGTTTTGACATCTCTTAATATCCTTAATAATCAAAGATAATTAATATTGAAGTGTAGTAAAGCTAAATTATTGGATGCACTGTAACTCATAACTGTATACTCTAAATACTCTCAAGTATCAATTTATTATAAATAACCTTGCTATTGTAGCACATTTTATCATGAAGTTGTCATATTTTTACATTCAACACATACTTTTGCATTTTCTTTTGTTTTATGTTTGCATAACATACCTCCACATTTTTCGCATTTTTCATTAGTTGGTTCAGAATTTAGAATGAGTTTGCATTGAGGGTAATTTGAACACCCATAAAAAATCCCCCTCTTTGATTTACGCATGACAATATCTGCACCACATTTTGGACATGGAATATCGAGTGTTTGTGGTTTCTCAAGAGGTTTTGCATTTTTGCATTTGGGATATGCACTACATGCGAGGAATTTTCCTCTTTTACTCATTTTAATTTGCATTGGACTTCCACATTTTTCACATATTTCCCCACTTATTTGAATTTCTTGTTGTTCTTTTTTTATATATTTACATGCAGGATAGTTAGAACATGCGACAAATTCACCATAACGACCATTACGAATTACAAGCTCATTGCCACATTCTGGACACATTTCACCTGTTGGTTTTAAGACTTTTTGAGATTGTATTTGTGCCTTACCAAGCATAATTTTTTCGATAAAAGGTTCGTAAAAATCCCATAAAACCTTTTCCCACTCAAGTTTATTGCCAGCTATATCATCAAGTTTTGTTTCAAGAGAAGCACTAAAACCGCTATCAACAATCTCTTCAAAATTTTTTTCAAGCATATCAATTACATTAAAAGCTATGTCCTGGACAACTAATTGTTTTTTTTCATTAGCTACATAATTCCTATCAATTAATAAGCGAATTGTAGGTGCATAAGTGCTTGGGCGACCAATACCTAATCCTTCAAGTGTTTTAATTAGCCCTGCTTCAGAATAATGCGGGGGTGCTTCAGTTGTCTTTTTATTTATTTTGATTGTATCAAATTTCACTTCTGTATTTATTGTAAAATTAGGCAATAGTTTATCTTTATCTGCATTACCTAAGATTCTATAAAATCCATCAAAAATTAATCTTCTTCCTGTAATTTTAAATTCACTTAAGGAATCTTTTCCAAGAATGCTTACGTTTACTCCCTCAAATATCGCATCTTTCATTTGTGAAGCAATAAAACGATTAAAGATCAGTGTATAAAGTTTAAGCTCATCATCATTGAGGTAACTTTTAGCAATCTGTGGTGTGAAATCTAAGTTTGTTGGACGAATTGCTTCATGTGCTTCTTGTGCACCTTTTTGCTGTGCAACATAAATTTTTGGCTTATTTGGGAGATATTCATTTCCTAGATTCTCTTGTATAAAATTTTTTGCACTTTGCAAGGCTTCTTTTGCAATATTGAGACTATCTGTCCTCATATATGTAATTACCCCTACTAATCCTTGATTTGTTTTGACTCCCTCATACAGTTTTTGTGCGATACTCATTGTGCGAGTGGGGGAAAATCCTAAAAGGTTAGAGCTTGTTTGTTGCAGTGTAGAAGTCATAAATGGAGGCGGTGATTTTGTTGCCCGTTCTTTTGTAATGACACTATGGACTTTATAAGTATCTTTTTGCAAAGTTTTTAGAATCTTATTTGCTTCTTCCTCATCTTGTAAACTCAATCTTTCAATCTTTCTATCTGCTAAACGCACCAATTCAAACAATAGTTGATTTTCCTTTATGGAATCTTCATTTGTTTTGTTTTGATCTTGTTTCAACATATGTGATTGCAGATTCTGATATGCTTCAATCATAAAATATTTTTGAGGTTTAAATGCACGAATTTCCCTTTCTCGATCAACAAGTATTTTTAATGCACTTGATTGCACTCTTCCTGCACTTAAGCCACGACTGATTTTTTGTGATAATAAACCACTTAACTTAAAGCCAACAATGCGATCAAGTAATCTTCTTGCTTGTTGTGCATTTACTTTATCCATATCAATTTTACGAGGATTCTCTAAAGAATGTATAATGGCTGTTTTTGTAATTTCATGAAAGGCGATACGAGGGAAATCTTCAATATTGCCTTTTAAAGCTTGCACAATATGATAACCAATAGCTTCACCCTCTCTATCTTCATCGGTTGCGATATAAGTTGTTTGTGCTTGTTTGTGTAATCCTGCAATTTGTTTTACTAAAGGTTCATGATCTTTTGAAATATCATAAGTCGGGGTAAAATGCCCATCTTTAATTGTGATTCCAAATCTATGTTGTGGCAAGTCTCTAATATGTCCTTTTGAAGCAATAACCTCATAATCTTTCCCTAAAAAATTTTTAATTGTGCGTGCTTTGGCAGGTGATTCTACAATAATAAGATTCTTAATACCACTTGTTTTTTTTGATCCAGAAGTTGTTCGTTTTGTCGTTTTTGTGGTAGCCATATTACTCTCCCTAGAAATTAGATGACTTAAAAATATCTCTACTAAATAAAACTACAATTATAAAATCTTATTTGAGTGATATGGTAAAATATTATTAAGAATTTATAATCTAAATCATATTTATATAAAGTAAAATTTGCCAAAATTCTAGCATATTTTACTTTAGAGAATAAAAAATTTCAATATTTTTTTATATAATACTAGCTAAATATTTGTAATAAAGGGATAATTTTGTTGTTCAATTCACGCATTACAACGCATTTTGATTATATTCTCATTATGCTCATTATGCCTATTATTTTCATGAGTTCTTATTTACTTAGCGAAACTTCACAAACACTTCTTATGCGACAATTAAGTTATGTTTTTTTGGGTGTTTTTATTTTTTTGTTTGTTTTCTTTATTCCATTTCGTTATCTCTATAAAAGTATTGTTGTATTTTATGTTGCATGTATTTTATTGCTTTTAGCTGTTGAGTTTATTGGTACAACAAAGCTTGGAGCACAACGATGGATTAATATTGGAGGATTTTCGTTGCAACCAAGCGAACCTGCTAAAATTGCAGTAGTTTTATTTCTTGCTCATTATATTACACAAAACCCACCACCTCGTGAAGGGTATGGATGGTTTGAATTTTTAAAAATTAGTTTTTTTATTCTTTTGCCTTTTATACTGATTTTGATTGAACCTGATTTGGGGAGTGCAACTATTGTTCTTGCTATGGGTTATGGTGTTTTATTTATTGTTGGTGTTCATAAAAAAATTTGGATCACATGTATTGTGTTAGGATTACTTTTTTCGCCTATTGCTTTTAAGTTTGTTTTAAAACCATATCAAGTGGATAGAATAATGAAACTTGTAACTGGAGATACAAGCACACAAGTGCAACAGAGTCTTATTGCTGTTGGGAGCGGTGGATTAACTGGAAAATCTCATGAAGAAGCAACTCAAGCAAATCTAAAATTTCTTCCTGTTGCAACAAGTGATTTTATTTTTGCACATTTTGTTGAGCGATTCGGTTTTATTGGAGCATGTTGTCTAATTATTTTATATATGTTTATTGTTTTGCATTTACTTTCATTTTGTTTTTTAGATTCTCAAGATTATTTTTTAAAAGTTATTGCAAGTTGTTTGGCAATGTTATTTTTTGTTTATATGAGTGTTAATATAGCGATGACAATAGAGTTAGCTCCTGTGGTTGGGATTCCTCTTCCACTATTTAGTTATGGTGGGAGTAGCTTTATTACTTTTGTTGTTCTTATTGCAATGTTTGAGAATGCAACAACTTTTCGTTTTAGTTTTACAAATTTTACAGAAGGCACAACACCTTTTAGTAAGTTAAAACATTTGCCAAAGTTTAAATAGAACTAAAAGTCAATATTAAAGATTTTAGTCATTTTGTGGAAATAGGTGTAACAGTAATAAATATTGATTTGATGTTTGTTATACAATGAACAGCATATTTAATAACTCAATACATTATTTTAAGTATAAAAATAAAATCAATATTGTTGTTTTATTTAGGAATATTTGCAACATTTTTGTAAAATTTTACTACTTTTGCTCATAAAAATTCATATATTAATGTTATAAAAACTCAATGAAGGTTTTTCATGGAAAAAATTTCTATTTTGAATAATTCTCAATACCAACAAAATAACGATTCTTTTAGCAATGCTAATTTGCATGAAATAAAAACAGATTCTTACTTAAGTGAAACAAATCGTATTGTTGCTCAAGAAAAAAAATTTATTGAGGATACTAATGAAAATAGTTTAAGACCAATATCATGGGAGAATTATATTGGACAAGATAAAATAAAAAAGAATTTGCAAATATTTATTGAGGCAAGTAAAAAACGTAATGAATGCCTTGATCATATTTTATTTTTTGGTCCTCCAGGACTTGGGAAAACGACGCTTAGTCATATTATAGCACATGAAATGCAGACTAATATTAAGGTAAGTGCTGCACCCATGATTGAAAAAACAGGGGATTTGGCTGCGATTATGACAAATTTGAATCGTGGCGATATTCTTTTTATTGACGAAATACATCGCCTTAGTCCTGCCATTGAGGAGATTCTCTATCCTGCGATGGAAGATTTTAGACTTGATATTATCATCGGGCAGGGTGCAGCAGCACAGACAGTAAAAATAGATCTTGCTCCATTTACGCTTATTGGTGCAACAACAAGAGCAGGTATGCTTTCAAATCCTCTTAGAGATAGATTTGGTATTAGTGCAAAACTTGAGTTCTATTCAGAATCTGAACTTGCACTTATTGTTGAAAAAGCCAGCCATAAACTCAAACATAAAATAACGACAGGAAGTGCCATAGAAATAGCTCGTCGTTCGCGTGGTACTCCTCGTATAGCATTACGATTATTGCGTAGAGTAAGAGATTTTGCACAGGTGCAAGATATGGATATTATCAATGAAGAAATCTCAAAATATGCACTTAATGAATTGGGTGTGAATGAATTGGGATTTGACGAAATGGACTTGCGTTATCTTAAGATTCTTGCTCAATCTAATGGAAAACCAATAGGATTAAATACACTTGCGGCAGCAATGAGCGAAGATGAGGGAACAATAGAAGATGTAATTGAGCCATATCTCCTAGCGAATGGTTATATAGAACGTACTGCAAGAGGAAGAGTTGCAACTTATAAAGCCACAAGTTTTTATCCTCAGAGTAATAGTTTATTATTCGAGTAGTTTAGAAATTAGAAAGCTTAATATTTCTGAACTCGATAGTTTAAAATTATTAATATTTTATATTCTTATATATTGTAAATTCACACTCCAACCCCTAAAATCCTTTATTTCTTACCAAATACAATCTTATAAAATATGCTATTGTATTATTATAGTATGAAACTATACATAAATATTTTATTCAAAAAAGGAATACAATAGGATTTGAAAGCTCACATGAGTTAAAAGAGTTTGAAATAGAGTATTTTGTATTGAAATATTGTTTGTGTAAATATGATTAGATCTTACAAGATTTATGAATAACCAAGCGTGATAGAATCATAAACTTCTTGCATCATTTTATCATTATCTATTTGCCTATGAAGTTGAAAATCATTATGGGGATATGTGGAATGTGTTTGCATGTACTTATATAGAATGGATTCTATACTTCGCACGATTACATCAGTTTCAATATTTACTCTTCTACCAGTTTTATATGTGCTAAAAAGAGTGCTATTCATCGTATGCGGTATTACAATAAGTTCAAAATACTTTTTTTCAACACGATTAATTGTGAGGCTAATACCATCAATACAAACACTTCCTTTTTCAATCATAAGGCGGAGTGTCCGTTCATTTGTTTGAATCTGAAAAATATGTTGATTCTTTTTTTGTTGGATTTCCTGGATTATTCCTAGCGAATCAATGTGTCCTTGCACAATGTGTCCATGTAGTCCATCTTGCAGTTTTAGGGCGGGTTCGATATGCACAAGATGAGTAAGATTTTCAATAGCAATAGTTTGTGCTGTATTATTGCTTAATTCCACACAAAAAAAATCTTTTTTACTTTCAATGGCGGTTAAACATACACCATTTATAGCAATACTATCACCAATATTTGGATTAAGTGCAGATTCTAAACATAGAATTTGATTATGATAAAATCGGACATGTGCAAATTCTCTAACTAATCCACTAAACATAAGAATAATCCTTTTTTTGTATTCTTACTTTCATTTAAAATGATACTTAATTTATAAAATATACATCTACAAAGAAATTATCGTTGAGTTTGTTTAAGATTATATACCACAAAATTTCTTATTACCCTTCAAATAACTCAGTTGATAAATATCTTTCACCTGTGTCATTAAGCATAGTCAAAATATTTTTGTTCGAATTTTTTTTTGCTAAAACTTTTGCTGCATGAACATTTGCTCCACTTGAAATGCCAACTAAGATACCTTCTTTTGAGGCAATAGTTCGAGCCATTGCGAATGCATCTTCATTTTCAACCCTAATAATATCATTATAAATCTTTGTATCTAAAATTGCGGGAACAAAACCAGCACCAATACCTTGAATCTTATGGGGAGATGCCTGTTCACCACTCAAACAAGCGGAACTCGCAGGTTCTACCGCGACAATACGAATATTTGGATTATGTTTTTTTAAGACACTCCCGATTCCAGTGATACTACCACCAGTTCCAACCCCTGCGACAAATATATCAATTTTTTCTTTGCCAAAAGATTCTAATATTTCTTTTGCCGTAGTCTCTTGGTGTATTCTTACATTTGCTTCATTTTCAAATTGCTTTAAAATGATAGAATCTTTATTCGCAGTATTGATTTCTTGTGCCCTGTCTAAAGCACCTTTCATGCCTTTTTCCGGAGGTGTAAGTTCTATTTTAGCCCCTAAAGCAGCCATAACCTTGCGTCTTTCAATACTCATTGAGCTAGGCATCACAATGACAAGTTTATATCCCAAAGAAGCACAAACACCAGCTAAGCCAACCCCTGTATTCCCACTAGTCGCTTCTATAATTAATGTAGTGGGTGTAATTTTCCCTTGTTTTTCACCTTCTCTAATCATTGCCATTGCAATTCTGTCTTTCACTGAACTGTTAGGATTCATAAACTCACATTTGCCGAATATATTTGCTCCAAACTTTTGAGAAAGCTTATTTAGTTTAATAATTGGCGTTTTACCAATCAATTCTGTTACATTTTGTGCTATCATCTTAAAATCTCCGTATAATGTAGATATTCCAGCGAACTCTTATTTATGAGTTTCAGCTAGAATTGCTATTATAACAACTAAAAGTAAATTTTTAGATGTTCAGACTTTTAAGGGAGATTAATGATGAATATACAAGATTTTGTAGCAGATTATAATAATTTAGCTAATGAGAGAAAATCTCAAGTTATACCTCCTCTAGCTTTGAATGTAACTCAAGTTCAGAGTGTAGTAGAGATTTTATTAAATGGAAATGACAAAGATAAAACATTTTGTAAGGATCTATTGATAAACCGTGTAAATCCTGGTGTTGATGATTCTGCGAAAATTAAAGCAGATTTTCTGGGTAAAATTGCTTCTAATGCTTTACAATGTGATGTTATTGGACAGGTAGAGGCAGTCCAAATTCTTGGGACAATGCTAGGTGGCTATAATGTTCCATATTTATTGGAGGCATTAAAAAGCAATAATCAGGAAGTGGCGAAAGTTGCTATGAATGCTCTCAAGCATACCTTATTAATTTATGATACATTTGAGAAAATAGTAGATTTAAGTAAAGATTCTAGCAATTCTACAACACAAGCTTTTGCAAAAGAGATTATAGAATCTTGGGCAAATGCCGAATGGTTTTTACAAAAACCAGAGATTCCAAAGGAGATAAAGCTTGCTGTATTAAAAATCGATGGTGAGACAAATACTGATGATTTAAGTCCCGCAGGAGATGCTTTTACTCGCAGTGATATTCCTTTGCATGCTAAAGCTATGTTAAAAAATCGTATAGAAAATTATGAATCTCGTATAGAAAATATAAAGAAAATTGCTGTTAAAAACGATGCACAGGTTGTATATGTGGGTGATGTGGTAGGGACAGGAAGCAGTAGAAAGTCCGCTTGCAATTCAATTGTATGGCATTTTGGCAATGAGATTCCATATATTCCAAACAAAAAAAGTGGTGGTTTTGTTATTGGTGGCACTATTGCTCCAATTTTCTTTGCAACTTGTGAAGATAGCGGTTGTTTACCAATTGTTGCAGATGTTACAAATCTTAAGGAAGGTGATATTATTACACTTAAACCTTATGATGGTGAAATAATTAAAAACAATGAAGTGGTAAGTAAATTTACTCTTGCTCCTGCTACAATTTTTGATGAAATACGTGCAGGTGGAAGGATTCCATTAATTATTGGACGCGGTTTAACAAATAAAGCACGTAAGTTTTTAGGACTCTCAGAATCTGATATTTTTGTAAAACCAAAGCAGCCAGTTTCTTCCAACAAAGGCTATACTCTTGCACAAAAAATGGTTGGGATAGCATGTGGTAAAGACGGTGTGAGAGCCGGTGAATATTGTGAACCAAAAGCTACAACAGTTGGATCGCAAGATACTACGGGTGCAATGACTAGAGATGAGGTGAAAGAATTGGCAAGTCTTAGTTATAGTGCTGATTTTGTTATGCAGAGTTTTTGTCATACGGCGGCATATCCAAAACCAGCAGATGTGAGTTTGCAAGCCACTTTGCCAGAGTTTATGACAAATCGTGGTGGTGTTGCACTTCGACCAAGAGATGGCGTCATTCATTCGTGGTTGAATAGATTTTGTTTGCCAGATACTGTTGGCACAGGTGGTGATTCACATACAAGATTTCCAATTGGGATTAGTTTTCCAGCGGGGAGTGGGCAGGTTGCATTTGCTGCGGTTACGGGGAATATGCTACTTGATATGCCAGAATCTGTGCTTGTCCGATTTAAGGGAAAAATGAATCCGGGTATTACTTTACGAGATTTGGTAAATGCGATTCCATATTATGCTATTAAAAAAGGTCTTCTTACTGTGCCAAAACAGAACAAAAAGAACATCTTTAGTGGCAAGATTCTTGAAATTGAAGGCTTGGAAGATATTAAGGTTGAGCAGGCATTTGAATTAAGCGATGCGAGTGCGGAAAGAAGTGCTGCAGCCTGCACAATAGCTCTTAATAAAGAACCAATTATTGAGTATTTAGAATCTAATATTGCATTGATTCAGGCAATGATTAAAGATGGTTATGGAAATGCACAGACATTGCAACGAAGAGCTGATAAAATGCGTGAATGGATTAAAAATCCTGTTCTTTTACGAGCTGATAAAGATGCTGAATATGCGACAATAATCGAAATTGATCTTGCCGAGATTAAAGAGCCGATTTTAGCTTGTCCAAATGATCCAGATGATGTTGCTACACTGAGTGAGATATTGCAAGATTCTAAGCGACCAAAAAAAATTGATGAGGTTTTTATTGGAAGTTGTATGACAAACATAGGACATTTTAGGGCATTTGGTGAAATCATGAAAAATGAGGGACAAAGTGTAACACGTACATGGCTTGTGCCTCCAACAAAAATGGATTCCCAGCAGCTTAATGATGAAGGATATTTTAGCCTTTTTGGTGCAACAGGGGCAAGAATAGAAGTGCCTGGTTGTAGTCTTTGTATGGGTAATCAAGCCCGTGTGCGTGATAATACAGTTGTGTTTTCTACCTCTACACGAAATTTTGATAATCGTATGGGTAAAGGTGCACAAGTATATTTAGGTAGTGCAGAGCTCGCTTCTGTATGTGCAAAACTTGGAAGATTACCAAGCCTTGAAGAGTATCTCCAAATTGTTCCTAGTAAATTAGGTGCAAATACTCACAAGGTATATCGTTATTTAGAATTTGATAAAATCAAAGATTTTACTTTATAGCGTATCAACACAGCTATCAAAACCTAAATACTATGTAATATCCTAGTATTTGGTTAGATATGATAGATATTTATGTGTGATTTCTGTTATTATGTATTATATTTTTCCTGCATGAACCTTTTACATTAATTTTTGAGAGTATTGCTTCAAATATATTTAGGGATAAGTATTAAAATATTTACATACAAATATCCTAGTCTAATCAAGCAATATGCTTGAGAGTATTATCTTATAAGATTCCCCTGGACCCATGAATTTCTCATCAAATACAATCTTATAAAATATGCCATTGTATTATTATAGCATGAAACTATACATAAATATTTTATTCAAAAAAGGTATACAATGGGATTTAAAAGCTTACATGGGCTAATATTAATGAAAGAGTTTTTTGAAAACTGCAGTTAAAGAATAAAATTTTTATAATAAAAAGTGATACTCAAATTAACTTTATTTTAATATGGGTTTAGGCTAAGTTTAAATACACAATACTTTCTGTTCTATTTGAAAATACTTAGTTTTACTTCATTATTGTATGTTATTCGTTTTACATTTTTTTGATATTATTCTAAGAATATTGAAGTATATTTTGGATTATATGGTTTAAATGTTTATAAATAGTTGCATAGTTCAAAATTGATTGAAACTATGCTGGATTAAAATGCGAAAAATTATATTCTTATTTTAAAGAGGCACACCAATTTTTGCGATTAAATAGTATGTAACTGCACCAAACACTGCTGATAAAGGAACTGTAATGAGCCATGAAGCAACAATTCTATTGATTGCACTGCGTCGCACAAGTTCTTGTTTATAAGCTTTCTTTAAAGATTTTCTTTCTTTCTTCTTAAGTTGGGGGAGTTCACCATCAACTACTTTTCTATCCTTTGATGTAATATTTTTTAAAGATTGTAACATTTCTTGTTTTTGACGAATGTTGGCACGATGAAATTTATTTAAAAATCTTCTTGCTACTTCTTCATCTTTACCTTTATGTGCTTCAATAATATCTTGTTGCATATCAAAATAACGTTTTTTCAGATATTCACGCAAAAATCCGACACCAAAAATTGCACCAATTGCAATATGTGTAGAACTTACAGGAAGTCCTAATTGTGAAGCGATAAGGACGGTAATCGCAGCAGATAATGCTACGCAGAATGCACGCATTTTATCAAGTTCTGTAATTTCACTTCCAACTGTCTTAATGAGTCTTGGTCCATAGAGGGCTAACCCTAAAGAAATCCCTAATCCACCAATAAGCATAATCCACAAAGGAACTTTTGCTTTACCACCAATACCGTCATGCACAACTTCAGAAATAGCCTCATAGATTCCAGCTAATGGACCAATAGCATTTGCAACATCATTTGCACCATGTGCAAAGCTTAAAATTGCTGCTGAAAAGATTAAAGGCATTGTGAAAAGCTCATTAATATCTTCTTTAGTATTTGAGAGACTATCTGCTTTTCGTATTACAAAAGGGCGAGATATAAAAAAGATAGCAATTGCGGTAATGAGTCCAATAACTGTAGCTGTATTAAAGTTTATGGACTTAGAAAAACTTGTTTTTTGCACCAAATAAATACTAAAACACCATGACATAATAAAAATAAGCAATGGCACTACCTTTTTTGCTGCATTTATTTTATCACTTTGATAAGTAATGGATTGTTTAATGACAAAGAGGAAGAACATGGCAATTAAGCCACCCAAACAAGGTGAAATAACCCAACTCAATGCAATTCCAGACATAACATTCCAATTTGCTATACCAAATCCTCCAGCCATGATACCAGCACCCAATACACCACCAACAAGAGAATGTGTTGTAGAAACAGGTGCCCCCAAAGCTGTCGCAACATGTAACCATATTGCACCAGAAGTAAGAGCAGCAATCATGACGTAAACAAATGTTTTACTATCTTGCAAACTAGCAGGAGAAATGATTCCAGATTTAATCGTATCGACGACATCACTTCCTGCAATAATTGCACCCGCAGCTTCTGCAATGGCAGCAATAATAATTGCACCGACAAGGGTAATTGCATGAGAACCAACAGCGGGTCCAACATTATTAGCAACATCGTTTGCACCGATATTAAGTGCCATATAGCCACCCACAACCGTTGCAAAAATAAGAATAATAGGGCTACTAACAGAACCAGCACCAATAATAGCAATTACTGAAGCTATGATAAAAAAGAGTAGAACAATTCCAATTTTGATAAGATCTTTTTGTCCAAACGATGTGGCATTCTCAATTTTCTTATATTTAATCATATCATCCATGTATTCCTCCGCGTGTTGCAAATAATTAATGTAATGCATACTATGCATTACATTAATTATATCCCAATATTACATTTTGCTTAAGAGTTTTTTCATAAATATGTTATTAATAAGTAATAAATAATTCTTTATTGCATATTTTACATTGTGCCATATTAACATAATTTTGAGAAAGGAAAATATTGCAACAAGGGCTTTTTAATGTTCTTAAACTTTTACTATCGAGAAGATTTTGTTTTATATATCAAGGATACAAAATATCCTATAATTAGGCAACTATGGGATATTTGGGGAAAAAAGAAATAAAGTAACATTTTGTGACATTCATACTGAAATATACAACAAAATTCAATGGTATATTTTTTAGAATCTTGCAACTTTTACCTTTTATTATATGTTGTGATAATTTAGATATATCGTTTGTGTATTTTGCAATATTATATATTATAATAAAAGTCATTTTTTGCAATATTCTTAAAATCCTCATGTATCAAAGTTCATCTTTTATCATCTTTGAAGATTCGATAAATAGAGAATGTAATCATTTGAGGTAAGTATCTTTTACTATATTGAAGTAATACAAGGAAAAGTATGCGTGAAACTCTTGAAATGACCTCAAATAATCTAATAATCAATAAACACAAAATGAGCATCGAAGAAAAACTACAACAGAGACTGCAGATACTTTCCACTACAAAGAAAAATGCAACTTTGCAAAATGAGACTTCACGAACATGGATAAAACAAAATCTTTCGTTGCTTGGCATTTCAGCGACTATGCTCGATACTTGTATTAAGATTTTAGAATATATGGGGGATTTAAAGATTGTATGGCTTCATTTACAGGAGTGTACTGGTTGTAGCGAAAGCCTGTTGCGAACAGAATCTCCGAACTTTGAAATATTGATTTTTGATTTCTTTAAAATTCAATATCATGATTTACTTATGACACCTAGTGGACATGGTGCAACAAAAAGTCTTGATGAAAGTCTTGATGAAAAATATGTTCTCCTTGTCGAAGGTAGTATACCCATAGGATTTGCACAAGATTATATCACTTTGGGTAATCGCAATGGATATGAAGAAGTATCACATCTCATCAATCATGCAGAAGCCATTTTTGCAGTAGGGACTTGCTCTAGCTTTGGTGGAATCCAAAGTGCGTATCCAAATCCTACAAATGGACACGCACTAAGCGAACTCTTCGAGCATGAAATTATCAATATACCAGGCTGTCCCCCAAGCGATAAAAATATTATTGCAACACTTGTTTATTATTATCTTTTTCAAGAGTCTCCAAATCTTGATAATCTCAAACGACCGCAATGGGCATATAATAAAAGTGTGCATGATTTATGTGAAAGAAAAAGTTTTTTTATGTCAGGCGATTTTGTTGAATCTTTTGATGATCCAAATATGGCAAATGGATATTGTCTCTATAAGGTTGGTTGCAAGGGACCATATACTTATAATAATTGTCCAAAAGTCAAGTTTAATGCTAAAACAAGTTGGCCAGTACAAGGTGGGCATGGTTGTATTGGCTGTAGTGAGCCAAATTTTTGGGATAATTTTGGGAATATTGAAAGACCGCTTAGTAATGAAAGCTTTTTTCTACTAAATCCAAAATTTCTTCCCCCAAATACCCCTGTAATGATGCAAAACATGAGGCAATTCAGTGTAACTAAGATTCAAAATATGCAAAATTATTCTTCTATAAGTACCCAAAATAATGTTACAAAATCTTATATAGTCAATACAGAATCTGATTTTCTCACTTTTACTCAATCAAAAAAATTTTCTAAAAGTTTCTTACTTGATTTTTCACCTAATCAGAGTTGCATCTTATTGCAAGAAAATGATACAATTACAATTCTTTCAAATTTTTGTTTTGAAATTAATCCAAAAATTATCTTGGCAGGATATGAAAATAAAAATAAACAGAGTAAAAAGCTCTATCAAAATTATAAAAAAGTTTTCCAAAATCGCTTTCAATCATTAATGAAACTCAATGATACAAGCGTTATTTCGCACAATATTCTTGATCTTTTTAGCTTGTTTTATCTCATTTTAGACGATAGAGAATTAGACTTTAAAATTATTGATACAATTAATGCAAGCATAAAAAATATTAATCAAAATTTAGATTCTAAGCGACAATTTCATGATGAATGCTTACTTCAAGAATTTTTATATTTTGCTTCAAATTTTAAGTTCCCTTTTGTAAGTGATCTCAATTTTAAATGTAAACAAGAAAATAATAAAATTGTAATTGACTTTAATAAGGCACTCTCACTTGCTATGGCGTATCGTATTGGCGGGTTGGATATATATGGAATCTGTTATAGTATTTTGCATGGTATTATGAATACATTATCTCAAACTTTAGGGGATATTCAATCCCAAATTTTTTCTAACATATTACATATGCAAGAAAGTTCTCCAAAATTTCATATTCTTCCTGTTGTTTTGCGAGGTGAAATTTTACATTCAGAAGTCGCACAAATATTATTATTATGCAATATAAAGCAATCAGAACTATTTTATTTATAATCATTAAAGTATACTGGGAATAGTATCATGATGTATCTGTGTAAAATATTAAAGAGTGATATTTTTTAAGAAAGACTAAGTTATAAATATAGAAGTATATCAAATATTGTTGGCAATATTCAACGAATAATTTATTCATCAGAAGCAGTAATATTTTTTTCGGCACATTTTCAGCTTCAAGAAAGTTCTTGTATTAAAAGATTTCACCCTTTGAATTTTCTAATTTAAATATAATTTGGTGCATCATTTGCAAATAATACCAAATCCCCATTTTTACCACTTTCACTAAGGGTAGATTCTAAATTCGCTTTATCTTTTAGGATAATTTTTTCCGCTTTTGTAATATATTTACTAAGCAAACTTGTATTGAGATTCCCTGTAATAATAACAAGTTGAAATACTTCATCGATGTATTTTGCAAGTGCAATATTACTTTCTTCATCGTATTCAACAAGTCCGGGCGTTACGATTACTCTTCTACCAATGTGTAAGGAACTAAGGCGAATAGCTTCGCTCATACCCTCTAAATTCCCATTAAAGCTATCATCAAGAATTATTTTATTTGCCGTAACGATCTTATTAAGGCGATGTGGTATTGGTTTGAGATGTTTTATGGCTTCTTGAATTTGTGTAATTTCCATACCAAACTCTTTTGCTAATAAAATGGCTACCGCAATATTGTCTATATTAAATCGCCCTAATATTTGTGTTTCAAAATCTACCATATTAGAATCTATTTCTAAACTAAAACTTGTTTTTTCAAGTGTTGATTCTATATTTGTAAGATTGGCAGGATAAGGGGTAATTTTATTAAGATTTTCCTGAAATTTTTGTGGCAATTCATGCGGTAGAGTATTATCTTTTTGCATAAAGATTCTATGGAGGCGATTGGAGTAAAGCATTTCAAATTTTGTGCTTATTGTTGTTTGAATGTCTTTAAAATATTCAATATGGGCATTGCCAATTTTACCAATTACACCATAGTGTTGTTGTAAGAGGTTAGAAATTTCTGCAATATCACCTTGATTTCTTGCACCTGCTTCTGCAATATAGATTCTATGTTCTTGTGTGAGGTTTTGATTAATATCACTTACTAGCCCTTTATATGTATTTACGCTACGTGGTGTCGCATAAGTATTGAATTGTTTGCTAAGAATTTCCGCAACAAAGTTTTTTATACTTGTTTTACCATAACTTCCTGTAATGGCAATAATTGTAAGATTTTGTAAAGATTGTATTTTTTTATGTGCATATGAAGCATATCTTTTGAAGAGAATCAATTCACAAATGAGTGAACAATATACTCCCACGCAAAATGAGACAATAAGACACATATTTTTTACTGCTATATCTATAAAATATGATTGTATAAAAAGAGATTCTTTATACCACAAAAAATATACCATGCAATACACACACACCGCCAATATGGTAAAATATCGTTTTACTCTTGCTGTGTAGATAAGCTTTTTATCCAATCTTTTATACCATAAAATAAACATTGGAACATCGACCATATAGAGGTAAATATAGAATATAATTGAATGATACAAGTGGTGTGTGAAAAGGACAAAAAGAATTGGAATCACAAAATAATAAAGATGCCAATTTTGCTTATGATGTTTAGTGATGACGCGTGATATATTATAGTTATACCATTGCAAATTAACAATTACATAATACCCAAGAGTAAAAAAGAAAATTGTTAATGAGAAAATATCCCATAATAGAAAGAGAGTGTCTGGCATTTATTCTAATACCTTGAAATCTGCAAAATTTAAACTCTCCAAAAGTTCTACCTCAAAAGAAGTAGCTTTCATTTTTCCATTGCCTTTCTGCAAAGATTCTAAAAAGTTACCTAATTCGTTTTTTGGTAAAGATATAAAGATTTCTACAAAGCTATTTTTAAGATTTTGGACACTCCCATGATAGCCATGAGTATCGGCATAACTTTTTGTAAAATTACGAAATCCAACACCCTGAACTTTGCCTTTTGCTGTGATTTTATAATGTTGCATTTTTGACTCCAAATATGAATTTTTAAGATTTTTCATGAGATGTTATTCTCAAAAGAAATATAACACTACAAAAATTTATCATACACACAATGTTGTCAACTTGATTGTTGTAGTGTTATTGACAAGTTTAATTGTATATAAACCCTATACTCTTTATTTATTCGCTGTGCCAAATAGAAATTTCTTAATTATAGCAAAAGTATTTGAAACCTGAAAGACTTTTGCTCATGTAAAATCCAAAATTTGTAAATACTGAATTGAGCATTGAGCAATAATTAAACATTGTAAAGAATACTATGAATAATTTTTAATTTTTTTCAAATATATTTAAGTATATTCTATAAGTTTGAGATAGAATAGAACTTATTTTGTTTATATTTAGGAGAATTTTATGAGGGAATATAGTGCAGAAACGATTCAGGAAAGTTTAGAACTCGCAAAGACACTGCAAAAAAAGATTAATAGTGATTTAACTTGTCAAGAGAAAAGATTTCGTAAAAAAATGATGAAAATGCTTGAAAATCCAAGCAGTAAGGTTATGTTAATTGAGTTGCTTGATAGGAGTTTTCGTTCTAAAGATTTTGTAACTGTTCATGAACTTATTTCTCATACTTTACAAAAATATGGTATTGCTGATTTTTTTTCACCTTTTGAGAAAATCCTTTTGCAACTCTTTTTGGGGATTGGAAAAAGTATGCCTTCTGTGAGTGTGCCGTTTTTTATTAAAAATTTGAAAAATGATACAAAAGCAATGGTGCTTGATGAGAATCCTATCGAGTTGAAAAAACACGCAGATAAGCGTCAATCTCAAAATATTGGATTAAATGTTAATTTGATTGGCGAAGAGGTGCTTGGAGCATTAGAGGCGAATTATCGTTTGCAAAAATATACTGATGCATTAAATTCAAATTATATTAATTATATCTCAATTAAAATTACTACGATTTTTTCACAAATCAATATCCTTGATTTTGAATATTCTAAAGATGAGATTGTGAAGCAATTGGATAAGCTGTATGCGATTGCAGAGAAAAAAGCAAAAGCAGGCATTTCAAAGTTTATTAATTTAGATATGGAAGAGTTTAAAGATTTAGAATTAACTGTTGAGGCATTTACAGAATCTGTAGCGAAATTTGATATTAAAGCCGGTATTGTATTGCAAGCATATTTGCCTGATTCATTTGAGTATTTGAAGAAATTAGTTGCATTTTCAAAACAACGCGTTGAAAGTGGGAAGCCACCAATCAAAATTCGCATTGTAAAAGGTGCAAATATGGAAGCAGAAGAAACTATTGCGAGTGTAAAAGGATGGGAGCTGCCAACTTTTAGAAATAAGGTTGATACAGATTCTAATTATAATAAAATGCTTAATTTTGTATTACAAGATGAAAATTTTAAATATATTAATATAGGTATTGCTTCACATAATATCTTTCAAATTGCTTATGCTATGACCCGTATTAAACAAGAGAATGCCCAAGCAAGTTTTACTTTTGAAATGCTTGAAGGTATGAATCTTAAATCAAGTTTTGAGGTTGCGAAAAACAATAATCTTATTCTTTATGCACCAGTATGCAGTGATGAACATTTTAATAATGCTATTGCATATCTTGTGCGTCGTCTTGATGAGAATACAGGTAAAGATAATTTTATGCGTTATGCTTTTGATTTAGAAGTAGATTCGGCAACTTGGAAGCAACAAGAGCAAATCTTCCGACAAGCAATTGAGGGTGTTCAAGCAGTGAAGGATACAAGTTATAGAAGTCAAAATAGGTTACAAGCACCTTATACGCAATCTGCAAACTTAGATACTTTCTTGAATGAACCAGACACAGATTTTATTTTATCTCCTAATAGAGAATGGGCGAAAAATATTAGGGAGAAGTTTAGTGCATTAGACTCTCTTGAAGCAACACCAATTATTGGAGAGAAGACTCCTAAAGGAAAGGCTCGTGATATTTTTATGAAAGGCAGTAACAAAAAAATTGGGACGACATATCTCGCAGAAAAAGAACATTTAGAAGAGGCATTAACTTTTCTTCAAGATTCCAAGAAAACATTAAGTTTGCAAGAGTTAGGAAATATACTTTTAAAAACCGCTGAAATTATTGCAGAAAGAAGAGGTGATCTTATTGGAATTTCTGCATTAGAAGTCGGTAAAACTTTTATTGAGACTGATGCTGAAGTCAGTGAAGCAATAGATTTCTTGAGATTTTATCCTCACAGTGTGCATAAGATTGTTCAAGAACATAATGACTGCAAACTTACTCCAAAAGGTATTGGTGTTGTGATTACTCCATGGAATTTCCCAGTTGCTATATCTGTTGGTGGTATTGCCGCAAGTCTTGCAAGCGGGAATCGTGTGATTTATAAGCCATCAAATATCTCTACTCTCACAGGCAATATGCTTACACAATGCTTTTATGATGCAGGATTACCAAAAGATTATTTGGTATTTTTGCCAGCTAGTGGACGTGATATTAATGAAGTAATTTTAAAAAAGGTGGATTATGCAATTTTGACAGGTGGCGAAGAGACTGCTTATCAAATTCTCCAAGAAAATCCTACACTTTTCTTGAGTGCTGAAACAGGTGGTAAAAATGCAACGATTGTGAGTAAGATGGCAGATAGAGATCAGGCTATAAAAAATGTCATTCATTCTGCATTCTCGAATTCTGGTCAAAAATGTAGTGCAACTTCATTGTTGATTTTAGAAAAAGAAGTTTATGAAGATACAAATTTTAGAAAAACGCTCATTGATGCTGCCCAAAGTATGAGTGTTGGGAATCCATTTATATTGAAAAATAAGCTTGGATATCTTAGTGATGTGATTGATTCAAAAGTGAAGAAAGGTTTAGAATTAGAAGATGATGAGGAATGGGCATTAGCACCAAATTTTGCAGAATCTAATTTCGGAAAATCTACAAGCAATGAAGCAGATTCTAGTGAAAATTCTTATATAGAGAATGGTAATCCCTATGCAATGAAGCCTTGTATTAAATATGGTGTAAAGGAAGGGAGTTATTCACATACAACAGAGTTTTTTACTCCTATTTTGTCAGTTATGTGTGCACGAGATTTGAAACATGCCTTACATATTGCAAATGCTACAGGTTATGGATTAACAAGTGGTTTTGAATCTCTTGATGAACGTGAATGGGATTATTACTTACAAAATATTGAGGCAGGAAATATTTATATTAACAAGCCAACAACTGGTGCTATCGTGCTTCGTCAGCCATTTGGCGGTATAAAAAAATCTGCCGTAGGATTTGGTCGTAAGGCGGGAAGTTATAATTATGTTACACAATTTTTCAACATAGAGATTCTTCCACAAAATATTGATTCTAAAAAGATAGGAAATCATAGTTTTGTGGATAAAATAAGCTATCTTGTAAAAAATACTGAAGATATAAACTTTAAAAAAGACCTTCAAAGTAGCCTTGAAGTTGCACAAAATTATGCCTATTATTATAGACATGAATTTAGCCAAAAGCGAGATTTTGTGCATATTCGTGGTGAAGATAATCTGTTTTATTATAAAGCTGTGAAATCTGTGATTTACCGAGTGCGTTCTGTCGATAGTTTAAGTGAGATTCTTAATATCATTGCCGCAACACAGATTGTTGAAACAAGTTTGACATTAAGTATAAAACCTACAGCTATAAGCAAAAATTTAGGATTTGTTCTTGAAAACTTGAAAAACTTGGGACTTCGAGATATTCATATTGAATATCAAAGTGAGCAAGATTTTATTGAATCTGCTGGTGATTATGAATTGATTCGTTATCTTGGTAGTTTGAATTTAGACTCCCAAGATGAAAGGAAAAATACAGAAGAAATTTATACAAAACTTATCAAAGAAGGCCGTGCAAAAGGCAAACTTATTGCTAATCATAGTCCATATGCAAATGGGTATTTTGAGTTATTATACTATTTTAGTGAAAGGGCTGTAAGTATTGCATTCCACAGATATGGGAATCTTGGTAGAAGAGTATTGGAAGTAAAGTAAGTTTTTGCTTAGCCAGGTAGCGTTGGTTATTATTTCATGTTTGTGAATTTTTAGTGTTTGATGAGATTGACTTCTCATTCTGTTAAAATATTTGGTTGGAAAAGAGTAAATAATAGCAATTTAAATTGTAAATTGTTCTTATTATTGCTGTTTTTGCAATAGGTTAGCAATATATTTAGCAAAATAAATATCGTGCATTAGCTACTTTTTATTCAATAAGTATTAAAATGCACTTTAATCATTCAAATTGTAAAATAATAGAGCAAAATTTATCTTTTGTAAAAGAATAACTTAAGTGTGGAATCTATCTTTATGCACCTAATACTGATGTTGCTTGAAAGTAAGGATTTCACACTTCCCTATATAATGATGAATGATTGTAAAATTTACAATTTAATGTAATTGTTGAGACTTCATAAAAAGACTTCTTTCGTATTTTTAAAATATAAATTAAGAATAAAAAGCTAATAAAATGTATTAATAAAAATCATAAAGTGAGAATTTTTACACTTCAATACTATTTTCTTTAGAATAAAGGTTGCAAAAGTCTGAAATCATGATAGAATCTACTTTTAAGAAAAATAGCTATTCTATAAAGAAAACAAGAATACACCTCTTTTATAACAACATAACAAGGAAAGAATGTGGAAAAAAAGATATTCTTAGAAAGTAAAAATGGATACTTTGGTGAAGGTGAATTAAGCTTTGGTGGTTGCTTTATCCCAGAGACACTTTATCCTCCAATAAATGAGTTACAAAGGGCATACAAACACATTTTTCAATCGAAAAGCTTTCGAAAAGAATTAAAACATCTTCTAAAAACATTTGTTGGACGACCAACACCACTTATTTATGCAAAAAATGTTTCTAAAATCCTTGAGAATGAAATTTATCTTAAATTTGAAGGTTTAGCAAATACGGGTGCGCACAAAATTAATAATGCTTTAGCTCAAGTCCTTCTTGCAAGAAAAATGCACAAAAAACGTGTGATAGCAGAAACAGGTGCGGGACAGCATGGAGTTGCCGTGGCAAGTGCTTGTGCATTTTTAAGGATACCTTGCACAATTTTTATGGGTGCAATCGATATTGAGCGACAAAGACCCAATGTTTTTATTATGGAGCAATTTGGTGCAAAAGTTGTCAGTGTAGCAAGTGGCACACAAACATTAAAAGATGCGGTAAATGAAACCTTGCGTGAATGGAGCAAAGATCCTGTTGATTCTTTTTATGTTTTAGGAAGTGCATTAGGTCCTTATCCATATCCAGATATTGTCCGAGATTCCCAAAAAATTATCGGAAAAGAGATTAAGAAGCAAATAAAAAAAGCTTTGCGTGTTATGCCAGATTATATTGTAGCATGTGTTGGTGGCGGGAGCAATGCTATGGGTGCATTTAGTGCATTTTTGAAACATGAAGAAGTTCAGTTAATTGGTATAGAGGCGGGTGGTATTGCAGAATCAAATAAACATGCAATAAGATTGAGCAAACAAAGTAATGCGAGGATTGGAATCGCACAAGGTTTCAAATCATATTTTTTACAAGATAAAGTTGGGCAAATTGCATCAACACATTCTATTAGTGCTGGTCTTGATTATGCTGGAGTTGGACCACAGCTCGCTCATTTGGCTTCAATACAACGAGTGCAATTTGATTTTGCAAGCGACACAGAAGCTTTGGAAGCATTGCAGTTTTTTGCAAGACATGAAGGGATTTTGGCTGCTTTAGAATCAAGTCATGCACTTGCTGGAGCATTAAAAATCGCAAAAAATGTAAAGAATAGAATTATTATTGTGAATGTGAGTGGCAGAGGAGATAAAGATATTTTTATTACCGCAAAAGAACTATGTGCTCCACAATGGAAAGAATTTTTAGAATCTGAACTCAAAAGAGTTGAAAAGAAAATAAAAGCACAACAATTAGAAAAAGAAGAACTTACAATAGTTAATGAAACAAAAAGTCATAAAGAAGAATTCTTAGATACTTTAAAAGATTTGGAATCTAAAGATTTAGAGTTTCTTGATAAAAGCAAAGAAAGCATACAAAAAACAGCAGAGATAACAGAATTTATACATCAAGATTGCAATAATGAATGCAAACATGAGAGTAATTATATGCAATCTGATGAGAAAGAGGTTATAAATGAAGATTCTCTAAGTCTAGAATCTTTTTTTCAAGAAGAGCAACCACTTGAGAAAGAATTGCAAAAAGATAATAATGGACGAGGAGAACAGATACGAGATGCAAATACACAAAAAGAACTTAATGCTACATTGCAACAAAGTGATTTGTGTGAAAATGAACTAGAAGACAGAGAATTAGAATCTCTGGTTGTTTGCAAAGATGATAACATTGAGGATATAAAAGATAAAAATATGCAAATAACCACCAACCCTCATGTTAATATAGCTACCAATACAGAATCTTACCTAATTCAAAAAGAAAAAACTGCTATCCAAGAACGACACGCAGAAGAAAACATGCAAAATGAATTACAACAGCAAAAACAAGTATCTAATCTGGATTCCCTCACAATAAAAAGTGATTGCATTGGTTGTAACAAGGAACAAATAGATTCTCAAGAACTACAAAATGACATACAAGATAAAGGTGTAGAAAGCAACATTGAATCTACGCTAAAAGATTCCCCTGTTGTATACCAGATAGAACAATTAGAATATGGAGAAGAGAATGTAAATAATATTGAAAATAGGCATAGTTTTTCAAACACAACAAAATCTCAAGCAATACATACTACACAGCTTCCGCTTTTGCATTTTTTAAACCAAGATTCTGATTGCAAAACTAGTGTGGAATCTCTACCACAGAATTATACATATCCTTTGCTGAATTTTCTGCAACCAAATATTGCAAGTGTAGATTCCTCAAAAAATGAAATACCACAACAAGATTCTTTGGATAAGAATAATGAATGTAATGATGAATCAATCTTTCAAGATGTTACTTCAAACACTTATAATAATAAAGAAAATATTTCAACAGAAAATCATGAAGAATCTCATACTTTCACACAATCGCAAGAAGATTGTAGCAATACTATTCATTCCACACAAACTACAAATAATATGCAACAGGATTTTTTAAAAAAATCAACGCACAATCCGGTTGCAGACAATTCCCTAAATTCACAAGATCTCAGCTTTATGCATGAACAAGTGGATAAAGCTCGTGAAATGGGGCATGAGCTTTCTTTATTATTCAATGAAACACCGAGCATTATACAAAATACAATAGACCAAAAAGATAATTCTGTTTGTATGCAAGATTCCCAAGGAGAGAATACGACTAGTCCTATTTCCTCATCAATCAATCATTCTCCTTTGAATGTAGCAAGAGATTCAATACAAGCACAACCTGACATTTCCTATAATGTTCAAGAGGAAGTAGCAAAAGATACAATTGAAATATTGCAAGATGTAAAACAAGTAGAATCTGAAGATATACAAAGTAATCAAAATACTTTAGAAGATTCAAATAATATTGACAATATCATCTCACAAGATATGTCATGTCAAACAGAAAATGAAACAGATTTTATGCAGTCGGACATAAATTGTGAAGCTTTGGATAATAAAGATACAGAGATGAATCCACAATATGCAAGCGATGCTGATTTGATAGCAGAAATGTTTCAAGATTTTCTGATTAAAGATTCTCTTGATATAGACTCTGATTTTGAGGAGTTAAGCAATATTGATGATCTTGATGATTTGGAAACTGATGTTTATCAGGATGTAGAAATACAAAATAATAACATAACTGATGAATATGCTATTATAGAAAATAAAAGCGATATTTCAGGTAGTGATATACTCAATCATACTGTATTAGAAGATACAGATTGTAGCGAAAATATCCACAAGGATACTTTGCTTGTGGAGTTGGATACTGAAATTTGTAATGATATCGCACTGGACAATAATAATGATGCAATGGAGTCTCAAGATTCTCTCATGAAACCTAGCGAGCGAATTGCAGTAGAGAAGGAGGAAAATACCACAGACCCATTCTCTAATATGTTTCAAGACTCTTTAAATGATACTTTGGATATGCAAGATTCTGATACCAAGGACATTTTACAAAGAGATATTAAGCTGGAAAATAGTATAAATTCCTCCCATAATGAATCGCCAGATTTTTTTGGAGAATTTCCTAGCAAATTATCTTTAACACAACCTCAAGCTACTGATATAGTGCTTGATGAATCATTTTCACATAATATACTCAAGCAAGAAACATTCAATAATGAATTAGAATCTGATGGGTTATTGGGACAAGATTCAATACTAAATAAAGATAGAGAAAATATTTTCGATTCGCAGTTAGATAATACTGTAATGGAGTTACAGAGTCTGCAAGATACCATCCAATCTGAAATTTCAAGTAATACAGATTTTATTCAAAATGATAGAGATCAGAATAATGAATCTGTGCCAAATATACAAATCACAACAGAAGAAATACAAAATAACAATAAAGAATACAAAGATTCTCAAAATCAAGAAGTTAAGATATTGCAAGAAAAAGATTCTGTAGAAAAAAATTTAGAAAACAAATTTCATCAAAGTAATTCCATACCAAATCCCATTTGCAATACTCTAACAAATCCTCGTATATTTAAAATGCATTCAGAACTTAGTAAGATTTGGGGTAAGTCATTGCAATCATAAAAGATAAGTATCAGGATAAGCTATTGTTGAGGAGCAATATATAATTTGCCCTCGCTCATAAAGAGTTTGGGTGATTGCAGAATCTATATTTTCATTAATTCAATAATATTTTTTAGGTGGAAAAAGATGTTATTGAATTGCCTAAATGTTTAAAAAATTAAGCTAGAATCCTTAGCCTATTCTAATATTTAGAGAAATATGAAGTTATAAGCATAATAAAAAAGTTTCAATTATAAACCTTGCTTTTAACTTTATTTAATCGAGATTCTAATCTCATAAACTTAAGGTAATCAATGACAATACAACAATTAAGTGTATTACTTTCACATATTGTTAGAGCAGGAAAATTTTACTTTAATCGTTATATTAAACCAATACTTGATACACATCGTATTATTGTGTATGCTTTCATTTTGTATGTATGTTTTCATGCTACTAAGGTAAAATTATATAAAGATTTGAGTCTTATAAGTGTGGGTGGCAAAATCCTTTATGTATTTCGTAAAATATCAATTTGATAAAGGATTTTACGATAATTTTTGATAAGTCATAATTCATTAATCTAAGGAGAAATAGTAAATGAAAAGACTATTATGTATGATATTTTTAATTATATTGCAAATTGGATGTTCATCTGATAGTGGCGAAAAAACACCTGAAAAATCAAAAATCACCGTAGGGGTGCAAACTATACAAGAGCAAAATCTTGAGTTAAGCTTTGAATATCCTGCAAGATTTAAAAGCCTACAAAGTGTTGAGGTATATGCACGTGTAGAGGGCATATTGCTCTCACAAAATATTAAAGAAGGTGATATTGTAAAGGCGGGTGATTTACTCTTTAAGATAGACCCAGCAAGATATAGCACAAAAGTTGATATGGCACGTGCTCAATATAACTCTGCAATGGCAAATTTCACAAAAGCAAATAAAGATTGGCAACGAGTTATGAAACTTTATAAACAGGGAGTATATACGGTAGATCAGTATGATACTTCAGAGTATAATTATCAATCTGCACAAGCGAGTGTAGCAAATACAAAAGCAGCTCTTGATGATGCACTTATTGATTTAGGTTATACAGATGTAATTGCTAGCACAAGTGGTAGGGTTGGTATGCGTCGCTATGATGTTGGAAATGTTGTTGGAAAGAATGGGCAAGATGTGCTTACAACTATTACGCAATTAAGTCCAATTTATGCAGAGTTTTCAATCCCCAGTAATGATTTTTATTATATGCGTGGTTTGAATAAAGAAAATATTATAGTAGAATTTCTCTTAAATAATAATCTCGTTTATGGTCATACAGGTAAAATTGATTTTATTGATAGCGTATTGGATACACAAACCTCGTCAATTAAAACCCGAGCAATTGTTGATAACGAAGCTTATAAACTTCTACCAAATGACTTTTTGCGCGTGAGATTAAAGGGATTTGAAGCACAAAATGTAATCGCAATCCCAGTAAATGCTCTTATGCAAGATTCTCAAGGAAGCTATGTTTATCTTGCAAAAGGTGATACATATGAAATTTCGCGCGTAACTCTTGGACAGAATCTTAAAAATTCTCAAGTCCTTATCACAAGCGGTTTAAAAGCTGGTGATGTTCTTATTATTGATCATCTTTCAAAATTGAATCCTAATGTCAGCATTGTAACGCAAGATTCTCAAGAGAAATCGAGATAGTATAAGGAGGTTGATATGTCAAAATTTTTTATCAATCGTCCTATTTTTGCGATGGTAATTTCTATTGTAATTGTTCTAGTAGGTGCAATTAGTATGTATATTGCACCTGTGGAAGAATATCCTCAAGTTGTGCCAAATGAAGTGACGGTGCAGGCAACATATAGTGGGGCGAGTGCGGAGGTCGTCGCAAACACGGTAGCAAGTGTGCTAGAAGATAGCATTAATGGTGTTGAAGGTATGCTATATATGAAAAGTTCTTCATCATCAAGTGGTTCATTAAATATTAGTGTTTATTTTAGCAATGATACAAATGCAGATATGGCAACAGTCAATGTAAATAATCGTGTGCAAGCTGTATTAAGTCAGTTACCGAGCGAAGTGCAGAGACTTGGTGTAAATGTGCGCAAACGTTCTTCGACAATGTTGTCGGTTTATGGGCTTTATTCAAATAATCCCAGTCATGATTCTACTTTCATTTCCAATTATGCTGTTATCAATATTATTAATGAATTAAAACGCGTTGAGGGTGTGGGTGATATAACTGTTTTTGGTAATCGAGACTATTCAATGAGGATATGGCTTGATTTAGATAAAATCTCACAAAATAATCTTACTCCTTCAGAAGTTGCACGTGTGATTTCAGAACAAAATTCACAATTTGCAATAGGATCATTTGGTGCAGAACCTGTGCGTAAAGAAATAGCATTCACATATTCTGTAACAACTCAAGGAAGATTTATTAAACCTGAAGAATTTGGTAATATTATCATTCGATCCAATCCAGATGGTTCATCTTTACGCGTTAAGGATATTGCTAGAATTGAATTAGGTGCAAAAGATTATAGTGTTAGTTCAATTTTGAATGGTAAAAATGCAGCTGCTTTTGGTATTAACCTTCAGCCTGGTGCAAATGCTCTTGATGTTGCAGAACGTGTCGAAAAGAAAATGCAAGAACTTTCAAAAAACTTTCCCACTGGTTTAAATTATGAGATTCCCTATGATACAACAAAATTTGTAAAAGTATCCATAGGAGAAGTTAAAAAAACATTTATTGAAGCTATCATATTGGTTATTGTGATTATGTATTTCTTTTTACAGAATCTTCGAGCTACAATTATCCCTGTGATTGCAATTCCAGTGTCTATTATAGGAACTTTTGCTGGTATGTATGTGCTTGGATTTTCCATCAATCTCTTAACTCTTTTTGGTTTAATACTCGCGATTGGAATTGTTGTTGATGATGCTATCATTGTTATTGAAAATGTAGAACGAATTTTGCATAATGAAAGAAAAGCAAATGGAGAAAAATATTCTGTGAAAGAAGCAACAACAATGGCTATGGGCGAGATTCAAGGACCTGTTATTGCCATTGTTCTTGTGCTTTGCTCTGTATTTATTCCAGTAGCTTTCATTGGCGGTTTTAGCGGAGCAATTTTTCAGCAATTTGCCATTACGATTGTCATTTCTGTTGTGATTTCTGGTTTTGTTGCACTTACACTTACGCCCGCATTATGTGTAACAATTCTGAAAGCAAAAGAACCACAACCTTTTTTTATTGTTAAAAGATTCAATGATTTTTTTGATTGGCTTACAATAAAATTTGGTAAGCAAATTGTGCGTGTTTTGCGTCATGGTTTGTTGTTAGTATTATGTTTTGTGGCAATTACTGCGGTATCTTATGGACTATTTAATCGGCTTCCTACCGGGCTTGTTCCAAATGAGGATAAGGGTGAAATTATATCATTTCTCCAGCTTCCACCAGCTGCATCACTTTCGCGAACAATACAAGCAGGCGAAAAGGTAGTTGAAATTCTACGCAACAATGAAAATACAGAATCTAGTTTTCTTGTTGCGGGTTTTGATATGGAGGCTACTGCTCAAAGAACAAATAGTGCGGTTGTCTTTACAACGCTGAAAGATTGGAATACGCGTTCTCTTGATTCTTTTAGCATCGTAGGACAGATTATGCGTGAGTATAATAGCAAACTTGATACAACTGCTTTTGTTGCAAATCCACCAGCAATTATGGGATTATCGCTTACAGGAGGATTTGAAATTTATGTTCAAGATAGGTCTAATGGAACGATTCATGACTTGGCAAAATACGCTAATTTGGTTGTCGCAGAAGCAAATAAGCGTCCAGAATTAACAGGCGTAAGAAACCTTTTTGATACCAATATTGCACAATATTTTATTACTCTTGACAGAGAAAAGGCAAAGGCGATGAATGTTAATATCGATGATGTCTTTACAGCATTGCAAAGCACATTTGGGAGATATTATGTTAATGATTTTAACCTCTATGGTAGAACTTATCAAGTCAATATTCAAGCAGAATCTAGATTCCGTGAAATCCCAGAGGATCTTAGTCGTGTATTTGTGAAATCTGCAAATGGAGATTTGGTGCCAATTAGCTCTCTTGTAACCTTTGAGCGAGTCGTAGGATCAGATATTGTAGATAGATTTAACCTCTTTACAAGTGCAAAGATTACGGGAAATCCAAAGCCAGGTTATTCAAGTGGAGATGCCCTCAAAGCAATAGAAGAGGTGGCAAAAGAGGTTTTACCAGAAGGTTATAGTATC
This sequence comes from Helicobacter didelphidarum, assembly GCF_003364195.1. GTDB lineage: Bacteria > Campylobacterota > Campylobacteria > Campylobacterales > Helicobacteraceae > Helicobacter_A > Helicobacter_A didelphidarum. The sequence goes on along the minus strand of NZ_NXLQ01000004.1, from coordinate 39,413 downwards.
GCTTATTCGGGTACAAGTTATCAAGAAAAGGCACAAAGTGGCACGGGTGAAAAAGTTTTTGTTTTTGGATTAATCTTTGTCTTTTTGATTCTCTGTGCACAATATGAACGATGGCTTATGCCTCTGTCTGTATTAACTGCTGTGCCTTTTGCTGTCTTTGGGGCAGTTGTTGCGGTTTCATTGCGTGGGTTAGAAAATGATATTTACTTTAAGGTTGGATTACTTGTATTGATTGCATTAAGTGCAAAAAACGCTATTTTAATTGTAGAATTTGCTCAACATTTACATGAAAATGAGGGTAAAGGTATTATGGAATCTGCAATTGGTGCCGCGAAGCTCCGATTTCGTCCAATTATCATGACTTCACTTGCGTTTAGTATCGGTGTGTTACCTTTAGCGATTAGCACAGGAGCAGGGAGTGCTAGTAGGCATGCTATCGGCACAAGTGTTATTGGCGGAATGCTTGCAGCAACATTTATCGCAATATTTTTTATCCCGCTGTTTTGGAGTTATGTTGCCCAATTCAGTGCTTGGCTAAAAGATAGAAAAACACGATAATTTTTTTATTATTAATGCCAAATATAAAATACTATGTGTTCTCAATATTTATGATTTATTTTGCAAGATTAAATCTCACAAAAGAAAGATGCAAAAAAGATGCTTATTGAATCAATCATAGAAAGTTATCAGAAAATGTAAAAGATTCAAATAGACTAAGTGATATGGAGATGTTTGAAACAATGTTGGATACTTTATGAAGAATCTATTGATTGTGTTTGGTATTGTTTGCATATCACAATACTCACATATATTAAACAAAACTAAATATGTGTTTTCAATCCTACCAAGATTATAGGTAAATTTTTTGTTCACTTCTAATTTTTATTGCAATTACTTCCTTATTTTCTTTACGCTTTTTGTTGTTGGTTTATTTATTTAAAGATATATGAATCATAATTAAGATGAAATACTTATAGTTGGAATTCATAATTTTATTAAAATTATCAGGATTTATTATTTGCTAATAATTCCAACACAAGATTTGCTTGATGTGCCGCACAAATGTTAACTCGTGGTGCGATAAGCCCATTTCCGGGTTTTGCTTCACTTTCCAAATCTCCGCAAATATACAAATTGGGAGTAATCTTTCGTGTTTGGATTGCATTACTATTGCCATAGCCAGCAAGTCCAGAGGCACAAATTAAGATTGTTTGTGGGAAAAATGAATGAAAATTTTGTGCTAACATTGCTTTTGTTTGTGCACTATCAAAGGCTTCACAAACTATATCGCATTCTAAGAAAAGTTGTTTTATATTTGTCTCATCAATGCGATGACAATATGTTTTTACTTGAATAAAAGGATTAATTGTCGCAATAATCTTACTCATAGCTTGAGTTTTTGTTTTCCCTAAATCCGTGAGGGAATAGGCTTGCCTATTGAGATTGCTTGGCTCAACAACATCAAAATCAATCAAAATAAGTTTTCCAATACCACTTCGAGCCAACATGATTGCGATATGTGAACCAAGTCCACCAAGCCCAGCAATACCAACGCATGATTGCTTGAGTTTTTCATGTAGCTTTGGGGTATGTCTTGCACGCATCATGGATTCTAAAGCATCTTGTGTGGGCATAACTCCGCGTTGGATATAAAATAACTCATCACCTTCATGCAATGTAATTGCTTCTTGTGTAGCAAAGCCATTAACTATCCATACATCGCATTCTTTCGCATTGTGTGTGAGGAAAAAATCACGACTATTTATACAATCTGTATGACAATTTTGTCCATTAAAAAATATTTTCATACATTTATCCTTTATCAAAGAAAATAGTTTTAAAGATTTCGTATTTTATCTTGCAAATTTTAATTTTGAAAGATTTAGGATTATTTTGAATATATTATTTTTTTGTGAATAATTATCTAAAATTTCATAAATAATAAGCATTTTAATCATTTAATATATTTGGGTCTAAAAAATAATTTACAGGGTAAAATTCATAAACATTATCATTATATAGTTCTCAAGTGTTAAAGAAAATATGTGGTTTGGAAATAAACATGCAATATTGTGGTATAATTTTGTATTTTAGAAGAAATTTATATAATGTAGAATATAATTAAAAAACTATTCTAACGCCCATAGTCCATCAAACTCTATACAATGGAGTTTGACCAACACATAATCTATCAAAGGAGCAACTATGCAACAAAAAATCAATGAGATTCTAAGCAATATCTTAGAAATCGAAGTTAGGGAAGATTCATATCTCACAATGGAGAATTGCCCTCAATGGACTTCACTCACCCACATCGACATCGTGATGAGTATCGAAGAGGAGTTTGGTATCGCATTTGATGAGCGAACACTCTTCAAGCTCACTTCACAGCAGATGATAATAGAAAAAGTCGCGGAGCTACTTAATGCTTAGCCTCCCAATCCACCACATAGGCGTCGCGACAAGGAGCATTGAGAAAGAATGGCTCGTGTTTGAGAAACTCGGCTTTGTCAAAGAAGCGGACTTTGTGGATACGACACAAGGTGTGCGAGGTGAATTTATAATCCCGCGCAACCCGCATTACCCCGCTTATCGCTTTGAACTCCTTGAGAATCTCAATGGAGAAGGTGTGCTGGATAGCTATCTAGCCAATAATACCAAAATGTATCATATCGCCTATGAGAGTAAGAATATTGAGGCGGATTTAGCAATTTTGCTAGGGAGTGATTTTGCACGCCCTCTTGCTCCTTCACAAGCTTTGATAGGCGATACTTCCGCGAAAAATCTTGTAACTTCTATAGCTACTACGGGGGGGGGGGGAGATGAATAAGTCTCATTTATCCCCAAAGGCAAGGCTTATCGTGCCAATCATTGAGGCGAGTTATTTTGCAAAGCTTTGTTTTGTGATGCTCCCAAACCGCCTCCTTATCGAGCTAGTCGAACTTAAAGGAGAATAAATGAATATATTTTCATCTCATCTCAAGCGAAATGAGATTTTGTCATATAGCAAAATCCTTGATTTTTCAAAATGTCAAAAAATAGCTATCAATATCCATAGAAACCACGCCTTTGAGCCTCTTGAGAGTGTGATTACACCATTTTTGCATTATAGTGGGCTAAAAGCGGATTTTACGCTTAGTAGCTATGATGATAGCCTCAATTTTGATAAGATTATAGAATCTGATTTGGAGATAATTTGGCTTGATATATCGAGGTATAAGAGCGATATTGCGGAGTATTTAGAATCTCGATTAGAGTTTTTGCGTCAGACTTCAAAAGCCCCTATTTTAGCGATATTAATGGATATAGCAGATTCTAAGACTTTGCAAAATACGCGTGATTTTAGCAACATTGTAGAGCATATCACACATTGCGAAATATTATGTATCTCACAAATCCTACAAGAGAGAGAATCAAAACAAATCCTTGATGAACTCAAATCAAGTATCACAGGCACGAGGCTAAGCAATATCGCGTGTTTGCACCTCGCACAGATTCTAGGGCTTCGTCTTATCCCTAGCCTCCTATTGCCCAGCCTCAAAGCTATTGTGCTTGATTTGGATAATACGCTTTATTATGGAATCTTAGGCGAAGATGGGGCGAAAAGTCTCACACTCACACAAGAGCATAAGGCACTGCAAGAGAAGATTCTCACATACAAAAAACAAGGATTTTTGCTTGCCCTTGCGTCTAAAAACGAGGAGCAAGACGCGAAAGCGATGTTTGAGCTAAGGAGCGACTTCCCGCTTCAGTGGAGTGATTTTGATTATGTGCAAGTGAATTGGAATCCAAAAAGTGAAAATCTCGCACATATCGCTCAATACTTCAATATCGGGCTAGATTCTATACTCTTCATCGATGATAATCCCGCCGAGATAGAGAATGTCAAGCCCACAGGGGTAAAGACGATATTAGCGACAGAGCCTAGCGAAGTGTTGCGGATTTTGGAGCTTTTCCCACAAATGCGAAAGACGCGGATAAATAAAGAGGATTCACTGCGTGCGAACGACATAGCCGCAAATGCTAAACGAAAAGAGCTAGAGAATCTTAGTCAAGAGGAATATTTTAAGAATCTGCAAATCGAGCTTGAGTTTCATCTCGATGATAGGGCAAATATGGTGCGGATACACGAACTCCTTAATAAAACAAATCAATTCATCGCAAACTACACGCGTCCCACGCAAGAGCAAGTCAAGTCGTGGCTAGATTCTCAAAACTATGTGATTGTGAGTATCGCGATGAGAGATAAGCTAAGCGATAGTGGGAATATCGCTATCATCGTGGGGAGGAGTTTTGAGCGTGATATGGGCTTGAGTGCGGAGAAAGGGGAGATTGATAGTGAGAAATGTGCGGAAGCTAGAGACTTTCATAATGAGAAGTGTAAGAATGGCGGAAGTGTTGAGAAAAAGTGCAAGGGTGCAAAAGAGGGCATTACGCATGGGGGCTTAGGCAAGGAAGTAAGCCTTGAGATTATCGATATAGTGGTGAGCTGTCGTGCGCTAGGGCGGAGGCTAGAATCTCTTATGCTTTACAAAGCATTTGCACTGATGAGTGAAAATCTCGGGGTAGATTCTCAGCGGATTATCGTGCATTATCAAAAAGGCGAGCGAAACAAGCCATTTTTGCAAACACTCGCTCATCTTAGCGGTGAAGATATGGTAGCATTAGAATCAAAGCAAAGCATAGAGATTGCACAACACGCGGTAGATATGAGGGGATTGAGGGTTGTGGTAAGATAAGATAGCGATAGCAGATATTCATAATCTCTCCTAAATTAATCATCAAATCCATTTAGAAAATATGTTATTATAATGCTTTGGTATAATTCATAGAGAAAGGGAATATGATAATGTTAGATGATGATAGTATATATCGAATAAGAAGCAATATAGCAAAATTTCTTTTTGGAGATAAAAATCAAATAGAGAAAATAAAACATAGACATAATATTATTAGCATAACAGATGAAGAAGCACAAGAAATTGCTCTAAACAAGGAAACTACACAAATAGTAGAAAAAAAGGAAGATATTTTTTCTATTCAAAATGAAGACGATATAGGTAGCCAATCAAAAGAAGAAGTTCTTAATTTTATGTCCCCATTAATAGATAAGGTTAATTTAGAGTTTGTAAGTTGTAGTTTTAGTAAAGCCATAATCAATCAGACCAAAGACAAAATAAGTGCTAGCGAAACAAATAATTACCATTTTGATGCTGAAGAACAACCAGAATATTCTCAAAAGAAGTATATGAAATATAGTGGTAGCTTAATTTTTCAGGATTGTATGTTTGAAAAAGAAGTTAATTTTAGCAATACTTATTTTGCTCAAAAATTCACTTTATTGGGAAAAATAGAATTTAAAGAAAAAGCTAACTTTACAAATACATTTTTTAATTCATTTAATTCTAGTCAAGTTAATCTTATCTTTAATAGTGATTGTTTGTTTAAAAATTCATGGTTTCTTGATAGCTTTAATGATGATAATATCATATACAAAAAGCATAATATATTATTTAATAAAACTAAGTTTAATGGAATAGCAGATTTTAGCAATACTTATTTTAGCAATGGGGAATGTGCTACTACATATGAAGAAGAAAAATATATAGAATTTCAAGAATGCGAATTTAAAGAAATTAATTTTTCTAATTGTCAATTTCGTTCAAATATTAGTTTTGGGGGAGTATTTAAAGGTAATCAAAAGATAAACTTCTCTCAATGTCAATTTGAGAAAAAGTTTGATTTTATTAACAGAATAATAAATGATGAAAAAAAATCTTTAGAAATTGATTTTAGCAGAGCAAATTTTAACGAGGATATAGATTTTTCAGGGAGTAAGAATATTCAGTATATATTTAAAGAAAATGGATTTTCAAAGGATTTGAATTTTAAGGATTCTGAGTTTAACAGCCCACTTGATTATTCTAAATCTACTTTTAGTGGAAATATAGATTTTAAAAGATGTGAATTTAAAGCTAAAGTAATTTTTAAAAATGCAACTTTCAAGCAAGAAGTTGATTTTTCTAATGCTATATTTAAGGGAAAAGCTAACTTTTCAAATACAAAATTTCTTCATGATACTTATTTTCATAGAGCTATATTTAAAAAAGATTTGCAAATGTATCGCTCACATTTTACCAAAGTCGCAAATTTCTATTTTGTTACTTTTCAAAATGTGCCAAACTTTTCAGCTTGTGTATTTGAGAAGCCAAAGCAAGTTAATTTTGTGGGTGTAGATACTTCAAAACTTACCTTAGAAGTGAATAAACATTATATTGAAAATATAGCTAATGAGGATAAAAAGACAGATGACAAGAGAACTATCAAAGAATGGAAAATTCAACATGCCCAAAATACAAAAGATTCTTATAGAGTTATCAAAGATATGCTTCTTACTCAAAATAATCTTTTAGAAGCTCAAGCGTGGCATAAACTAGAATTGTATGCTAAAGAGCTTGAATTAGAATTTAAAACAGAGCGAGAAAACAACGAAAATACAACATTATCAATTATTAACAAAATAAAGAAATATTTATCATATATCATAAAGGTAATAAAAAAAATTACCAAAAAAGATAAAATAGATAAATACCAACTTTGGTTTTATCGCACCACCTCTGACCATCATACAGATTTACTTAAGTCGTTTCATTCTCTTCTTATCTTAATAGGAATGTTTGGGATATTAAGTGCTATTGCAATATATGGAGTAAATTATTGTGCCTTTAGTTTTTGGGATTTGCACCCACATTCTGCAAGTGAGTTTTATAGCAAACATATCAATCATTTTGTTTTGACAAATTCCATAAAAACACTGATTATAAACCTAACACTAAATATAGTGTTTATCGGTTTGTTCTTATTCGTGTTGTCATTTAATGATAAAATGATATTGAGATATTTTAGTATAATTCTCTCATATATCATTACTTTTTCTATTCTTCTCTCATCACCCAAGTATCTCGTCCCTGTGATTGGAGTATTCACAGATAAGGGAATGCTTCTTGACCCGCTATCAGTCATCGGTGCGGTTTATACGATATTCTTTGGTTTTATGGTATTCTCACTCATCAAAACAGCACGCAAAAACTCTATCATACCAAGCTAAAGGACTTTATATGCAAAATGCAATATCTAAGATTTATAAGATTTATTGCACTAAAATAAACATTAATAAGCATTCTTTGCTATAATACCAAGAATACAATACAAAAGAGGCATAAAGTTATGCAACAGCATTTTACACAGATTCCAAATGGCTTTTATAGCGTAGATGAGCTTCAGGAGCTAGGGCTAAAATCTATTGGCAAAAATGTCCTTCTCTCTCGCCTCGCTCGATTCTATGGTGTGGAGCAAATCAGCATAGGCGATAATGTGCGAATCGATGATTTTGTGATTTTGAGCGGGAATATCACGATAGGGAGCTTCATACATATCGGAGCAGGAAGTATCCTCACAGGCGGAAGTGAGGGTATCATTGTCGAGAATTTCGTATCAATTTCAAGTGCGTGTAAGATTTTTAGCACAAGTGATGATTATAGCGGTGAAAGCATGAGTAATCCCACTATTCCTAACGCGTATAAAAATATCATAAGTCGCCCCATACATATCGGCAAACACGCGATGATGGGCAGCACAAGCATTGTTTTGCCCTCGAGTATGGGGCTAAGTGAAGGGGTGAGCGTGGGGGCTTTGAGTGTCGTTATCCGCCCCACCAAGCCTTATGGAATCTATATGGGCAATCCCGCGAGACGCATTTTAGAACGCAGTAAAAATCTCCTTGAACTTGAAAAAAATTTTTTAGATTCTTTGCAAATTAGCGGGGGGGGGGGTAGAAACCTAAATTCTTGCCTTACTCGTTTCTATCTTCATACAACACCGCACACAGAATCTCAAATCTATAATTGTTATGGATTGCTACGTCTTGATTCTATCAAGGTTCGCAATGACGCACAAAGATATAGCTTCCTTACAGAATCTTACCAAGAAAATATCAAAAATCTTTATAGAATCTCACAAAACCACCCCACAGAATCTATCCTGCTTCCAAAGGAGCGCATAGCATGAAAGCCACATTTTCTTCAGTCGCATTAAAAGGCATTGCGACATTTGTCCCCGAGCAAAGTATCGATATAGATTCCGAGCTTCACACGCTCTATCATGGCGATGAGAAAGCATTAAAGAGGATTAAAAAAGTCATAGGCTTACAAAAGCGACATATCGCCCCGCCAAATCTCACAGCAAGTGATATGGCTGAAATGGCAGCGATAAGCCTTATAGAGAGCTTAAATCTTGATAGAAGTCGCATTGATGCATTGATTTTTGTAACGCAAACGCCTGATTATATCCTCCCAGCGAGTGCGTGCTACTTGCATGGGCGATTGGGCTTGTCCTCATCGTGCTTTAGCTTTGATATAAATCAAGCCTGTGCGGGTTATCTCTATGGGCTTTATATGGCTCATAGCCTTATTAGCAGTGGTGGGGCGAAGTGCGTTTTGCTCCTCTGTGGCGATACTATAAGCAAATTTGTCAATCCCCTAGATTCTAGTCTCGCCCCTGTGATTGGCGATGGCGTGAGTGCGACATTACTAGAATATACACCATCTCACGAAAAAGCATTCCTTGAGTTAGGCTCACTTGGAGAGAAATTCTATCAGCTCATCATTCCAGAGGGTGCGGGGAGGATTCCTACAAAGGACATTATCGCTGATGAAAAAGTATGGCAAACTTCAGAATCTAGGACACTCAAAAATCTCTATATGGACGGCGCAGAGATATTCAACTTCGCAGTGATGACTTATCCAAAGACTTTTGAGGAGATTATCGCGTATGCAAAGAAGCAAAAAGAGGATTTTGAATATTATTTCTTTCATCAAGCAAACAAATATATCGTGGATAATATCATAAGACGATTAGGGCTAGATAAGGCGAAAGTCCCAAACGACACGACAAATAAATATGGGAATTTGAGTGGTTGCTCCATACCTGCGACAATATGTGATAGGCTAGATTCTATCCATTCGCCATTGCGAAGCGATATGCAAATCTTTATGGCGGGGTTTGGTGCGGGGCTTAGCTGGGGGAATGCAATACTCACTTTACCGCAAGATTTTATATGTCAAAAAGTGCAATTTGCGCCATCACATTAAATCGCATTAAGGAGAAAATATGACAAAACAAGCATTTTTAGAATCTCTCAAAGACGCCTTGCAAAGAGATGAGGATTTGAGCGAAGATATGGCTTTAGAGGATATTGAGGAATGGGATAGCCTCTCAATCATATCGCTTATTAGCCTCTATGATAGCCTTTTTGGGATTACGCTTAGTGGCAATACGCTTAAAAATTGTAAGGGAGTCAGTGATTTAATCAAGCTTGCAAATGGTAAGATAGAGGGTTAGGCGATGATATTTCAAGCGGATTGCTTTGAGGGTAAGCGGTTTTTAATTACAGGAGGGAGTAGCGGTATGGGTGCGCATATCGCACTTAGCCTCAATGCACTTGGTGCGGAAGTCTTTGCACTCGGGCGAGATACACAAAAGCTAGAAAGCAAAAAAGAACAAGCACATAATCAAGATAACTTTATCACCATTACACAAGATATGAGTCAATTTAAGGGTTTAGATAAGACGATTCTCAATCTCGCCAAAGAATATGGCAGCTTTGATGGTGCCGTGCTATCTGCTGGTATCCAGCAGACAGCACCGATACAATCGGTGCTGTCTGTCGAATCCGCCACCGCACTTTTTGATATTAATTATTTTGGGAATCTCCAAGTGCTGAAAGGCTTACTTGACAAAAGGGCAAAAAGCAATGAGGGGGCGAGTTTCGTATGGATTAGCTCCAATGCAAGTGTGAAAGCATACAAAGGGATAGCAAATTATTCAGCGAGCAAAGCAGCGATTAATGCGGCGGTAAAATCTATCGCCCTTGAAATTGCTCCAAAATTTAGACTTAATGCTATATCGCCCGGCTTCGTGCTGACTGAAATGATAGAATCGTGGAAAAGCGTGTATAACGCACAATATATCGATGATATGGATAAACAATATCCGCTAGGGATTGGCTCGGTGGAGAAAGTAAGTCCGCTTGTCTGCTTTTTGCTAAGCGGCGATTCTGCGTGGATAACAGGACAAAATATCGTAATCGATGGTGGAGGGAGCTTATGATGTCTCAAAATGACAAAGTAACAAGTCGTCATTGCGAGGAGCGAAGCAACGAAGCAATCCATAAAGAAGATTCTACATACAATCAAATAAGTAAAATTTTACAAAAAATACTTATGGATTGCCACGCCTTGATTTCATCAAGGCTCGCAATAATGAAACAATATCAAGTTTCTTTGCAAAAGCTCGCAATGACGATAAGAATCTGGGAATTTTCTACACTACCCTATATTATCATCTCCAATATTTTTCCCTCCTTTACTCTATCCTTCTCTACACCAAGCATAGCTATAATCAAGTATTTTTTGCAAAATATTTGCTTATGGCTCTATGCCATATTATTATTTTCACAAGGAGAGAATTATGACAAAACAAGAACTTTTCAACGAGCTAGAGGATATTTTAATGCTTGATTTAAATACCCTTAAAGCCGAAGATATGCTTGATAGTTTTGAAGATTGGGATTCTATGGCACATTTGAGTTTAATCGCCCTTTTTGACTCAAAGCTTGGTAAAAAAATCAAACCCGATGAGATTAGAGGACTAAAGAGTGTGCAAGATATACTTGATTTGGCTGGTATCAAATGAACTGCACGCTTAACAATGTAAGTATAAGACATATTACCTCGATTTTGCCCTCACTCAAAAAAGATAATTTCACAAATCCCTATTTTGATGAAAAAGAGATTAAGAAAATCATCAAGACCACGGGGGTAAAGACACGATATGAGCTTGCACGCGATAAAGAATGCGATGAGACTTTGCTTGATTTGTATGTAGAGTCTGGCTTAGATACTCTCCAAAAGCTTGATTGGAGCAAGGATAGTATCGATGGCGTGATTGTCGTATCACAACAGCACGAATACAAACTCCCTGCGACAGCGTGTATCTTACAAGATAGGTTAGGGCTACACAAAGAATGTCTTGCTTATGATGTCGCTATGGGTTGTAGTGGCTATGTGTATGGCTTGTATGTCGCGATGAGTCATATCGCTGCAAGTGGTGGGGAAGTGAAGCGAATCTTACTTTTTGTCGGTGATGCACCCTCAAATGTTACTTACCATAAGAACAAATCTATTGCTATGCTTTTTGGTGATGCGGGGAGTTGCACTGCCATAGAATACAATCCAAATGCAAAGCAATCATACTTCCGCTTTAAGACGCTTGGCGAGGGATACAAGGCGATCATCTTACCTTATGGAGGATTGAAACAGCCACTAGATTCAAAGTCGTTTGATGAATTTATTGATGAAGATGGCAATGTCAATATCCCCTCTTGCTCCCTTATCAAAGGGATTGAAGTATTTGATTTCACCATTGAGGAAGTTCCAAGCAATATTGAGGCGATTTTGCATTTCGCAAAACTCCAATCAAACGACATAGAGAGATATTATCTCCACCAAGCAAATAAAATGATAAATGAATATCTCATCAACAAAATGCAAGTAGCGAGCAAATCCCCTATCAATATCGATAAATTTGGCAATACAAGCTGTGTGAGTATCCCTCTGCTCTTATGTCATAATCCACACAATCATATCGCAGAATCTCGCTCGCTTTTTGCTGGCTTTGGTGTGGGGCTAAGCGTGGCTATCGCGATATTGCAGGATTTGGACTTCAGCACCAATATTTTATATCACACAAAGGAGAAATAATGAAAGAGAGAATCTGGGACTATCATACGCAAGAAACACAGGATTTAGAGTTTGAATATCTTTTTAAGCCATTTTGGCATTTTGGTTGTCATACAAGCGAAGTGGCAAATAATAGGGATTTCATCACACTTAGGGCATTTGACTTTGAGATAATCATCTATAACGACAATGGCAATATCATCGCATTTTATAATATCTGTCCTCATCGTGGAGCGAAACTCATCACAAATGAAAGTGGTGAAAATGCAAATTGTGTGAGTGGCAACTGCAAAATCAAATGCGAGTATCATCATTGGCAATTTAGCAATGGCAAGCTCCTTATCCCGGAGAGAAATGAATTTAGCGAGTATGGCAATCTTGATTTATTGAGACTTAAAATAGTGCATTGTGGGGATTTTATATTTTTTAGCGATATGCCAAAGATGAGCTTAGATGAGCAACTCGGGGAATTTTACGATGAACTTACACAATGTAGCACAAGTATCAATCATCGCATTGATATAAATACAAAGTCAAGATTCTATTCAAATTGGAAAATTGGGATTGAAAATAGTATCGATGAATATCACCTCACTTTCGTGCATCCGCATTCACTCGGTGCATTGGAGCTATGGGATACCCCACGATATTCATCGCTAAATTCCAAAGGGTGCTGTGAAGTTAAAAATGAAAAAATCAAGAAAAAGCTTTTGAAAAATAAATCTCTATTTTTAGATTCTAACTACTATGAAGAAATGTATTTTAGCTATTATCTCTTCCCTTTTAGCGTGGTAAGCTCGACTTTTGGATATAGCTATGGTATCCAAAACTTTTTCCCACATACGCCACAAAGCACGCATTTTGTCTCACGAAGCTATAATGTCAAGTCAAAAATCGATACAAGTATATTTGATGATGGTGTTATCACGATGAATAGGCAAGTCTTTGATGAAGATTCTGTGCCGACAAATTTAATCACTACGAGCAAATATCTCAATCCCAAATTCGTCTATGCTAAAAAACTAGAAAAACGCATACTTGTATTTCAAAACACTTACAACAAATACATCAATGGGGGGGGGGGGGTAAATGGATAATGTATTTCAACTCAAAGACAAACTCTATATCATTACTGGTGCAAGCAGTGGCTTAGGGAGAGAGGCTTGCAAGTTTTTGGATTTACTTGGAGCTAAGGTTATAGGTATCGCAAGGCGAGAGGAGAGACTGAAAGAATTGCAAGATGAATGCAAAAATTTTGATTACAAAGTCTATGATTTTATCAATCAAGAGGGAATCAAAGAGCTAGTAGATTCTATTGTAAGTGAATATGGCAAAGTTAGTGGTATGGCGTATTTTGCAGGAGTGAGTGATATTTCTGCCTTGCGTTCTTTGAATATGCAAGAGGCAAAGAAAGTCTTTGATATTAATTTTTTCAGTGCATTAGAGCTGATTAAAAATCTCTACGATAAGCGTAAATCGCAAGATTTAAGTATCGTCTTAATCTCCTCTGGCTCACAATTACAAAGCATATCAAGTATGAGTGTGTATGATTCAAGCAAAGGAGCTTTGAATGCCCTTGTCGTAAGCTTAGTAAAAGATTTGGCGAAATTTGGAGGGAGGATTAATAGTATCTTACCCGCCCATGTAGAGACAGAAATGACTGCAAAAGCACAAGAAATACGAAGTGAAGAATACAATCAGGAACTAGAGAGAACCTATCCTCTTGGGATTGGAAACTGCAGCGATGTGGCAAATCTCACTGCATTTTTACTAAGCCCACTTAGTCGGTGGATAACAGGGCAAAAAATCTCTATTGATGGTGGTAGAGGCGTGTATTAATGCGTCTCAAATAGAAAGAAAGGTGTAGAATAATGGATAAATTATTTATTTTTGGCTGTGGCGGATATGCCATAGAGATTCTTGATATGATTTTGCTACTTGAGAAGCAAAAGGATTTTCGATATAAATTCGCTGGCTTTATCGCTGATAGAGAATTCGTAGAAGCAGACTTTGCACAACGCAAAGATTATCTAGGCAATATTACAGAATCTCATATTGCAAAGGGGGATTCGGTTGTCCTTGCAATTGCAAAGAATCTTAACTTTAAGCAAAAAATGGCAGAAAACTTTAGGCAAATGGGAGTGAATTTCCCAAATATTATCCACCCATCGTGCTATGTGCATACGAAAGATATTGGCGAGGGGAATATTATCGAGATTTATTGCGGTGTTTCCAGAGATGCAAAAATCGGTAGTTTTAATCTCCTCAATGGAATGAATATCATGGGGCATCACGCAAGTATCGGTGATTTTAACTCACTCAATGGCTATGTCTCAATGCACGGATACGCTCAAGTGGGAGATAAAAATATCTTTGGGATAAGCTCTTGCTTGCTCCCCAAAGCACAGATTGGGAATAATAACATAATCGCACCCGGAAGTATCATCTACAAAAGATTCCGCGATGATAATCTCATTAGTGGGAATCCCGCTACCGCACAAGCAAAAATATAAAAACTATTTCTAGAGATGGGGATAGAATTAAAACTTAACTTTTACCTCGGATTCTGTTTTATTTCGAATATTTAAAATATAGAAATTATAAATTATTATGAGATAAGTAGTAGTTTGACATATTAATCCATAGAATCTTTAAAATATTGTTGTGGCATGTTGTTTTGACAAGCAATCATGGAGTGTGTTTTAATCCCTTATTTTATATTGATACCATACATAAAGATGTAATTTTTAAGTCATTCTATTTGGAATGAAGAATGATATTATAGATAGTGCTTTATTTATATTTATTTTGGTATTTATAAAAATATAATATAATTAAAGGCATTTTTTAGTTTAAAGGAGAATATATGCGATTTAATTCAAAGATTCAATATGTTTTATTGACTTTCATGATGACAGGAATTTTCTCACTAGGTCTTGTTGCTTGTGGTGATTCTAAAAGTAATTCACAAGAAACAAGCAACGAAAAGAATGCCAGTGTAAAAGTTTCTCACGAATCTCAAAATAGTCTTGAAGAGATTAAAAATCGTGGTGTTATACGAATTGGTGTCTTTAGTGATAAGCCACCGTTTGGTTATACAAATAAAGATGGGAAATTTGATGGATTTGATATTTATATTGCAAAGCGCTTTGCAAAAGACTTGCTTGGTGATGAGAGCAAGGTTGAGTTTTTACCTGTTGAAGCAGCTGCGAGACTTGAATACCTTAAAGCAAATAAAGTTGATGTTATTATGGCAAATTTTACACAAACTCCTGAACGATCTAAAATTGTAGATTTTGCAAAACCATATATGAAAGTATCATTAGGTGTAGTAAGTAAAAATGGTGAAATTACTTCAGAGGAGCAGCTTTACAATAAAACTCTTATTGTAAATAAGGGTACAACAGCAGATATGTATTTTAGTAAAAAAGCTGATTTTAATCTCTTGAAGTTTGATCAAAATACGGAGACCTTTCAAGCATTTTTACAAGGTAAAGGAGAAGCTCTTTCACATGATTCTACTTTACTCTTTGCATGGGTAAAGGACAACCCTGCATATAAAGTTGGTATTGCAGAATTAGGAGAACAAGATGTAATTGCACCAGCAGTTAAGAAAGGAAATCAAGAATTACTCGAATGGCTCAATGCTGAAATAGATACATTATTACAAGAAGGATTTTTTATTAAAGCATATAAAGATACTTTATCTTCTGCATTTGGTAATGATGTGAAACCTGAAATGGTAATTTTTACAAAATAGTTTTATTGTGCAAAAAAGATTCTTAAACTTATGGGTTACACAAACAATTATGTTCATTGTATGTAATCAAGACTACTTATTGTATGATAACTAATTTTTAGTTGTTTGTTTTGGTTACATTTTGTGAAAATTTTTGAGGTATTTTTATTTTTTGGTTGATTTTGCTTTGTTTCTTCGTTCCTTTCAATAAGAAAAAGATTTGGAATCCCAGCATTTATACCTGCCTCAATATCGCTCATTTTATCTCCAATCAAATAAGATTGGTTTAAATCTAGTTGAAAATGTTCTTGTGCTTGCGTTATCATTCCTATGGCAGGTTTGCGTCTCAGTGTATCATGCAAAAGAGGGCAAAAATAGATTCTATCAAGGAAATAACCAAGCTTTTTAAAAATTTCATTTTGCATATATTTACTGATATGTAAAAAATCAAATAGAGTATAATATCCCCTTTCTATACCAGACTGATTGGTAATAACAATTAATTTATAATTCTTGCTTTTAAAATATGAAGCACAAGTAAAAAAATCTTCATAAAATATAAAATCTTCTATTTTATATACATAATGAGAGTCTTGATTAATTACGCCATCTCTATCAAAAAAAACTGCCTTATTGATTTTATGCATACATGTTCCTTATTATAAATTTCCATATTGTTATAGAATCGGATTTTAGAATAAATTATTGAACTTTAAAGAATTATCAATGTGTTGTTAAAAGATTCTAGGATTTATTAGTAGAGAAATTATATAATGATAGCATTTTTATTTTTTCACAAGGAAACAGAAATGATAGGCAACATAGTTTTACAAATCGGGGCAGGTGGCGTAGGCGGTGTGGTAACGCACAAAATGGCGATAAATCGTGCAGAGGCATTGCAAAAAGCGGGGCTAAGCGTAGATTCTATCAAAAACTATAAGCAAACAGAGAGTGGAGATTCTCAAGGCGGCGTATTCTCTCGCATAATCCTAGCCTCTCGCACGATAGATAAATGCAAGGCAATCGCAGATTCTATCCGCGCAAAGGGCTTAGGCGAAATAGAAGTCGATAGCGTCGATGCAGATAATATAGAATCCATAGTCGCCCTTATTGAGAAATATCGCCCGAAACTCGTAGTCAATGTCGCGCTCCCCTATCAAGATTTGAGCATTATGGAGGCGTGTTTGCGGACAAAAACGCATTATTTAGACACGGCAAATTACGAACACCCAGATGCCGCACATTTCGAATATAAGGAGCAATGGGCGTATGATACGCGCTACAAAGAGGCGGGGATTTTCGCACTTTTAGGAAGTGGCTTTGACCCGGGCGTAACGAATGTTTTTTGCGCCTACGCCCAGAAACATTATTTTGATAGCATAGAATCTATTGATATTTTGGATTGCAATGCCGGCGACCACGGCTATGCGTTTGCCACGAATTTCAATCCAGAAATCAACTTACGCGAGGTAAGCTCTAAGGCAAGATATTGGGTAGCAAACGATACTCAAGCAAAAATAAGCGAAATATCCACAGAATCTAATCTCGCCCTCAACCCCGACTTGAAACAAGACACAATCTATCGCAAATTTGAGCGTGAGGAGAGGCATTGGGAAGCGGAAGTGCAAGCAAAGGAAGAGGCGAAATTCTCCAAACAATCTGCGATTTCTCACTCAACCTTGAAGAATGAAAATTATTGCAAAGGACAATGGCGTGATGTCGCTCCTTTGGCGTTGATGAAAGAGTGGGATTATAAAGAAGTGGGCGTGAAAAATAGCTATCTGCTCTATCATGAGGAGCTAGAATCGCTCATTCGAAATATCAAGGGATTGCGTAAAATCCGCTTTTTTATGACTTTTGGAGAATCTTATCTCACGCATATGAAGGTGCTAGAGAATATCGGCTTTTTGCGTATCGATGAGGTGGCGCACAAGGGCGGGAAAATCGTGCCTATCGAAGTGCTAAAGACCTTGCTCCCAGACCCAGCAAGTCTCGCTCCTCGCACAAAAGGCAATACGCATATTGGCTGCTATATCAAAGGGCGAAAAGACGGCAAAGAAAGAGTGATTTATATCTATAATATTTGCGACCACGAAGTGTGTTATAAAGAAGTCAATGCGCAAGGCGTGAGCTACACGACAGGTGTGCCGGCGATGATTGGGGCGAAGCTCATAATGGAGGGCAAATGGGGCGTGGGTGCAAAAAAGAATGTGGCTTTCACTCAATCTTCACAGGAGCTTGAAAAATCCTCAATCGATAGGCAACAAGCCTTATCTCAATCGAATTTTTCTGCACAACCTGCAAATCTTAAGCAAAATCCGCATTCTTTGGATATTGATATAGAATCTTACAATAAACAACGCTTAGAGATGAATCGCGATATGCCACAGGGCGGGGAATATCAGGGGGTGGATAATGGGGCGGAGCTACAAGAAAATATAAAATATTGGATTGTATGTTGTCAGCCACAATATTTTAATGAGCAGTGTGGTGCTAAAGGGGAAAAGATTGGTAAAAATGGTTGGTGTTGGTTTGGTGAATATGAAGGACGCTTGCAAAAACATCACTCTTGTTTTGAGGAAATGAAAATAGGAGATAGAGTGCTGTGCTATGTTTCTTCAGATAAAGAAAATGATAAATCAGAAAAAGTTCATGCGTTTCGTGCTGTGTTTTCAATATGCAATAAAGATGAAGAATATGTGTATTTAGCATTTGAATATGGCATCAATATTAGCCCAAGTGAAATCACACAAGATATAGTTGATTTATATAAAGGTGAGGGAACATATTCAGCTTTTACGAATTTAGATTGG
This sequence comes from Helicobacter didelphidarum, assembly GCF_003364195.1. Taxonomy (GTDB): domain Bacteria; phylum Campylobacterota; class Campylobacteria; order Campylobacterales; family Helicobacteraceae; genus Helicobacter_A; species Helicobacter_A didelphidarum. The sequence goes on along the minus strand of NZ_NXLQ01000004.1, from coordinate 21,063 downwards.
GGGCAAAGTGGGAATAATTGGTTTAATGGCACATTTTTTAAAACTACGAAGCAGCAATTTGAGGGGATTGTAGGCAGAAAAAATTGCGTGGTTCAAGGCAGTGGTGTGTGGAATATGGAGCAAAACGACCCCGACCCCTTCATGCACGAGCTTAATTTGCAAGGGCTTCCTTATGTCGTGTGCGAGATAGATTCTCAAGGCGAAGTGAGAGTGCTAGAAGATGGGAGGAGGTAAGAAAATTATTAACGATATTTAGCCAAAATGAACGATTTGTGGAATTTGTTGGGAGTCTCACAATAGAGATAGAAAATTACAAGAGATTCGTTGAAAAAGATAGCTCGTATGAAGATTATACTCAATCTAAATATAATTTTACACTCCACAAAAGTAGCACTATGCTATAATAATGGCTTTATCTACTAGAGGCGATATAATCCTTAAGGAGTGATTTTGCAGGAGCTAAACACAGAGAAATTATCATTTTTACGCAACAATCTTTTTACAAGCTATACGCTTATGGTGGATTTTCCACAGATTTATGATTTCGCTAAATACAAGAGAGAATCTTGCCACGCATTAGAGCAAATCAAAGCTATTTATGATACAGAGAGATTTAAAGCCCAAAATGAACATCAATTTGAAGATGAGTTTATCACAAAAGTTTTAGAGATTCTTGGTTGGAGCTTCATTCGCCAAGAGGAGAAAATCATACAAGGCAAGCTAGAGAAGCCAGACTTTCTACTCTTTAGCTCCACAGATTCTAAAAGCGATTATGAATCTATCCCCAAAGATGAGCGACACGCGACAAATGAATATATCTCTATCATTTTAGAATCTAAAGCATATAGTGTGGAGGTGGATAGTAAAAAGGTCAAAGACAATCCACATTTCCAGCTTTTACGCTATCTTAGTAGCCTCAAGCTTGATTATGGATTTCTTAGTAATGGCAGAGTGTGGAGATTCTATGATAATTCCAAACTAAGCAGTAACAAAATCTTTTATGAGATTGATTTAGAATCTATCGTGCTATGCGATGATGTTGAGTTGAAAAATAGGGCGTTTGATTATTTCTATCATATCTTTCACGCACGCAACTTCGCAGTGCAAGATTCTGCTACACTCACAATACAAACTACGCTAGAGAAAAACAATCAAGCCAAAATCGCCATAGAGGACGATTTGCAATCAATCATCTATGGGATTAATGGTAAAGATTCGCTTTTTGAGAAAATTGGGGCGTGTATTTATGAGAAAAACAAAGAAGTAAGCTTAGAGGAAGTCTATCAAAACTCACTTTATTTTATTTTTCGTTTGCTTTTCATCGCGTATTTTGAAGATAAATTCGATGAAGTCTTAGCTAAGCACTCTCATTTTAATGACGCAATGAGTTTGCAAAAACTGCTTGTATCAATGCGAGATTCTAAGGATAAAGAGAGTTTTAAGCTCCTCTCCAAGCTTAATAGTATTTTTAAGATTTATGACAAAGGCGAGCCGAATTTAGATATTCCAATCTTTAATGGAGGGCTATTTGATGAGAGCAAAACCAAGCTTTTATCCACGCCCAAAATCTTTAATGATGAGGTTTTGTATGGTATCTTGCACGAGCTTTTTACTTACAACAATGGCGTTTCTGTCTTTAAGCGAGATTATTGCACACTTAGCGTTACGCATTTAGGCACGATTTATGAGGGCTTACTCTCGTATTTTTTCAATATCGCAAGTGAGGATATTTACTATATCAAATATATCCAAAGAGGCAAGAATAAAGCCGAAGAGATTGAGGGCTATTTCGATAGCTATGATTTGAGAGCGATAGAGAAATCACACAAGATAATAGGCGATGTGCAATCCTACACCAAAGGGCAAATCTATCTCAAAAATACAAGCAATTCACGCAAAAGCACCGCGAGTTTCTACACACCAGAATCTATTACCAGTTTTTTAGTCGAATCTGCCCTGCAAGATAATCTTGATGATAGCAATATTTTAACATTTAAGATTTTGGATAATGCCTGTGGGAGCGGACATTTCCTCGTCAAAGCACTCAATCTCATCACGCAGATTGTCATAGAGAGATTTGATTCTTTTCCTTCACTGCACGCACTCTATGAGAGAGAAAAGCAAAGTATAGAATCCCATATCACTGATTATATTCAAGGCTATGTCATTGATGAGAGCGATATTGTCAAGCGACTCCTTTTAAAAAGAGTGATTTTTGGGATTGATTTAAATCCCTTTTCTATCGAGCTTACTAAGCTTAGTTTGTGGATTGATAGCTTTATCTTTGGCACACCGCTAAGCTTTATTGAGCATCATATCAAATGCGGCAATGCCCTTATCGGCACGACTATCGCGGAGTTTAAGAGATATTATGATGAATTACAAAAGATAAAATCAAAAGGCAAGGGAGCAAAAGCAGGAGCGAGTCTCTTTATCGATAATTTTTTAGATAGATTTAACACCCTAAGCGAAATATTTGAGAAGCTTGATTGCCTCAAAGACTCAAATGAAAGCGAGATTACAGAATCCAAGCGAATCTATAATGATGAAATCAAGCCTACTTTGGATAACCTCAATCTCTATCTCAATTATTTGAATGTAAAGGGATTTGTCAATGCAGTGGAGAGAAAGCGACTTGATAGCTTAGAATCTTCGGGACTTGAAACTATCTTAGAAGATTCCAAGCTTAAAGCAATCATACAATCCTATTGCGAAAAATATCGATTTTTTAACTATGAGATAGAATTCCCCGAAATTGTAACAAATAATAATTTTGTAGGATTCCAAGCTATCGTAGGCAATCCGCCGTGGGATAAGACGAAATTTAGCGATAATGACTTTTTCCCACAATACCAAAGCAACTACCGCACCTTGAGTAACTCTAAGAAAAAAGAAATCGCTACCAATCTCCTAAGCAAAGCCTATATCAAGCGTGAATACGATGAAGCAAAGGCATTGATAGAATCTAGCAACAACTACTACAAGGCACATTATCCGCTAAATGCTGGAAGTGGCGATGGGAATCTCTTCCGCTTCTTTGTCGAACGCAATCTCTCTCTGCTCGCGCCACAAGCGAGGCTCAACTATGTCCTGCCGAGTGCATTGATGTTTGAGGAGGGGAGCTATGCCTTGCGTAAGGAGATATGGGAGCAAAGAAAATTAGAGTATTTTTATAGCTTTGAAAATCGTGAGGGCATATTTCATTCTGTGCATCGAAGTTATAAATTCGCGATGATGAGTGTAGCCAATGCTAAAGCCCCTACAAAGCATACGATAAGGACGATGTTTTATAAGACTGACATCAACGAAGCTATCGATGCGCATAAGTCGTTTGATAAACTTGCATTGAAAAATTCGCCCAAATCTAAAAAAATCAAATCCAAAAAGCTTGAATCTGCAACAACTCAATCCAAACAAACCAAATCTACAAATCCCACAAAGAGCGACAAAACCCCTCCAAAAAGCAAATATGATGAGATGAGTGTGGAAGAATTGCAAGGATATGCTGCTAAGATTATCCATATCGATTTTGCCACGATACAAGCCCTTAGCCCCAATCAACTCGCCTTAATGGAGCTACGAAGCGGAGAAGATTTAGCAATCCTAGAAAAATGCTATACGAGATTTAGCCCGCTTGATTCTCAATGGCTGGATTTTCGCCGAGAGCTTGATATGACAAATGATAAGGATTTGTTTATAGAATCTCCTAGTGATGGACTACTGCCACTCTATGAGGGCAAAATGATACATCAGTTTAACGCACGATTTGAGAATGCCCAATATTTCTTAGACAAAGAGGCGTTTGATAGGCGTCTAAGGAGTAAGGAAATCTATCGCTTGAAGCAGGATTTGGGTATCGATAGTAAAGAATATGAGAGGATTATAGAATCTCTGCTTAGTCGTCATACTGATAATCCCTCTCGTCATACTGAGGCGGTAGCCGAAGTATCCACAGAATCCAATAGTCATTGCGAGGAGCAGGGCGATAAAGTAAGACATTCCTTTCGTCATTGCGAGCATAGCGAAGTAATCCAAAAACAAAATATAGATTGCCACGCAGATAAATCGGCTTGCAATGACAAAGTAAATGCAGATTCTATGGATTGCCACGAGGCTAAAGCCTCTCGCAATGACGAGTGCGACGCACGAAGTAAAACCCATAACCCAACCAAAGAATCCAATCGTCATTGCGAACGCAGTGAAGCAATCCAAAATGCGACTAAGCCTACCAAAGAATCGATAGAAGATTCTATAATCGCCTATGATAGGGAGTTTGTGCGATTAGGATTCCGTGCGATTGCAAGGGATACCGATGAACGCACTTTAATATTTAGCCTTTTACCAAAGGATTGTGGTTTTGGTCATAGTATGTTTGGGGCGAACCCTAAACAATATATTTTAGATTCTAAGCAAATAAAGATAAAGGCTATCTCAAATCTTAGAATCTTATTTGCATTAGGATTGCTTAATAGTGTAATTGTGGATTTTATCGCAAGGGGTATGGTGCAGATAAATGTAAGTAAAACTTATTTACAGAGAATCCCGCTCCCACAGCCAAGCGATGAGGAGATAGAGAGTGATAGCGTGTATAGTCAAATCGCGAGAAATGCCCTTATCCTGCAACTCTATAATGACAAAGCGGGGGATTTCGCAGAGCTAGCAAGTGAATTTGCGATAAGCAAAAATGAAATCCCAAAGACACGCAAGCTCTACGACACACTGCGTGCGAGGAATGACATAATGATAGCCAAACTCTATGGGATTACAAAGGAGGAATTTTGCTATATCCTCGATACATTTAAGGTGCTCAATAACAAACAACCACAATATGTAGCAATATTGAAAGATTTGTGGGAGTAGAGATTATAAAAATGACAAAGTCAAATTGTTGCAATATTAGGTATTATGTGATTGTAGGGGAGGTTATGAGATAGATGATTTTAGTTTGAGATTATTTAATATTCACAAGCTTTCAGCTATAATTTCTTTGTGATTTTAAAATGGAGTATATTATGATAGAGGATATAATTATAAATAACTTTAGAGCAATCAAACATTTAGAGTTAAAAGGTTTTAAAAAAATCAATATTTTTGTAGGTAAGGCAAATATAGGAAAAACCTCTGTTTTAGAGGCAATATATGTGTATCTCAGGGCAAATCCAGAGGCTATTTTCCCTATTTCTGAATCAAGGAATATGCTCAATGAGGAAGATTGTTTCGAGGGATTTTTTTATAATTATGATTTAACAACAGATATTGTTTTAGTAAGTGGCAGTAATACATTAAAAATTAGCCCCAATAAAAATATTGAGCATTTTACATTAGTCGATATAGGACAGCGTCTAAATATTAATGGATTAAGTTTTGAAATTAATAAGCAAAAAATGTCAATAGTAAAAACTAAACCGCGTGAATTTAATCTCAATATAAAGAGAGATAATAAAACACCCATAAAATATGAAAAAACTGAATTTATTTCTAGTGCATATTCTGTAAGAGAAAAGATTCTTATAGTAAATCTAAAAGACATTATAGAATCTAAAGAAAAAAGAAAACAACTTGAAAAAGTTTGCAAGGATTTTTCAAAAGATATTGTTACGCTTAGATTTAGTGCAAATAAAATTATGGTTGAGCAAGAAAACTTATCGCATGATATAAGTTTGAGACTAATGGGAAATGGATTTCAAAGCTATATTACGATTCTTGTTGCTATTTTAGCTAATTGCAAATATATTATTATTGACGAAATAGAGAATGGATTACATTTTGAAAGTATCGCACTACTTCTTAGAGCTATGCTTCATGCAAAAGATGTGCAATTCTTCGTTACTACACATAATGAGGAGTTTTTAAAGAAGCTAAATGAAGTCTTAGAACAAGATGAAAATATAGCTATTTTTAATCTTTACAGAAAAGATGAGGAGCTTAAAGCGATACATTATAGTCAAGAAGATTTTATATTAAACATTGAACAGAATAATGAGATTAGGGACTAGGTATGTTAATAATTGTTGAAGGGAATACTGATAAAAGCTTTATTGAATTGTATTGTAAATACTTGGGCGTAGAGATAAAAGAAAATAGTATAAAGTCCGCAGGTGGAAAAGATGGCTTGAAGTCAATCAAGAGTATAGAAAAATATAATAAAATAAAAATTATTTTTGATGCTGATAATGATATAGCATTGGCAAAAGCTAATATAGAGAAGCAAATACAAGAAATAAGCAAAAATATTTCACAATATGAAATATTTTTATTTCCAAATAATCAAGATAGTGGTAATTTAGAAATCTTATTAGAAAATATGGCAAAAGAAAAATGTATATTAGAATGTTTCACAAAATATGAAGAGTGTTTAAGAAAATTACAAAAAGATAATAGTAATCTAAAATTACCTGCTAAAAAATCTAAAGTTTATGCGTATTTTCATAGTTTTGGATTTAAAAATGGTAATAAAAACTTTGAAATCAATAATGACATATTAAACTTAGATTCTGACTATTTGATACCACTGAAAGAATTTTTAGAGAAATAGTGTATTTATCATACCTTAGATATGTTAGTGGGAGGAGATAGAACAACAACGGAGCGTATATGAAACAATTTTTACTTCTCATGAGCCTTATATTTTTTCACTCCGCTGCATTTGCGGAGAATCTATCAGCACAAAATCCATCATCACAAGGAGCAAAAACGATGAAGCAGCGGTATTTTAGCACGCCTTTTTTAAGCTATTTTTATAGTGATGATGAGGGGGTGCAGTATGATGAGAGGCAAAAATTTGTTACAAAAAAGGGGTTTGCAGGTCGCTATCCTATTGATATTATAGAATCTGCAAGCGGAGTGCAGGATAAAAATGGATATGATATTTATGCAAGTGATATTGTGCGTTTGCAGGACTTCAAAAAGCCCCTTGTTGTGAAATATGATGAGAAAGTGGGGTTTTATCTCTCGTGTGAATGGGGTGAGACGCTCTGCAAGGCTGAATTTGGCGAAAAAATAATTGACAAAAAAATGGCTGATACAAAAACGACTGATGATATAGGTAGGCTTAAAGACGCACTTAGCAATATCAATCCAAGCAAACTGCAGGTTATAGGCAATGTGAGAAATCATAGATTCCGCGCATTGAAGCAAGTTTTCACGCATAGAGGCTATACAAGCATTATCGCTCTTATTCGGCGTGATGAGGGACAATGGCTCAATGGTTATGTGCTTTTTGATAAAGGTGCGTTTTTTAGGATTTTCCCTGCGTTTAGGGATATACCGGGTAATGTCAATGTCGCTGGTTTCCGCAATGGAGTAGGGAGCGATTTTGCAGATTGGAGCGAAAATAGGTCGCAGCTTTATACTTATGAGGCTTTTGATTTTGCAGTGAGTATTCCTATCACTTATGCGGAGTTTGGCTATAAATCTAGCGTTTTGGAAGAGAGTGGCTTTGAGCAAGAGGAGACTGATCCTTTTGTGGTTTTTGGCTTTTCTTTATCAGAGTTGCCTGACAAAAGTATGCACCTAAGCGAAGAGAGGGCAATGCAAAATATCGATGAGATGATAGATGTCTATGAAGCGAAGCTCCAAGCCCTGCGATGAAGAGGTTGAAAAATCCAAATGATAGAGGTAATATAAATTTTAATAATATCAATTTATAAAGTTTGACATATCATATAGCAAAATATGCGTTTAAGAAATTTCATTTTTTGTAGAGAATCTAAACAAAAACAAAAATATTAAAGTATATAGTATAGAATTACAAAGTTCATTCGACAATAGTATTAGTTTTTATTAGATATTTATAAATCTGAAAGATATTGATAGAATAGGGCAAAAACTTTATAAGAATATTTTTAACAAAGGAACTCAATGTTATCGCGAGATATTGTAACTTATTCTAAGGTTCGCTATGAATTGCGTGCTTATATGTGCTATCTTTTTACACAAAATATTAAGAATTTTATGCCAGCGACAAACTTGGATGGCGTTTTAGAAGGCTTAATGCGAATTAAAGGTGAGATTAAGAATTTTGATTCTATGTATATTTTAGATAAAAATGGCATACAAGTCAGTGATACATTTCAGAGAAATGAAAATATCCCAAATGAGGGTAAAAATTTTTCAAATCGTGCATATTTTTATGAGGCACTTGATGAGCAGAGGTGTATTATCACTAATCCTTATCCTTCAAAAATTGATGGGAATCTTGTTGTAACCGCAGCATACCCTGTTTATAATCAAGCACATGAGCTACTTTTTGTCGTTTGTATTGATGTTCATTTGAGGGAAGCAATAAAAATTAGTGCACCAAGTTGGTTTTTTGGGTTTTTCTCAAATTTTAGCATTATCATGTATTTTGTCTTTTCACTTTCCCTTGCTTTTATAGCACTTGTTCTCACGATTAAGGGTATGGTAAAATTTTGGTCAGATGATTTGCTCAAGTTTGAGCATTTTAAAGTTGAGGATATATTTGAATCTACGATTTTATTAACACTTGCTTTAGCGATTTTTGACCTTGTGAAAGCAATTTTTGAAGAAGAAGTATTGGGAAAAAATGTCGGACAAAAAACCTACACTGTGCATAAAACTATGATACGATTTTTAGGTTCTATCATTGTTGCTTTAGCGATTGAAGCATTAATGCTTGTATTTAAATTCACTATTTATTCTCCCGAAAAACTTTTATTTTCTGTGTTTTTAATTATCGGTGTAGCGATTTTACTTATTGCATTGGCAATTTATGTAAAATTTGCGTATGGTGCAAAAAGTGAAAAATAATGCTTAATGAAATATATCAATTTTTATAATAATTTAGATTCTAAAAAAGACTGGGATTTGAAGAGTTTGAGGTTTTAAAAACTTATAATCTATTTTGTATGTAGTATAGAGATGAATTATAGTTATCTCAAATAGGCAGAGGCTTTGTGTTTGTATTTCCTCACTCTCCTGTATTTTATTGTTTCTTGTGCATTATAGAGATATTAGTATATATTTTCTCGTTCCCATGAGAGTAAGCTAGATTCTAAAAGTTGGCGATTAATTTTCTTTGCTAAAATATCCCTTGCTTCAAAGAAATTATCAAATATTGGGAGATACTCACTCCCTACTACACTTTTTATCGTATTTTTGCCAAAACCTTTCGTGCCTTGCGTGGTCTTTACTTTTGTAATCCTTGTATCATTTTTGCCTGTAAATACAATCTTAATTGCCATATACTTTACTTATGCAAAAGTTGCAATGAGAAGATTCTATGATTGTGATTCTAAATTCCAAAAATTTACCTCCTTATCCTTTTGGGCTTAGAATCTATAATGCGATTCTTTTGCTAGGCTCAACCATAAAAGCTGTTGTCGCAGACATGTAGTTATTTCTCATAGCCCTTTATCTGCGAATGATGAATATAGCCTATCATAGCTTTGCTTACATCATTAACATTTGGCGGGAAATAGAGGACTTTTACCCATTGAGATTTTTTAGAGTCTTTGTTAAAATCTTTATCTTGTGTATTTTTTGCATCAATAAGTTTTTGCCAAGTAAAAATCTCACCAAGCCAAGAGTATTGCTCCTTTATTATATCAAAATCAAGATTCCATAGGAGAATCTTATCAAACTCATTCATCTCTATTTGTGTCAGAATCTTGCCATTTGGACTTTCTCGGAGATTGACATAGCTCTCTTTACTTTCTAAGGTAAGTGCAAAATTATACTCAGGCACATCCATGTAATTATCCCTATCATAAGGCTTACTAGAGATTTTTCTTATGATTTGGAGATTCTCTATCTCTCCTCGATTTCCCATACTACACGCAGAATAATCTACCTGAAATATATCCTTTAGCGTAAAGCTCACTTCATAGGTAATCTCACCTGCGAGGTATTCACGAAACCATTGTGGGATAGTAGGTAAAAATGTATTATAAATCTTTTCATCAGGTTTGATTTCAACAATAAAGCCTTGTTGTAAAAATTCAGGGAGAGTTTTATCATTTGGCTTAAAATGAATAGATTCAAATGCACTACATGCACCTTCTTGATAGTTTCTTTTAAGCGTTAGTGTGCCTTTGAATCTGATAGGCTTTTTTATCTTATAATCGCAGTTTTTCTCTCCGTCACTATCATAGCAAAAATTCTTTAATTTCCCATTTTTTTGTATTGATCCATCAGTATAAATGGGTTCAAAATATGTGTAAGCAAATTTTAGCTCTTTGCGACATTTTTCATTGAATTGCACTTCATGATATGCATGTCTGCAAGGTTCTCCCAGAAGAAATTGAAGCCAATATTCAGGTTTATCTCGGTCAAATTCATCATATATTCGCATTGGTCTTTCTTGTATAGTTTTAGATTCTGTTTGAATTTGAGATTTATTAGCGATAACTTCGCTAGATTTTGCATGACACACCATACTTAGCAATATTCCTAATCCTACAATAATTTTCATCATCTTTCCTTTTCAACTCCTAAATATTACAATAATTTTATCAATTATAATATCATTATGATGTATTGAAGAATAAAAACCACTGAACTATTTAGCATCAAAAATTGTAATTATCCGTTATTTATTTTTTGAAATAAATTTTGGATGTTTTAACCTACCATTTGGAGTGTTAAGTTTATAATATTCTAAAAGCGTGGGAATATAAGTTTCTAATTGTTTGATTTTTCGTTCAATATCAAGGTAATAGTTTTGTGCTTGACGATTGGTTTGACTAGAGCTTTTCCATGCAAAGCCTTTATTATAGGATTTTACAACATTTTTCATATTGTTGTTATGCACCTTAGCCCAATAACGCAAATTATCGAGTGCGATTGATGAGGCAAGTTGTATATCTGTTACAAGCATTTGTCCAACGACATTACGAATAAATGGTGAATCTTTATAACTTGTGTATTTTTTAATCACACTCGGAATATGGGCATGATAGACTCCCGCAGAAGGATCTGAAAAATTAATAAGATATTCTCCTGCACACGACTCTTTCCATGCGATTGCTGCCATTAAGTATCCAAAGTTATATTCTTTTCCATAATAATAGGCATAGAGTAAAATTTCTTGCTGTTCTGTTGTAAAATCTTGTAAAGCTATACATGTTCCCTTGATTTTTATCCCATTTGTATTTTGTGCAAAACATAGAAATTGTGATGGAAAAAATACAAGAATAAAGAGTGCATATAATATTCTTTGCATTTTAAAAACCTTTTTGGACTTTTATTTGCTAAAATTATGAAATTATAATTAAAAAAGGGAAACTAAAAAATGGCGGAATTATTAATTGAAGTTTTTACAGAAGAATTACCAGCATTACCACTTCTTAAAGTTATTCCTGAAATACAGGAAAATTGGAAAAAGATTCTTATGCAATACTCACTGGAGTCTCCATTTGATTTTTTTTATACTCCAAGAAGATTGGTGCTTATTCATAAAAATTTTCCATTGCAACAAGCAGATGTAATGATGCAAAGTTATGGCGCACCACTTTCTATGGCTTACAATGCAGATAAAACACCCTCAAAAGCTATGCAGAGTTTTTTAGCCAAAAATAATATTACAGAAGCCGAAGTTAAACATACAAAAAAAGATGGTAAGGAGGTATTATTTTATGAAAAGTGTGTTAAGGGGAAACAATCCAAAGAGATTCTAGCAGATATGGTAAAACAATGGCTTGAAAGTTTAAATTTTGGTAAAAGTATGCGTTGGGCAAATTGTAAGCAAAGTTTTATTCGTCCAATACGAAATATTTGTATTTTGCTTGATTCTGAATTTATTGTATGTAATGCGTATAATATACAAGCAAATAATATTATTGTTGCACATAGACAGGCTATTCCAAAATCTCACACACAACAATCACACACAACAAATCCAACATATAACTCATATCCAAATTCTACAATAGGGGTTACATCTCCCATTAATAGTGTGCAAGAATATCTTGATTTTTTATCTGATAATGGGATAATTTTAAATCAAGAGGAACGAAGGCAAAAGATTCTTGCACAAATTAGAGAAATTGAAAAAAAACATGATGTTCAAGTTGAAAGTGATATTGATTTACTTAATGAGATTGTTGCCATCACAGAATATCCGACAGCATTATTTGGACAATTTGATAAAAGGTTTCTTAGTATTCCCAAAGAAATGATTATTACCTCTATGAAAGAAAATCAAAGATACTTTGCACTTTATAAAGATTCTAAACTTTTTCATGGTTTCATTGTTGTAAGTAACGCTTTTCATGCCGATTTCTCTTTAATTGTAAGAGGAAATGAAAAGGTCTTACGAGCAAGGCTTCAAGATGCAGAGTTTTTCTATCTTAATGATTTAAAATCAAAAATGAGTTTTGGTGACCTTAATACAATTATTTTTATGAATGGTGCTGGGAATCTTCATGATAAAGTGAAGCGAGAAACTAAACTCGCACACAATCTTATTGATCTCTTAAATATCGTAGCAAAACGCACAAAAGTTGTTGATGAAAGACTTATTATCCAGGAACAAGAAAAAGAACTTGTTCTACAATCTCTCCAAATTGCAAAAAATGATTTACTTTCTCAAAGCGTTGGTGAATTTCCGGAATTACAAGGTGTTATGGGTTCATATTTTGCAAAAGATTTGCAAAAAGATTCTGAAATTTGTTGTGCTGTTTTAGAACAATATTTACCACATGGAATAGATTCTTCATTGCCAAGCAGACGGATAAGTGCAATTGTGAATCTTGCGATTAAAGCTGATAGTATTTTCACACTTTTTAGCCTTAATAAGATTCCAACTGGCTCAAAAGATCCCTTTGCATTGCGTCGGCAAGCAAGTGCTTTCCTTAGAATCTGCCATCAATTTGACTTTGATATAAGTGTTCGTGAAGTTTGCGAACTTTCAACAGTCGGTTATAATAGCTTTCAACAAGAAGTATTGTATAGTTTTATTACTGAACGTATTTATGGTGTTTTTGCGAATATTAATCCAAGTATTGTGCGGTGTGTGCTTTTGCGTGATTTTGGTATTAAGACAAGTTTTGATAAGATTTTAGCTCTTGCATGTTATTTTGATGGCGTGGATATTAAATCCGCAATAGGCACATTTAAACGGGTTGCAAATATTTTAAAAACCAATAAAATAGATAATACATACATTATCGATACTACATTATTTGAAGAAACGGAACAACATCTTTATGAGAGCTTGCTTACTTATCAAGAAAGTATAAAAAATGAACTTAAAAGAGACACAGATTCTGAAACTTTTTTAGCAAGAATACAGAATCTCTTTAAGTTAGAAGAGAAGCTTAATAGGGTGTTTGATAATGTGCTTATTCATACCGATGATGAACACCTCCGAATGAATCGCACAGGCTTGATTGCACTTGTATTTCAGGAATTTTTAGAGTTTGGGGATATGCGTGAGATTACCTTATAAGCTGGTTATTTAACGAATTCAATATTCAAACATATCAAAAGAGTTTGCAATGAGATTCTCTATTTCTGGAATAATTATAGGTATTTATAATAATAAAAAATGAATATAATGTTTTGTATTTTTATAGAAAAATCTCTTTAAAAAAAAAGATTCTCATAAAATTTATAAAATTATTGTATAATTCTTTTTTTGTGAAAAAACTCACATGCTAATCCTATAAAATTGGTTGCTTATGATAAATAAGTTAAGGAGCATGGTGGCTAAACCAATTCACAAATCATTATTTTATTTGTTAGGAGAATTTCATGGTTACTATGAAAGATTTATTAGAATGCGGTGTTCATTTTGGACATCAAACAAGGCGTTGGAATCCAAAAATGAAAAAATTTATTTTTGGTGTTCGTAAAAATATTCATATTATAGATTTACAAAAAACTTTGCGGTATTTTCGTTATACCTATAATGTTGTGCGAGATGCCACAAGCGAAGGTAAGGTAATTATGTTTGTTGGCACAAAGAAACAAGCAAGCGAAACGCTTAAAGAATATGCAGAAAAAGTGGGTGCACCTTATGTAAATTATCGTTGGCTTGGAGGTATGCTTACAAATTTTAGCACAATAAAAAAATCTGTGCATAAATTAGAAGTTATTGAAGAAATGGAATCTAGTGGGCAAATTGATTTGCTCACAAAGAAAGAAAAACTTATGCTTATGCGTAAAAAAGAAAAGCTCAATAAATATCTTGGTGGTGTGCGTCATCTTAAAAAAGCTCCAGATATGCTTTTTATAATTGACACCCTTAAGGAAAAAATTGCCGTAGGTGAAGCGAGAAGACTCGGCATACCTGTTGTAGCGCCACTTGATACAAATTGTGATCCTGACCTTATTGATTATCCGATACCTGGCAATGATGATGCAATTCGCTCAATACAGCTTTTTTGTAAAGAAATTAGTGATGCGATAGTTGAGGGACGCGAGATGAATGGCGTTGAAGGTGATCAAAGGGCAGAGTATGTGTCAGCAAATGCAGCTTTAGCAACAGAGGAAGAGAAGCAGGAATTGCTAAATGAAATAAAAGACAAAAACTTTGAGCAATCTATTGTAAAAGAATAATAAATAATGAAATTTTTATAAAATTAAATACCCAAAACTATCTAAGTGGTTGATATGAAATTAAAATATTTCTTTAGAGTTCATACAATCATTTTTGATAATAAAGGGAATATTAAAGTGATATGCAATTAAGACTTATTTAAGGATATATTATGAGAGATGAAACAAAAGATGTTGTACAAGAAATTTCGGCTAAACTTGTTAAGCAATTACGAGATAAGACAGATGCTGGGATTATGGAGTGTAAAAATGCACTTAAAGAATGTTCGGGGAATATTGATAAGGCTATTGAATATTTACGACAAAAAGGTTTAAATAAAGCTGCAAAAAAAGCTGATAGAATAGCTGCTGAAGGTGTTATTGCAATGAAAGTTTCAGATGATTTTACACGAGCGACTCTTGTAGAGGTAAATTCTGAAACAGATTTTGTTGCAAAGAACGAGGCTTTTCAAGAGCTTGTAACAAATGTTGTTAATATCGGCTTTGATCATAATCTTAGTGATACTAAGCAATTAATGGAGCTTCATATTAACAATACAACTTTTGAAGAGTATTTAAAACAAAAAATTGCAACTATTGGAGAAAACATTGTTATTCGACGTATTATTACAATCACTTGCACTCCAAACCAAATCATAAATGGTTACCTCCATCATAATAAAAAAATTGGTGCTATTGTTGTATTGGAATCTAAAGATTCCAATAATCGCAATAAATTACAAGAATTGGTAAAATATCTTAGTATGCAAGTCGCTTCAATGAAGCCAAAAGTAATTTCTTATAAAGAACTTGATAGTGAGTTTGTGACAAAAGAACGGGTGGCAATTATTGCAGAGCTAGAAAAGGAAAATGAAGAATTAGCAAGACTTGGGAAGCCTTTGCATAGGATTCCTGAATATGTTAGTCGATTAGAATTAAATGATTCTGTATTAAAAAATACAGAAGAAGAACTGAAAGAAAAACTTAAAAAAGAGGGAAAACCAGAAAAAATTTGGGATAAGATTTTACCCGGGCAGCTTGAGAGATTCATTCAAGATAATACAATTCTTGATCAACGGTTAACATTATTAGGGCAATTTTATACGCTTGATGATAAAAAAAGTGTGGAACAAGTTATTAATGCAAAGGCTAAAGAACTAAAAGATACCATTAATATTGTATCTTTCAAAAATTTTGAATTAGGCGAAGGAATTGAGAAAAAAGCAGATGATTTTGCAACAGAGGTTGCAGCCCAAATGAAATAAGAATAAACTTGGTTTATTGATTATTTTTTAAAACCATACTTGTTATATAAAGAGTGTATAACGAGTAATTTTCCACAATGATACAAAAAATCTATGAAAGCCTTTTATAGTTTCAAGGATTAAAAGTAAAAGATGCATTATTCTTTTATATAAATATAGACTTGAGATTACAATTCCAATAAATTACTTTTTTATCAATTTGGATTTAAAAATAACAAAACCTTTTATTATTAATATTTATAAATTCTAATTTTATTATGTATTAATAATAAAAATTCTTTATTATTGAAATCTCAATGGGATGTTATTATGAAAACAGGATCTTTTCAAAAAAATAAGATATATTACAAAACAAATAGTAATTCTTATCAGGCAACAAAACAACAAAAAGGTAAAATAAGCAAAAAGAATAGTAATAATACACAAAAAAAGGATTTTAAACAAAATACGGTAGTGCAGAATGACAATAAACACAATACTCAACACGTAACAAAATATTCCAATAAACAAATAAGTAAAAAAATCATATCGAACAAATGCGATATTAAAGATCGTGGTAATCTTGATAAGAATAATACACAATCAGTTGGGGAGAAGGCATATAATCTTCTTGCAAAACAAGAAAATATTTCTATTAATAAGGCAAAGAATCTTATTGATAGTGGAATGGTCAGTGCAAAAGGAGTGCGCATTAAAATTGGGCGGATTATTCTTCCAAATAATACAAAATTTGAAGTTATGCAACCGCTATTGAATACAATTTTTGAGAATGAGGACTTGTTAATACTTGATAAAGGGGTAGGTATTGAAAGTTATAGCTTGGAACAACAATATAGTCCATATAAACTTATTAATAGATTGGATAGAGACACAAGCGGGATTATTTTACTCGCAAAAAATAAGGAAGTGCGAAAAAGGGCAATTTCGGAGTTTAAACAAAGGAAAGTTCATAAAATTTATCTTGCATTGGTGAGTGGAAAAATTCATGATGAAATAAAAATAAATAAAAGAATTAATACAGATAAAAATACACATGCAACAAGCTATATTGCAACAACGGGAAAAGATGCACTTAGCATTGTTCAGCCATTGCGTATTCTTAATGGCAATACATTTGTCCAAATCGATATTCCAACAGGGAGAACTCATCAAATACGTATACATTTAGCAAGTATAAAGCACCCTATTATTGGTGATATTCTCTATGGAAATGATTCCATAGCATCAAAACGTCTTATGTTGCACTGCCATAAAACTTCATTGCTCGGATATGAATTTGTAAGCAAACTCAATGTTGAAAAAGAATTTGGCATTGAATAAACTAACCTATTTATGTTCCATAAAACAATTTTTTTTCTAAAACTCATTTATTCTCATTCTTTAGAAAAGATTGCAAATCTCTGTCGGATCGAGAGAAAATAGAGAGTTTTCTGGTTTTATGATTACCGGAAGTGTTAAAAAGATTCCATGAACTTGAGCCAATGAGAGAATATATAATATTCTAATAAATATTATATATGATACTATCATAGTAATTTTTCATTTGATTTTTTATCATGTATAGGTTATGATATATTTATGATTTTAGATTCTATATACCGATATGATAGCAATCTTAATAGCAAAAAATTATACAAGACAGTCTGATTGTAATTTTATTTTGTTATAATTTAAAAAAGCTCTAAAAAGAGCAACTATATTATAAAATTAGGATATTCTATGAATAAGATTTATCAAATCAAAGGCTTTACTCCATTTATTATTGTAACTTTTATTAATGCCTTTATCGACTTGGGACATAAGATTCTTATGTTAAATATCATCTATAAATCTTTTGAACAAAGTCATCACCTTATTTACAATTCTGTCGCAAATATTCTCATTATTTTACCTTTCATTTTGTTATTTTCACCATCTGGATTTCTTAGCGATAAATATCCTAAAAATACCATTTTAAAAATTGGGGCATTAATTAACCTTATTTTGCTTGGTATTGTTCTACTTTTTTATCTTATTGGATTCTTTTGGGGTGCATTTTATATGACTTTGCTTTTAGGTATGCAAGCAGCAATTTATTCACCAGCAAAATATGGCTATATTAAAGAGCTTGTAGGAAAAGAGAATCTTACTTGGGGGAATGGTGTAGTGCAGGCAGTGGCAATTGTTGCTATGCTTGGGGGAACAATATTCTTTTCTGCACTCTTTGAGAGAATCTACACAGATGGGATAACTAATCCAGATTCTATTATACAACAAATGTCTTTTCTTGCAATTTTGCTTTGTGTATTTGCATTTTTAGAGTTTATTCTAAGTTTTCGATTACCAACATTGCATAATATCAACAACATTGTATTTGATAAAGCTAAATATATACGAGGAGAATTATTAAAAAATAATCTCAAAGTGATTAAAAAACATAGAATGGTTTATCTTTCCGTGCTTTTTATTGCAGTATTTTGGACGATAGCACAACTTATTACAGATGTATTTCCTGTTTATGCAAAAAACATCCTTTATGTTAGTGATACAACCTTAGTCAATGCTGTTATAGCATGTTCTGGTTTAGGTATTATTGTTGGTTCAGTTATTGCTGGGCGGTGTTCTAAAAATTATATTGAAACTGGCTTGATTCCGCTTGGTGCATGTATTATGTTTCTTGTCCTACTATTTTTTGGTGTATTTCATTCATTATTAAGTATTGGAATCTTATTTTTTCTCTTTGGTCTAGGAGGTGCTCTCTATATTGTTCCTCTTAATGCTCTTATGCAATTTTATACAAATGATAAGGAATTAGGGGTAACACTTGCTGGGAATAATTTTATTCAGAATATAGGAATGCTTCTATCTCTTTGTGTTGCAACACTTTTTGGCATGCAAGATTTACCTGTTGAATGGCTTTTTTACCTAAGTGCCATACTAAGTTTTTTTGCGATGATTTATACGATAAAAATTATGCCTTTTTCACTTGTAAGGATTCTTGTGAATATAGCAATTTTACAACGTTATCGCCTAAATGTTGAAGGTTTTAATAATATCCCACAAGATGGTGGTGTTTTGCTTTTAGGGAATCATATTTCATTTATTGATTGGGCAATCGTGCAAATGGCATTACCCAAAAAAGTCTATTTTGTCATGGAAAAAAGTATTTATTCTCGTTGGTATATTAAATTCTTTCTCGATTTTTTTGCTGTAATACCTGTTTCGACTCTCGCTAGTCGCGGTGCAATAGAGCAGATTCAGCAAAGGCTAACAAATGGCGATATAGTTTGCCTTTTTCCTGAAGGTGTAATTAGCCGACATGGGCATTTAAATGAGTTTAAAGGTGGCTTTGAAAAAATAGCACGAGGTGTTGAGACAGATAAAGCCGTTATTTTACCATTTTATATTCGTGGTATGTGGGGAAGTATTTTTAGCAGAAGCAATGAACAATTCAGAGAACGCAAAAAAAGCTTTACAAAACGAAATGTAAGCATTGCTTTTGGTGGTCCCATAGACTTACATACCTCTAAAGATAAAATTAAAGCAAAAGTCTTTGAAATGAGCTTCAAGGCATGGGAACATCAATGTCAAAATTTCTCTACACTCGCAGGGAGCTTTATAGAATCTTGCAAACGAGGTGGTGGTGAAATAGCCGTAGTAGATATGCAATCTGGGGGTATGTCTTATCGCAGACTTTTAACCCTTTGCGTTATGCTTAGCCAGGATATGAAAGAATTGAGTTTTCAATCTTTACCTAAAAAAACCAATCCTTGTTCTTTGCCAAATGATTGTATTGGGGTAATGTTACCTGCTTCATTGGCGGGAATAATTTGTAATTTTTCTACAATTATATCTGGGAAAATTGTTGTAAATCTCAATTTTACAGCAGGGGAGAATGCGATTCAATCAGCTATACAAGCCGCACATATTAGTCATATTTATACTTCAAGGCAGTTTTTAGAAAAACTTAAAAATAAGGGGATAGAATTTGACTTTAGCAATGTTACACTGCATTACATGGAGGATATTGTAGAAGATATTAAAAAACAAAAAGCTATTTTTATTGCCAACCTTCTATTTGTAAGTATTGCACCGACATGGCTTTTGAAATTACTTTTTGCAAAAGAAAGTAATATCCATTCGGTATGTGCGATACTCTTTAGCAGTGGGAGTGAGGGCAAACCAAAAGGCGTTATGCTAAGTCATATTAATATTATGAGCAATATAGCCCAAATTGCAGATGTGATTCATGCAAAAAATGATGATTGTATCCTTTCATCATTACCACCATTTCATGCGTTTGGCTTGACCGTTACAACTTTTATGCCTTTGATTGAAAATATGCTTGCAGTTACTTGTCCTGATCCCACAGATTCTATTGCAGTAGCAAAAGCCATTGCACTCAATAAAGTAACTATTATGTGTGCAACTTCAACACTTCTTGGAATCTATGCACGAAATCCAAAAATTGATAGAGTGATGTTTGATAGTATCAGAATTACAGTTGCTGGTGCAGAAAAGCTTAAAAACGAAGTTCGTGAAAACTTTACAATGAAATTTAATAAAACAATCTATGAGGGCTATGGAGCGACAGAGACAACCCCTGTGGCAAGTGTAAATCTCCCTGATGAATTTGATGCGACCTATTGGCAAATCCATAAGGCAAGCAAACTTGGTAGTGTAGGAATGCCACTACCTGGAACAGCAGTCCGCATTGTAGATTATGAGACATTAGAAGAGCTACCAACAGGAGAGCAGGGGCTAATACTTATTGGTGGTCACCAAATCATGGTAGGTTATCTCAATGATGTTGAAAAAACAAATGAAGTCATTGTAGAACTTCATGGTATTCGTTGGTATAAAAGTGGGGATAAGGGGTATCTTGATACCGATGGATTTTTGCATATTACAGATAGATACTCACGATTTGCTAAAATTGGAGGAGAAATGATTAGCCTCTCAAGCATAGAAGAAGAAATTGCAAAAGTCTTTAAACATAAAGAGATTTCAAACGAGGTAAAAATATGTGCAGTTGCCTTAGATGATAGTAAAAAGGGTGAAAAAGTCGTGCTTTTGATTGAGATTCCAAAAACTTTAGAATCTCTTTACAATACGACGAATCCTCACGAACAACAAGTCGAATCAAGCGATATTCACAAAGGCGAGCAACTCATTGATATTATCAAGAAATCTGATATTATTCCCCTCAAGAAACCAAGCGAATATTATTTTGTGGAGAAGATACCAGTGCTTGGTAGTGGGAAGATAGATTTAAAAACAAGTAAAGAACTTGCTGAATCAATTTCGTAGATATATTATA